>NZ_FCOJ02000041.1 GCF_001545035.1 Caballeronia glebae
GTCGTTCGATTCCTTGAATCAACGTTTGCCCCTCCTGCCCGGATGACTCGCGCAGAGGGTATTTCAACAGGCTGCTAGAGAATGCGTACAGGGCAGTGTTGCAGCGGCATCAGCATGGCCATGCACCGGACCATATCGAAATTCGCCCGGAACGGTCAGCTTGACATTTGAGTCTATTGATATTTTCGAGCAACTCAAAGGCGAACGCGATGGGAACAAAGATGACGCGGATAGAGGAGAGGTAGCCTCACTCGTTCGGACAGTTTCTGAGATTTTTAAGCGGAACGTCCGGCGCGATCATGCTGCCGATTCAATCACAGCGTTTCCGGTTGTACCGTTCGATGACTTTGCCGATTGAGCGTCGGGCACTGCTGACCGACTCGCAGGCCTTCGAGAATCAGCGCGGTTTTGGCGAGGATAAAGTGACCGCCGTCACGGTCGAGCACGAGGGCTGGCAGCGGTGTTGCCGTAAGCCGCCCAGCATTCAGAGGAACGATGCGAGCCGTCAGGCCAAGGCTGCGAGCCGATAGCACGCCAAATCTACCGGTGACGGTAGCGGCTGCGTGTTTGAGTTGAGCGCCATCCGCTGGGATGTTGTGTAAAGAGGCGATAGTCACCAAAGTCGAGAGACCGAAACCTTCCGCATATTTTTATACGCGATAGTTACCACTATTCTTTGAAGCGACCTGCTCAGTCCTCTAATATCTCCACGAGTTTTGGTGGATTTATTTTCCTCACATAATCAGTACAACTTCTAATCCTAAATTTAAACTCCGAATTTCCGACATGTTTATTCGGTTTATCTTCGTCAAACACGGAGAAGACTCGCACGGCATAACGCCTCCGCCAGAACCGCCCCCTTCGCGCTCGCTCCCGCATCGCGCTAAAGTGGCTGCGCAGTGCTGCAATCCATTCCTCACCAAGGAGGCACCATGCAGACAAATCAGCTCACCCAATCGGCCGCGCGCGAGGCGGTCGAGCGTCTCTATCGCGCGTTTTCCACCCAGGACGTCGCGCTGCTGCGGCAGGCCGTCACGCCCGACTGGCAATACGTCCCTGAACCGCCCGGACAAAAGCCCGGTCCGGACCAGATGATCCCGATCTTCGAAGATCTCGCCACCGCGCTGCCCGACATGCGCATCGAGATTCTCGACATGCTGATGCAGGAAGATCGCGTCGGCATCCGCGCGGAAGTGAGCGGCACGCAGTCCGGGCCGCTGCTCGGCATTGCCGCGACAAAAAAGCCGATCCGCTTCGCCATCCATTCGTTTCACGAATTGCGCGACGGTCTGGTGTCGAAAACGTGGCATCTGGAGGACTGGCTGAGCGTGTTCCGGCAACTCGATGCCCTTCCGCCAAAGGTGAACCCGCCGGTCTAGGCGCGTCGCGCTCGCGTCTTCGCGCCCGGCGACGCCTTCGCGCGCAGGACATGCTCCACGCACAATCCAACGAGCGTCGCGTCCAGCCGCTCCAGCGCGCTTCCTACACGGCCGCGCTTAGCTCGCGCATGCGCGCGAATCCCGCCGCGCGCGCCCTTTTCTCCAGCATGCCGACTAGCGCCTCCAGCGACTACGGCGCGTCATGCGCGGCGCTTGCGCGCGTGTCGTCGAAGAGCGAAGAAAGCGCGTCACGCTGCCTTGCAGCCGGCGACGCGCATCCACGAGATCGCGTAGCGATTCGGCGCGCTCGTGATCGCGCGCCGCCTTCGCCGGAGCCGCCGCTACGCGCGCCCACGAACGCCGCGATGAGCACGACGGCGCCCTACGCTGCGATGCGAGAACGAAACCGCGTCTTCATCAGCATGCTCCTAAGAGGGCCGGGACAACGCGGCGATTCGCCTTTTCGTATTGTCAATTTCCCGAAAGAAATTTGTTGCAGCGCGTCACATGTGCTAACCTAGGGTTATTACCTAGTCAGTTACCCTAGTACGGAGTTCATCATGGGAATCTTCGCCGCCACCCCGATCGCCCTCGTTTCCTTCATCGCTGCCAAGCTGCGCGCCGCCATGCACGACGCGCTCGACGCACGCGCCAAAGTCAGCGCGCTGATGGCCGAAGCCTATCGGCGAGCGTAACGCGCGGGCGCGGGCTAATATTCGCCGCGCCGCGTTCCTGCATTTACTGCAACGCGTAGGCGATTACGTAATCGCCGGCCTTCGTGCCGAGCGAGCCGTGACCGCCCGCCGTCACGAGCACATATTGTTTGCCGCTCGCATCGGCGTAGCTCATTGGCGTGGCCTGTCCGCCCGCCGGCAGCCGCGCTTCCCACAGCTTTTTGCCGTCGCGCACATCGTAGGCGCGCACGTATTGATCGAGCGTGCCCGTCAGGAATGCGACGCCGCCCGCCGTCACGATCGTCCCGCCGAGGCTCGGCACGCCGAGCGGCATCGGAATCGGCAGGGGCGCGCTATCGACGATAGTGCCGTTCTTGTGCATCCACGTGATCTTCTGCTTGCGCATGTCCACGCCCGCCATGTAGCCCCACGGCGGCGCCTGGCACGGAATCCCGAGCGGTGAAAGAAACGCGCTGATCTCGTAGCCGAACGGCGTGCCGCGCGCGAGCTTAATGCCGCTCGTTTCGCTGCCCTTCTTCTCGCCGTTCGCCCCCGGAATCTTGTCGCGCGGAATCAGCTTTGATGTGAACGCCATGTAGTCCGGATTCGCAATCAGAATCTGCCGCACCGGATCGACCGAAATTCCGCCCCAGTCGAACACGCCGAAGTTGCCCGGAAACACGAGCGTCCCTTGCTCCGACGGCGGCGTGTACGGCCCGTCGTAGCGCAGACTCTTGAACTTGATGCGGCACCAGAGCTGATCGAACGGCGTCGTGCCCCACATGTTCGCTTCCGTGATGCGCGGCGGGTTGAAGTTGAGCGCGGAGACCGCCTGCGTCGGCGCGGTGTGATCGCCCTGCGCCGCGCCGCCCGGCACCGCAACCTCGCTGATCGGCACGATCGGCTTGCCGGTTTCGCGATTCAGCACGTAAATACTGCCCTGCTTCGTCGACGCAATCACCGCCGGCTGCACGCCCTGCGCCGTCTGCAAATCGACGAGCGTCGGCTGGCCGCCGACATCCATATCCCACAAATCGTGGTGCGTGAACTGATAGTTCCAGCGCAGCTTGCCCGTCGCCGCGTCGAGGGCGACCAGGCCGGCGCCGAACTTTTCGGCCTGCGGCGTGCGCCCGCCGCCCCATTGATCGGGCGTCTGATTGCCCATCGGCAGATAGATGATCCCGCGCTTCTCGTCGACGCTGAACATCGACCACATGTTCGGCGAGTTGCGCACGTAGGTGCCGCCCGCCGCGATCGGCTCGGTGGCGTCCGGGTTGCCCGAATCCCAGTTCCAGACGAGATGACCGTCGTTGACGTCGAATGCGCGGATCACGCCCGAAGGCTCGTTGTTCGATTCGTTGTCGGTCACGTGGCCGCCGACGATCACGAGATTGCGGAACACGGCCGGCGGCGACGTCGAGTAATAGCCGCCCGGCGTGAACGGGCCGATGTTCGCGCGCAGATCGATCGAACCGTCCTTGCCGAAGCTCGCGCACGGCTTGCCGGTGTCCGCGTCGAGCGCGATCAGGCGGGCGTCGGCGGTCGGCAGGAAGAGACGTCGCGGACATTCGGCCTGCGCCGTGGTTTGCGCGGGCGTCTGCACGGGCGCGGAGGCTTCGGCCGGCGCGGACGCCGCCTGCGCTTGCGCATCGGACGATGCAGCCGGCGCGTTCGCATCGACCGGTGCCGAAGCAAATGCGGCTTCGGAAGCTGCGGCGGCGGGCATCGGGTGCATCGACGCATCGTAATAAGCGACGCCCCGGCAAGTCATGTGCTCCCAATGCTTGAACCCGATCGGGCTCTGAATCTGCGGGTCGAAGCGCCACTTCTCTTTTCCGCTCGCGGCATCGAGCGCGATCACCTTGCTGTGCGGCGTGCACAGGAAGATCGTGTCGCCGACCTTGAGCGGCGTGTTCTCGTCGGTGGTTTCCGTCGGATCGTCGGCGCCGGGCATGTCGCCGGTGCGATACGTCCACGCCACCTTCAGCCGATTCGCGTTCTCCGGCGTGATTTGCGTAAGCGGCGCATAACGCTGCGCGAGCGGCGAGCCGCCATAGTCGATCCAGTCGCCCGGCGCGCGGCCGGTCGCCGCGTTTGTATCGGGCTGATTGGCATCGGCGGCGACACTCACGTCGATGCGCCCCGGCCGGTCGTGCGGATTGTTGAACCACGTGCCGACGCCGAGCAGCAGCGCAAGGACGATGGCGGCGGCGAGCGGCGTGCGCGCCGCGCGCGCGGTCGAGGGCGGCCCGAACAGCGCGCCGCGATGCACGAAAGGAATCAGCAGCCAGATCGCGAGTAGCACCCAGATCCACAAGCGTGGCATCAGTTGCCAGAAATCGAACTGCACTTCGACGACCGCCCAGATCGTCGAAGCGAACAGCATCAGCGCGAAAAGGAGCAACGCTGAACGCCGCCGGATCAGCAGCAACAGCCCGGTCAGCACGATGGCCGCGCCCGCGATCACGTAGTACCACGATCCTTTGAGCGCAACGAGATACGCACCGCCCGCCGCCAGCACCACGCCGATGACGATAAACACTATGGCCGTAAAGAACGTGAGCGGATTGAGTCTTCCGTTGCCAGCCATGCTGAGATCCTCCGTGACGATGAAAGGCGGAACACGGCCGTCGCGCGGTCGTGGTTCGGACGCTGTCGCGTGCAGGAGGAGAGCAATCGTTGTGCCGTTGGGCGGGAGATGAAACGTGCGAGAAGCGCTTACAGATAGCTTCCGCGAATGAGGCGCAGGCGCGCCTTGCGGATCGAAAGCGGGATTAAAGCGGGATCAAAGCGGAATCAGCGCGGCCGCGGCCAGAGTCCGCCGTACGCGCTCGCCGGCATGACGCCGGAGACGAACGCCGCCTTGAGATCGGCGCGCTCGGAGAAGCGCGGCGCATCGAACCACGTCAGGAATTCTTCGCGCCAGACGCCCCACGCGTTTTCGTCGAAATCGAAATCCTCGTCGATGCGGCCGTTGTCGCGCAGATAGGCTCCGACCACTTGCGTGCCGTTCCAGTACGCGACGGCGACGTCGGTCAGATCGGCCGTCACGCCGTGGGGCAGATCGCGCAGCATCATCGCGACGTGCGCCTTGAACGATTTGAATTCGGTCGGTCTCATCGCCTGCTCCGCTTCAAAAAAGTGCGTGGAAAAAGCTGCTTGCGCGTGCTTGTTCAATTGAACACGCCTTTATTCAAGTCTTTTTCGAACGCGGCGGTCCATTCCGTGCCGTGTCCAATGCGATATTCGCGTTCCTTCAAGGTGGAACGTCGCGTGATGGTGACTTGGCCTTGCAGCGGATACACGTCGTCCACGACATCGGACGCGCCGCCTTCGTGCACGAGAAAATCGCTCTCGTCGAGCCGATGGCGCGCGAGAATCGCAAGGAATTCCGCTCTTTCGTCCGGCGCAATCACAGTCATGTCACCCTCCATGATCGAAGGCTGCTTCCATTCAAAGTAGCACACGCGCGGAGGAACGTCGGCGCATATCTTGCGGCAAGCGCGGCACGGCGCACGCGCCACGAATTTACGAGGAGTCGAATCACGATGAAACGCGCAACGTTGACGATTTGGGCAAGCGCACTGGCGGCGCTCTCGTGCGCGCCCGCGCACGCCGACGACGCCGTCTGCGGCACGCTCGAAAGCGCCACGAACGGGCAGAACGGCATGATCGCGCTGCGCGAAGGCGAAAGCGTGAATTTCTGGCGAGGCGGCGCCGTGCGGCACGGCGCGCTGCATGTCTACAAGGACGGCGAGGTGTATCGCGTGTACTGGCAGCCGGAAGGAAGCGGCGATGTGTACGTGCTCGCGAACGAAGGCACGACGAGCGTGCGGCTCATCCTGACGCCAACGCGCGGCACGCAGGTCAACACGGGACCAGGCAGCCTGCCGCCGCAGAAAGTGCTGTCCTGTCCCGTGATGTAGCTATTTTCTTCGGCGCTTATTTCGCGAGCACCCGGCCGATGGCGTCGGCGACGATCTGCACGTTGCTGTCGTTCAGGCCCGCGACGCACATGCGGCCCGAGCGCAGAATGTACACGCCGAACTCCTCCTTGAGACGGTCCGCCTGCTCCGCGACCAGACCCGTGTACGTGAACATGCCGCGCTGCTTGATGTAGCGCGTGAGCATTTCGCCGCGCACGTGATCCTTCAGGCCGTCGTGAATCGCCTGGCGCATGCGCGCGATGCGCTGGCACATCGACGCGAGTTCCTTTTCCCACGACTGCTTCAGTTCGGGCGTGTTGAGCACATGCGTGACGATCTTCGCGCCGTGCGTCGGCGGATTGCTGTAGTTCGCGCGCACCGCGCTCGTCAACTGGCCGAGCACGCGATCGGCTGCTCCGGCGTCGTCGCAGACCACGTGCAGCCCGCCGCAGCGCTCGCCGTACAGCGAGAAATTCTTCGAGAACGAATTGGCGATGAACGCCGGCACGCCACGGCGCGCGATCTCGCGCACGGCGAACGCGTCGTCGTCCAGACCCGAGCCGAAGCCCTGATACGCCATATCGACGAACGGCAGCAGATCGCGCTTTTGCAGCACGTCGACGATCTTCACCCATTGCGCCTGATCGAGATCGACGCCCGTCGGGTTATGGCAGCACGCGTGCAGCAGAACGACGCTCTTCGCGGGCAGCTTGTCGATGGCGTCGAGCATTGCATCGAAGCGCAGGCCGCCGGTGGCTTCGTCGTAATACGGATACGTATTCACCTCGAAGCCCGCACGCTCGAAGATGAAACGGTGGTTCTCCCAGGTCGGGTCGCTCACCCACACCTGCGACTTCGGAAAATAGCGCTTGATGAAATCCGCGCCGACCTTCAGCGCGCCCGATCCGCCGAGCGTCTGCACGCTCGCGATGCGGCCGTCGGCGCGCGCGGGGTTGTCGTTGCCGAACACGAGCGCCTGCACCGCGTCGCGATAATGCGCGAAACCGGCCATCGGCAAGTAAGGTTTCGGGCCGAGTTCCTTCAGGATTGACAGTTCCGCTTCGCGCACGGCCTGCATTACAGGCAGGCGGCCTTCGTCGTCGAAGTAAATGCCGATGCTCAAATTGACCTTGTTGGTGCGCGGGTCCTTCTGGAAGTTTTCGTTCAGCGACAGGATCGGGTCGCCGGGGTAAGCATCGATATGTTCGAACATGGTGACGGTGTGGGGACGAGAGATCAGCGAGATTGCAGACAATGGGCGCGCTTCACGTCAGCGCCCTCTTCTTTTGAGATAGTAGCCGATTCCGAGAACGGCCAGCCAGACGGGAATCAGGAACACGGACAGGCGCAGATCCGGAATCTCGTACATCACCCACACGATGCCCGCGAGAAACGCGAGCACGATGTAGTTCGTGAACGGATACGCGAAGCTCGGAAAGGCGGTCGCTTCGGCGTTCGCGCGTTTCTGCCGGCGGAACATGAGGTGGATGATGCTGATCATCGCCCAGTTGATGACGAGCGCCGACACCGCGAGACCCATCAGCAGGCCGAACGCGCGACCCGGAATCACGTAGTTGATCACGACGCACGTCGCCGTCGCCAGCGCCGACACCGCCAGCGCCGCGAGCGGAATGCCGCGCCCGCTCACGTTGAGCAGCGCGCGCGGCGCGTTGCCCTGCTGCGCGAGGCCGTAGAGCATGCGGCTGTTGGCGTAGACGCCGCTGTTGTACACCGACAGCGCGGCTGTCAGCACGATCACGTTGAGCACGTTCGCGACGAGCGTGCTGTTCATCTCGCAGAAAATCAGCACGAACGGACTGCCGCCGGTCGCGACCTTGTCCCACGGATAGAGCGAAAGCAGCACGGCGAGCGCGCCGACATAGAAAATCAGAATGCGATAGATGACCTGATTGGTCGCGCGCGGAATACTGCGCGACGGATCTTCCGCTTCCGCCGCCGTGATGCCGACGAGCTCCAGCCCGCCGAACGAGAACATGATCACGGCCATCGACATCACGAGGCCGTGCACGCCGTTCGGAAAGAAGCCGCCGAGCCGCCACAGGTTCGCGACACTCGCCTCCGGACCCGCCTTGCCCGACACGAGCAGCCAGCCGCCAAACAGAATCATCGCGACGATGGCCGCCACTTTCACGATCGCGAACCAGAACTCCGTCTCGCCGTAGGACTTCACGCTCGTCAGATTGATCGCGTTGACGATCACGAAGCATGCAAGCGCCGATATCCACATCGGCAAGTGCGGCCACCAGTAATGCATGTAGATGCCGACGGCCGATAGCTCCGCCATGCTCACCAGAATGTAAATGGCCCAATAATTCCAGCCGGAAATAAAGCCGGCGGCGTGGCCCCAGTATTTATCGGCGAAATGGCTGAAGGAACCGGCGACCGGCTCCTCGACGATCATCTCGCCTAGTTGCCGCATGATGAAAAACGCCATCAGCCCGGCGATCGAATAGCCGAGCAGCACGGACGGCCCGGCGAGCTTGACCGTTTGCGCGACGCCGAGAAAAAGACCGGTGCCAATTGCGCCGCCGAGCGCGATCAACTGGATGTGGCGGCTCTTGAGCCCGCGTTTGAGCGCTTCGTGTGGAGGTGCTTCGTTCGTGTTGCCTGAAACCATGTCGATGCCTGCGTGAACTACAAGGAATTACCGATTTTTCCGCCCGAACGATCGCGCTTGTCGTTTCGTCCGACTTGTGGTCTGCTCATTGGGTAAAAACTGTTGTTTTTTCGTGCGGATGACCCCACAGGGCGCTGCAAAAAAGGCCGATTATCTGTGGACGGATCTGCGATTTTACCGCCTGGCGACCCGCGAAGCCTTGATGGGCGGACCTACCGCAGCCGCGCACCCGATGTTCGAGGGACGCACAACAAACGAATTGAAGCCGAAATCAGGGGTTGTTCGGAGGATTGCTTAAGGCGCGTCGGCGGGAGAATTGCATCATCCACTCACGACGGGGTCGCCATGTATCAAACGATGGAAGGAAACGCCAAGCCGCATCGCACGGCGGAGTGTTTCACGGAAGGATCACAAGACAGCGCGGCGGCGACGCAAGCCGAATTGCTGAACGCGCTGCAGTCGGTGTCGGACAACATCATGCGCCTTGCCGGGAAGCTGCGCGGCGAGCGCAACGCCACCGCCGGCGATGCAGTGACCATTACCGAGCAGCATGCGCTCGCGCAAAAGCTGATCGGACGCTTGCTGACGCTGCCCGCGTCGCAAGCGTAACGGACCAACAGGGCCAACAGAGGGGAGCAGCGGTGACGGCCTGAGCCGCCCGCGCTCGGAGCATCGGGGAGAGGGATATGAGCTACTTGACGATCATCGCGGTGGTCTGGGCAATTTGCGCGATTGGTGCGGTGCTGTTCATCCGCGGCGCGGCGCAGCGCAATCACGAGCCGCTGCGCAAGCAGAGCGAACGCGAGCCGGTTACGCCCGCCTCGAAGGACTTCAGTCACCCGGCCTGAGTCTGACTACACCGGCGAGACGTCCACACGTCTCGCCGGAAACTTGCCCGCCTTGCGGCCTTATTTGCCCGCGTCGATTGCGTTTATCGCTGCGACCGCGGCGCGCAGGCCCAGCAGGTAGCTGTCCACGCCGAAGCCGGAAATCTGCCCTCTGGCAATTTCCGCGAACATCGATTTGTGGCGAAACTCTTCTCGCGCGTGCACGTGCGACATGTGCACTTCGATGATCGGCGCCTTCAGAATAGCGAGCGCATCGCGGATCGCATAGCTGTAGTGCGTCCACGCGCCCGCGTTGATGACGATAGCGTCGACGTTTTCCTCGAACGCGCGATGAATGCGCGAGCACATCTCGCCTTCGATATTTGTCTGGTAGCCCTCCACGTCCACGCCTAGCTCCTTGCCCAGCGCGGCCATTTGCTCGTCGATCTGCGCGAGCGTCGCCGTGCCGTACTGCTTCGGGTCGCGCTTGCCGAACATGTTGAGGTTGACGCCGTGCAGCGTCAGAATCTTTGCCATGTGATTTCCTTGAACTGGAAGGGGAATTGAAAAGTTTCAGGCGGTCTCGACGATCTTGCCGCTCGTGGCGGCAAGCACGATAGCCTCGGTAATCCGCAGATTCTGCAGCCCGTCGCGGGCGCTGACAATAGGCTCGGCTTCCCCGCGCACCACGCGCCCGAAATGTTCCATCTGATGCGCTAGCGGATCGTCGCGGCGCATCGGCACGATGTTCTCCTCGAACGCCTTCCACCACGAGCGATCTTCGGCCTTCGCGTAGGATTTGAGACGCATCGTGGGCACGGAAAGCGAACCGAAAGTGCCCGCGATCACGTAGCAGTCTTCGTCGGGATACGTCGAGTACGCCTTGTTCTCCTGCGACGTCTGCTCCCAGCTTCGCGGGCACGCGGCCGTATCGGACAGCATGAACGTGCCGAGCGCGCCGCTCGCGAAACGCAAATTGATCGCGACAGTATCTTCGACCGGAAAGCCGCGCGTCGCGTGCGAAGCGAACGCCTGCACCGCGACGATGTCGCCGCACAGCATGCGCAAGTTGTGCACCTCGTGGATCATGTTGAGCAGGATCGGGCCGCCGCCCGGCTCGCGCCGCCACGGCGCGCTGGCGTAATACTCGTCGGGCTTGAAGAACACCGCGCTGCCCATCACCGCGACCAGTCTGCCGAGACGCCCTTCGTCGATCACCTGTTTCGCGCGCGCCATGATCGGGCTGTGCGCGCGATGATGGCCGATCAGCACGTTCACGCCCGAGCGCTCAACTTCATCGACGAGCGCCTGCGCCTCCTCCACGGTCGGCGCGATCGGCTTTTCCAGCAGAATCGGCACGCCAGCGGCGATACAGATTCGCGCATGCTCGACGTGCAACTGATTCGGCGTCGCGAGCACGATGCCGTCCGGGCGATCCTTCGCGAGGAGTTCATCGAGTGTTCTGTAGAGCGGCACGCCCGCTTTCTCCGCGATTGCAACGGCGGCCGGCGCCGGATCGACGATAGCGCCGAGCGTGCAACTCGCACTCGCCTGCGCGACGCCCATGTGCGCCTGACCGATATAACCCGCACCCGCCACTGCAATACGCGTTTTGCCTGAGTCTGTCTTCACTTGAATTCACCGGTTGAGAAAAATGCGCGCGCAAGGGCACGCGGACGGCGCGGATCGCGCGCCGCCGTGAGAAAAAGCAATTGGGGGAAGGAGGTTTAGGAAGCGCGCGCGTTGGCGACGGATTCCGCGCGCAGGCGCTCGTACTCCGTTTTCTCGACCGGACGCGCGTCGCGCTCGCCGAGCTGATTGAGCGGAATGCGATACGTCTCCCGCGCGCTCCACGCCGCAATCGCCGCGATGATCGTGACGGCGAGCGTGATCGAGCCGATCGTGAACGGAATGTTCATCGATCCCGGCGGCGCGACAGTCGCGAACAGCGCGGGCAAGAGCGCGGTGATGGTCGTGCCGACGTTCTGCGCAATGGCCATCGCGGAGACGCGCGTGCGCGTCGGAAAGAGCTCGGGGTAGAAGCTCGGGAAAATCGCGTTATAGCCCTGATAGACGATGCCCCACATCAGCAGCGACGCGACAATCGCCATGCCGACGCTGTGAATGCTGATCGCGTAGAGATACAGATACGACAGCAGGCCCGACGCGATCGCGCCGACGATGATCGGCGGTTTGCGCCCGATCTTGTCGGAGAGATTGCCGACGATCGGGATCACCACGACGGCGAGAATGTTGCCGACGACCGGAATCCACAGATACACGCTCTTGTGAAAGCCAACGCCGTAGGCCGCCTGCACCGCATACGCCGCGCCGAAAATGGTCGCGACCACGGGAATCACGTTCATCAGCGCCATGCAGACGACGCGGATCATGTCGCCGAGGTTGTACTTGAAGGCATCGACGATCGGCGAGCGCGGCACCGCGCCCTTCTCGCCTTCCTTCTCGAACGCGGGCGTCTCATGCACTTCGCGCCGGATGATGTAGCCCGCGACCAGCACGAAAGCCGAAAGCAGGAACGGAATGCGCCAGCCCCAGGAATTGAACGAGTCCTCGGGCATGTAGTACGCGAGCGGCAGGAACACGGCGGCGGCGAGAATCTGCCCGGCCTGCACGCCCTGCAGCGTGAAGCTCGCGAAATAGCCGCGCCGCCCGAACGGCGAGTGTTCGAGAATCATCGAGCTTGCGCCGGAAATTTCGCCTGCGACCGCGAAGCCCTGAACCAGCCGCAGAATCACGAGCAGCGTCGGCGCGAGCATGCCGACGCTGTGATACGTCGGCAGCAAGCCGACCGCCATCGTCGAGAAGCCCATCAGGAACATGCACAGCACGAGCACGGTCTTGCGGCCGTGGGTGTCGCCCCAGTGGCCGAGCACGAACGCGCCGATCGGGCGGGCGACGTAGCCGACGCCGTAAGTCGCGAGCGACGCGACGATCGCCACTTTCGGATTACCCGATGGAAAGAAGAGCTGCGGAAAGATCAGCGCGGCGGCCTGCGCGTAGATGAAGAAGTCGTAGTATTCGAGCGCGGAGCCGATCCAGCCGCTCGCGGTCGCCTTCCTCGTCTGCTTTTGGTGCTCGGCGTGCGACCCGCCTTTTGCACCGGGTGAGAGAGAGTTCGTGTCCATGACGTCTCCTTTTATGAATCGCCCGACGGTTTCTGTGGCCATCTTTCCGACGATACTGCTTATTTCATTCCTTACCGACGACGCCTTCGCGGCATCGCGCGCAGGACATCCGAACATGATCACCTCTGAAACGAAAGCTTTCGATGAGGCAAAACCCGCGCGTGCGCCGTGAAATGAAAGACTTGAGCGGTAAATTACTATGTCCGCGAGAAATAATAATCAGGCTTGGAGGAAAGTCAGAATGCGCTGGGGGTGAATAATCCGCCGACATTCTTTCTAATCCGCGCCGCAGTCTTGCCTAAAGAACGCCCACACGCCGCCGTATACACGACTACCAGCGGTAACGGCATCGCCGCTGTCTTCATCTTCATCCTCACGCTGGCCCGGTCTCACGTATGTCAGGCAATCCGTCCTTGATCGATTCGATTCTGGCCACGCCGGCCACAGAGGACGGCTCCATCACGCCCGCCCTTCGCGCGCAGCTCCTGTCGACGCTCGTCGAAGATATCCGCCCGCTTCTGCTGTCCGGCATTTCCGGCGCGTTCGTCGCGCTGATCGCTCTGGGACGCCAGCCGTCCGTCTGGACGATGCTATGGCTCACCGCCGACGCGCTTCTGCTCGCCACGCGTCTCACGATCGTGTCCCGCTATCGCGCGCTGAGCGGCCGCAGCGCGCCGCATCCCGGCCCCTGGGCCGCGCGCTATGCGCCGTTCGCTCTTCTCACCTGTCTCGTGACCGGCCTCGGCACGATGGCCTGCGTCATATCCGGCGACGCCGTTCTCGCGTCGCTCGCGATCATGGTGACGGCGGGATTGCTCGGCGGCGTCGCGTCGCGTAACGCGGGCACGCCGCATCTGGCGATCGCGCAGGTGTGCCTCGGCGCGCTGCCGATCGGCGTCGGCGGACTGTTCGGGCCGTCCGGCTACTGGATTCTCGTGCCGCCGCTCATCCTCTATATCGGCGCGATGTCCGCGGTCGTGCAACGCCACTACCGCGGCCTCGTCGCGCTGATGACCGCCGAGCAGGGCCACGCCGAAATCGCCGCGCGCTTCGACGCGGCGCTCGCGCACATGCCGCACGGCCTCTGCACCGTGGATGCGTCGGGCAAGGTGGTGATCGCGAATCGCAAGGCGGCCGAGTTGTTCGGTGCGACCGTCGAAATGCTGCGGCTGAACGTTTCGCTGCCGGAATTCATCGGCTATGTCGGGCTCGCGAAGTTCGGCGAAACGCTGCGCGCGCAGTTCGCCGAGCGCTGCGCGCAATGGCTCGAAAACGGTAATCTGCCGCTCGATCTTCCGTTGCGCGACGGCCGGCATCTGGAACTGAGCCGCAATCCGGTGCCGGACGGCAGCGCGGTGATCATCATCGAGGACGTGACGGAGCGCCGCAAAGCCGAAGCCAAAATTCTGCACTGGGCGCATCACGATTCGCTCACGGGCCTGCCGAACCGGCGTTATCTCGGCGATCACGCGGGGCGTCTGATGTCGGGCGGCGCGGGCCGCGAAAAGGTGACGGTGATGTACGTCGATCTGGACGGCTTCAAGCGCGTGAACGACTCGCACGGCCACAATGCGGGCGACGAACTGCTGAAGCTCGTCGCCGACCGCCTGCGCAACGCGATGCGTCGCGGCGAGCTGGCCGCGCGGCTCGGCGGCGACGAATTCGCGATCGTCGCGACCTACATCGCGGACGGCGCGAACGCCGTTTTCGCGCGCAAGATCATCCGCGAGTTGTCCGCGCCGTACACGCTCGCGTGCGGGCTGACGGTGCGCGTGGGCGTGAGCATCGGCATCGCGCTCGCGCGTCCGGGCGAGGTCTTCGAAAGCACGTTGAAACGCGCCGACGCCGCGCTTTACGAAGCGAAATCGGAAGAACGCGGCGCTTTCCGGTTCGCCGATCGCGACGGCGACGCGGCAGGAAACGACGAACAGGCCGTCGCGAACGCCGAGCGCGGCCGCGCCTGGTAGACGCCGCTACGCCTCTTCCGGCCCGGCGATCGACACCTCCGGGTTCGTCTGCCACGCTTCGAGCCAGGCTTCGAGCTTCGCGGGCGGCAGCGGCCGGCTCAGGTGATATCCCTGCGCCAGATCGCAGCGCAGCGTCTTGAGCCGCTCCAGCATCTCTTCGGTTTCGACGCCCTCCGCCACGACCTTCAGCCCCATGTTGTGCCCGAGATCGATGGTCGAGCGCACGATGGTCTCGTCGTCCTTGTGCAGCGCCATGCCCATCACGAACGACTTGTCGATCTTCAGCTCGTCGACGGGCATGCGCTTCAGATACGACAGCGACGAATAACCCGTGCCGAAATCGTCGATGGACAGGCGAATGCCGAGCGCGTGCAGCCGGTCGAGCGTCTCGATCGCGTGATTCGGGTCGTCCATGATCGCGCTCTCGGTGATCTCGATCCAGATCGATTCCGGCGCGACGCCGTGCTTGTCGAGCAGGCTCTGGAAGATTTCGGGCAGCGTCGACTGAATCAGCTCGCGCGCCGACACGTTCACCGACACGGCGAGGTCGATGCCCCGCTTGCTCCACGCGGCGCACTGGCCGATCGCCTTGTCGGCGACCCAGCGCGAAATCGTCTTGATGTAGCCGGTCTGCTCCGCGAACGGGATGAACTGGTCGGGCGCGACGAAGCCGCGCGTCGGATGATCCCAGCGCACGAGCGCCTCGACATATTTCACGCGCTGCGTCGCGAGATCGACCTTCGGCTGATAATAGAGCGTCAGCTGATCGTGCTCGACGGCCTGCCGCAGCTCGCTCATCAGCGAAAGACGCTCGGCGCTGTTCTGGTCGTGACGTTCGTCGTAGACCGCGAAGCCGAGATTCGAGCGCTTCGCCACGTACATCGCGATATCGGCGCGGCGCAGGAGCACGTTCATGTCCGCGCCGTTCTGCGGAAACGTGACGATGCCGATGCTCGCGCCGACGTCGACGAGCTGCCCTTCGATCGTGATCGGCTCTTCCAGCGCGTGCAGCATGCGCGTGGCCAGAAGACGCGCGTTGGCCAGATCGTCCGTCGGCAGAAGCACGGCGAACTCGTCGCCGCCCAGACGCGCGACCGTGTCGGTCTCACGCTGCAGCGCCGCGCGCAGGCGCTTGGCCACTTCGCACAGCAGCATGTCGCCGATCGGATGCCCGAGCGTGTCGTTCACGTACTTGAAGCGGTCGAGGTCCATCATCATCACGGCGAGCGGACGATTGCCGCGCAGCGCCGCGCCGATCGCCTGCTGCAGGCGGTCGTTGAAAAGCGCGCGGTTCGGCAGGCCGGTCAGCCGGTCCATATACGCGAGTTCCGTGATGCGCTTCTCGCGCTCGGAAATACCGTCGCGCATCTGATTGAACGCGCGCGCCAGTTCGCCGATTTCGTCGTTCTGGCGAATCTCGATCGGCGCGGCGTAATCGCCCTGCCCGATGCGCTTCGAAAACTGCGTGAGCGCCGCGATCGGACGCGTGACCGAGCGCGCCATGAGCACGCTGCCGACGATCGATACGAGCACGCCGATGAGCGTGATCAAGAGCAACGTCGTCTGCACGCGATGAAACGGCGCGAGCGCCTCGTTGAGCGAGCGTTCGAGCAACACCGCCACCGCGCGCCCTTCGGAGTGCAGCCGCATGACGCGCGTCGCGTAGCCGTTGGCGGCGAGTTGCGCCTGATCCGTGAGCGCGTCGCGCGCTTCGTGAGCAAGCGAACTCGCGAGCACGCCTCGCTTTCCGTCGTCGCCGACGGCGAGGAACGACACATCGAGCGACGTGAGCGAACTCAGATCGCGCGCGAGGGCGTCGTCGATCGCGAAGCCCATCACGACCCACGCGATCGTGATCGGCGCCTTCACCGGCACCGCCACGAGCTGATACGCACGCGGGCCGATCATGCCGAACGACGACGCATCGCCGTTCTTCGCGACCGTTTTGATGAGCGCGGGAAACGGAAACGCCATTCCTTCGGGCCCAACGCCGCCGCTATGGGCGATCAGCTTGCCGTCGAGATCGACGAGCATCACGACATCCGCGTGGATGCGGTCGCCGTGATTTTGCAGCGCGGACGCGACCGTCTTGCTGTCGTGCGTCGCGACCGCCTCGCGAAAACCGAAGTCGAGCGCGACCACGTTCGCCGCCTGCGTCAAGCGCTCGCTGTTGTCGCGCAAAACCTGCGCGAACACGCGCTCGGCCACCGAAAGTTGCTCCTCGGCGTTGAGATGCGCGTTCTTCAAAATCACCGAGTTGATGACGAGAAACGCCGCCGCCTGCGCGACGAGCATCAGCACGACGAAGACGAGCGCGATCCGCGCGCGCAGGCTGTGAAGGCGCATCGTGTCGGGCGTCCTATTCGGCGGGTCGCAGTTGCAGGGTGAACTTCGCCACGCCGTCCGCGTTGACCTTCTGCGTCGGCTGCGCGTTCGGATCGCTCTGGCGGAAATGCCACGCGATCACCTTGTACGCATCGGCGGGCAGATTCTCGATGGTCGCGCCGCCGCTCGCATCGGACTTCGCGAACCACGGCGTATCGACAATCAGCAGATACGCGACCATCGAATCGTGAATATTGCAGCCCATCACGACGAGGCCGGGCTTGTCGAACACGACCGGATTAGCCGGAACGCCGTGATACAGGTTCAGCTCGAAGCGCTTGGGCGGCGAGAACGAATAGACGTCGTGCTCGATGTTGTCCTTGTTCGGGAACGTCACCGACGCGCCCGTCTGCACGACCGACACCATCGGCACGAAGCGTCGCTTGATCTGGTCGATGACCGCGCCCGCGGGCTTCGTCGCGGGCAGCTTGCCGTTCACGGGCAGCGCATAAACGATGGCGTCGGGCACGGGCGCGCCTGCCTGATCGAGCACTTGCACGCGCACGCTCGCGGCATGGGCGAGCGTCGCGCCGAACGCGAGCAATGTAACGAGAGTTTTGAGCATGTTCATTCGCGGTCCTGCACCTCGCGGTACATCGGCGCGAGCTTCGCCAGAAGTTTGTTTTGCGCGTGGAAGGGCACGCCGTTCTTGTCCATCGCGGCCTGCAAGTCTTCGACGAGCGCATTGAACGCGGCCCGGTCGATGTTCTGGCCTTCGTGCGTGCGCCGCATCGGGCGACCGGTGTAGACGCACGGGCCGTCGAGCAGCACGCAAATCTGCTCGACGAGCTTCTGCTTGATGCGCTTGACGGGCGCGTTGTCGAAATACGGCGCGGTACGCGGATCGGAGAGCACGTTGTCGTACATGTCGTCGACGATTTTCGTCAGCCCTTCTTTCTCGCCGAACTGTTTGTAGAGCGCGTCGTCGGCGTGCGCGTTGGCGCACCCTAGCACGAGAGCCAGCAGCGCAACATGGCGGATTTTCATCGTCAAAACCCCGCCTGCAAGGAAACGTAGAGACCGCGCTGATTCTTCACGGTCGCGATGTCGCCGAGCGCGACATACGCCGCCGTCAGCGAGACGTGCTTGTTGGGCGCCCACGCGACGAACGCATCGTAGGCGTCCTGCTCGCGCGCGAACGAAAGGTTGTTCGGCTTCATGCGATATTCCCCGCCGATCGCGACGTTCTTAGACAACAGATACGCCACCGACGACTCGAATTCCGGGTGATAAGCATTCGATTTATCGCCGCCGAAGCCGAGCAAGCCGAACTGGTTCGCCTTCGTGAAACGGAGCGTGCCGTTCAGCAAGAGGCTTTGCGCGAGCAGCAGCTTGGTGGCGGAGAGGTAGAAATCGGTGCCCGAATTGCTCGCGGCGCCGACCGCCTTCACGATCGCGCCCTCTTCGTTGTGCTTGAACTGCAAGCCTGCCGCGATTTGCGGCATCCACGTGTCCTGATCGAGCACGGCGTCGCCAAGCAGACGAACCTTCACGCCGAAGATGTTCTGGTTGAACTTGAAATTCTCGCCGAGGCCGAGCTGCGCGCCGACATCGCGCGTATTGAAGCTTTGACGCGCGAGCGACAGTTCGACGCGATTCGCGACGCCCACGGTCAAACCCCACGTCCCGAGCGCGTAGTCCTGCGTGCGGATGTAGGTGCCGTGCGCGTTCGCGCCGAGCTGACTCGCGGTGCCGTATCCGCCGATGACGGCCCACGGCGTCAGGCCGCCGCCGGCCGCGCCTTCGACTTCCGAGACGCCGCCCGTCAGCAGCAGCTTGCCGCCGGTGAGCGGCACGACGGGCGGATCGTCGGCGAACGCGGACGACGAGAGCAAAACGAGCGACGCCACGGCCAGGCTGGCGAGGCGCATCTTTGGATGAATCGGGCGCATGCGAGAGGCATTGAGCGGTTTGTCGGGATTTCCGTGTACCGCCTCGGAGTGCCGCGCGATGTGCTGCGGCGAGCCAGGCGCTTTGGGAAGACCGCGCCGGTGGGCGGCGGCTTTTTCATTTACGTGTAAACGGCCGCTGAAAGGTGAACTTGACGGTCGTTCGAAAGAATCGCGATCGTTGTTCGTCGCGAGCAGCCGAATCACACGTTTGTATGAGCGCGCCGAGTCGTTCGTAGAATGGCCGGCGCGCATGCGCTTCACTAAGCTGACGTCATGGTCACGCACTCGGAGCGCATCATGAGCGAAACATCGACACGCAGGCTGTTATCGGGTTGCGCCGCCGTGCTGGCGTTCGGGACGTGGTATTCGCTGAGCGCGCCGCATGACTGGAACGCGCTCGATCGCGCGGGTTACGACACGGAGTTGCCGCTGGAACGGATCGCGCTGAAGGAAGAAGCGGCGCGTTCGATGATCGAGCCGCCGCAACGATGATTCAAAGCCGCTGAGCGCGCGGCGGCGTCGATGCGCCTTGCGGCATCTTCACGCCGAGCGCTTCGGCCTTCAGCACGAGATCGGCGAGCGAACGCGCCGCCATTTTTCTCATCGCCTGGCCGCGATGAATCTTCACCGTGATCTCGCTGAGATTCATTTCCGCGGCGATCTGCTTGTTCATCAGACCCGACACGACGAACGCCATCACTTCGCGCTCACGCGGCGTCAGGGATTCATACGAGCGCCGCAAGTCCGCGACCGAGCGGCTCGCCGCTCGCCGTTCCTCGTCGGCCTGCAGCGACTGCGCGACGGCATCGAGCATGTCCTGATCGCGGAACGGCTTCGCGAGAAAATCCTTCGCGCCGGCTTTCATCGCCTTCACGGTCATCGCGATATCGCCGTGCGCCGTCATGAAGACGATCGGCAAACCGAGCTGGCTCGCGGCCATCTGCTCCTGCACGGCGAGGCCGCTTTGCCCTTTCAGCCGCACATCGAGGATCAGGCAGCTCGGCACTTCGGGCATGTCGTGCGCAAGGAACTCGTGCGCGGACGCGAACGTCATCACGTTCAGGCCGACCGAGCGCAGCAGCATGCGAAGCGCGTCGCGCATCGATTCGTCGTCGTCGACCACGTAGACCATCGCGCCGTGCGCCTTCGTGTCCGCGTCCTTGTCAATGCTCATCGTTTTCCCCTTCGTTTGCGGGCAACACGAAGCACAAGCGCGCGCCGCCTTCATCGGGCGATTCCGCCCATATCCTGCCACCATGCGCCTCGATGATCGAGCGGCAGATCGACAAGCCCATGCCCATTCCTTCGGCCTTCGTCGTGAAGAACGCATCGAAGAGTCGGCGGGCGTTGTCCTCGCTGATACCCGTGCCGGAATCCTGCACGGCGATCTGCGTGTAACCGGGATCGCTCTCGCTCTCGCACGTCGCCACGCGCAAGACGCGCGGTCCGTCCACGCCGGACATCGCCTGCGCGGCGTTCATCATCAGGTTGATCAGCACCTGCTGCAACTGCACGCGATCGCAGCGCACGGTCGGCGGCGGCATCGCGAGATCGGTGCGCACGTCCACGCGATGACGCGCAAGTTCGCGCCGCACGAGCTCGATCGTCTCGCCGGCGATCTCGTTCACGTCGAGCGTCGCGGGCTGGCTGTCGCGCTTTCTCGCCATCGCGCGAATGCGGGCGATGACCTCGCTCGCGCGCTTGGCGTCGCGGATCATCTGCGCGATCGACTGCTGCGCCTCCGCGATTTCCGGTTGCGCGCGATTGAGCCAGCGCAAGCCGGCGTCGCCGCTCGTGACGATCGCGGCCAGCGGCTGCGTGACTTCGTGCGCGATCGACGCGGCCAGCTCGCCCAGCATGGTGACGCGCGTCACGTGCGCAAGCTCGGCCGTCGAACGCGCGAGCGCTTCCTGCGCGAGCTTGGTCTCGGTGACGTCCATCAGCGCGCCGACGTATTCGTCGCCGTCGCCGTCGCTTTCGCTCGATGCGCGATGCGCGACGAAATGCACGTGCTTCACCGAGCCGTCGGGCAGCAACAGACGATGCTCGACGTCGATCTCGCACGCGCCCTCCAACGCCGCTTCATGCGCGCCGCGCACGATCGCGATGTCGTCGGGATGCGCGCGCGCCAGAATCGCTTCGATGGAAGGCGTCGTGTCGCGCGGGTAATCGAAGATGCGATACGCCTCGTCGGACCACCACATCGTGCCAGCGGGCAGACGCGTCGCGATACTTCCCGTGAGCGAGAGCCGTTGCGCGTCGAGCAGGAACGCTTCGCTGCGCTTCAACGCATCGCGCTGACGCTGCAACTCCGCTTCCATGCGCTTGCGCTGCGTGATGTCGTTGCTCGTCGCGAGCACCGCGCACGGCACGCCTTTCGCGTCGCGCAGCAAGGCCGCGCGGCTCGCGATCACGATCTCGCCGCCGTCGTGGCGCACACGCGTGATCTCGCCGTCCCAACGGCCCGAGCGCAAAAGCTCCGCGCGAATCTGCGCGTGCGGCACGGGCGAGTTCGATTGCGTCATGCGATGGATCGGCTGACCGATCGCCTCTTGCGCCGGATAGCCGTAGAGCGCTTCCGCGCCGCGATTCCAGAACGTGATGCGCTCGTTCATGTCGTGCGCGACGATTGCATCGTGCGCGAGATTCAGCAGTTCGAGCTGCTCTTGCGTCTTGGTCGTCGTGGCCTGAATGCGCAGCGAGAGAATGGCGGTCGTGCCGATCGCGAGCAGGCTCACCGCGCAACGCGCGAGCGCGCCGCCCGACACGTTCTCGTCGTGCGAAAGAATGAAGCCGATGAGCGTGAGGATCACGCAGCCCCACGCCACCGTGACCGTCGCGGCGCGATTGCCCGTCGATGCGATCAGCAATACGACGACGACATACAGCACCGCGATGGCGATATCGAGCGGCGTGAGCGCGTCGATGAGAAACACGGCGAGCGCGATGGCCGCCGCGAGCATCGATACGATGCGTGTATCGTGACGCACCGCGCGCGGCGCGCTCTGGAATGTCTCCATCACGTGGTCATCGGCGTTCGAAAAGACGTTCGTTGAAGTGATCGCGGCGCGCGCGACAGAACGGAGCATGCGCGGATTACGCCAAGCATTCTAATCCTTCAAAAAGCCTTGCCTGATGCGTTCCAGGCAATCGGCGACAGCGGTTCCATCGACGGGCTTGCTGAGAAAGCACACCGCGCCGCCGTCGAGCGCCTGACGGCGCGCGGCATCGGATGCGAACGCGGTGATGAACATGACCGGCACGCCCGGTTTCAGCTCGCGCAGACGTTGTTGAAGTTGCAGGCCGGACATGCCGGGCATGTTGAGATCGGTGATGATGCACGCGAGGCCGTCGAGCGGATCGGCGCCGAGAAACGCCTCCGCCGACGGATACAGACTGACCTCCCAGCCGAGCGAGCGCAACAGGCTGGAGGAGGCGACGCGGACGGATTCGTCATCGTCGATCACGGAGACTCTGGAAGGCGATTGCAAGTGCGTTGTCCTGGACCATGCATGAATGTCGGCGGGCATGAGACGGGTCCACCGCTTGGATGAAGTCATCTTACGCACGCGGCCAGCGCCGCGAAATCATCTATATGTATAGGTTTGAAGCGCACGCTTTCATCTGATGAAAACGGCGCGAGCGGCGTGTCGAGCGCGATGCGCGTCGACGCCGTATAGTCCCGTTCTGCCACTCCAGGAACCCACATGTCGACTCGAACATCGACCGCGCTCGACGGCGGCAAGCACGTCGAACTCACGCGCGGCCTGATCGCGCTTTTCGCATTCTGCTGCGGCGCGATCGTCGCGAACCTGTATTACGCGCAGCCGATCACCGAATTGATCGCGCCGGATCTGCACATGGCCGGCGGCACGGCGAGCCTGATCGTGTCGCTCACGCAGATCGGCTACGCGCTCGGGCTGTTCTTCATCGTGCCGCTCGGCGATCTGCTCGAAAACCGCAAGCTCATGATCGCGACCGCGCTCGTGTCCATCGCGAGTCTCACCGCGGCCACGTTCACGCACACGCCCGGCTGGTTCCTCGTGATCTCGCTCCTGATCGGCTTTTCGTCGGTGGCGGTGCAGATTCTGATTCCGCTCGCCGCGCATCTCGCGGCGGACGAATCGCGCGGCAAGGTGGTCGGCACCATCATGAGCGGACTGTTGCTCGGCATTCTGCTGTCGCGGCCGATATCGAGCCTCGTCGCGGGCCACTTCGGTTGGCGCGTGATGTTCGGGGCCGCCGCCGTGCTGATGGTCGGCATCACGACCGTGCTCGCCTTCACGATTCCGAGCCGTCAGCCGAATCATCAGGCGACGTATTTTCAGCTCATCGGCTCGCTCGGGCATCTCGTGCGCACGATGCCGGTGCTGCGTCATCGCTCGCTCTATCAGGCGCTGATGTTCGCGTCGTTCAGTCTCTTCTGGACCGGCATTCCCGTCGAGCTGACGCGGCATTACGGACTTTCGCAGACGGCCATCGGCATCTTTGCGCTCATCGGCGCGATGGGCGCGACTTCCGCGCCGATCGCCGGGCGTCTCGCGGACGCGGGCCACACCGTGCGCGCCACTTTCATCGCGTTGATACTCGCGGCGGTCGCGTATCTGCCTGCCGTGATTCATCCGGCCTGGGGCGTGGGCGCGCTCGTCGTGACGGGCATCGTGCTCGACTTCGCCGTGCAGATGAACATGGTGCTCGGCCAGCGCGAGATCTACGCGCTGCACGCCGCGAGCCGAAACCGGCTGAACGCGGTGTACATGACGAGCATCTTCGTGGGCGGCGCATTCGGCTCGGCCTTCGCAAGCCCGCTCTACGAGCACGGCGGCTGGACGCTCGTCGCGAGCGTCGCCACGTGCTTTCCGCTCATCGCGCTCGCGCATTTCATCGTGATCGGGCGTCATCACGCGGCTCGATCGTGAGTTTGATCCCGAACTCCGTCCTATACGCAAGGATGACGCGCCTGTATCCACGGCTGATGGCGTGACGCCCTGCTCGAACGTATCGTGAGTCCATCGCGCGGCAAGAGCGCGCCGAACACGAACGGATCGGGAGGTGAAGCGGACATGGACAAGCTCTTCAGCATGCGCGTGTTCTCGCGCGTCGCCGAGACCTGCAGCTTCAGCGGCGTCGCGAAGGACATGGATTGCAGCGTGGGCATCGTCTCGCGCGCGGTCGTGGCGCTCGAAGACATCCTGCGCACGCGGCTCTTGCAGCGCACGACGCGTCGCGTGTCGCTCACCGACAGCGGCGAGCGCTACTACCGCAAGTGCAAGACGATCCTCGCCGAAATCGACGCCGCCGACGCCGAGGCAAGCGACGCCGCGACCGTCGCGCGCGGCCGTTTGCGCGTGCATGCCGCGCCCGATCTCGGTCTCGCGCAGTTGATGTCGACGATCGTCGAATACCGGCGCGCCTATCCGCAAGTGACGGTGGATCTCAGGCTCTTGCCCGGCCTGCCGGATCTCGTGCAGGAACAGTTCGACGTGTCGGTGCTGTCGGCGGCTTCGCTGCCCGACTCGGGCAACACGTACAGGATCGTCGGACGCTTCCAGCGCGTGCTGGTCGCGGCGCCCGCGTATCTCAAGCGCCATGCGGTGGAATCGGTCGGCGATCTGCCGATGCACGCGCTCACGCGCATCAACGCGCCGTTCGCGCATCCATGCGAATGGCACGCGGAACTCGCGCCGAATACGCCCGGCAGCGCCGAAGCCGTGGATCAGATCGTGGTGAACGACACCGAGGCGATTCGCGTCGCGTTGCTGGCGGGCGTGGGCGTCGGCGCGATGCCGCATTACTTCGTCGCCGACGACATCGCGGCCGGTCGGCTCGTGCGCCTCTTTCCCGACTTTGCGCTGCTGGGCGCGAGCGTGTATGCGGTCTATCCGTCGCGCCAGCATGTCGACGCGAAGATCAGAACCTTCGTCGAGTTTCTCTCGGCGTCGCTTCAGCGAAAATTCGATGTAACCGCGAGCCGTGCGGCGCGTTCCGTGGCGAACGCGCCGCAGCTCGTCACGGCTTAGGTCGCGGCTTGGGTCGCGGCTTAGGTCACGGCTTGGGAATGCGAATACGGCTGATCATCAGCGAGCCGGAAATCGCGTAGATCAGCACGAGCGGATGCATCGTGAAGCCGCCGAGACGCACCGTGCCGAGCCACATGCTCTCGCCGATCGCGCCGGACCACGCGCCGATGGTCAATAGCAGCACGATGACAAACGACGTGGGAATGGGCGTGCCTTCGAAATGCGTGACCTTGCCGCCGCCGCCCGACATCTCTTCGGTCGTGACGTTGTAGCGCGCGAGCCGCGACACGCCGCACGCAACGAAGTACGCCAGTATCACGCGATCGTAGAAACCGCGCATGCCGAATCCGTAGCCGATGATCGCCGGCGCGACGCCGAACGAGATCACGTCGGCGAGCGAATCCAGCTCCTTGCCCAGAAGCGACGCCTTTTGACGCCAGCGCGCGATGCGGCCGTCGAGCACGTCGAAGACGAGCGCGGCGAACACGAGCGCGCACGCGAGATAGATATGCAGCACGTCCGAGTCGTCGAGATAGGACATCGACGAGAAAAGCGCGCCCGTGCCGCATACCGCGTTGCCCAGCGTGAACCAGTCGGCCAGGTGGAAATCGCGGATCATCGAGAATCGTTTGGCTTTCATGCGTTTCTGTTTTCGTGACGGTCGGGCGGCGCCGAAGGCCAGCGCCGCGAGGCTTTCAAGTCTATCATCGCGCCCTCTTTCCTAGCACTCCGCATGCCCGGCAACCTGTACGCGAACGTACAGGTTTGCGTTATAATGCGCGGCTTCGACATTGCATTTTCGGTCCCCGCATGTCCGCGACCAAGCCACCGCGCCTCACCATCCGCGACGCCGCCGAGCGCCTGCAAGTCACGCCGCGCACGCTCAAATACTACGAAGAGCGCGGTCTCGTGACGCCCTCTCGCAGCGAAGGCCGCTACCGGCTGTACAGCGAGCAGGACCTGGAACTGTTCGCGCGCATCCTGCGCCTGCGCTCGCTCGGGTTCTCGCTGCAAGGCATCGTCGAAATGCTGAAGCGGCCGATGGAAACGCTCGGCGAAGGGCGCACGGGCTATTCGGCTTCGTCCTTGCGGGAGATCGAGGCAGCGCTCTCGCAGCAGATCGAATCGGTGGATGCACGCATCGCCGCCGTGCGCCGCGAGTTGAAGGAAGCGCAGGCGGTGCGCAGCGAACTCGCGAGCGATCTCGATTATTTGCGACGCAGAATCGCGGGTGAAAGCAAGGAAGTCCTCTTGCAGGAACGCATGGCCGCGCGCAAACAGCGCAAGGCGAAAAGCGCCGGGGACCTCGAAGAATGATCGAAGCGTCATGGCGGCATCCGCGGCAGGTTGCGGAACGTTTTCTCGGCGATCTGTTTCCATGGGCGATCGCGCTCGCCACGGGCCTCGATTACTTCGACAACTCGATCTTCTCTTTCTTCACGAGCTATATCGCGGGCGGCATCAATGCATCGCCCGATGAGCTCGTGTGGGCATCGAGCGCGTATGCGGTGACTTCCGTGCTCGGTATCCTCCAGCAGCAATGGTGGATCGAGCGGATCGGCAACCGGCGTTATATCGCCGGATGCCTCTTTCTTTTCGCGGCGGGCGCGGTAGCGGCGACGTTGTCGGAATCGTCCATCGAACTCGCGCTCGCGCGCGGCTTTCAGGGCTATTTCATCGGCCCGATGATGAGCGCCGCGCGCATCCTCATCCAGACCCGCTTCACGCCGCAGACACGCTCCGTCGCGACGCGCCGCTTTCTCAACATGATCCTGCTCGGCACTTCGCTCGCGCCTCTGTGCGGCGGCTATCTGGTCGCATCGCTGGGCTGGCGCGCGCTTTTCTCGTGCACCGCGTTCGCAGGCGTCGCGCTTGGCGTGCTGGCGTTCGTCGCCGTGCCGTCGACGGGCCGCGTGCTTCCCGAGGAACGCGGCGACGCGCATCTGTGGCCGTACATCATCTTCGCGTTCGCGCAGGGCGGGCTGCAGATCGTCATGCAGCAAGTGCGTTTCGAACTGTTCAGCACGTCGCCCGTACTGATCATGCTGAGCGTCGCCGCATTGCTGTCGCTCGGCTGGTTCGTGTGGCATCAGTGGCATCATCCGAAGCCGTTGCTGCGGCTCCATGCGCTGCGCGAAAAGACGTTTCAGGTGGGCATAATGTTGTACGTCGCGTACTACTACATCAGCAATGCGATGAGCTTTCTCGTCTCGCGCCTGCTCGAAGGCGGGCTCGCTTATCCGGTGGAAAACGCGGGGCGGCTCGTCGGTTTCACGTCGATGGTCTCGATCGCGACGGCCGTCGTCTATTTCCGCTACTCGGCGCGCATCAAGCACAAGAAGTGGCTGATCATGACCGGCTTTCTGCTGGCCGCGCTGATCGGCACGTGGATGATCAACATGCCGCCCAATGTGAGCATGCCGTGGCTCGTCGCGCCGATGGTCCTGCGCGGCATGCTGCTGCTTTTCATCGCGCTGCCGGTCGCGAACGTGACGTTCCGCGTGTTCGCGATCGAGGAGTACAGTCACGGCTACCGCCTGAAGAACATCGTCAAGCAACTGACTTACTCGTTCTCGACCGCGACGATCATCATTCTCGAACAGCATCGTGCCGCGCTGCATCAGTCGCGCCTCGTCGAGACGGTCAATCCGTATAACCCGGCGTTTCAGAGCGTGTATGAAGGACTGTTCGGCACGTTTGAGCGCATGGGCCACGGCGCGGCCGAAGCGAAGAGCCTGGCGCTCGCCGAGATCGGCCGCATCGTCGCGCAGCAGGCTAACTTTCTCAGTTCGCTGGATGGCTTCTATTACATCATCGGCATTGCGCTTTGCGCGAGCGTGTTCGCGGCATGGCAGACGCGGGTCGATTGATATCACCGCACGCACAGGAGGATCGCGACGATGAAGTTCATACGTGCACTGGCGTTCGCAAGTCTGATGCTCGCCTGCGCCTCGTCGATGGCCGCGTCGCTCACGATCAACGTCGGCGGCGAGCGCTCGCTCACGACCGACCAGTTGCTCGCGCGCCCCGACGCCGCGACGATCCGCGTGCCGAACGACGTCGCGTTTCATCGCACGATGACGTATCGCGCGGTGCCGTTGCGCGCGCTGCTCGGCATCACGGAACTGCCCGCCGGCAAAGAGCTTCAAGTCACCGCCAGCGACGGCTTCGTCACGCACTTCTCCGCGAAGCTGCTGTTCGGCGCCGCGAAGAAGCGCGCCGAGCCATGGCTCGCGATCGAGTCGCCGAACGAGCCCTGGCCGCAAGCGCCGGGCGGCGCGGACATCGGTCCGTTCTATGTCGTGTGGATCGATCCGGCCGCATCGGGGGTCACGAGCGAGCAATGGCCCTTCAAGGTCGAGGCGATCCGCATTGCGCCGACGCTCGCCGCGCGGTTCCCGCAGATCGCCGTCGACAAGACCGTGCCCGCCGACTCGCCGGTTCGGCGCGGCCTGACCGTGTTCACGGCGCAATGCATGGTCTGCCACAAGCTGAACGGCGCGGGCGATGCATCGGTCGGCCCGGATCTGAATCTCCCGCATAATCCGACCGAATATTTTCAGCCGTGGGTGCTGAAGTCGTTCATCCGCAATCCGAAGTCGATTCGCGCGTGGGCCGACATGAAGATGCCCGGCTTCGACAGGAACGCTATAAGCGACAGCGATCTCGATGCGGTCATCGCCTATCTCGGCTATATGGCCAAGCGCAAGAAGTAAGCGGGTGCGCTCAGGCCATCGCCGCCACGCAATCGATTTCGATGTCGAAACCGCCCGGCCACGCCGGCACGTTGATAAAGATGCGCGCCGGCGGATTCGGTCCGAAGAAGCGCCCGTAAACCGCGTTGACGACGCCGAACGCATCGACCGACGTGCAGTAGACATTGCACTTCAACACCTGATCGAGCGACGAGCCCGCCGCCTCGACGCATAGCTTCAACTGCTGAAGCACGAGCTCCGTTTGCCGCTCGATAGTTGCGTCTGCAACTACTTCGCCGGTCTCGGGATCGAAGGGCGGAAAGCCCGACACGTAGACTGTATCGCCGTGGCGCGTGACGGCGGAAGTCGGCGCCTTGAAGCGTTCGAGCCACGTCGAAAGCGGTTCGACGCGGATGATTTCGCGAGCCATGTTCATCGTCTCCCGTTTCTTGAAGAACTACGCGCGCCCGTCGAAAATTCCGTTGAGGTCGTTGCCCGCCGCCGCATCTTTGAACCCGTCGAACCGGCCATCGGCGAGTCCTTGCGCGGCGCGCATGAATCCGCCCCACGCGGCGCGCGCGAGCCCTCCGCCGACACTCACGCGCCGCACGCCGAGCGCGGCCACATCGCTCAAAGTGAATTCCGACACGCCGCCGATCAGCAGATTCACCGGCTTCGGCGCGACCGCCTTCACCACGGCTTCGATCTGCTCGCGCGTCTTGATGCCGGGCGCATAGAGACAATCGGCGCCGGCATCGGCATACGCTTGGAGACGCGCGATGGCGTCGTCGATATCGGGCTTGCCCGCGAAGAAATTTTCCGCGCGGCCGACGAGCAAGGTGTCGCCGCCGCTCGCATCGATCGCACGTCGCGCCGCCTTCATGCGCGCCACGGCAACGTCGAGCGAAAACAGCGGCGCCGATGCATCGCCCGTCGAATCCTCGATCGACAAGCCCGCGACGCCCGTTTCCACCGCGAGCTTCACGCTCTGCGCGACCTCGTCGGGCGTGGCGCCAAAGCCGCTTTCGAAGTCGGCGTTCACGGGCAAATCGGTAGCCTCGACGATCTCGCGCAAATGAGCGAGCACCGCGTCGCGCTTCACGTGATTGTCCGCGTAGCCTTTGGACCATGCGAAGCCCGAACTCGTCGTCGCGAGCGCCTTGAAGCCGAGCGTCGCGAGATAGCGCGCGGAACCGGCGTCCCAGGGATTCGGCAACATGAAGCAACCGGATTCGTGCAGCGCGCGAAAAGCGGCGCGTTTCTCGGCGACGGTGCGGGGCATGGCGTGTCTCCTGTCGATGAACGGGTCAGAACGTAGACAATACGCGATCGTCCGAAAGCGCGCTCGTCACTAAGTCTCTCTTAAGCACTTGCCCACTACGCTTGAGTCTTTCCCTCGCATGAGAGACGGCATGGAGCACACAAAAAATGCGCTCGCCAAGGTTCCCGAGCTGACCCTGGCGTTCTGGATCATCAAGATAGCGGCGACGACGCTCGGCGAAACCGGCGGCGACGCGCTCTCGATGTCGATGAACCTCGGCTATCTGATGAGCACGTTCATCTTCGCGGCGGTGTTCGTCGTCGCGGTCATCGCGCAAATCAGGGCCGACCGGTTCCAGCCCGCGCTCTACTGGATCACGATCCTCGCAACGACGACGGTGGGCACGACGCTCGCCGACTTCGCGGACCGCTCGCTCGGCATCGGCTATGCGGGCGGCAGCGCGATCCTGCTCGCGTTGCTGCTCGCATCGCTCGCGGTGTGGCATCGCGCGATGGGATCGGTGTCGGTATCGACAATCGCATCGCCGAAAGCGGAAGTCTTCTACTGGGTGACGATCATGTTCTCGCAGACGCTCGGCACCGCGCTCGGCGACTGGACCGCCGACAGCGCGGGCTTCGGCTACACGGGCGCGGCGATGATCTTCGGCGGCTTGCTGTTGCTGATCGTGCTCGCGTTTTACTTCACGAACGTGTCACGCACCGTGCTGTTCTGGAGCGCGTTCATTCTGACGCGGCCGCTCGGCGCCGTGGTCGGCGATTTTCTGGACAAGCCGGTCGCGAGCGGCGGCCTCGCGCTGAGCCGCTACGGCGCGTCCATCGCGCTCGTGATGTTCATCGTCGTATGCGGCTTTCTGTTCAAACAGCGGCCCGCGCGCGTGGCGCACTGACGCGCGCCACAAAAAAGCGGCGGCCCCGAAGGACCGCCGCGCTGCCTGCAACTTCAATCAACGTTACTGCCTACTTCTTCAGATCGAAGCGGTCGAGGTTCATCACCTTCGTCCATGCCGCGACGAAGTCGTTGACGAACTTCTCCTTGGCATCGCTGCTCGCATAGACTTCGGCGAGCGCGCGCAACACCGAATGCGAGCCGAAGATCAGATCGACGCGGCTGCCGGTCCACTTGCGCTGCCCGGACTTGCGATCGCGCCCCTCGAACACATCGCGCTGCGACGACATCGCCAGCCACTCCGTGTTCATGTCGAGCAGATTGACGAAGAAGTCGTTCGTCAGCGTTTCGGGCTTGTCGGTGAAGACGCCGTGCGCGTTCTGTCCGGCGGACACGTTCAGCGCGCGCAAACCGCCGATGAGCGCCGTCATTTCCGGCGGCGTCAGCGTCAGCAATTGCGCCTTGTCGATCAGCAGCGCCTCGACGGGAACGCGCACATTGGACTTGACGAAGTTGCGGAAGCCGTCGGCCACCGGTTCGAGCGCCCCGACCGAAAGCACATCCGTCTTGTCCTGCGAGGCGTCCATGCGGCCCGGCGTAAACGGCACCGTGACCTTCTGCCCGCCCTTCTCCGCCGCCTTCTCGATCGCCGCGTTGCCCGCCAGCACGATCAGGTCCGCTATCGAGATCTTCTTGCCGCCGGATTGCGCTCCGTTGAACTCTTTCTGAATGCCTTCGAGCGTCGAGAGCACCTTGCCGAGTTGTTCCGGCCCGTTCGCTTCCCAGTCCTTCTGCGGAGCGAGGCGAATGCGCGCGCCGTTCGCGCCGCCGCGCTTGTCGGAGCCACGGAACGTCGATGCCGATGCCCACGCCGCCGACACCAGATCGGCAATCGGCAGCCCCGACGCCAGCACTTTCTGCTTGAGCGCCGCGACGTCTTCATCGCCCACGAGCGGGTGATCGACCGCCGGAATCGGGTCCTGCCACAGCAGTTCTTCCTCCGGCACTTCCGGTCCGAGATAGCGAGCCTTCGGGCCCATGTCACGATGCGTCAGCTTGAACCATGCGCGCGCGAAGGCGTCGGCGAACTGGTCGGGATTCTCCCAGAAGCGCTTCGAAATCTTCGCGTACTCCGGATCCAGACGCAGCGACAGATCCGTCGTCAGCATGGTCGGCTTGATCTTCTTCGACGCATCGTGCGCATGCGGCACGGTCTCGGTCGAATCCTTGGCGACCCACTGATTCGCGCCCGCCGGGCTCTTCGTCAATTCCCATTCGTAACCGAACAGGTTTTCCCAGAACCCTTGACCCCACTTCGTCGGCGTAGTGGTCCAGGTGACTTCGAGACCGCTCGTGATCGTATCCGCGCCCTTGCCGCTGCCGTAGCTGTTCTTCCAGCCGAGGCCCATGTTTTCCAGATCGGCCGATTCCGGCTCCGGCCCGACGTTATCGGCCGGACCCGCGCCGTGCGTCTTGCCGAAGGTGTGGCCGCCCGCGATCAGCGCGACAGTTTCCTCGTCGTTCATCGCCATGCGCGCAAACGTCTCGCGGATGTCGTGCGCCGCCGCCAGCGGATCGGGATTGCCGTCCGGACCTTCCGGATTGACATAGATCAGACCCATCTGCACCGCGCCGAGCGGGTTCTCCAGGTTGCGGCCGCCGTCGGTGCGGCTGACTTCCTCGCCGTGCTTCTGTTCGTCGGCGGTGATCACGCCCTGATCCTGATCGTTACCGGCCGCGCCCTTTCCATAGCGGACATCGCCGCCGAGCCAGGTCTTTTCATTGCCCCAATAGACGTCCTGATCCGGCTCCCATGTATCTTCGCGGCCGCCCGCGAAGCCGAAGGTCTTGAAGCCCATCGTTTCGAGCGCGACGTTGCCAGCGAGGATGATCAGATCCGCCCACGAAAGTTTCTGACCGTACTTCTGTTTGACGGGCCACAACAGACGACGCGCCTTGTCGAGGCTGACGTTGTCGGGCCAGCTATTGAGCGGCGCGAAACGTTGCTGACCGCGGCCGCCACCTCCCCGGCCATCGCCGATGCGATAGGTGCCCGCGCTATGCCATGCCATGCGGATAAACAGCGGACCGTAGTGACCGAAGTCGGCAGGCCACCAGTCCTGCGAATCGGTCATGACCGCCGCGAGATCGCTCTTGACGGCGGCGAGATCGAGGCTCTTGAATGCTTCGGCGTAGTCGAAGCCCGAGTCGAGCGGATTCGACTTGCCGGAATGCTGATTCAGCAAATCCACCCGTAGTTGCCGCGGCCACCAGTCACGGTTCGTCGTACCGGTGCCGGCAGCATGCGTAAACGGGCACTTCGATTCGTTTGACATGCGTTATCTCCTTGCGAGGACGTACCCACTAGGACTAGTTCTTCTGCTACTCACTACCTTGGCGTCAGGTTCATGCTTGCGGCGCTGCACGGACCTGGTCCGATAAGGGATTTCGCGGCGTGCATCGGGCGATGCATGGTTCGTCCCGACAGCCTGTGCATCTTAAAAAATACGTGAGAGCGGCGCTCAATAGAATGCGTTTTTTGCAATGCCGCCGATAGGTGACGGCTATAGAACCGGACATGCTGCAGTGCGGGATCACGAGCGGCGGTGCGCGGCGACTCGCGTGAGCTGGTTTCGTCATGAAAGCGCGCAAGTCAACGCGCGTTTCAGTCTAGCAGCGTCTCGCAAGCTTGGCAGCGCGCCATGACGGATCAGCTCCAGTCGTCCATATCGTGCTTGATGCTGTGCCGATTCGCGATGAGTTCCTCCACGCTCGGCTCGTTGCTCATCGCGCGCTGAATGGCAAGTTTGGTCGCTTCGTAATTCGTGCGGTACATGTCCTTCTTGTCGAGATTCGCGTCCGTCGCGCAACGCGGATCGATCCACACGAGGCTGATGATGCACAAATCGATTGCCTGATCCTTCGGCAAGATACCTTCGATCAGGCAATCGACGACCGCATCCGCGGTTGCGGACTGCACCACGCCGCCGAACAGGTCGATGTTCGCCATGTCCTTCAGCGTCACCTTCGGCACGATCATCGTCGCCGGGCGCACCATCTGATTGCAGGCGCGTATCGCGAACATGGCGGTGTGTCCTTTCGACTGCGCCATCATGTTGGCGAACGCGTGACCGACCGGCCCGTCGACGCGGCCGATGAGAATTTCGGGCATCGCGTCGGTCGTTTGTCCCGGCGCCGCCAGCACGGTTGCTTCGCCTGCGCGGAACTTCAGATCCACACTCATGATCACTCTCCTTTCGGGGCTGAACAATGGTTCGATGAAGCGAAGGGAAACCCGCTTGCAAGGACGATGCCATCGCCGCCGATCCAGCCGCGACAGGGTCGCGCGGCAAACCGGCGGCGACAGTCTGCTCTCGCCGCGTGACACACTGTGCGGGACGGCATTTTCCCTGTCCTCCCTGTTTCGGGTGGGGCTACGGTCAGGCGTGCGCACTTAACGTGGCAACGTGCAGCTCGCACTTCGGTGGCAACGTGCAGCTTGCACTCCGCGCGAGCGAGCGCGGCGAAAACCTGTTTTGCACCCCGCGGCCCAGATGGGCGCCGCATTTTTGAGCCGACCCGAACCATGAATTCACTCGACGGTTACAGGCCACGCGCGGCGTGGACGATGACCCTGATGCTGACGGCGCTTGCCCTCATCAATTTCCTCGACAAGATCGTGCTCGGCATGGTCGCCGTGCCGCTCATGCGCGACCTGAACCTGTCGCCAGCGCAATTCGGCGTCGTCGCGGGGAGCTTCTTCTGGCTGTTCGCCGTATCGACCGTGCTGGTCGGCTTCCTCGCGAACCGCATCCAGACCCGCTGGCTGCTGCTCGCGATGGGCGTCATGTGGGCCTTGCTGCAGATTCCGCAGGCGCTCTTCAGCAGCATGACCGCGTTCATTCTGAGCCGCGTGGTGCTCGGCGCGGCGGAAGGCCCGTTCTATCCGGTGTCCGTCCACGCGCTCTACAAATGGTTTCCCGACGAAAAGCGCAACATGCCGGTCGCCTTGCTGAATCAGGGCGCGATGGTCGGCCTGCTGCTCGCCGGTCTGCTCATCCCGGTCATCACGCATCATTGGGGCTGGCGCACGAACTTCGTCTTGCTCGGCGTCGTCGGCGCGTTGTGGAGCGTCTTGTGGCTGTGTCTCGGGCGCGAGGGCAATCTCGCCCGACGTCCGCGCGGGCACGCGAGCGCCGACGCGCCGCCTCAGAACGTGCCGTATCGCAGGCTGTTGAGCAATTCGACCGTGCTCAGCGTATTCATGCTCGGCTTCGCCGGTTACTGGATGCTCGGCGCCAACATGACCTGGCTGATGAGTTATCTCGAAAAAGCGCTCGGCTTTTCCGGCATCACATCCGGACGCTGTTTCGCGCTGGTGATCGCCACCGCCGCGCCGTTCAGTCTCGGGCTCAGCTGGCTGTCGCAGCGCATGCTCACGCGCGGGGCGTCGTCGCGCAGCGCGCGCGTGCGGTTGCTGTGCATCGCGTTCGCCGTTTCGGCATGTCTTTATCTCGCGCTGATGCTTCCGGGGCTCGGGCCCGTGCAGAAGGTCGCCGTGTTCGCCGTGGCCGGCGCGCTGCCGGCCGTGTGTTTCGCGCTCGCGCCGGCGGTGCTGTCGGAAGTCGTGCCGGATGGGCAGCGCGGCGCGCTCATCGGCATCCATACGGCGCTTGCCAGCACGGGCGCCGCGATTGCGCCGATGCTGATCGGCCGGATCGTGCAGGCGTACGGCAGCACCAGCGCACATGCCTACGAACTGGGCTTCGCGACGAGCGCGGTCATGTTGATGGTCGCGGCGCTCGTCGCGTTGCGCTGGCTGCATCCCGACCGCACGCCGCGCGCTTCGAGCGAGCCGGTTGCGCCGAGCGCGGCCTGAGCGCGGCTAGCGCGATACCTTCGCCTTGTACGCGAAACGGTCGCCGCGAAACAGCAGTTCGGCGCAGCACAGCGCGTTGCCCTGAATATCGAAGGGCGTACACCGGACGCGCAATAGCGGCGTGCCCGGTTCCACCTTCAGCCGCCGCGCGTGCTCCTTCGTGGCGGCGATCGCGGCGCTTTCGGTTTCGAGATGCTTCAGCCGATAACCGAGGCGCTCTTCCAGAATGCTCATGGCGTCGTTCGTTTCGAGATCTTCGGCAACGAGCGCGTCCATGAGCGGTTTCTCGCCCATCACCATGAACACCGCCACCGGCGCCGCGTTCCACAGACGCAGCGTGGTCGCGCACACGAGCGTGGCGCCTTCGTCCAGGCCGAGCGCCTGCACCGCGAAGGGCGGCGCCGGGATAGGCCGCACCGACAGCAACTCACCGTTCGCCGTCTGGCCACGCTTGCGCGCCGCCTCGTAGAAACCTGTCAGTTGTCCGAGATCCGAGCGCTCCGACGGACGCGTGACGAAACTTCCCTTGCCGTTGATCTTCTCGATCAGGCCGCTCGAATGCAGCCCGGCGAGCGCCTGCCGAATCGTGATGCGGCTCGCGCCGTATTGCTCGACGAGCTCGGCTTCCGACGGCAGCTTGACGCCCGGCGCGAGATCGTTGGCGATGATCTGCTGCCGCAACGCTTCTTCGATCTGCTTGAAACGAGTCTGTGTCATGGCGTCTCTTTCTCTTTTTCGGTCGATCACAACGGTGATGGCGATTGTAGCTGTCATGACAGGCTACGGGTTTTGCCCGGTATACCTGTTATGACAGGTGGTGCGACCATGCTCGCGAGCGTCGCGGCCTGTGAGCCTTTTTCGGCGACGCCGCATCAACGGGAGATCGACATGCAGCAAGCCATTTCGGCGATGGAAGAACGCACGCGCGCCCACTCGCCGAACGAAAACTGGCCGTTCACCGTCACGCAGGCCACGCCCGCGATCGGCGCTTACGTGAGCGACATCGACCTGCGCGAGCCGCTCGACGAACCGGCGTATCTCGCGCTGCGCCGCGCGCTGATCCGCTACAAGGTGCTGTTCTTTCGCGATCAGGACATCACGCCCGCGCAGCATGTCGCGTTCGCGCGGCGTTTCGGCAAGCTGGAAGTGCATCCGGTTCTCACGCACGACCCCGATCATCCCGAGCTCGTCGTCTTCGACAAATCCGACAAGAAACGCGGTCGCGAAAACATCTTTCACAGCGATGTTTCCTGGCGCGAAGTGCCTTCGATGGGCTCGATCCTGCGCTGCGTCGAATGTCCGCCGACCGGCGGCGACACGATCTGGGTGAACATGGCGGGCGCTTACGAGAACCTGCCCGAGGATGTGAAGGCGCGTCTCGAAGGCCTGCGCGCCGTGCACGACCTGATGCCGCTCTTCGGCGCGGCGCTCTCGCCCGAACAGCGCGTCGCGGTGCGCGCGCAGAACCCCGCCGTCACGCATCCGGTTGTGCGCACGCATCCCGAATCCGGCGAGAAGCTGCTCTTCGTCAACGAGGCATTCACGACGCACTTCGCCAACTACGCGGAGATCGCCGGTTATCGCATTGGCTTCGATCTCAAGCTGGGCGAAATGGACCTGCTTCAGTATTTGTTCCGCCAGGCTGCCGCGCCGGAATATCAGGTGCGCCTGAAATGGGAAGCCGACACGATCGCGTTCTGGGACAACCGCGCCACGCAGCACTACGCCGTGCAGGACTACTACCCCGCCGTGCGCCGCATGATGCGCGCGACGGTCATCGGTGACCGCCCGGTCTGAGCGCGTCATCACGCAATGGAGGAATCGTGAAAGAGTTGAGCCAGTTCTATATCGGCGGACGCTGGGTCGAGCCGGAAGCCGGCGCGCGCTTCGCCGACATCGTGAATCCCGCGACGGAAGAGGTCGTCGGCCGCGTGGCGATGGGCACGAGCGCCGATGTCGATGCCGCCGTCGCTGCGGCGCGTGCCGCTTTTCCCGCGTGGTCGAGCACGAGCGTCCCGGCGCGCGCGGCGCTGCTCAGTCGCGTGATGGCGCTCTACAAGGAGCGCATCGGCGCGCTTGCCGACGCGATCACCACGGAAATGGGCGCGCCCGCGTGGCTCGCGCGCGAGAAGCAGGCACCCGCCGGGCTCGGCCAGTTTCACGGCACGCTGACCGCGCTGCAGGACTTCCCGTTCGTCACCACACGCGGCGGCACGCAGATCGTGCGCGAGGCCGTAGGCGTCGTGGCGCTGATCACGCCGTGGAACTGGCCGCTCAATCAGATCGCGGCGAAAGTCGCGCCCGCGCTCGCGGCAGGCTGCACCATCGTGCTGAAGCCATCCGAGATCACGCCGCTCGACGCCGAACTCTTCGCGCAGATCCTGCATGACGCGGGCGTGCCGGCCGGCGTGTTCAACATGATCCACGGCGACGGCGCCGAGCTTGGCGGCGCGCTCGCGCGTCATCGCGACGTCGACATGGTGTCCATCACCGGATCGACGCGCGCGGGCGTCGATGTCGCGATGAAAGCCGCGCCGACGGTCAAGCGCGTCACGCAGGAGCTGGGCGGCAAGTCGCCGAACCTGATCCTCGACGACGCCGATCTGAAAAGCGCCGTATCGAACGGCGTCGTTTTCTGCATGCTCAACTCCGGTCAGACGTGCATCGCGCCGACGCGCATGCTGGTGCCGAAGCATCTGCACGAGCAGGCCGTCGCGATTGCGGCGGCGACCGCGAACGCGTTGACGGTCGGCGATCCGATGAGCCCCGAGACCAAACTCGGCCCGATCTCGAATCGGCGTCAGTACGAGCGCGTGCAGCAGATGATCCAGCGCGGCATCGACGAAGGCGCGACGCTCGCGGCCGGCGGCCCCGGCCGTCCCGATGGGCTCACGCGCGGCTTCTACGCGCGCCCGACCGTATTCGCGAACGTGCGCAACGACATGAGCATCGCGCGCGAGGAGATTTTCGGGCCGGTCGTCGTGATGATTCCGTACTCGACCGAGGACGAAGCCATCGACATCGCCAACGATACCGATTACGGGCTCGCCGCCTACGTGTCGTCGTCGGACCCGGCGCGCGCGCGTCGCGTGGCGGATCATCTGCGCGCGGGCGCGGTCATGCTGAACGGCGCGACACTCGACCTGAACGCGCCTTTCGGCGGCTACAAGACCTCGGGCAACGGCCGCGAGTTCGGCGAGCACGGTTTGTCCGAGTTCCTGGAAACGAAGTCGATCGCCGGATGTGCGTAATGTAAACGCCCCGGCAAAAGCCCCGCGCCGGCGCAAGCCGACGCGGGGCGATGAAGCGACACTGAAGCGATATCAGAACGTCGAGAGCGTGAGCATATTGCGCACCGACTTCACACCTTGCACGTTTTGCGCCACGCGCGTCGCCTGGTCGATCTGCGCCTGCTCGGGCACCCATCCTTCCAGCAGCACGTCGCCATTGGTCGCGCGCACCGTGATGCCGCTCGCGCGCATGTTCTTTTCCTTGCCGAGCGCGGTGAGAATGCGCCGGCGCAGCGCGCGATCGGCCGCCCGCGTCGCCTTGCCGCCATTCGTCGCCGACGCCGACGCCGATGCCGATGCCGAGGCGAATCGCGGCACAGACGCGCTCAGCGGCGCCGATGCGGCGCTCTGCGCGTGAACATAAAACGATGCGCTTGCGGCGACGACGCCGATCATCAGTTGTGCGGTTCGAATGATTTTCATAGTGTGGTTTGCTGCCATGGTCGTTGTAACGATGCTCGATGCGATGAAAACTGAACGGCACGCCCCGCCGCGCCCGCAAGCCCGGACGAGGCGCGCCCGATGTGAATCAGAAACGATGCGACATGCCAACACCGACGAGCGTCTGATTGTCGCCCGCGGTGGTCGTATAGCCCGGCCAGCTCGTCGTCGCAAGGCCGTTGTTCTTCATGAAGCCCGCGCGCGCATAAATGGTCGTGCGCTTCGAGAGGCTGTGATCCGCGCCGACCTGCACGCCCCAGGTGTTGTCGTGCACGCCGCGCACGACGCGCTGGAAGCCGGCGATTTCAATGGCGTCGGCGGGCGTCGCCTGGATCGTCGCGCCGATTTCCGCGACGCTGAACGGATGGGCCGCGCCCAGCCGCGCCGCGACGGAACCCGTGCTCGGGTCCTCCGGCTTGTGGTACGTGTAGTTGGCCTGCAGATTCACGATGCCGATACGGTAGGCAAGCGCCGCCGTGTAATGCTCGACGGACACCGTATTCACCGTGGCGGGCAGCCCCGGAATGGTCTTCGAGCCCGGATGCTGGAACTGATACGACACGCCCGCGTACAGCCCGTAACCGGAGTACGTGGCCGCGACATCCAGCATGTTGCCGGTGGTCTGCGGATACGGCTGCGTGACAGTCGCCGCGAGCGCGTACATGCCCCAAAGCTGGAATCCGCTGACATTGGGCGACTTGTAGACGATCGCGTTGCTCGAACGGCCGCCGCCCGTTTGCGTGGCGATCGTGTAGCGATCGATCGTATTCGACGACGCCGCGAGCGGCGAGAGTATCTCGTTCGCGCGAAACGGATCGGTCGGATACAGCGACCAGAACGTCGGCTGATACTGCCTGCCGAGCGTCAGCGAACCGTACTTGTCATGCGACAGCCCCACCCACGCCTGACGGTAGAACATCGCGCTGGAGTCCGCGAAGGCCGCGCCGTTGTTGATGTTGTAGCCGTTCTCCAGCGTGAACACCGCCTTCAGGCCGCCGCCGAGGTCTTCGCTGCCCTTGAGACCGAACATCGACCCGCTGTTGCCGCCGCTTCGCATCGACCAGGACTGCTTGCCGCCATTGTCGAGCCACTGATAGAACGCGTCGGCAACGCCGTAGAGCGTGACGCTCGACTGCGCCGCCGCGCTGCTTGCCACGACCGCAAGCGCCACACCGGCCACGCTCCTCCTCACGAAACACATAGCTGTCTCCTCGTTATGGGTATTGGGTCTGCCCGACGCGTTCGTCAGATGCACGCCACGCGCGCCGACGCCCTTCCGATCTCGTCCGATTCAGTGTTGCAGGGCTGCGACGCGCCACCACTACCCGAATCGAGTGGGCGCGGGAATACCCCCGGTTCGTTCGGCGAGCGAAATACCATCCGCGACAGAGCCGCACAAGTGCCTGGCTCCGATATTGCGCACGCGCGACTAGGCGTGTTCCCTAGCGGGCAGGGCGCGTCGTGAACGCTAGAATCTGGCATCGGACTGATCTGGGCCGCGAGCGGACAGTCGGAGTCTTGTCCCACCCTGAAGAACGCAGGTGTTTGATGACTGAAACGATCCTCCTTCGCAATCCGAATCATCTCGACCACCCGACGGCGCGATCATCCGCGCTCGCGCCGGCCGAGCCAGCCTGCGCCTCTCCGCGCGCGTCGACGCGCATCGTGGGCCGCGAGCGGCTCGTCGCGCAACTCGTCGAGGCGCGGCGCAAGCGCTGCATCGTCATGCAAGGCCCGGCGGGCTATGGCAAGACGACCGCGCTCATCGCGTGGCGCGAGGCGCTCTATCCGCTCGCGTTTCAGGTCGCGTGGCTCACGCTCTCCGATGAAATCGACGACCTCGCGCGCTTTCTCGACGCGCTCGCCGCAAGCCTCGCGCAAGTCGATCCGTCGATTGCGGGCGACGCCGCGCTGCTTGGCGGGCGCGGCATGGACGACGAAGCGATCGAGCGCACGATCATCGCGCTGGTGCGCGGCATCGCGGGCCGTCAGGGCGATCTCGTGCTCGTGCTCGACGATCTGCATCGCCTGACGGATCGGCGCTGCCATCAATCGCTGCAATGGCTCCTCGATTACGCGCCGCCGAATCTGCACGTCGCCATTGCGTCGCGCGGCGCGATTCCGCTGTCCGTCGGCCGCATTCGCGACGAAGGCCTGCTTCTGGAACTCGACATGCGCGATCTGCGTTTTTCGCTGACGGAATCGCGCGCGTTCCTCAAGTCGCAGCTTCGCGATATCGGCCCGCGCGAGGCGCGCCGGATGCACGAGATGACCGACGGCTGGATCGCCGGCCTGCAGTTGATGGTGGTCGGCGCGAAGCGAGGCGATGTCGCGCCGAAACAACTCGCGCTCGATGAAAGCTTCGCGGACGCGCCGCTTCTCGACATCCACACGTTCGCGGAATATTTCGGCCGCGAAGTGCTGTCGCGCCTCGCCGCGAGCGAATGCGAACTGCTCATGCGCATGGCCGTGTGCGAGCGGCTCTGCGCGCCGTTGTGCGTCGCGCTGATCGGCGCCGCGCATCATCCCGACAGCGTGCTCAAATTGCTCGCGCGTCTGGAGAACGACAATCTCTTCCTCGCGCCCGCCGGCCACGATGCGCGCAATGTGTGGCATCGCCTGAATCCGCTCTTTCGCGAGACCTTGCTCGAACGCTTTCGCGCGCGCAGCGAGGCGCAACAGCGGCAGGTGCATCACGCGGCGTGGCAGTGGTTTCGCGAGCACGATTACGCCGACGAAGCCGTGCGTCACGCCGTGCTCGCCGGCGAACCCGCCGCGGCGGCCGACCTCGTCGCGCAGATCGCCCGCGGCCTGCAGGCGCGCGGCGAGTTGCGCAAGATCGTCGCGCTCATGCGTCTGTTGCCGCAAGCCGAGATTCAGGCGCGCGTCGACCTGCGGCTCTGGATGATCCATCTTCATCTCTATAACCGCGAGTTCGACGCATGCGCGAGCCAGATCGAGCAGTTGCGCGCCGATCTCGCGCCCGACGACGCGCTGTCGCACTATCGCCTGACGCTGCTGCAAGGCGCGCTCGCGGTTCAGCGCGACGATCTCGACGCCGCCTGCGCGCTGCTGCCGCAACTGCGCACGCTGCCCGCCGGCACGCAAGCCTTCACCATCGGTGCGCGCAACAACCTGCTGACGTGGGCGCATACGCTGCGCGGCGAATACGATGAAGCGCGTCGCGCGCAGACGGACCGCGCGCCCGTGCTCGCGGACGGCACGCCGCTCATGGGCACGTCGGCGGGCGTGCTGAGCGGGCGCGCGCTCGTGGGATTCGGTCATCTGCTGGAAGGCGATCTGCTGCGCACCGAGCGCGTGTGCCGCGACGTGCTCCACGAGGCCGAAAGGCGCGGCAGCGCAGCGGCCGAGGCGTCCGCGCTCGCCGCCGCGCTGCTGGGCGAGGTGCTGTACGAATCGGGCGATGCGGATCAGGCGTGCAAGCTGCTCGAAGAACGTCTCGACGTCATCGAACGCGTGTCGTTTCCGGATGCGGTGACGAGCGTGCTCACGGTGTTGTCGTCGTCGCACTGGCTGGCCGGTCATCGTCTCGATGCGATCGCCTGCCTCGATCGGCTGGAGGACTACGCCGCGAAGCATGATCTGCGGCGCGCGCTGGCGCATGGCGTGGCGCTGCGCGTCCGGCGCGATCTGCAAGGCGGCCAGTTCGACGCCGCGCACGCGGGCATCGCACGGCTCGACGAACTGACGGCGCGCGCCGGTTCCCAGGCGCATGCGGCCGATTTCCACTTCGTGGCGCAGCAGGCGCACGTCGACTGGCGCTTCGCGCACGAAGATTACGACGCGGCGGCGCATGCGCTTACGCCGCTCATCGAACTATGCCGGGCGCGCGGCTGGCAGCGGCGAACCGTGTTTCTGGAGGTGCGCAAGGCGGTCGCGGCGCACGTTCGCGGCGACGCGGACACGGCTCGCAAGCTCATGCTGGACGCGGTGCGTCATGGACACCGTCTGGGTCTCGTGCGCACGCTGCTCGACGCGCATCCGGCCGCGCTGGATCTGATCGATGTCGTCGGGCGCGGGGAGCCGCAGAACGCGGTGTTGCAGTTCTACGCGGATCGTCTGCGCAACGCGCACGCACGCGCGAGCGCGAAGCCGCCCGCCGCGCCGGGAACGAGCGCGCGTTCCGGCGAGACGAAATCGCCGGAGATTCTGAGCGTGCGGGAATCGAAAGTTCTGAGCCTGCTGGCACAAGCGCTGCCCAACAAGAAGATCGCCCGGACGATGGGCATCTCGCCCGAGACGGTGAAATGGCATTTGAAGAACATCTACAGCAAGCTCGGCGTGTCGAGCCGCGACGAAGCCGTCGCGCGCTCGCGGGATCTCGCCCTGAGCGACGGAGCGTGATCCCGGGCGCGCGCCCCTTACGCCGCGAGCGCGTGCGTGCCCGGCTCGATCGGCAGGTTCGCCAGCACGTCGGCGTGAAATTCCGCATCGCCGAGACGTAGCGATGCCACCATCAGCGACTTGAAGTAATCGCCGACCGCCAACTCCGCCGTGACGCCCATGCCGCCGTGCAACTGCACGGCCTGCTCGCCGACGAAGCGCGCCGCGCGGCTCACGATCAGCTTCGCCGACGAGATCATGCGACGCCGCTCGACGGCGCCCGGATGATCGATGGCCGACGCCGCCAGATGCGCCATCGACAACGCCAGTTCCTTCTGGACGGCCATGTCCGCGACGCGATGGCGCAACGCCTGAAAGCGCGCGAGCGGCTGGCCGAATTGCTTGCGCGTGCTCAGGTACTCGGCCGTCATCTCGATCAGTCGATCCAGCGCGCCTGCACTGGCCGCGCACAGCGCCGCGATCCCGAGTTCGAGGGCGGTTTCAAGCATCGCTTCGCCGCGTGCGGCCTCGCCGATCAGCGCGCTCGTCGGCACGCGCACCGCGTTCAGCGTGACTTGCGCGTCGCGCGTGCCGTCGAGCGTCGGATAAGCGCGAACCGACACGCCCGCGGCGGACGACGGCACGACGAACAGCGACACCGCCTGCGCCGACGGATTCCACGCCGAGACGATGAGCGATTGCGCCGCCTCGCCATGCCATACGTGAACTTTCTCGCCTTCGAGCAGAAAGCCGTCGTCACGCGCTTCGGCGACCGTCGACGGACGCGCGAAATCGTAGCGGGCGGACGGTTCCTGATACGCGAGCGTCATGATCTCGCGGCCCTCCGCTATCGGCGGCAACCACGCGTGCCGTTGCGCTTCGCTGCCGTATCGCTGAATCAGGCCCGCCGCCATGACCGCGCACGGAATGAGCGGCTCTGGAAGCAGCGCGCGGCCCGCTTCGAACTGAACGGCGAACGTGTCGGTGGCCTGGCCATCGAAGCCGCCGTGTTCGGACCCGATAACGAGCCCCAGCACGCCGAGCTCCGCGTACATGCGCCACGCATCGCGGCTGAAACCGTTCGCCTTGCGCCGCGCCTCCAGCGGATAACGCTCTTCCGTGAAGCGCCGCAGGCTGTCCGCGAGCTGGCGCTGTTCTTCGCTGTATGAAAAGTCCATATCCGACCTCATCCCTCGATGATCGCTTTCGCGATGATTTCCTTCTGCACTTCGTTCGTGCCGCCGTAGATGGTGGGCTTGCGCATCTCCAGATAGAAGCTGCCGATGCTCGCGCCGTGACCGGGGTCGGGCGTCCAACCGTCGAAGCCGTCCACGAGCCAGTCGGGCGAGAACGGCAGCGCATTCGGCCCGGCGATGTCGAGTTGCAGCGCCGACAACGACTGTTGCAGTTCCGAACCGCGAATCTTGAGAATCGACGATTCCACGCCCGCGCCGCGCTGGCTCGCCTGCGATGCGACGCGCATCAGCAACATTTCGAGCGCCAGCACCTCGGCCTCGACGCGCGCGATCTTCTCGCGCACGCGCACGTCGTCCGCGAGCGGCTTGCCGTGCCTGTGCTCGCGCCGCGCCAGCGCCTTCACGTAATTCAGTTCGCGTCTGCAAATGCCGATGCCCGCAATGCCCGTGCGCTCGTGGCCGAGCAGATATTTCGCGTACGTCCAGCCGCAGTTCTCCTCGCCGACGAGGTTCGCGACAGGCACCTTTACTTCGTCGAGAAAGACCTCGTTGACATCGGTGTGACCTTCGAGCGTGCGGATCGGGCGCACGGTGATGCCCGGGCTTTTCATATCGATCAGCAGAAGCGAGATACCGCTTTGCGGCTTCGCTTTGGGATCGGTGCGCACGAGACAGAACATCCAGTCGGCGTGCTGCGCATAGGTGGTCCAGGTCTTCTGGCCATTGACGATGTAATGGTCTGCGTCGCGCACCGCCCGCGTCTTGAGCGAGGCGAGATCGGAACCCGCGCCCGGCTCCGAATAGCCTTGACACCACCAGTCCTCGGCCGTCGGAATGCGCGGCAGGAAGCGCGCCTGTTGCGCCTTGCTCGCGAACTTCATCAGCACCGGGCCGATCATGTTGAGACCGAACGGAAGCTGACGCGGCGCGCCCGCGATGCCGCATTCGATATCGAACAGAAGCCGCTGCAACGGGCTCCAGCCCGTGCCGCCGAACTCGACCGGCCAGCCGGGCGCGCCCCATCCGTGCTGATACAGAATGCGCTGCCAGCGCACGAAATCGTCGGCGTCGAGATGACGATGTTCGAGCACTTTCTTTCGCAGATCGGCGGGCAGATTCTCCGCGAGAAAGCGGCGTACTTCGTCGCGGAACGCGAGATCCGCGCTTGAATAGCTGAGGTTCATTGCACTTCCTTCTGGAGGCGCTCCTTCGCGGAGCGCCTGAGTTGGCGTCGGCTCGCGGATCAGCGCGCGCGTGAGCGGGCCGGAACTTCGTTGCGCTCGTCCTGCGTCAGCACGAGGTCCCAGATTTGCTGGGCGACCGGGTTCTGGCGCTCTTCTACCAGATGCGCGATGAGTCCCGCCGCGCGCCCGACGAGCATGAAGCCGCGCGCGAGCAGCGGATCGAGCGACATCTCGGCGACCATCGCGCCGATCGCGCCCACCGCGTTGAGCGGCAGATTCTTGCCGTGCTCGTCGCGCAGCACGCGCTCGATCGCGAACATGAGCCGCCAGTGCTTGCCGAAGTAGCCGTTGTCGCGCGACGCCTGCGCAAGCGTCGCGACGCGCGGATCGCCGTGAATGTGGATCGGATGCCCGACGCCGTAGATCGGCCGCTTCGCTGCCTTCGCGCGCCGGACGGTCTCGCGCGCGCACGCGACGAGTTCGTCCTCGCCCGCGTCGTCGCGCAGCTCGCGCGCGGCCTCGATGAGCATCTCGGCCGCGTTCTGCGTCGTGCCGAGAAACACGCTGCCCGCGCCGAGGAGCCCCGCGGCGACCGCCGCCTGCATCGCCTCGGGCGCGCCGAGGTAGGTGAGGCGCGCGCTTATCGCCGATGGCGTCAGGCCGTGATCGCACGCCGTCACGAGAATGAGGTTGACCATGCGCTTCTCGCGCTCGTCGGGCACGCGGTTCAGGATCGTCAACATCATCGTTTCGACGAAGTCGAGTTTGCCCAGAATGTCCTTCGACAAATCCTTGCCGCGCACGGTGATCTTGTCGATCGTCGTGTAGCCGATTTCAGTGCTGACCATGCTGTCTCCTTATGAATTCGCTTGCGTCCGGCGGCTGACCATCATGCGCACTTCGCACTCGCAGACGATCTCGCCGCGCTGATTCACCGCCACGCGTTTGAAATCGACGATGCCGCGCGCCGGGTTCGAGGTCTCGCGCCTGTCGCTGATCTCGATGCGCGCCTTGATGGTGTCGCCGATCAGCGTCGGCTTCGGGAACCGGATGCGCGTCTCCAGCATGCCGATCAGCGACGGTTCGAGCAGTTGATTGATCACCGTGCGCGTGTTCAGCCCCGACACGATCGACGCGACGAGCATGCCGTGCGCGATGCGCGCGCCCCACGGCGTGCTCGCGGCGTATTCGGCATCGACGTGTACGCGGTTGTAATCGGCGGAAAGCGCGGCGAAGTTCACCACGTCCGCTTCGGTCACGGTGCGGCTCGCCGTCTCGAACGAAAAGCCCGGCTCCAGGTCTTCCCAGTAGTAGCGCGCGGCGTGAAGCTCGCGCGGCGCGATTGTGTTTGCTGTGCTCATGGCGCGCCTCACACGATGGCCGACATGCCGAGCACTTCGCGCCCGACGATCAGCGTCTGCACTTCGGCCGTGCCTTCGGGAATGGTGCCGCCGCTCGTGTCGCGGAAAATGCGTTCGAGCGGATACTCCGTCGAATAGCCGATGCCGCCATGCACGCCGATCGCGATCTTCGCGACCTCATGCGCCGCTTCGGCGGCATACAGCTTCGCGATAGAGCATTCGATGCGCGCGGGCAAGCCCTTCTGCAACGCAACGGCCGCCTTGTAGCCGAGCGAGCGCGCGGCTTCGGTGCGCACCATCATGTCGACGATATGCTTCTGCACGAGCTGAAACTGGCCGATCGGCTTGCCGAACTGCTTGCGCGTCTTCGCGTATTCGACGGACAGATCGAGCGCCGCCTGCGCCGCGCCGACCGCGCCCATCGCTATATTCATGCGGCCGTAGTTCAGGCCGATCGCCATCACCTTGAGCGCACCGCCTTCCGCGCCGAGCAGATTTTGCTTCGGAATGCGAATGTTATCGAGGAATAGCTCGGACGTGCCGGAAGCCTTGAGCACCATCTTGTCGACGAGACGCGCCTCGATGGGCGTCTCCGACTTGTCGATCAGAAAGAGCGAGTGGCCGCCGTCGCATGTCTTGCTATGCGTGCGCGCGAGCACGATGACGTAATCCGCCGCGACGCCGTTCGTGATCCACAACTTCGTGCCGCTGAGCGCGAAGTGATCGCCGCGATCCTCGGCGCGCGTCTCGATACCCGCAGGATTCGAGCCGTGATTAGGCTCGCTGAACGCGACACACACGCCCTTTTGCGACGCGAGCACGGGCGCGAGAAAACGCGCTTTCTGCGCGTCGTCGCCCTGATGCGAAACCAGACGGCAGAACACGTTCGTGATGTTGACGATGGTGCGCAACGAGCCCCAGAAGTAGCCGCATTCTTCGAGCATCATCGCCCAGGTCACGAAATCGAGACCCATGCCGCCGTCTTCTTCCGGCAGCAGACCGCCGATATAACCGAACTGGCTCAAGCCCGCGAGCAGATCGAGCGGAATGCGCCGCGCCTTCTCGCATTCGTCGATGCGCGCCACGACCTCGTTGCGCATATAACGGCGGATGCTGTCGCGCAGCGCGACCTGATCCGCGTCGAAATCAAAATCCATGTGCCACCTGCGTCTTCGAATGATGGGTGAATGAATGCGCGTTCATGACGAAAATCGCCCGCCCGTCACGTAGAGCGTGACGCCGGAGACATAGCGCGCGCGCTCCGACGCGATGAACGCAACCGCCGATGCGATGTCGTCGGGCACGCCGAGAAAGCCGACCGGCGTTTTCGCTATCGCCGCGTCGCGCAGCGCTTCGTAAGTGGGATTGGCGCGCATCAGCTCGGTCTCGACAAAGCCCGGCGCGACCGCGTTCACGGTGATGCCGAACTTCGCCTGTTCGAGCGCGAGCGCGCGCGTGAAACCGATCAGGCCGAGCTTGGCGGCGCTGTAATTGGTCTGCCCCGGATTGCCGAACACGGAGCGCGAAGAGACGTTCACGATGCGCCCCCACTTGCGCGCCATCATGCCGGGCAGCACCGCGCGGCTGCTATGGAACGCGCCTTTGAGGATCACATCGACGACCGAATCCCACTCGGGCTCGGTCATCTTCGTCAGATAGCGGTCCTTGTTGAAGCCCGCGTTGTTCACGAGTATGTCGATGCCGCCGAACGCTTCGTTCGCCGCGTTCGCAACGTGTTGCACTTCGTCCTCGCGGCATACGTCGCAGCGCACGGCGATCGCCTGCGCGCCGCTCTCGTGCAAACCGCGCACGACTTCATCGGCGGCCGCGGCGTCGATATCGGACACGACGATGCGCGCGCCTTCCGCCGCGAGCGTGCGCGCCACTTCCGCCCCAATGCCGCGCCCGCTGCCCGTGACGAGCGCGACCTTCCCGGCGATACCCAGATCCATGACGTCTCCCTTGATTCGATGTCTTGACCGATGCGCGTTTTCAGCAACTTCGCGTTGTGCCGCATCGTGGAATCAAGATACGCTGCGGCGCCACAGGCGCCGCCACCCACCTCGGGTGGTCGCCGCCTTGCGCGCAAGCCGTATGCTTCTGAAAACGCGGAGGCTTTCGACTCGGGCGCAACGGCCTGAACGGAAGTCCGGCATTCAGAGTGCTTCCAGAACGAAGGAAGCCAAACATGCTCAGGAGACAGGCGTAATGACTACGCTAGAAGCTAGCGACGCGACGAAGCCGCTGTATCGTCCCGTGCGTTTTCCTCAACGCCGCACGCTCGTCGAGCGCCGCGCGGACGGCACGCTGATTCTTCGCTGCGACCGCGCATTGCCGCAGATCGCGCAACGTTCCTTCGCCGATTTCGTTGCACTCTGGGCCGCCGAGCGCGGCGATACGCCCGCCTTCTGCGAACGCGCAGCAGACGGCGCGTGGCGCGCGCTGAGCTGGAGCGAACTGTGGCGGCAGGTCCGCGCGGTCGGCGCGGCGCTCCTCGAAATGGGCCTCGGCCCGCAACGTCCGCTCATGTTGCTGTCGGGAAATTCGATCGAGCAGGCCGTCGTGCTGCTCGCCGCCGAATACGCCGGTATCCCGAGCGCGCCCGTTTCGCCGACTTACGCGCTGCTCAGCAAGGACTTCGCACGGCTCAAGCAGATCTGCGAGCGCGTGCCGCCGGGCGCGCTGTTCGTGCAGGAAACCGGCCCGTTCGCGCGGGCGCTCGCGGCGCTGCCGCTGAACGACGTGCCCGTCATCGCGGTTAAAGAGGCGCAGGCCGGACACGTCGCGTGGGACACGCTCGCCGCGCTCGCGCCGTCGGACGTGCAGCTCCAGGCGCTCGACCGCGCACATGCGGCCATTCGCGACGACGACACCGCGCGCGTGCTCTTCACCTCCGGTTCGACCGGCGCGCCGAAAGCGGTGCGGCTCACGTACCGCAATCTCGGCGCGGTCGCGGCCTACTATTCGGACAATCTCGCGTGGCTGCGCGAATCGCAGCCCGTGTTCCTTGACTGGCTGCCGTGGCATCACGGTCTGGGCGGCGTGCTGCATCTCGGGCGCACGATCCAGTTCGGCGCGACGCATTACATCGACGATGGCCGGCCGCTGCCCGGCATGATCGAGCGTACCCTGCGCAATCTTCGCGAGGTCGCGCCGACCATCTATACGAGCGTGCCGTCCGCGTGGGCGGTCCTCTCGAACGAACTCGAACGCGATCCGCTGCTCGCGCAAAGTCTCTTCGGCAAAGCAAGTTTCTTCGGATATGGCGGCGCGAGCATGCCGGTCGAAGTATGGAACCGCATCCAAAGCGTCGCGGAGAAAACCCTCGGCGAGCGCATTACATTCTGCTCGGGACTAGCGGCCACGGAAACCTCGGGAATCGGCACCTACTGCGGCTGGGCGACCGACACGCCGGGCAACGTCGGCACGCCGTCGCTCGGCACCGAAGTCAAGCTGCTGCCGCTGCCCGGCGACGACGGACGCTATGAAATCCGCATGCGCGGCCCGAACGTGTTCGGCGGCTATATTGGCCAGCCGGATCTGACCGCCGCCGCGTTCGACGAAGAAGGCTTCTTCCGTTTCGGCGACGCCGTGCGCCTCGCCGATCCCGCCGATCCGTCGAAGGGCATGGAGTTCGCAGGCCGCACGGTCGAGGACTTCAAGCTCGCGAACGGAAGCTGGGTCCGCACCGGCGCATCGCGGCTCGCGCTCGTCGACCGCTGCGCGCCGCTGCTCTCGGACGCCGTGATCTGCGGTCACGACCGCGACTATCTCGCGGCGCTCGCCTGGCCGAACGTCGCGGCATGCCAGCGCCTCGCGCCCGAACTCGCATCGCTCGATGCGAAGGCGCTCGTCGCGCATCCGCTCGTGATCGGCGCGTTGCGTGAGCGGCTCGCGCAGCAAAAGCCCGCCGGCGCGACGCTCGTCATCGAGCGGCTGATGCTGATGGCCGAACCGCCGTCGCTCGACGCCAACGAGATCGCCGATAAAGGCTATGTCAATCAGGCGACGACGCGCGCGCGGCGGGCGCATCTGATCGAAGAGTTATACGAAAACGAGCCGCCTGCGCACATCGTCCGCGCGCGTCGATAACAAACACGAGGAGCTTGCAATGCACATCAATCGCACCGTCTTTCGAGACGATCATGAAATGCTTCGTACTACTGCGCGCCGATTTTTCGAGCGCGAATGCGTTCCGTGCCAGGCGGAATGGGACAAGGCCGGGCGTGTCGATCGCGAAACGTGGCTCAAGGCCGGCAAGCACGGTTTGCTATGCACGTCGATTCCGTCGGAATACGGCGGCGGCGGCGGCGACTTCGGGCACGTCGCCGTGCTCGCGGAGGAACTGGCGCGCGCGGGCGTGAGCGGACCGGGCTTCGGCGTGCATTCGGACATCGTCGCACCGTATATCGCGCGCATCGGCAATGAGGAGCAGAAGCAGAAGTGGCTCCCCGCGATCTGCGCCGGCGAGCAGATTCTCGCGATCGCGATGAGCGAGCCCGGCGTCGGCAGCGATCTGAAAGCGGTGCGCACCACCGCGCGGCGCGAAGGCGACGAGTACGTCATCAACGGCAGCAAGACGTTCATCACGAACGGGCTGAACTCCGATCTGATCGTGGTCGTCTGCACGACCGATGCGTCCGCGGGCGCCAAGGGCGTGAGCCTGATCGTCGTCGAGACGACACGCGAAGGCTTCCGGCGCGGGCGCAAGCTCGACAAGATCGGCCTGCACGCACAGGACACGGCCGAGCTCTTCTTCGACGACGTGCGCGTGCCGGTCGCGAACCGGCTCGGCGAGGAAGGCAAGGGCTTCGCTTATCTGATGGCGGAACTGCCGCAGGAGCGGCTTTCGATCGCCGTGAGCGCGGCCGCGCGTCTCGAAACCTGCCTCGAACACACGCTCGGTTACGTGAAAGACCGCCGCGCGTTCGGACAGACCGTGTGGGACTTTCAGAACACGAAGTTCAAGCTCGCCGACATCAAGGCGCAGGCGATCGCGGTGCGCCTGATGACCGATCACTACATCGCCGAACACATGCGCCGCCGGCTGACGCTCGAAGAGTCCGCGGTCGCGAAGCTCTACTCGACCGAAGCGCTCGGCAAGGCGCTCGACGAGATGGTGCAGTTGCACGGCGGCTACGGCTACATGCTGGAGTATCCGGTTGCGCGCGCATTCGTCGATGCCCGCGTCTCGCGCATCTACGGCGGCACCAGTGAAGTCATGCGAGACCTCATCTCGCGCAAGCTGTGAATCCATCGAATCCTCAATCACTGAAGGAGAAGCACATGAGTCGCAAGGCGTTTGTCGCGGGTGTCGGCATGATTCCGTTCAAGAAGCCGGGTACGAGCGAAACGTACGACGTGATGGGCGAAATCGCCATCCGCGATGCGCTCGCGGATGCCGGCCTCGACTACAAGGCGATCCAGCAAGCCTACGCAGGCTACGTGTACGGCGATTCGACGTGCGGACAAAAAGCGCTCTATCGCGTCGGCATGACGGGCATTCCCGTTATCAACGTCAACAACAACTGCGCGACGGGTTCGTCCGCGCTCTGGCTTGCGCGTCAGGCCGTGGAAAGCGGCGCGGTGGATTGCGCGCTCGCTGTCGGCTTCGAATTCATGCAGCCGGGCGCGCTCACGTCCAACTGGAAGGATCGCGCGCCCGCGCTCGAACGCGCGCATGCGCTGACGAACGATCTCGTCGGACATCCCGAGATTCCGACGGCGATCCGCCAGTTCGCGGGCGCGGGCAAATCGCACATGAGCAAGTACGGCACGAAGCTCGAAACCTTCGCCCGCATTCGCGCGAAGGCGAGCGAGCACGCGGCGCGCAATCCGCTCGCGGTGTTTCGCAACGTCGTGAGCACCGAAGACGTGATGAACGCGCCGATGTTGTGGGAAGGCGTCATCACGCGCCTGATGGCGTGCCCGCCGACATGCGGCGGCGCGGCGGCGATCGTCGTGTCCGAGGCGTTCGCGCGCAAGCACGGCCTGCGCACCGACGTGCTGATCGCCGGCCAGTCGCTCGCCACCGATCTGCCGAGCACGTATGAAGCGCGCGACATGATCCGCGTTGTCGGCTTCGACATCACGCGCAATGCGGCGCAGCAGGCTTATGAGCAGGCGGGCGTCGGTCCGGAAGACATCGACGTGATCGAACTGCACGACTGCTTCGCGCAAAACGAGCTTCTGACCTACGAAGGGCTCGGCCTGTGCAAGGAAGGCGAAGGCGAGCGCCTCGTCATGGATGGCGACAACACCTACGGCGGCAAGTGGGTGACGAACCCGTCGGGCGGGCTGCTTTCGAAGGGGCATCCGCTGGGCGCGACGGGTCTCGCGCAATGCTACGAGCTGACGCATCAGTTGCGCGGCACGGCGGGCGATCGTCAGGTCAAGGACGCGAAAATCGCGCTGCAGCACAACCTCGGACTGGGCGGTGCGGGCGTCGTCACCATCTACAAAAAGGCTGTGTGATGGCGATCGGCACACAACATATCGGCATGACGCTGCCGGTCTACTCCGCGACGGCCGACGCGTGGCGTCTGCGCTTTTTCGCGAAGTCGATCGGCGAAACGAATCCGATTTACTTCGACGAAGCCGCGGCCCACGACGCCGGCCATCCGGCGCTGCCGTTGCCGCCCACGTTTCTCTTCTCGCTCGAATTCGAACAGCCGTCGACGGCATGGCGCGATGCGATCGGCCTCGTCTCGTCGCGCATTCTCCACGGCGAGCAGTCGTTCACGTATCACCGCATGGCCTACGCGGGCGATGTGCTGCGCTTCGAGAGCCGCATCGCCGATATTTACGACAAGAAGAACGGCGCGCTCTGGTTCATCGTGCGCGAGACGCGCGTCACGAACCAGCGCGGCGAGCACGTGGCCGATTTGCGCGGCGTCGTGGTTCAGCGATAAACGGGAAATGCGAATGAGCACCATCGATTTCGATTCGATCCAGATCGGCGACACCTTGCCGCCGCTCACCTTGGCCCCGGTCGATCGCAAGACGCTCGCGCTGTTCGCGGGTGCATCGGGCGATCACAACGCCATTCATATCGACACGGACTACGCGCGTCGTGCCGGCGTACCGGACGTGTTCGCGCACGGCATGTTGTCGATGGCCTGGCTCGGCCGGCTGCTGACGTCGTGGGTCGAGCAACGCCAATTGCGCGCGTTCGGCGTGCGCTTCGTCGGCATTACGCAACTCGGGCACGTCGTCACGTGTACGGGAAAAGTCACCGAAAAATTCGAAGCCGACGGCGAGCGCCGCGTGCGGCTCGAAGTCCAGGCGGTCAATCAATATGGCGAACCGCGCGTACTCGGCGACGCGGTCATCGCGCTCTGACTTCATTCATCAGGAAGACATCATGGGAAAGCTCGAAGGCAAAGTGGCATTGGTAACTGGCTCGGGACGCGGCATCGGTCAGGCGATCGCGATGAAGCTCGCGAGCGAAGGCGCGCGCCTCGTCATCAACGATCTCGACGCCGAACCCGCGCAGGAGACCGTGGAACTGCTTCGCAAGCAAGGTACGGAAGCCGTCGCGTGTGTCGGCAATGTGTCCGCGCCGGATTTCGCGGACCGGTTCATCGGCACGGCGATGAATTCGTTCAAGAGCATCGACATCATCGTCAATAACGCGGGCTTCACGTGGGACGACGTCGTGCAGAAAATGAGCGACGAGCAGTGGTACGCCGTGCTCGACTGCCATCTCACCGCGCCGTTTCGCATCCTGCGCGCCGCGTATCCGCACATCAAGGCGCTGCATGCGGCCGACAAGGAAGCCGGACGCGAGAACTACCGGAAGATCGTCAATATCTCGTCGACATCTGCATTGAATGGCAACGCCGGGCAGATGAACTATTCGTCGGCCAAGGCGGGCGTGATCGGCATGACGCGCGCGCTGGCTCGCGAGTGGGGCCGCTTCAACGTCAACGTCAACGCCGTGGCTTTCGGACTCATTCACACGCGCATGACCGTGAGCACGGAACAGGCGCAAACCGTGAAGATCGACGGACGCGACATTCGCGTGGGCCTCAACGCCGACATGCTGAAAAACCATGCGCTGCGCAACCCGCTCGGACGCGGCGGCACGCCGGAAGAAGCGGCCGGGGGCGTGTATCTCTTCTGCTCGCCGGAGTCCAACTACATCACTGGACAGACGGTGGCGGTGGCGGGAAACTTGCAGTAGAGCTATTGAATTTATCGAGGTGGCGATGGGATTTGGCACGTTCGGCTCTTGGCTGAACGTGCTTTTTTTGCTTTTTATGGCCGTTCAACGCGTGGATCGCCGAGTCCTGAAATGACCGTTTTGCGCATGAAGCCGGTCATTGTTTCAACATATCGCTGGATTGGAGGAGAACTTAAGTATTAAGTTCTTGTTAAAGCGCTTATCCACAGCAAAAACTACTGAATAACCCTTGCACCATGCTGGCAATAGTCAATGACCCTGATGCGTGGATGCCATGCACCAAGTAGAATCCTAAGGCCACCCATCGTTGTACTCAAAAACAATCCCGAAGCTGGGATTCAAATACATGCAAGCACCGCCAAAAATCAGTGTCCTGCTGCCCGTGTACAAAGTCGAGCCGTACATTCAAGAATGCCTCGACTCGCTGTTGTCACAAACCTCCACCGACTTTGAAATTATCGCCGTCGACGACAGCAGTCCTGATCGATCCGGTGAAATGACTTCCCGCATTCTGGAAAAACAAACCAGGATACCGTGGAAGCTTATTAAGAATCTGGAGAACAAAGGACTCGCCGAAACTCGCAAGATAGCCGCAATGGCGGCGCGCGGTGAATATGTTCTGTGCGTGGACAGCGACGATCACATTCACCACGACACCATTCGCCGCGTGATCGAGGAAGCCGAAGCGCACAATGCGGACGTCGTGGTCTTCGCCGCCGAAAACATCGCGCCGGATGGCACGGTCAATTACCGCGTCGAGACGGGAGACGCCGTTATCAGCGGCGTGCAGGCGGTCGAGAAAATCCTCGATCTGTCGTTGCAGGCCTATTGCTTCAACAAGCTCGTGCGCCGTTCGATTTTCCTCTCGGTCGAACATCCGACCGGGCTGATTTACGAAGATATCTGCGTCTCGGTCCAGACGCTCGGCCGTTCGAAGATCGTGCGCCTCATGCCCGACACCTTGTACGCGTATATGTATCGGGAATCCGGAATCTCGACGCGCTTCAATCCGAAGATCGTGGATCTTTTCGCCATCGTCGATCGCGTGGAGAAACTCACGGCGTCGATGCCGATACCGAATTACCGGCGTCTGCTCTTCAGATTGAAGTACATCTATGCTTACCGCACGATCGCGTTTCAGGCGGCGATCAAGGCGCCGACCTACGGGCTCGCTAAACCGATTTTGTGCAGTGTGTCAGAAAAGCTTCGCCTCGCGCATCTGCTCGGCATGTATTCGGATCATCGGCCGAAGTTGTCGCTCGTGATGGCGATGCTCAAGATTCATCCGTGGATTTTCTATTGTTTCGTCCGGCGCTTCGGACGAAGGTAGCTTTAATAATGCGGCCACGACCGGCGCGGCCGCATTATCTACCTTTCAATCTTCCGCGTTAAATCCCAGTCCGCTCGCGCCAAGCCGCGTCAGTTCCGCTCCGCTCAAACCCCAATCCCGCAAGGCATTGCGCCCGCCTTCGCCGCGCTGCGGCGCGGGACGCGAGATTGCCGAGGGCGTCGCGGAAAAGCGCGGCGCGGGCGCGGGCTGCACGACGCCATCGAACTCGACAAAACTCCCGCGCGCCCGATGATGCGCATGCTCCGGCGCCTCCGAAAACCCGAGCACCGGCGCCACGCACGCATCGCTGCCGTCGAACGCGCGGCACCATTCATCGCGCGTGCGTTCGGCAAACGCCGCCGCGAACCGCGCCTTCAGCACCGGCCATCCGGCGCGATCGTGCTGCGCGGGCAAATTTGCGTTGGCGAGTCCGAGCTTCTGCAGCAATTCCGCGTAGAAGCGCGCCTCCACCGCACCGACGGACATGTAATGCCCGTCGCGCGTGCGATAGCTGTCGTACCACGGCGTGCCGCCATCGAGCAGATTGCTCTCGCGCGTCTCGCGCCAGTTGCCCGACGCGATCAAACCCCAGAAGATCGTGCCGAGTTGCGCCACGCCTTCGATCATCGCGGCATCGACCACCTGGCCCGCGCCGCCGCGCTGCACGTTGAAAAGCGCCGCCACCACGCCGAGCGCGAGCAGCATGCCGCCACCGCCATAATCGCCGACGAGGTTGAGCGGCGGCACCGGCGCCTCGCCCGCGCGACCGATTCCCGACAGCACGCCCGACAACGCGATGTAGTTCAGATCGTGCCCCGCGCGTGGCGCGAGCGGACCGGTCTGCCCCCAGCCCGTCATGCGCCCGTACACGAGCTTCGGATTGCGCGCGAGCGCCGCGTCCGGACCGATGCCGAGACGCTCCATCGTGCCCGGACGAAATCCTTCGATGACGACATCCGCCTTCGACATCAGCTCCAGCGCGGCATCGGCCGAATCGCGCTCTTTCAGATCGAGCGTGACCGAGCGCCGCCCGCGCCCCGTCAGATTCTTGTGCTTGCCGCCGATCTTCGGACCGAGGTCGCCGGGCGCGACGGGCCGATCGACGCGCAGCACGTCCGCGCCCATGTCGGCGAGCAACATGCCACCGAACGGCGCGGGACCGATCGCCTCGAACTCCAGAACGCGAACTCCGCTCAATACGCCCATGATTGCCGTCTCCGGTTTAAGAAAGTTATCCGATCCCGCCAGTAAGCCAGAAGCGCGCACGCGCTACCCCACTCGCTTCGGGTGGATCGATTCGGGCCGATCCGTTATCCTGCGCTGACATCCATCCGCGCTGCGTAAGCGAACCCGATGCTCACTCTTTCCCCACGCGACGCCGCGATGCTCAACGGCGATTTCGGCGATGGCCTCGCGCTTGCGATGCGCATCGTCGCGGCGACGGCGCGCGTCATGAACGCGAATGCGCTCATCGATATCTCGTGCGCGCATATCGACGGCTGTCTCTATCACGGCGCGGCGAGCCTCGATTTCGTCGAGCGCTTCGTCGCGAGCGGCGCGAAGGTCGCCGTGCCGACCACGCTCAATGTCGGCTCGCTCGATCTCATTCACCCGGAGCTTTTTCGCGGCGACGCCGGTATCGCGAGCGCGGGAAAACGGCTCATGCAGGCGCATATCGAACTCGGCTGCGAGGCGAGCTTCACATGCGCGCCTTATCAGTTGAAGCATCGTCCGAAGCTCGGCGATCAGATCGCGTGGGCCGAATCGAATGCGATCGTCTTCGCGAACTCCGTGCTCGGCGCGCGCACGAGCCGTTACGGCGATTTCCTCGATCTCGCCGCCGCGATCACCGCCCGCGTGCCGAACGCGGGCCTGCACGTCACGGCCAATCGCGCGGCGCGCATCGTGATCGACGCGCCCGATCTGCGCGGGTCGCCGCATCGCGATGCCGATTTCGCCGCGCTCGGCTTTCTGCTCGGGAGCGTTGCCGGCGCGACGGTCGCCGCCCTCACCGGCCTGCCCGGCGACACCACCGAGGACGAGTTGAAAGCGCTCGGCGCGGCGGCGGCATCGAGCGGATCGGTCGCGCTGTTTCATGCGGTCGGCATCACGCCGGAAGCCGCGACGCTCGATGCCGCGCTGCAAGGCCACGCGCCCGAACGCACGATCGCGGTCAGCGCCGCCGATCTTCATGCCGTGCGCAAACGCTGGATGCACGCGTTGCCCGGCGATGCGCTCGCCGCCGTGAGCCTCGGCACGCCGCATTTTTCCGTCGATGAATTCCGCACGCTCGCCGCGCTCATCGAGCGACATGACGGCGCGCCGCGCTGCGATATCTATGTGAACACGAGCCGCTTCGTGCTTTGGCAACTCGAAGAGGAAGGCATCGCGCGCAAGCTGGCCGCGCGCGGGGTGCAGATCGTCGTCGATACCTGCACGTACATCACGCCGGTGATGAAGCAGGTGAGCGGCCTCGTGATGACCAACTCGGGCAAATGGGCGCACTACGCGCCGGCGAATATCGGCGTGACGGTCGCATTCGGCAGCATGAGCGAATGCGTGCGATCGGCGTTCGAAGGAAAGGTGTGCATCGATGAACACGTTTGAGGCCATCACGCTCGTTCCCGGCCACGCGCGCGCGCCGGGCATCGCACTGCCGCCGCTCAGCTTCTGGGGCGGTTACGACGCCGGGCGCGGCGTGATCGTCGATGCCACGCATGCCGGCCACGGCCAAAGTCTCGCGTCGCGCATTCTCGTGATGCCGCGTGCGCGCGGATCGAGTTCGAGCAGCAGCGTGCTCGCCGAAGCGTTGCGCAACGGCACCGGGCCCGCGGGCATCGTGCTCACGGAGCGTGATCTGATTCTGTCGATAGGCGCGATCGTCGCGAACGAACTGTATGCGTCGAACGTGCCGGTCGTGATGGTCGATGAAGCGGCGTTCGCCCACATCGCCGCCGCCGATGCGCACATAGAAATCGATGCGCCCGACGCGGCTTTTATGGCCCGCGTGCGCGTCAGCCCTGGCGCGCCATGATCGTCTCGACCACCGAGATGATCTGCTGCCCCGCCGTCTTCACATGCTGTTCGAGCAGCTTCGCGCCGAGCTTCGCGTCGCGCTTTCTGCATGCATCGATCAGGCTCGTGTGCTCTTCGTGCGACTGCTCGCGGATTGGCACCTGCACGACCTGAAAGCGGAAATAGCGGTCGCTGCGATCGTGCAGCACGCGCAACATCTGCAACGTGATGTCGCGCCGCGCCGGCACATAAAGCGTTTCGTGCAGACGCCAGTTCAGTTGGCCCCAGACACCCGAATCCGCGTGATCCATTTCGCTGACGAGCTTTTCGGCCTTCGCAATTTCGGCATCGGTGATATGCGGAATCGCCTGCGAGAAGAGCCACGGCTCCAGACGTAGGCGGATTTCGAACGTCTCCTGCACTTCCTCTATCGATAACTCCGCGACATACGCGCCCTTGTGCGGCACTTTCGTCAGCAAGCCTTCGCCCGTGAGCCGCGTAATCGCCTCGCGAATCGGCACGCGGCTCACGCCGAGTTCGTCGGCGAGCGCTTCCTGGCGCAGCACTTCGCCGGGCGCGAGATCGCCCGAGAGAATGCGCTGCCGGATCGCGGTGGTGACGAGTTCGACCGTCGTCGTGCGCACGATCCTGTGCGCGGAGTCGCTCTCTGTTCGAACGGGTTTGGTGGCGACCGGCGGCATAGTCTTATCGTGCTTGGGCGTGAAGTTGCGGCATCGTAGCATGCAGCGTCACAGCAGCTTCTCGCGTACCCACGCGCCGTTTTTCATCACGCCCGCGATGCGCTCGCCCTGCCCTGTCAGCACACGAATATCCTTCAATGGATCGCCATCGACGACGAGCAGATCCGCATACGCGCCCGCCGCGACGACGCCGAGCCTGCCCTTCATGTTGACGATTTCCGCGCCGATAGCCGTCGCCTGACGAATGGCCTCGAACGCGCCGACGATATCCGCGCGTATCGACAACTCGTCGCTCTGATACTGATGCATGTCGCCGAGAAGATCGCTGCCGAGGCCGATCTTCACGCCGCGTTCGTGCAGCATCGCGAGCGCTTCGAGGCCGCGCTTGCGCACCGATTCGTTCTTGTCGAGCGTGTCTTTCGCGAGGCCCATCTGCGCGCCGACTTTCGACATCGCGTCGTAGGTGACGAGTGTCGGCACCGCGTATGCGCCGTGCTCGGCCATCACGCGGGCCGCTTCTTCATCGATGAGATTGCCGTGCTCGATCGTGCGCACGCCGAGCTTCACGACGCGCGAAATCGCCTTCGCGGTGTACGCATGCGCCATCACATACGTCTGATGCGATTCCGCCTCTTCGACGGCCGCCTTCACTTCATCGACGGAGAATTGCAGATTGCCGATCGGATCGGTCGGCGAAGCCACGCCGCCCGACGCCATGATCTTGATGTGATTCGCGCCTGCGCGCATTTCCTCGCGCACGGCCTTGCGCATTTCGTCGACGCCGTCCACCACGCGCCCGATCGCGCCCATGTTGCGATTGCATCCGCACGGGTCGGGATCGGAGTTATCGAAGCGCTCGCGGAAATCGCCGTGGCCGCCGGTTTGTGACAGCGCCTTGCCCGCGACGAACAGGCGCGGCCCCGCGATCACGCCGTCTTCGATCGCGCGCGACAGCGCGTAGTCGGCGCCGCCCGCGTCGCGCACGGTCGTGAAGCCGCGCTCCAGCATGCCCGCGAGAATCGGCACGGCGCGCAGCACGGCGAACGTGTTCGGCAGACGGCTGTTGTTGCCCAGATGCGCCACCGACGCGATGACATGCACATGGCAGTCGATCATGCCGGGCATCACCGTCTTGCCGCCGACATCGATCACTTGCGCGCCGCTCGCCTCCACCGGCTCGCGCGTGACTTCGCGGATCGTGTCGCCGTCGATCACGATCGAGTAGCGGCCGTCGTCGCGCTCGTGGTCGGCATCGAGCACGCGGGCGTTCTTCAGAATCAACATGGCGTTTTCTCCCTTTATTTCAGCAGGAATCCGTGCGCAAGCGGATCGCGGTCATCGACGAAAATCGTGTTGTGGCCGGTCACGCGCGCCCATCCTTCGATGGCCGGAACGATCGCATCGTATTCGCCGACGCGCGCCGCTTCCATCGGCACGCCTTCGAACAAGGTGCCGATGATGCTCTCATGCACGAAGCGCTCGCCGAGCTTCAATTGTCCTTTCGCCACGCGCTGCGCCATGCGCGCCGACGTGCCCGTGCCGCACGGCGAGCGGTCGATGGCCTTGTCGCCGTAGAACACCGCGTTGCGCGCGCTCGCGCCTTCGACCGTTGGCTCGCCGGTCCACATTACGTGACCGAGACCGCGTATCGCGTCGTTTTCCGGATGCACGAACGCGTATTTCTCGTTCGCCTTCTGACGCAGCACCGGGCTCAGGCGCTGAATGTCGGACGGCTTCAGCGCGTGCAGGCCTTCATAGTTGCGCTGCGGCTCGACGATGGCGTAGAAGTTGCCGCCATACGCGACATCGAAACGAATTTCGCCCAAGCCTTCGACCTCGACGGACAAGTCCCGCGAATGCAGAAACGAAGGCACGTTCACGAGCTGCACCGAATCGACATGTTCGCCGTTCATCCGGTAACGCGCGATCACGAGACCGGCGGGTGTATCGAGCCGCAGCACGCCCGGCTCGCGCGGGCGCACGAGTCCGTGTTCGATGGCCGTCGTCACCGTGCCGATGGTGCCGTGCCCGCACATCGGCAGACATCCGCTCACTTCGATGAAGAGAATCGCCAGATCGCAATCGGGACGCGTCGGCGGATAAAGAATGCTGCCGGACATCACTTCGTGGCCGCGCGGCTCGAACATGAGCGCGGTGCGTATCCAGTCGAACTCGCGCAGGAAATGCGCGCGCCGTTCGATCATGTTCGCGCCTTCGAGCGGCGGCGCGCCGCCCGCGACGACGCGCACCGGATTGCCGCACGTGTGTCCGTCGATGCAGAAGAACGTGGACTTCATCGCGAAAGCGCCCGCACGCCGGCAATCGCCTTCTCGACGATCTCGATGGTCCGCTGCCGCTCCGCGCCTTCGAGCGGCAGGCGCGGCGCCTTCACGTACTCCGGATAACCCGCCGTGATGTTTTCCGCGAGCTTGATGTACTGCACGAGCTTCACGTGCGTGTCGAGATGAAAGAGATCGATCAGCGCGCGATAGAGCGCGCGCGCCTTGTCGTATTCGCCGTTCACCGCGTAATTCAGCAAGTCGACGGATTCCTTCGGCATCGCGTTGGCCATGCCTGAAACCCAGCCTTTCACGCCGAGCGCGACGGATTCCACGATCAGATCGTCGACGCCGCAGAACACGACGAAGCGGTCGCCGAAACGCGCGTAGAGATCGGTGACGCGCGTCGTGTCGTAGGTCTCTTCCTTGATCGCGACGACGTTCGGTTCGTCGGCCAGTTGCGCGAGCAGATCGGGACGCAGATCGACACCATAGCCGCGCGGATTGTTGTAGAGCATCAGACCGAGCTTCGTCGAGCGCGCGATCGTCCGATAGTATTCGACCGTCTCGCGATCGTCAGAGCGATACGTGAGGCCCGGAAACACCATCAGTCCTTGCACGCCGATCGCTTCCGCGTCCTTCGCGAATTGCATCGCGTTGGCCGTGTTCAGTTCCGCGAGACCGGAGATGACGGGCACGCGCCCATTCACCGTTTCGACCGCGATTTTCAGCACCGTGCGCTTTTCTTCGGGCGTGAGCTGCGCGTTCTCGCCGACCATGCCCATCATCACGACGCCGCCGACGCCATTGTCGATGAGACGGTTCAGACCGCTCACGATGGCGTCGCGATCCAGCGAGCCGTCCTGTTTGAGTTTCGTCGTGACCGCGGGGAATACGCCTTTCCAGTTCACTTGCATGGTTGCTCCTCCAGTTTAGAAACGTTCGATCGAGTACGGCGTGAGCGGCACGCGCGGCGTGCGGCCGGCGAGCACATCGGCGACGAGCGCGGCGGTCGTCGCCGATTGCGTGAGGCCGAGATGCCCGTGTCCGAATGCGTAGACGACCGACGGCACGCGCGCCGATGCGCCGATTACCGGCAACGAATCGGGCGTCGCGGGGCGATGACCCATCCACTTCGCCGCGCCGGTATCGTCGATGCCGGGAATGAAGCGCTTGCCCAGTTCGAGCAGCGCGTCGCTGCGCCGATAGTTTGGCGGCGCGTCGATGCCCGCGAACTCCGCCGCGCCGCCGATTCGCAAGCCGACGTCGAGCGGCGTCGCGACGAACTTGCGCTCCGCGAAAATCACTTCGCGCGTCAGTGCGACGCCGTGCTTCGGCAGCGTCGCGTTGTAGCCGCGCTCGCTTTCGAGCAGCACGCGCTCGCCGATCGATTTCGCGAGCGCCGCCGACCACGCGCCCGCCGCGATCACGATGCGCCGGCCTTTCACGCGCTCGCCGTCTTCGAGCAAGACGGATTCCGGCGCTTCGATGGCGCGCGCGACGCCCGTCACGAAGCGCGCGCCGAGTTCACGCACGCGCTCGCGCAACAGCGTGACGATGCGGCGCGGATCGCCGATATGCGACCAGTCGTCGAGAAACACGCCATGCCTGAACACCGGCGCGAGCGACGGCTCGCACTCGCGCACCTGCTGCGCGTTCAACGCATGCCAGCGCGCGCCCAGTTCGCGCTTGAACGACCACTCGGCCTGATCGGCGGCGAAGGCTTCATCGGTTTCATAGACCGTGAGCGCGCCACGCCGATAAAGCATCGCGCTCGCGCCGATATCGTCGAACATCGGCAGGATGTCGTCGTAGACGCGATTGTTCAGCAGCGCGAGCGCATGCGAAATCGCATGAAAACGCGCCGGCTCGCCCGCGCGGCGAAACGCCATGAACCAGGGCAGCGCCTTCGGCACATGCCGCCAGTCGAGCGCGAGCGGCCCGAGCGGGTCCATCAGCCATTTCGCGGCTTTCGTGAACATGCCGTGCACGGCGATAGGCGTGCTCTCCGTCACCGCGATGCCGCCCGCATTGCCGTGCGATGCGCGATCGCCTTCGAAATCGCGATCGACAATCGTCACGCGCGCGCCTTCGCGCAGCGCGGCCCACGCGCACGCCAGCCCCACGATGCCCGCGCCGATCACGACGACGTCCGCCATGTCTTCACCCGCCATGCTCATGAGCTCACGCGCGATTTGATCAGCTTGTCGTCGACGGCTTCGCACCATGTATCGGCGAGCGTGAAGCCGGTCTGGAAGCGATCGGTCGGATCGACGCCGACTTGCGAAATCGCGGTGATCCACGCTTGTCCCGCCACCACGGGCACGACGGCGGGAACGTCGCCGAGACGCGTCGCGGACTCGATGCGGCTTTCGAAGATCGACCCGATGATCGACTCGTGCAGAAAGGTCTCGCCCACGTCGATCAGCCCTTTCGCGTGCATCACCGCAAGCCGCGCGGACGTTCCCGTGCCGCACGGCGAGCGGTCGCAGCGTCCCGGCGACACGATCACCGTATTGCGCGACTTCAGCACGCCGTTTTCGCGCGAGAGCGGACCGACGAACTCGGTCATCGTGATGCCCTTGATGAGCGGATTGAGCGGATGCGGCGACGGCAACTGCTGCGCCGCCGCGGCCTTGATGCGCTGCCCGAGTTCGCACAGTTCGCGCGCTTCGTCGGGCGCGATGCGAAAGCCGAGCTTGTGCGCATCGACGATCACATACGTCATGCCGCCATAGCCGACATCGACGGTGAGGCTGCCGATGCCTTCGACCTCGATCGTCTTGTCGAGATGATTTGCGAACGCGGGCTGATTCGTGAACTCGACCTTCGTGACCTTGCCGTTCGCGCACGAGCAGCGCAGATGGATGAGCCCGGCGGGCGCTTCGAGCACGAGTTCGGTCACGGGCTCGGTCATCGGCAAGATGCCGGTTTCGAGCAGCACGGTCGCGACGCACATCGTGTTCGAGCCGGACATCGCCGGATATTCGGTCGATTCGGCGATCACGTAGCCCATCTGCGCGCGCGGGTCGGTCGCCGGCAGCACGAAGTTCACGGTCTGATTCGCCGAGCCGCGCGGCTCGAAAATGCAGATGCGGCGCAGATCGTCGCGCACTTCTTCGAGGTGCATCATCTTGTCGAACATCGTGGCGCCCGGCACGTCGAAAACGCCGCCCGTCACGACGTTGCCGACTTCGCCTTCGGCGTGGCAGTTCACTACGGTCAGCGTTCGGTTCCAGCGCATGGTTATTGCAGCGGCGCGTGCGCCGTCTCCTTGATGGTGAACAACGTGATGGTCGAAAGCAGCGCCGCGAGCATCACGAAGTACGCGGGCGAAAGCGGCGAGCCGGTCCCCTTGATGAGCGCGATGGCGATCATCGGCGCGAAACCGCCGAACACCGCGTTGGCGATGCCGTAGCCGATCGACATCCACGTCGTGCGGATTTTCGTCGGAAAAAGCTCGGACAGCACGGCCGGCCCGACGCCCGAGAAAATGCCGATGATCACGCCGCCCAGCACCTGCACCGCGCCGACGATCGCCGCCGACTTGTAGGCGAGCATCACGTGGAAGATCGGATACGGCAGCACGAGAAAGGCGAGACAGCCGATCATGTAGATGGGCTTGCGGCCGAAGCGGTCCGACGCCGCGCCCCAGAATGGGATCGACGCGGTCATCACGATCAGCCCCGCCGTGTTGAGCCACAGCGCCGTCGACGGATGCATGCCGACGTATTTCGTCGTGAACGACGGCAGATAGTTGAGCAGCACATAGAGCGAGACCGTCCACACGATCACGAGTCCGCACGCCTGCAGGCCGAGCAGCGCGGGCGCGCGGCCCTTCGCCTTGGGCGCTTCGTCGGTCGCGCTCTGATAGACGGGCGTTTCCTCGCTGCGCTTGCGGATGATCCAGCCAATCGGCCCGATCACGATCGCACCGATGATGAACGGCACGCGCCAGCCCCAGTCGAGCATCGCCTGCGGGCTGAGCAGCGTCGTCATGAGCGCGGCCGCGCCCGAGCCGAGCAGCATGCCGCCGAGCGTGCTGCATTGCTGGAAGCTGCCGTAGAGCCCGCGCTTGTTCGGCGGCGCCCATTCGACGAGAAACGCGACCGCGTTGCCCAGTTCGCCGCCCACCGAAATGCCCTGCAGCATGCGCGCGGCGATGAGCAGGATCGGCGCCCAGATGCCGATTGACGCATACGTCGGCAGCAGCGCCATGAAGAGCGTCGCGGCGGCCATCAGCGGCATAACGAAAGTAAGCGTCCACTTGCGGCCTTTCTTGTCGCCGAGCCAGCCGAACACGATCGCGCCGAACGGACGCGCCGCGAAGCCCAGGCCGAACGCGCCGAATGTGCCGAGCATGGCGGCGAAGTCGTCGCCGGTCGGAAACATTACCTTGGCGATGACGGTCGCGAGAAATGCATAGGTTCCGAAATCGAACCACTCGAGGATATTGCCGACGACGGCGGCGGTTACAGCGCGACTGGTCTTCGATGAAACGCGCGGGCTGTCGCTCGCGGCATAGGGGTTCGCAACGGCGTTGGCTCGGTCGATCATGGGGGCTCCGTCGGCGGCGTTGGATTGGGCGTGGAGCGATTGTGCGCCGGTCTCAAAATTGAATCAAGGATTTTGGATCCAAAATTAGCGAACGGTCGATCGCCTGTTTTCTGGATGAGCCTCGACCGAATCGAGGCTCATCCCTTTGCTTCTCACCGTGCTGACGCGGCCGCGACGGTCGGCGTGGCGGGCGGCGCGCCGTAAAACATCTGCGCCATCACGATATCCGTCGCGCTCAGTTCCCCGTTACCGTTCCATTGCGGATTGCAGTAGTTCATGATCGACGCCAGATCCCACGCGCCGATCATCGTGTCGCCGTAAGTGCCTTGCGCCGGCTCCTTGCAGGTCGACGGCGTGTCCGGCCGATTCTGCTCGTGCGCGAATCCCAGCGCATGACCGAACTCGTGTGCGGCAATCGCGCGAATGCAATACTCTTCGCGGCCCACGCAACTCGTGCTCCAGTTCTTGAAGGTGAAGTTGAAGACCATGCCGCCGACGACGTTGTTGAGCGTCGTTCCGAGACCTTGCGTATGCGGTCCGGTCGCGGCGCTGTCCTCGACCGATATCCGAATGCCGTAATAGTTCGGGGCGTTGGTGCATTGCTGCCAGCCCGTGAACACGACGCCGGAATGCGCCTCCCAGCTTTCCTCGACCGCGGACTGACTCCAGGCGCGCTGATTGGTATACAGGGCGAAGTCGGCATTGCTCAAATCCCAGCACACGCCAATCGGAAACTGCTTCCAGATGACCGTGGACAGCGCGAAGCCCTTGTCCGTGGCATTCACCTGTGCATTCGCTTGTCCGCTGAAGTCCTTGGCCGCAGCGTTCACGGCATCGGATGCGCTGTCGTTTCCGCCGCATCCGCTAAACAGCATTCCTAACAATAATGCAAATAGCCACGCTGCACGTCGCCTCATCTTCTTCTCCGCAATTGCCGCTACGCAAGGTAGGAGAAGTATATTTGCCAACGCGCGATCGAACGCGATTGTTCATTTCATAGGATTCAGGAAACGTCCGTGAATACGGCCGTCACGATCACGCCGCGATCCGGATGCGCGCGGTGCGCCAGCACGATTTCCCCACGATGCGCCTGCACGATTTCCTTCGCGATCGCGAGCCCGAGGCCGGTTCCTTCCGTATCGGCGGATGCGCGATAGAACGGCTCGAACACGCGGCTGCGCGCTTCGGCGGGAATGCCGGGGCCGTCGTCAATGACACTAAGCGTCACGCGCGGCGCATCGCGCGTGACGGCGACGGTCACATGCCCGCCCGCCTGCGTATAGCGGATCGCGTTCTCGACGAGGTTGTACACGAGCGCCGTCAGCAGCCCTTCATGCCCGATGATCCACGCCGCTCCGTCCAGTTCCGCGCCCAGATCGATCTCGCGCTTCTGCGCGAACATCGCGAGATCCTCGATCACGTCCTGCGCGATGACCGCGAGATCGACCTTGCGCCGGGCAAGCTGTGTGTAGTCCGCGGCTTCGGCCTGCGCGAGCAGCAACAGCTTGTTGGTGAGACCGACCATCGAGCGATTGCTTCGCTGCATTGCCGCGAGCGTTTCATTCAGCGACGGCTCCATCTCGCAATGCTGCCGCGCGAACTGCAATTGCGTCTCCAGCAGCGTGAGCGGCGTGCGCAACTGATGCGCCGCGTCCGCGATGAAGCGCCGCTGCGCCGCGACCTGAAGCCCGAGCCGCGCGATGCACTGATTGATCGCCTCGACGATAGGCCGCAACTCCGTGTGCATTCGCTCGACGCGCAAAGGTTCGAGTTGCATCGGATCGCGGTCCATTACTTCTTTCTTCACCTTCAGGAGCGGCCGCAGTTCGAACGTCAAACCGATGCACGCGAGCGCCACCGCCAGCAATACCATCTCGATCTGCCGCACGAGTTGCGGACGCCATAGCTCGCGCACCATCGCATCTCGCGAAGCCTGCGTCTTGCCGACGGACACGAGCACGCGACGGATCGCGCCGTTGTCGTACATCTGGCGCACGAAGCCGACGGCGCGTATCGGCTTGCCGTCGAGATCGGCATCGTAGTAATCCGGCGTGTCGCGGTGCGCGGCGGCGCGCGTCGGGAAATCGGGCACGCCAGCGAGCAGGCGGCCATCGTCGACGCTCACGTTGTAGAACACCTGATCGCCCTCTGGCGACGCGAACACTTCGAGCGCGGCGGGCGGAATATCGACGAGCAATCGGCCGTCCGACCATTCGACCTCGCCCGCGATCATCCGCGCCGATGCGAGCAGCGTGTTTTCCTGCACGAGATCGGCCGTGTGACGCGCGTTGTCGTAGGCGGCCTTGCCCGTCACGAACACGTAGATCGCGAGCGGCACGAGCAGCCACCACAGCAAGCGGACGCGCAGGCTATTGGTCATCGTCCTTCTTGCGCAGCAGATAGCCCAGCCCGCGCAGCGTGACGATCGCCGCCGAACTGCCGTCGAGCTTCTTGCGCAGCCGCGACACGTAGATTTCGAGCGCGTCCTCGCTTGGGCTGTCCTCGTGCGTGAAGATCGCATCGAGCAGCGACATCTTCGACACCGTCTTGCCGAGCCGCAAAATAAGCGCTTCGAGCACGCTGCGCTCGCGCGGCGTCACGTTGAGCGGCGCACCCTTGACCGTGAACTGGCGCGTGTCGATATCGAACACGAGATCGCCGCACGACACCTCGTTCGCCGTCGATGAACTGCGCCGCCGGATCATCACCTTTACGCGCGCGACGAGTTCGCGCACCTCGAAAGGCTTCACCAGGTAATCGTCCGCGCCCGCGCCGAGCAACTCCACTTTCTCGTCGATGGAACCGCTCGCCGTGAGGATCATGACCGGCGTCGCGTCGCCTCGCTGACGCATGCGGCGCAGCACGTTCTTGCCCGACAGACGCGGCAGGTTGAGATCGAGCAACACGACATCGTATTGGTTCGTGCGCAGCCGTTGATCGGCGGATTCGCCGTCCTGCACGGCTTCGAGCGTGAAGGACTCCTGTTCCAGCATCTTCGCGAGCCAGAGCGAAAGCGTCGGGTTGTCTTCGATCAGCAGCAGTTTCATAAGCGATTTACACGCGCGTGCGGAGCATAGCCGGGCGATTGTAGGGGGCAATGGCCGCTTATGAAGCATCGGGTTAACACCCACGTCTTCCCATCTACACAGAAAGCTTGCAGAAGGTTTCACCTTTCTATAATCGCCGCACACAACTGAAAAAGCGGGCCATCCCTTTCATCAAGGCCCACAACAAGGAGACTACTGATGCGTACTCTGCGCCAGATCGCTGCTGTGTCCGGTATTGCTTTCGCCCTCGCCGCCGCTTCCGTATCCGCTCACGCCGAGAAGATTTCCATCATGGTCGGCGGCGCGACCAAGATCATTTATCTGCCCGCGAAGCTGACCGAGCAGCTCGGCTATTTCAAGGACGAAGGGCTCGACGTCGAAATCCTGTCGCAGCCCGCCGGCGTCGATGCCGAGAACGAATTGCTGGCCGGCGCGGTGCAAGGCGTCGTCGGCTTCTACGATCACACCATCGATCTGCAGAGCAAGGGCAAGGAAGTGCAGGCGCTCGTGATCTTCGGGCAAGTGCCGGGCGAAGTCGAAATGGTTTCGACGAAGCAGGCCGACAAGCTCAAGAGCATGGCCGACGTGAAAGGCAAGACGCTCGGCGTGACGGGCCTCGGCTCGTCGACGAGTTTTCTCACGCAATATCTAGCCCAGCGCGCGGGTGTCTCCTCGAAGGAATACACGCTGCTGCCGGTGGGCGCGGACGCGAGCTTCATCGCGGCGATCAAGCAGGATCGCATCGATGCGGGCATGACGACCGAGCCGACCATCTCGCAACTGCTGAAGACGGGCGAGGCGAAGGTGCTCGTCGACATGCGCACGCTCGAAGGCACGCGGGCCGCGCTCGGCGGCACGTATCCGGCGTCGAGTTTCTACGTGCAGCGCGCGTGGGCCGAATCGCACAAGGCCGACGCCGCGAAGCTCTCGCGCGCGTTCGCGAAGACGCTGAACTTCATCGCGACGCATAGCGCCGAAGAGATCACCGCGAAGATGCCAAAGGACTATTACGCGAAGAACAAGGACCTGTACGTGGCCGCGTTGAAGGCCTCGCTGCCGATGTTCACGAAGGACGGCAAGATGCCCGCCGATGGTCCCGACACCGTGTTGAAGGTGCTCGCCGCGTTCAATCCGTCGGTGAAGGGCAAGCATATCGATCTGGCGCGCACGTATTCGAACGAATATCTGTCGGGCACGGCGACGGCGTCGAAGTGAGGTTTCCACGATGAATCAATCCACTCAACCCGCGATCGAATTGCGCCACGTATCGTGCCGCTTCATTTCGCCCGATGGCCGCGCGACGGTCGCGCTGCGCGACTTCAGCATGTCGGTCGCGAAGGGCGAGTTCGTGGCGATTGTCGGGCCGACCGGTTGCGGCAAGTCCACCACGCTCAGCATGATCACGGGCCTGCTCAAGCCGACGACGGGCGAAGTGCGCGTGATGGGCCAACCGGTCGACGGTATCGACCCGCGCATCGGCTTTGTCTTTCAGGCCGACGCCGTGTTCCCGTGGCGCTCGGTGCTCGACAACGTCGCGGCCGGCCCGATTTATCGCGGCCGCTCGAAGTCCGCCGCTTACGACGAAGCGCAGTCGTGGCTGCGCCGCGTCGGGCTCGACAAGTTCGGCAAGCACTATCCGCATCAGTTGTCGGGCGGCATGAGAAAGCGCGTCGCGCTCGCGCAGACGTTCATCAACAAGCCCGAAATCCTGCTGATGGACGAGCCCTTCTCCGCGCTCGACATGCAAACGCGCACGCTGATGCAGGACGAACTGCTGCAACTGTGGTCGGCGAACGCGGGCTCGGTCGTGTTCGTCACGCACGATCTCGAAGAAGCGATCGCGCTCGCGGATCGCGTGTTCGTGCTCACGGCGCGGCCCGCGACGCTCAAGAAGGTCTACGAGATCGATCTGCCGCGTCCGCGCATCACGTCGGAGATTCGCTATCACCCGCGCTTCATCGAAATTTCGCGCGATATCTGGCACGACCTGCGCGAAGAAGTGCAGATCGGTTGAACCCGCTCCAAAGGAACATCACCATGTCCACGCAACAAGCGATGCCTTCGGGCATCGATCCGGGCGCGCTCGCGCAAGTCGAACGCGAGGCGCAAAGGCGCATCAAGCAGCGCCACGCGCTCGTGATCGGATTGCGCATCGCCGTGCTCGTGTTCGTGCTCGGTGGCTGGGAACTCTCGGCGCGCCTGCACTGGATCGATCCGTTTTTCTTCTCGATGCCGTCCGCGATCTTCGATCAGATCGTCGAATGGTTCGTCGAAGGTACTTCGCAAGGGCCGCTGCTCACGCAAGTGTGGGTCACGCTGGAAGAGACCGTGCTCGGCTTCATCATCGGCTCGGTGGCGGGCGTGATCTGCGGGATCGTGCTTGGCCGCAATAAGCTGCTGTCGGACGTGTTCAGCCTCTATATCAAGATCGCCAATTCGATTCCGCGCGTCGTGCTCGGCTCGGTGTTCGTGATCGCGCTGGGCCTCGGGATGGCGTCGAAAGTCGCGCTCGCCGTGGTGATGGTGTTCTTCGTCGTGTTCGCGAATGCGTTCCAGGGCGTGCGCGAAGCAGACCGTTACATGATCGCGAATGCGCAGATTCTCGGCGCGTCGCGGCGTCAGGTGACGACTTCGGTCGTGATTCCTTCGGCGCTTTCGTGGATTCTCGCGAGCCTGCACGTCAGCTTCGGCTTCGCGCTGGTCGGCGCGGTCGTCGGCGAGTTTCTCGGCTCGAAGCAGGGCATCGGCTTGCTGATCTCGACGGCGCAAGGCGCGTTCAACGCGAGCGGCGTGTTCGCGGCGATGATCGTGCTCGCCGTGGTTGCGCTCGCGGCGGATTATCTACTGACCGCCGTCGAGCGGCGTTTGCTGAAGTGGCGGCCCGCGGCGCACTGATGCGGTGAATTCGGCTCGTCAAAAAGCAAACCCCACGCGCTCGCGTGGGGTTTGCCGTTTCCGGCGTTCAGCGAAGGCCGACTTGCCGCGCCCGCTGCACGCTGCAAGTTGCGTGTTCCGTGTACACC
>NZ_FCOJ02000080.1 GCF_001545035.1 Caballeronia glebae
ATCACCGTCGCGCCCAGTTCCGGCGCCGCGATCTTCGCGAGCGAGCCGCCGAACTTGCCTACCGCCGTACGCGCGGCCGATACGATCACTACGTCAGTCATTTCAGTTTCCTTTGGCATCGAATGTTAATGCGGTTCCGAACGGTTCAATGCGCTTGCGCGCACGCTCACGCGCGCCGCTCAGAAGTCGCGTTCCAGCACGTAACGGCCGGGTGCGGCCTCGATCACCGGGTGAGTCTTCGATCCCTGCGCCGCGCCCGCCTTGACCTGCTCGCCCGCGTTCCCTGCGAGCCATTTCGACCAGGTCGGCCACCAGCTTCCGGGATGCTCGGCCGCGGTCTCGAACCACGCATCGGGGTTCTCGGGCAGACGCTCGGCGTTGCCGTCGATCATCCAGAAGCTGCGCTTGTTTTTCGACGGCGGATTGATCACGCCCGCGATATGCCCCGACGCGCCGAGCACGAACGTCTGCGGCCCGGCGAGCACCGGCGCGGACGCATACGCCGATTTCCACGGCACGATATGGTCTTCGCGCGAACCGTAGATGAAGGTCGGCACCGTGAGACGCGACAGGTCGACCGGCTCGCCGCACACCGTCAACGCATTCGGGGTCATCAGCTTGTTTTCGAGGTACGTGTTGCGCAGATACCAGACGCACATCGGGCCCGGCAGGTTCGTCGAATCGCTGTTCCAGAAGAGCAGATCGAACGCTTGCGGCGTGCGGCCCTTGAGGTAGTTATCGACGACGTAATTCCACACCAGATCGTTCGGACGCAGGTACGAGAACGTGTTCGCGAACTCGATGCCGCGCATGAGACCGGCGGGCGCGCCGTTCTTGCCGCCGATCGACTGCTCGCGCATCTGCACGTGCGCCTCGTCGACGAACACGTCGAGCACGCCGGTATCCGAGAAATCGAGCATCGAAGTGAGCAGCGTCATCGATGCGGCCGGTTCCTCGCCGCGCGCCGCCGCCACCGCCAGCGCGGTCGCGAGAAGCGTCCCGCCGATGCAAAAGCCGAGCGTGTTGATCTTCTCTTCGCCGCTGATTTCCTGCACGACGCCGATCGTCCGGAGCACGCCTTCTTCGACGTAGTCGTCCCACGTCTTGTGCGCGATCGACTGATCCGCATTGCGCCACGAGAGAATGAACACCTGCTGCCCTTGTTCGAGCGCATAACGCACGAGCGAGCTTTCCGGCGACAGATCGAGGATGTAGAACTTGTTGATGCAAGGCGGCACGATCAGGAGCGGCCGCGCATACACCTTCGGCGCGAGCGGCTTGTACTGGATCAGTTGTACGAGTTCGTTCTCGTACACGACCGAGCCTTCCGTCGACGCAATATTCTTGCCGACGAGAAAGCGCGTTTCGTCCGACTGCGAAATCTTGCCGCGCTGCATGTCGGCGAGCAGGTTCAACATGCCCTGGCGCAGACTTTCGCCCTTGCTTTCGATGAGCATTTTCTGCGCGTCGGGATTGAACGCGAGGAAGTTGCTCGGCGCGGCCGCGGCCGCCCATTGCTGCACGGCGAAACGGATGCGTTCGCGCGTCTTCGGATCGCTCTGCACGGCATCGGCGAGTTCCTGCAGATAACGCGCGTTCAGCAGATACCACGCGGCGGTGAACGCATACGCGGGCGTCGATTGCCATGCGGTGTCGGTAAAGCGCCGATCCTTGAGCGAGGACGGATCGATGGCCTGCGCGCCCGCCTGCTTGAGCAACTCGGCGGCATCGCGCGAATAGTTGCTCTGCAATTCATGGAGACGCTCCGGCGCGATCGCGGCGGACGGAATTTTCGGCAAGGTGGGTAATCCCTGCATCGCCGTGCCAAAGCCCGGCATGCTGCTCGCGAGCTTCGCGAACTCCGCCATGCCGTTCATGTTCGTGAAGTCGGGCATTTGCGGGATCGCGCCCGGCGCCGGAAACGCCGCCGGAAATGCCGCGGACGGAAATCCGTTCGGAAGTCCGTTGAAAAATGCGCCGAACGCAGCAAACGGCGATGCAGCCGCTGTTGCCGCGTCAGGCGCGGTATTCGTCTGTTGAGTGAATTTCGGCCATTGCGCGGGATCGGCAACGGCGCGCCACGCGTTCAGCCATTGATCGAACGCCTGCTGTACGCCAGTCGTATCGGCAGATGATGCCTCGGCCGAAGTGCTGTCGGCGGTACGGGAGCGGGAAGATGAGGAAGTAGATTTGGAAGTCATACCCGCTTTTGACCTGTGAGTCTCGCAAGACTTGGATTGCTAACGCAGGCATCGCCGGGCTTTCCTCGACCAGCGCGCAAGTGTTGATGCGCCCTATGCGCGTGGCAAGAAAGAGCCTTGCTACGCCGTGCCCGATTGATTGAATTCCAGGAACATTCTTGCTCTAGGTTGTCAGGCATGTCAATGCTTCGTCCCGATTTTGCCGCAGTGCGATGTTTTTTTAATTATCGTTTTCCCCCATGCGAAATATCGCTTTCGCACGGGGTTTCGTCATAGGCAAGAAACGATCGCCCGGTATGTTCAAGATACCGGTGACGGCAGTCAGTCGTTTAACCAGATCATCGCGGCCATGCGGCCGGTCACGCGCTCGCGCCGGTAGGAATAGAAGCGCGCCTTTTCCGTGACCGTGCAATGCGCGCCGCCGTGGATGCGCGCGGCATCGACGCCGAGATCGGCGAGGCGCAGACGCGCGAGCGCGTAGATATCGGCGAAGTATTTGGCCGACGCGCCTGCAGACCTGAACGCAGCGCTCGTCGCGTCACGGCGATCCGCCCGCGCGGCCGCGACGAAGGCATCGAGCACGTCCTCGCCCACTTCGAACTCTTGCGGCCCGATTGCCGGGCCGAGAAACGCGTGGAGCTTCGAAGCCGGCACGCCCGCAAGCGTCGCGACGCGCTCGCCCGTCGTTTCGACGATGCCGCCCGCGAGTCCACGCCAGCCCGCGTGCGCGGCGCCGACCGCGCGGCCGTCGTCGTCGCAGAAAAGTACCGGCAGGCAGTCGGCCGTCATCACGACGCACACGACGCCCGCGCGATCCGTCACGCTGGCGTCGGCGCGCGTGCGTTCGCCTTGCGCGAGGCGCTGGACGACGGCGTGCGCATCCGCGACTTCCGTGCCGTGGACCTGTTCGAGCCACGCGGCCTCGCGATAACCCGTCGATGCAAGCGCGCGGCGGCGATTCTCCTTCACCGCGTCCGGCGCATCGCCCGAAGAGAAGCCGAGATTGAGACCGCCCGCGCCCGCCGCGCCGCCATCGTAGGGCGCTTCACTCACGCCGCCGTTACGCGTCGTGACGAACGCACGCACGCGCGGCGATACTTCCCATTGCGGCCAGAGACAGTCTTTCGATGCCAGCTCGGCAGCGTCACGCGTCATGCTTCGTCGTCCTCGTAATCTTCGTCGTCCCAGTCGCCTTCTTCGCCCTCGCCCATCTCATAGACCTCGGCAAAGCCCTCATCCCGGTCGAATTCGACTCCTTCGTCCTGCCCGAATCCCAGTTCGGCCGCGAGCATCGCGATGTCCTCGGGAACGTCCGCGCGCCAATGCACTTCCTTGCCCGTCGCGGGATGGATCAGGCCGAGCCGCCACGCGTGCAATGCCTGGCGCGCGAAGTCGTTGGGCAGCGGCCTGACCGAACGCTTGCCGCGCGCGTGCCCGTACACCGGATCGCCCAGCAACGGATGCTGGATATGCGCGCAATGCACGCGAATCTGATGCGTGCGGCCGGTTTCGAGATCGCAATGAATGGCGCTGACGGGCTGGCCGTGCCACGTGGTGCGGTTGATGGTGCGGAAATGCGTGCGCGCGGGCTTGCCGGAAGCGGTCTTCACGACCGCCATGCGCTTGCGCTCGCGCGGATCGCGGCCGATGGGCGCGTCGATCGTGCCTTCGTCGGGCATCGTGCCCCAGACGAACGCGACGTAGCGGCGTTTCACCGTGCGCGCCTGCAACTGGCGCACGAGGTCGGTCTGCGCCTGGAGCGTGCGCGCGACGACCATCAGCCCGGACGTTTCCTTGTCCAGCCGATGCACGATGCCCGCGCGCGGCAGTCCGGCGGCCGCGTCGCCGTAACGATGCAGCAGGCCGTTGAGCAGCGTGCCGCTCCAGTTTCCCGCCGCCGGATGCACGACCATGCCCGCGGGCTTGTTGACGACGACGAGCGTCTCGTCCTCGTACACGATATGCAGCGGCACCGGCTCCGGCGCGAACGCGAGCTGCTCGGGCAGAAGGTCCGGGACGAGCGTGATCGTCGCGCCGAGCGGCACCGGCTGACGCACTTTCGCGCCCGCGCCGTCGATGAGCACGCGCCCTTCCTCGATCCAGCCCTGCAACCGGTTGCGCGAGAATTCCGGAAAGATTTTCGCGAGCACCTTGTCGAGCCGGTCGCCCGCGAGTTCGTCGGGCACGCGGGCTGCGCGAGGCGTTTCGCGGCCCGCGCTGTCGCCCGAATCGGCCGACGGCGCGTCGTGGCCGGTAGCGCTTGGGCTATAATCTTCGAGTTGGTCTTTGGTACGACGAGTAATTGAGCGGGTCATTTGAACTAAATTCGGCGGCATGTGTTAGAAGCCGCGCCGGAAACACAGCTAGAACAGCGAGAATCAGCCAGGAATAGCAAGCACTGATGCGAGCCTTCAACACCATTCATCTCTCGATGCGTCAATCGATCAAATATCTGGCGCTGGCCGCGAGCGTCGCCATGATTGCGGCCTGTCACGGTCTTCCTGAGAAGACCGACGAAACGGCATTATGGAATAACAACAAATTATATACGGAGGCTCAGGACGCGCTGTCCGGCAGCGACTGGGGCAAGTGCGCGAAGTACTTCGAAGCGCTCGAAGGCCGCGACCCGTTCGGGCATTTCGCGCAGCAGGCGCAGATTAACGTCGCGTACTGCGACTGGAAAGACAGTGAAACCGCCAACGCCGATCAGGCCATCGACCGTTTCATCAAGCTACACCCGGATCACCCCGAGATCGCGTATGCGTACTATCTCAAGGGCATGATCCACTTCAACGACGACCTCGGCCTCTTCGGCCGGTTCTCGGGCCAGGACATGAGCGAGCGCGATCCGAAGTCGCTGCGCGAGTCCTATGACGCGTTCAAGGTCGTCGTCGACAGGTATCCGCAAAGCAAGTACGCGCCCGATGCTGCGCAGCGCATGCGCTATATCGTGAACGCGCTCGCCTCGCATGAAGTGCACGCCGCCGATTACTACTTCCGCCGTGGCGCGTATGTGGCCGCGATCAACCGCGCGCAGTTGGCCATTCGCGAATACAAGAACGCGCCGGCAACGGAAGACGCGCTGCACATCATGATGCTGTCGTACGAAAAGCTCGATCAGCCGCAACTCGCCGACGACACCAAGCGCGTGCTCGCCGCGACGTTCCCGGACAGCCCGTACGTCACCGGCAAGCGCCGCGCGGGCGTCGAGAAGCCCTGGTATCAGATCTGGTAAAGCAAACGGCCGGTTGATAACCGGCCGTTTTTTTATATCGATGAAAACTTAGGACACCGATCGTTATTCGGTCAGTTCCGTTTTCCACTTCGCCGCATCGCTGAAAAACTCGCGCACCACGTCCAGCTCGCGGGTGCGCTTGAACGGCGGCAGGCTTTGCCAGATGCGCCGGCCGTAAGGCTTCTCGACGAGCCGGGTATCGCAGATCATCAGCACGCCGCGATCCGTCTCCGCGCGAATCAGCCGTCCCGCGCCCTGCTTGAGCGTGATGACCGCCTGCGGCAACTGATGCACGGCGAACGGGCTCAGGCCTTTTTTCGTCAGCGCGTCGAGGCGCGCGGCAAGCACCGGATCGTCGGGCGGCGCGAACGGCAGCTTGTCGATGACAACGAGCGACAGCGCGTCGCCGCGCACATCGACGCCTTCCCAGAAACTTTGACTGCCTACGAGAATCGCGTTGCCATAGGCGCGGAAACGGTCGAGCAATTCCGTGCGGCTCGCGTCGCCTTGCACGAGCAGCGGATTGTCCCAGCCGCGCCGCTCGATCACATCGCGCAGGCGATTGGCGATGCGGTCCACCGCGCGCAGCGTCGTGCACAGCACGAACGCGCCACCGCCCGCCGCCTCGATTACCGGCAGCGCGGCTTCGAAGACAGCGTCGGTGAATTGCGGCGACGAAGGCTGCGGGAGATTGCGCGGCACGTACAAAAGCCCTTGCGACGGGTAATCGAACGGGCTCGGCAGAGTCATCGAACGGCGCGCGTTCAGGCCCATTTGCGCGGCGTAATGCGTGAAGTCGCCGCGCACCGAAAGCGTCGCGGACGTGAAAATCCACGCGCGCGGCACGCCCGCGCGCTGCTTCGCGAAGATCGGCGCGACCGAGAGCGGCGTCTCGTGCAACTGCACCGTGTGCGAAAACACCTCGATCCAGCGCACCATCTCGTTCGGCTCTTCCTTCGCGGCCTGTTTCGCGACGTCCTCGCTCGCGACGACGGCGCGTTCGAGCGACGTCGGCGGCGTCGTCCAGCCCGCGAGCAGATCCTGCAACTCACGCGCGCGGCGCACCAGCGCCTGCAGCGATTCGGCCCGCTCCGCATGCGACGACAGCGCCGCGGCGAGCGCCGCGAGATGCGTCTCCAGCGTTTCGAGCGCCTCGAAGATCGGATGGCCGTCCGGCAACTGGCCGAGCGACAGACGCGCCGAATCTTCCTTGAACGCGAGCCGCACGTCGCGCGCCGCGCGCTCCAGCGCGGCGCCGAGCTTCGTCCAGTCGGTGGCATCGCGGGCGTGCGACAGACCTTCGGCTACGGTATCGCGCGCGAGTTCGAGCAACTGCGTGGTCGAAAGCGTTTCGCCGAAGAAGAGCGTCGCGGTCTCGGGCAACTGATGCGCTTCGTCGAAGATGATGGTGTTCGCCGTCGGCAGAAGCTCGGCCATGCCGGTGTCGCGCAGCATCACGTCGGCAAAGAACAAATGGTGATTCACCACGACGATGTCCGCCTGCTGCGCCTCCTTGCGCGCCTGCATCACGAAGCATTCCTTGTAGTGCGGGCATTCCTGGCCGAGACAGTTGTCGCGCGTGGACGTGACCATCGGCCAGACGGGTGAATTTTCCGGCACGCTCGCGAGTTCGGCCTTGTCGCCGGTGCGCGTGATCTTCGCGAAACGCACGATCTCCTGCAGATGCGACGTGTCCTGCCGTGTCGGCAGGCGGCCGGCGTCGGCGGTGCGTTCCAGGTAGTAGTGACACAGATAGTTGGCGCGGCCCTTGAGCATCGCGACCGAAACCGGGACGGCGAGCGCGTCGCGCACGGTCGGGATGTCGCGCTGGAACAGCTGATCCTGCAGATGCTTCGTGCCCGTCGACACTATGACCTTGCCGCCCCACAACATGGCCGGGACGAGATACGCGTAGGTCTTGCCGGTGCCAGTGCCCGCCTCGACGATGAGCGTATTCTCGCCGCCGTCGATAGCCGCCTTCGCCGTCGCGATGCCGATGTCATCGGCCGGCTGCTCTTCGGGCGCGTAGGGTTTGTCGGACGGACCGAGCTTGCGCGCGGGACGCCGCTGCGCGTCGAACATCGCGGGCTCGGGCATCGCGCGGCCGGACGCTTCCATTGCGGCGGCGACGGAGCGCGCCATTTCGATCTGCGATGCGCGCGGCCGATAGCCATCGATCGCGCTAGCGAGCAGGCCTTGCGCCGAAAAGATGGCGTCCAGCTCGACGCCGCGCTTGTTCGAAGGCGCGAGCGACGCGTTCGCGTCGTCACTGGGTTGTGCGGGTGAGTTCAAGGCGTGCTAAATCCTGCGGGTTTCGGCGCGGCCGCGCGCGCGAGGCGCCGTCGCCGGCACGAGCTCGCGGCCGGCGCGCGCGGCGTTCAATGCGCGTCCGAGTCAAGCTGCAATTGCAGCAGGAGAATGGTGTCCTTCACCTTGAGCTTGCGCTTTTTCAGGCGCCTCAACTCCAGGTCGTCGATGCCGGACAGCTTTTCGATCAGCGTGTCCAGACTGTGATGCTCTTCCTGCAATTGCGCGATGCGATCGCGCAGCAAAGCGGCATCCATCTCGGGTTGTCGGGGTGCGCGCGGGGATTCACTAAAGCGTTGCTGCATGCTCGCCTCCTTTCATCCTCTTGGCACGGGCCCGCGCAACGAGCCCGACTGTCCTATTTACCTTGCTGCTGTTGTTGCTGCTGCTGTTGCTGCAGTTTCAGTTGCTCCTGGCGCGCCTGTTCCTGCTGTTGCGCCTTTTCCTGCGCTTTTCTGGCGGCTTCCTTTTGGCGCGCATCGACTTCCGCGCGATGCTGCGCGGCTTCCTGCTGCTTCTGCTCGTAGCGCTGCGCCTTTTGCTCGCGATCCTGCGCGTCCTGCACACCGCGTGCGCGCGCTTCGTCGAGTTGCTTCTGGTAGTCCGCCTGCTTGCGATCGTATGCCGCCTGGTTGGCCGCGCGCTGGGGCGCTTCGGCGTCGCGCTGCGCGGCGGCCAGCGCGTTCTGACGCTGCTTCTCCTCGTAGGCTTGCTGGCTCGACTTCTCGCTCGCCGCGCGCTGCGGCGCTTCCGCTTCGTATTGCGCCCGCTTGATCGCCGTCTGCTGGTCGCGTTGCTTCGCCCGCTCGGCGCGCTGCTCGTCGTCGAGCGCCAGCTGTTCCTGGCGGATTTGCTGACGCGTCTCGCGCATCGCGTTGCGCGCGTTGTCCAGACAGTGATTCACGAAGAATTTGCTGTAACAGTCGTGCTCTTTCACGCCGTAGCCGTAGTTGTTTTCCTCGGTGCGCCGATCGAGCACCTTCTGGCGCTGGGCGAAATCTGCTTTGAGGGAATCATCGGCGCTCTGCGTGCTCGCTGCATCGGAAGATGCCGGCGCGTCAAGGGAACGCGTGCTTACGGACGTTCCGGGATCGATCGGCTTGGCGACTTGAGCGAGCGCGCGCTGCGGCGCGAGTGCGCCCGCTGCGCACAGCAGCAAAACAGCCGCGGCAGCCGGCATGCTTGAAAGGCGAAAGTTGGGCAAATGGATGAACGGCAACGTGATAAAGAATCAGGTGCGAAACGGCTTGCGCGATGCCCAAATTCTATCACCGCGCGCCGGAGCGCTCTGCCATTTATGGCAAAATGCCCCGCTTCAGCAGCCCGGTTCGAACCTGGCTCGTCACACGATCCTCGCCTCGCGGCGCCTCGCTTTTTCGCGAACCGCGCATGCGGCGTGAATCTCGTCGGCGAGCCGCAAACAGCGCAGAATCATGACGGAAACCGTAGCACTCAAGATCGTACAGCGCATTGCCACCGAACTCACCGTGCAGCCGCGCCAGGTCGCCGCCGCCGTGGAGCTTCTCGACCAAGGCTCGACTGTCCCGTTTATCGCCCGGTATCGCAAGGAAATCACCGGCAATCTCGACGATACGCAACTGCGCACGCTCGAAGAGCGCCTGCTGTACTTGCGCGAACTCGAAGACCGCCGCGCAACGATCCTGCAAAGCATCGACGAGCAAGGCAAGCTCACCGACGAATTGCGCGGCGCCATCGAAGGCGCGGACAGCAAGCAGGTGCTGGAGGACCTGTACCTGCCGTACAAACCCAAGCGCCGCACGCGCGCGCAAATCGCCCGTGAAGCCGGTCTCGAGCCGCTCGCGCAGGCGCTGCTCGCCGATCCCACCCTCGACCCCCAGGCCGAAGCCACGAAGTTCGTCGACGCGGAAAAAGGTGTCGCCGATACCAAAGCTGCGCTGGACGGCGCGCGCGACATCCTCTCCGAGCAGTTCGGCGAAACCGCCGAGATCCTCGGCAAGCTGCGCGAGCATCTGTTCAACCAGGGACTCGTCATGTCGAGCGTGGTGGACGGTAAGCAAGGCGAGGAAGGCGAAAAATTCCGCGACTACTACGACTACAGCGAAACGATCCGCACGGTGCCGTCGCACCGCGCACTCGCCCTGTTTCGCGGCCGTAATGCGGGCATCCTGAGCGTCAAGCTCGGCCTCGGCGAAGAGCTCGACGCGCAGATTCCCCATCCGTGCGAAGCGATGATCGCGCAGCACTTCGGCATCGTGAATCGCGCGCGCGCCGCCGACAAATGGCTCTCCGACGTATGCCGCTGGTGCTGGCGCGTGAAGGTGCAGCCGCATATCGAAACCGAACTGCTCACGCATTTGCGTGAAGATGCCGAGCACGAAGCCATTCGCGTGTTCGCGCGCAATCTGAAGGACTTGCTGCTCGCGGCGCCTGCGGGCCCGAAGGCCGTGATCGGTCTCGATCCGGGCCTGCGCACGGGCGTGAAGGTCGCGGTCGTCGATCGCACCGGCAAGCTGCTTGCCACCGACGTCATCTATCCGCACGAGCCGCGCCGCGACTGGGACGGCTCCCTCGCGAAGCTCGCCCGCATTGCACGTGAAACGCAGGCCGAGCTCGTGTCGATCGGCAACGGCACCGGTTCACGCGAAACCGACAAGCTCGCGAGCGAGCTCATCGCGAAACATCCGGATCTGACGTTGCAAAAGATCGTCGTGTCGGAAGCGGGCGCGTCGGTGTATTCCGCGTCCGAACTCGCCGCGAAAGAGTTTCCCGAGCTCGACGTCACGCTGCGCGGCGCGGTGTCGATCGCGCGGCGTCTGCAGGACCCGCTCGCGGAGCTCGTGAAAATCGAGCCGAAAGCGATCGGCGTCGGCCAGTATCAGCACGACGTGAATCAGCGCGAACTCGCGCGCTCGCTCGATGCGGTCGTCGAAGATTGCGTGAACGCGGTCGGCGTCGATGCGAATACCGCATCGGTCGCGCTGCTCGCGCGCGTATCGGGGCTGAATTCGACGCTCGCGCGCAATATCGTCGATTATCGCGATGCCAACGGGCCGTTCCCGTCGCGCGAGCATCTGAAGAAGGTGCCGCGTCTCGGCGACAAAACCTTCGAGCAGGCAGCGGGCTTTCTGCGCATCAACAACGGCGAGAATCCGCTCGATCGCTCGTCGGTGCACCCAGAGGCGTATCCGGTCGTCGAGCGCATTCTCGCGAAGATCAAGAAGCATATCGGCGATGTGCTCGGTCGGCGCGAAGCGTTGTCGGGCCTCTCGCCCACCGAATTCGTCGACGATCGTTTCGGCCTGCCGACCGTGCGCGACATTCTCACCGAGCTGGAAAAACCGGGCCGCGATCCTCGTCCCGAGTTCAAGACGGCGACGTTCAGGGAAGGCATCGAGAAGATTTCGGACCTCGTGCCGGGCATGATCCTCGAAGGCGTGGTGACGAACGTCGCGGCATTCGGCGCGTTCGTCGATATCGGCGTGCATCAGGACGGCCTCGTGCACGTCTCGGCCATGTCCACGAAGTTCATCAAGGACCCTCACGAAGTGGTGAAAGCCGGCCAAGTCGTGAAGGTGAAGGTGCTGGAAACCGATGTGAAGCGCCAACGCATTGCGCTCACCATGCGTCTCGACGATGACTTCGCGGCCGCGTCTTCGGCGGGCGGCAACGCAGCGGGTGGATCGCAATCGCGCGGCTCGCAGGATCGTCGTTCGGGCCAGCGTCCGCAGCAACGTCGCGAGCCGGAGCCGGCCGGCGCACTGGCCGCGGCGTTCGCGAAACTGAAACGCTGAAGCCTCACGCCGCCAAAAAAAACCCCACGTTTTGCGACGTGGGGTTTTCTTTTTAAGCTCTTCGAATGACGAAGCGTCAGATCTCGATCTTCGTGCCCAGCTCCACCACGCGATTCGCGGGAATACTGAAGAAATCGGTGGGTTTCGCGGCGTTCTGATGCATCCACGCGAACACGCGCTCGCGCCACACCGACATGCCCGGCAGTTCTGTCGGCACGACCGTCTCGCGCGCCATGAAGAACGACGTGTCCATCAGCTCGAAGCTCATCCCGTGGGTGCGCGTGATCTGTTCGAGCACGGCCTTCACATCCGGCGTCTCGTTGAAGCCGTATGCGGCTTTCACGAGGAACAGCCCGCCGCCGATGTCCTTCACTTCGAGCCGATGCGCATCGTCGACATAAGGGATGTCGCGCGTCGTGAAGTTCATGAAAATCGTGCGCTCGTGCAGCACCTTGTTGTGCTTCAGGTTGTGCAGCAAGCTCACGGGCACGAGCGAATCGCTGCCGGTGAGATAGATCGCCGTGCCCGACACGCGATGCGGCGGATGCGCGAGCAGGCCCTGGAGGAACGGCATCAGCGGAATGCCGTCCGCGGCCGTGCGATCCTTCACGATCATGCGGCCCTTGTACCAGGTCATCAACAGGAAGAAGAGCGCCCCGCCGATGCACAACGGCAGCCAGCCACCCTGCTCGATCTTGAGCAGGCTCGCGCCGAAGAAGCCGATGTCGATCGCGAGGAACACGGTGATCATCCCGCCGACGAGCCAGCGGTTCCAGCCCCACAGATTCACCATCACGACGGACACGAGAATGGTGGTCGTCAACATGGTCGCGGTGACGGCGAGACCGTATGCCGCCGCGAGATTCTCCGAGCTCTTGAAGCCAATGACGATGCACAGGATGATGAAAAGCAGCATCCAGTTGACGAGCGGAATGTAGATCTGGCCGATCGCCAGTTCCGACGTGTGCAGGATCTTCATGCGCGGCACGTAGCCGAGCTGAATCGCCTGGCTAGTCAGCGAATACGCGCCCGAAATGACCGCCTGCGACGCGATCACGGTTGCGACCGTCGACAGAATCACGAGCGGCAGCAAGGCCCAGTCGGGCGCGAGCAGGAAGAACGGGTTCTCGATGGCCTGCGGCGAATGCATCAGCAACGCGCCCTGACCAAAATAGTTCAGCAGCAGCGACGGCATCACGAAACCATACCAGCCGTAGCGAATCGGCTTCGCGCCGAAGTGCCCCATGTCCGCATACAGCGCTTCCGCTCCGGTCAGCACGAGCACCACCGAGCCGAGCACGATATACGCCTGCAGCACGTGCTGCGCCATGAAGGAAATCGCATAGTAGGGATTGAGCGCGACGATGATGCGCGGCTCGATCACGATATGCGCGGCGCCGAGCACCGCGAGCGTCGCGAACCACACGAGCATGATCGGGCCGAACAGTCTGCCGACCACCGCCGTGCCGTGGCGCTGAATCCAGAAGAGCGCGATAAGGATCACGATCGTGATCGGCAGCACATACGGCGAGAGCTTCGGTGCGGCGATTTCGAGACCTTCGACCGCCGAAAGCACCGACATGGCCGGCGTGATGACCGCATCGCCATAGAACATGCATGCGCCGAAGATGCCGAGCATCATGAGCACGCCGGAGACTTTGCCTGGCGCCTTCACGCTGCGCAGCGCGAGCGTGGTCATCGCGAACACGCCGCCTTCGCCGTTGTTGTCGGCGCGCATGACGAAGAGCACGTACTTGACGGCGACGACCATGACGATCGCCCAGAACAGCAACGAGATGACGCCGAGAATCGACGCCTCGGACAAGGCGATGCCGTGCGACGGGCTAAAGGCTTCCTTCAATGAGTAGAGAGGACTCGTGCCGATGTCGCCGAAAACGACGCCGATGGCCGCGACCGCAAGCGTGGGCAATCGTTGTTTATGCTCGTGCGCGTGAGTCGTGTTAGTCATAAAAGCGGGATGTCCGTCCAGGGCGGAAAGAAACGAACGCCATTCTATCTAACGTCGCACGCGAAGACGCCTTCTCGCGTGTTGTTCCAGCACCACGCGAGACGCGAATGAGAGTGTAGCATCGCGCTCCGCGTGGGTCGGCAAGTACATCGAACACAATTCTTTGCGCTTCGCTGTTCGTTCCGGCCAATGAAAAACGCCGTTCGCCCGGCTTCGTGCCAGGCGAACGGCGTTGGAATAGCGAACGATCAGGCGTTGGAATTCATCCGCGTCCGTTTTGCGTGCCGCGCTTGATCCATGCGCCGAGATTGTGCGGACGCACCGTGTCCCATTCCTCGAATGGCTGATGAATCCACGGATTCGTTTCGAGATGCTGCACGTGATAGTCGGGCTTGACCTTGGAGCACGCCTTGTACCAGAGCACCGCCGAGCGCACCGAGGTGACCGCCGGATAACGCTCTTTCAGATGCTCCTGCACGCGCGCGAGCGTGACGCCGGAATCGACCAGATCGTCGACGAGCAACACGTTGCCGGACAGATCGCCGCGTGTCATCGTGATGTATTGCGCGATGTCGAGATTGCCCTGCTCCGTGCCCGCCGCCTCGCGGTACGAACTCGTCGCGAGAATGGCGAGCGGCAGATCGTAGATGCGCGAAAGCTGGTCGCCGACCCGCAGGCCGCCGCGCGCGAGGCACAGAATGTTGTCGAACTTCCAGCCCGACTCGTGCACGTTCAGTGCAAGCAGTTCGATCAGCCGGTGATATTCATCCCAGCCGACCCAAAGGTTCTTTTCGTCGTTGCGCGGGTCCGTCATCGCGATCATGGTGAGGCTCTTTCAATTGCTTAGGTTATATACGAAATGTGGCCGCTGATGCGGCCACATTCTTTACAGCGTCCGGTACAGGTCGAGGCTCTTGCGGCGCTCAGACCTTGAACGGATGGCGAAGCAGGATGGTTTCGTCACGGTCAGGACCGGTCGACACCATGTCGATCGGCACGCCCGCCACTTCCTGCACACGCGTGAGATAAGCGCGCGCGTTCGCCGGCAGCCCGTCCCATTGCGTAATGCCGATGGTGCTTTCCTTCCAGCCACCGAAGGTTTCGTACACCGGCTCGCAACGCGCCACTTCCGAAGCGCCGCGCGGCAGGATGTCGATCAGCTTGCCGTCAAGCGTGTAGCCCGTGCAGAGCTTCACTTCGTCGAGGCCGTCGAGCACGTCGAGCTTCGTGATGCACAGGCCCGAGATGCCGTTGATCTGGATCGCGCGGCGCAGCGCGGCGGCGTCGAGCCAGCCAGTGCGGCGCGGACGGCCCGTGACCGAGCCGAATTCCTTGCCGACGGTCGCGAGATTCAGGCCGACCTGATCCTGACGCTGCGGGTTGTCGGCATCGTACAGCTCGCTCGGGAACGGACCCGAACCGACGCGCGTGCAATATGCCTTGGTGATGCCGAGAATGTAGTTCAGACGCTGCGGCCCGATGCCCGCGCCCGACGTCGCCGCGCCCGCGACGCAGTTGCTCGACGTGACGAACGGGTACGTGCCGTGGTCGATATCGAGCAGCGTGCCTTGCGCGCCTTCGAACAGCAGATTGCGGCCGGCGTGGTTTTCGTCGTAAAGGCGGCGGGAGACGTCCGTGACCATCGGCGCGAGACGGTCGGCGTAACCGAGCATCTTTTCGAGCGTTTCCTGGAAATCGACGGCCTTCGCGCCGAGGTATTGCGTTAGCACGAAGTTATGGAAGTCCAGCGTTTCGCGCAGACGTTCCTCGAACACGGCGCGGTCGAAGAGATCCTGCACGCGCAGACCGCGACGGGCGACCTTGTCTTCGTACGCCGGGCCGATGCCGCGGCCGGTCGTGCCGATCTTGCCGGCGCCGCGCTTGGCTTCGCGCGCCTGATCGATGGCGACGTGATACGGGAGAACGAGCGTGGCGGCTTCGGAAATGAACAGGCGCTTCTGGACGTCGATGCCAGCCGCTTCGAGTTCGTCGATTTCCTTGAACAGCGCTTCCGGCGACAACACGACGCCATTGCCGATGTAACAGGCCGTGCCCGCGCGCATGATGCCCGACGGAATGAGGCGCAGAATGGTCTTCTTGCCGCCGATGATGAGCGTGTGGCCGGCGTTGTGACCGCCCTGGAAGCGCACGACGCCCTGGGCGTGGTCCGTCAGCCAGTCGACGATCTTGCCCTTGCCCTCATCACCCCACTGGGTGCCCACCACGACGACGTTGCGACCCGGGTTCACATTCACTGCACTGGCAGACATGTTGATTCGTTAGCTGGTTAAAAACGTATTTTACCTATGTTCGCGAAAGGTTCCGAGCTTTTCGGGACGCGTTTCGCGATTTCGTCACGCTCGCGCGATTGGAATCGGCTAAGCAAAATCCTTTACCGATCAAGCGACTGTATGCGTCGCCTGCTTCAAGCGCGCGTTTGCACCGTCCATGCGCCGTCGCATTCGACGAGCACGCGGTCGAACGCGAATTCGTCCAGATCGTGGTCGTGGCCGGGCAGCGCCTGGATCACCACTTCGCCCGCGTCGCGCAGCGCGAGGATCGCCGCGCGCAGCGGCTCGTCGTGCTTCCACGGCGCGAGGATGGCGCTGCCGCGCGCATCGACCGGCGAAATGCGCGCCACTTCGCGCAGATCGAGCGAAAAGCCCGTCGCGGGCCGCGCGCGGCCGTAGGCGAGACCGACGTCGTCGTACCGGCCGCCGCGCGCGACCGCGTTCGGCACGCCGTCGACATAGGCCGAGAACATCACGCCGCTGTGATACGCATAGCCGCGCAGGTCCGCGAGATCGATCATCAGTTCCGCGCCTTCGACCTGACCCGCGAGGAACGCGAGATCGTCGAGCGCGCGCGCGATCACCGGGAGATTCGGCAGGCGGCCGCGCGCGATCTGCAGCACCGATGCATCGCCATATAGCGACGGCAGCGCGCGCAGCGCCTCGCGCGGCACCTGTCCGAGATGCGCGGTCAGTTCGTGCAGGCGCGGCACGTCCTTGGTCGCGAGCGCGTCGTAGAGCGCCTCGCCGAGCGACGCCGCGGCCGGCTCCAGTTCCAGCAGCGCGGCGAGCACGCCTGCGTGGCACAGATCGAGACGCACTTTCGTCAGACCTGCGAGATGCAGCGAGTCGAGCATCAATTGCTGGATTTCGAGATCCGCTTCCAGTCCTGCATGACCGTAGATTTCCGCACCGATCTGAATCTGCTCGCGCGTGGCGTGCAGCCCGCGCGGGCGCGTGTGCAGCACGACGCCCGCGTAGCACAGACGCGTCACGCCCTGACGGTTCAGCAAGTGCGCGTCGATGCGCGACACCTGCGGCGTGATGTCCGCGCGCAGGCCGAGCGTTCGCCCGGACAACTGATCGACGAGCTTGAAGGTGCGCAGATTCAGGTCGCTTCCGCCGCTCGTCAGCAGGGATTCGAGATATTCGAGCATCGGCGGCATGACGAGCTCGTAGCCGTAGGAACGGAAACGGTCTAGGAGCCGTCGGCGCAGCTCTTCGATCTTGCGGGCTTCCGACGGCAAGACGTCGGCGATATTCTCGGGAAGTAACCAGGTGGACATCGATACGTTTCCTACGGGACACGAGGCTCGGCGCTGTTCGCGCGGCGCTCACGGACTTGGACGGTCAGGGTCGAAAGAATAAGGACAAGATAGGCGAAATGGCGGCGCGCTGCCGGCGCGGCTCACGTCGCGATCAGGAGCAGGATCAGGCCGAGCACCATCGCGATCAGTCCGCCGATGCGGATGTGGTGAGTCGGCCGCTCCGCGATGCGGCGAAAGGTATCGCGCCACGCGGTCGGAAAAACGAAGGGAAACATACCTTCGATGATCAGCATCAACGCAAGAGCGAGCAGTAACGTCTCGGCCATGTCCAGGGGATCTTCATATGCCGCGCGGCCAGCACACGCTGGCGCGCGCGGCGCGCACGGGAATCAGCGCTTCGCCGAGGTCGGGGCCGACGTGTCCGCCGCGCCGCCGGTCGGGCTCTTCATGAAGCGGAAGAAATCGCTGCTCGAGTCGACAACGATCACGTCGCCCGGCTTGAACGTCTTCTTATACGCTTCGAGGCTCTGATAGAACTGGTAGAACTGCGGATCGCGTCCGTACGCATCGGCTGCTATGGCGGCCGCCTTGCTGTCTCCTTCGCCCTTGATCGACTGCGCCTGACTGTAGGCGTCCGCGAGAATCGCCTGCTGCGTGCGTTCGGCGTCGGCCTTGATCTTGTCCGCGTCAGCCGTGCCCTTGGCGCGCTCGTTCGCCGCCGCCTGCTGGCGCGCCGCGATCATGCGCTTGTAGACCGCGTCGGCCACCGCCGGCGGAAAGTCGATGCGCGTCATCTGCAGATCGACCATTTGCACGCCGAATGCCGCGGCCGCGCTTTCCACACTCTTCTGCGCTTCGGTTTCGATCGCCTGCTGGTTGCCGAGCGCGTCCGTCAGCGAGCGTTTGGCGAAACCGCTGGCGAGCGCGGTGCGCGCGAGCGCGCCGATGCGCTCCTCGGCCGTCTGCGTGTTCTTCTCGTTGCTTTCGAAGAGCTTTAAAGGATCGGCGACGCGATACTTGATCACCGTGTTGACCAGCACTTCGTTCTTGTCCGACGGCGAGAAACGATCGGCGCCGGATTGGTCAATGGTGAGCGTGCGCGTGTCGATGAGCGTGAGCGTCTGGAACGGCGGCGGCAGCTTGAAGTGCAGGCCGGGGCCTTCGAGACGCGGCTTGCCTTCCCCATGCGCGGCGACGACGGCGTTATGCCTTTCGTCGACCGTGAAGATCATCGACGATCCGATGAACAGCACGATCACGACGGCGACGATGAGCGCAAAAATTCGATTCATGTTCGCGCTCCTTATTGCAGATCGTCTTGACGACTGCGGGAGCGGAACGCATCGCGCGAACGCGCCGAGTCGCCGCCGGCATTGGCGCTCGCGCCGCTGGCCGCGCTCGCGGCCTTTGCCGCGCTGGCGGGCGCGACCGCGGCCGGCGCCGATGCGCTTGCCGCGGCTTGCGCGCGCGCCTGAGGCGCTTCCGAGGCGGACGGTGCGCCCGACGCAATCGCGCCGCTGCCCGCGTCCGCCGGTTCCTTCGCCTGCTGACGATTGGCTTCGACGAGCTTGTCCAGCGGCAGATACACCACGTTATTGCCGGCCTTGCTGTCGACGAACACCTTTGTAGTGCGCGAGTAGATTTGCTGCATGGTGTCCAGGTACATACGTTGACGGATGACGGCGGGCGCCTTTGAGTATTCCGCGTAGACCTCCTTGAAGCGCTCCGCGTCGCCCTGCGCCTGCGTGACTTCGCGATTGCTGTAAGCCCTCGCCTCGTCGATCAGCTTCGCGGCGTCGGCCTTCGCGCGCGGCAACAGTTGATCGGCATAGGCTTGCGCCGTATCGCGGGCGCGCTCGTTGTCCTGACGCACACGCGCGGCTTCTTCGAAGGCCGACTGCACTTGTTGCGGCACCTGCACGCTCTGCACCGCGACGCCCGTCACCTGAAGACCGGTGTGATAGCTGTCGAGCGAGCGCTGGATGGTTTCGATCAGGCGCGAGCGCAGCGCTTCGCGATCCTTGTAGAGCATGTCGTCCGTCGAAATACTGCCCGCGATCTCACGGATCGCCGACTGCGCGGCCTGCGTGACGCTGTCGTCCGCATTGACGCTGCCGAACAGAAAATCCTTGGGCGACTTGATCTGGTACTGAACGGCGAAGCGCACGTCGACGATATCCGCATCGTTCGTCAGAAGCGACGCGTCGCGCACGTTGCCTTGCGAAAGCGCGGTGCCGCGCCCGACTTCGACGGAGCGGATCTGCGACGTATCGACGATTTCGCTCGACTGAAACGGATACGGCAGACGCCAGTGAATGCCTTGCGAGACCGTCTGACGATATTGTCCGAACTGCGACACGACGCCGACATGGCCGTCCTGCACGACGAACACGCCGCTGCCGAGATAGATGGCGATGAGCACGCCGATGACGATGCCGAGGCCGATCTTCGTGCCGCGGCCATTCTCGCGCGGCGCGCCGTTACCGGGCTTCTTGCCGAATATGCCCGCGATGCGCCGGTTGAATTCGCGCCACATCTCGTCGAGATCGGGCGGACCTTCGTCGCGGCCGTCGGGACGCTTGCCGTCCTGCGGACGCTTCGTGTCGTTTTTCACGCCATTGCCGTCGCCCCGCCCCCAGCGCGGATCGTTGATCGAAAAGACGGCAAGCTCGGCTTGCCGGTTAGTCCGCTCTTTGTAGTCGTTCACTCGGTGATTCACCATTAGACAGCCGGAGTCGACGCCGGCTCGATGCAATTCCGAAGCAACTCAATGTCCGTGCTCGGGTACCTTGTGATCGTCACGCTCGACGGCCTGCCGCTGGTCATCCGGCTGCGCGTTCGTGTCCTGTATGGCGTTTGACCCGGACTGCGTGGTTTGCGTTGCGTCGGACGCCTCGTGCAGCTCCGGAAATTCGGCGAGGACGCTGGGTAGGCCCGCATCGGTTTCCTCGGCTTCCGCCGTGGCGATTTCGGCGATGGCATCGCGCAGCGCATCGAGCCCCTGACCCGTGCGTGCGCTCAAGAAAACGCGCGAAATATTACCATACTCGTCCCTTTCAACCGCCTCTTCACGGGCCGCGAGTTCGGGCACCGCATCGATCTTGTTGAAAACGAGAATCTGGCGGATATTGTCCGCGCCGATGCCGCGCAACACCTCGTTCACCTGATCGATCTGATCGAGGCGCACCGCGCTCGATGCATCGACGACGTGCAGCAGCACGTCTGCGTGAATGGTTTCTTCGAGCGTGGCGCGAAACGCGGCGACGAGTTGGTGCGGCAATTCGCGGATGAACCCGACCGTGTCCGAGACGACGACATGCCCCGCTTCCTCGCCGAGGAACACGCGGCGCGAAGTCGTATCGAGCGTGGCGAAGAGCTGGTCGGCCGCATACGCCTGCGCTTTCGTGAGCGCGTTGAACAACGTGGACTTGCCCGCGTTCGTATAGCCAACGAGCGACACCGACATCGTGCGATTGCGCACGCGCTGACGCCGCTGCGTGCCATGCTGGCGGCGCAGCTTTTCCAGGCGCGCCTTGAGCGCCTTGATGCGCTCGCCGATCAGACGGCGGTCGGTTTCGAGCTGGGTTTCACCCGGCCCGCGCAAGCCGATACCGCCTTTCTGACGTTCGAGGTGAGTCCATGCGCGAATGAGGCGCGTCGACAAATATTGCAGTTGCGCGAGCTCGACCTGCAGCTTGCCTTCGTGACTGCGGGCGCGTTGCGCGAAGATATCGAGAATGAGGCTCGTGCGATCGACCACGCGGCGATTCAGCGCGCCTTCGAGATTGCGTTGCTGCGCAGGCGCGAGCGCGTGATTGAAGATGACGAGTTCGACGTCGTTCGCTTCGCACTGCAGACGCAGTTCCTCGACCTTGCCGCTACCGATGAACATTTTGGCATCGGGACTCTGACGGCGGCCGGTGAGCGTGACGGCGGGATGGGCACCCGCACTTTGTGCGAGCAGACTGAGTTCTTCGAGACTGGCTTCGAAATCGATCTTGCCGAAGTCGATGCCGACGAGCGCTGCGTTGATCAAATTAATATGTTTAAGTATTTGAAGCGACCGGCGAGTTGCTTAATGTTCGCTTTAGAAGTGTCAAAATTCGCGCCGGCCGCGACGAGGTTTAGGACGGTTCAGCGTCCGGGTGGAAATTCACCGGGCGGGCCGGCACGACCGTCGAAATGGCGTGCTTATAGACCATCTGCGTGACCGTATTTCGGAGCAACACGACGTACTGGTCAAATGATTCGATGTTTCCTTGAAGCTTGATGCCGTTGACCAAATAGATCGAGACCGGCACGTGCTCTTTACGCAATGCGTTCAAAAACGGGTCTTGTAACAATTGCCCTTTGTTGCTCATAGCAAACTCCGTGTTTTTTTGCAGGTTGGAAGTATTGTGGACGAAGAAAAAGAGATCCGCCGACAATCGCTACACTATAGCTGATTTTCGCTGTTTTACGTTTTCGGAGCCGGATCGGCCAAATGGCCAACGGCACCGAAACGCAAGGCTCCGCGGCTCTTATTCCTTGTCCGCGTAAGGATTTCGGCTTGACCGAAACTCTATGCGAAGTGGAGTGCCGACGAGTCCAAAAGTTTCGCGAAAGCGCCCTTCCAGATATCGCTTGTACGTCTCCGTGACCGCGTCAAGCGCATTGCCGTGCACGACGATGATCGGCGGATTTTGCCCGCCCTGATGCGCGTAACGCAGCTTCGGACGCACCGGGCCGCGACGACGCGGCTGCTGAAATTCCACCGCCTCGATGAGCGCGCGCGTCAGCCTCGGCGTCGGCAGTTTGGCCATTGCGGCAGCGTAGGCGTCGTCGACCGATTTCATCAACGGGCCGATGCCGGTTTTCTCCAGCGCGGAAACGTAGTGGAATTTAGCAAAGTCCAAAAACTTGAGCTTGCGCGTCAGGTCCGCCTTCGTGCGCTCACGCACATGCGAATCGAGACCGTCCCACTTGTTCACGCCCACCACCAGTGCACGCCCCTGCTCGACCACGAAACCGGCGATGTGCGCGTCCTGCTCGGAGATGTCCTGCTGCGCATCGAGCAGGAGGATGACGACGTTGGCGTCGGCGATCGACTGCAGCGTCTTCACGACCGAAAACTTCTCGATCGCTTCGAACACCTTACCGCGCCGGCGCAAGCCAGCCGTGTCGATCAACGTGTATTTGCGGCCTTGACGCTCGAAATCAACATAAATCGAATCGCGCGTCGTGCCCGGCATGTCGAACGCGATCACGCGTTCTTCGCCGATCAGCGTATTCACGAGCGTCGACTTGCCGACGTTCGGACGCCCGACGATCGCGATCTTGACGCCGTGCTGCGCCTTTTCTTCTTCCGTCTCTTCCGGCTGATCCTTGTACGCGATGTCGAGCGCGTCGTTGATCATTTCGATGACGCCGTCGCCATGCGCCGCCGAGATCGCGCGCGGATCGCCGAGTCCGAGCTCGTAGAAATCCGCCGCGACCGCCGAATACTTCATGCCTTCGGCCTTGTTCACGACGAGAAAGAGCGGCCTGCCCGTCTTGCGCAGATAGTCGGCGATCGACTTGTCCTGCGGCGCCAGTCCGTTGCGTCCATCGACGATAAACACGACGACGTCGGCCTCTTCCACCGCCTGACGCGTCTGCCGCGCCATCTCGTGCAGGATGCCGTCCTTCGCCACCGGCTCGAAACCGCCCGTGTCCACCACGAGGTACGGACGTTCGCCGCCCGCGCGACCTTCGCCGTAATGGCGGTCGCGCGTCAGGCCCGGCAAGTCCGCGACGAGCGCGTCGCGCGAGCGGGTCAGGCGATTGAAAAGAGTCGATTTCCCAACATTGGGGCGCCCGACGAGCGCAATCACGGGTTTCATCTGATTTTGTTCAAGGTTGAACGCAAGGCGAACGCGGAACGGGCGGTACAACCGTCTCGTTGCGTTCCGCTACGCCGCGCAATGGCTGCGCTTGTCGAAAATTAGCATGGATTCGGCCTGCCGCACGCGAGGCGCGCCGGTCGGCCCGATCGTCGGCGGTCGTTCGCCGGTTTTGCCTCGTTCGAGGCTCATCTTCCGCGGCGCCGTCGCGCGCCGCGCTTCATTCTTGCGACCCTGCTTTTGCACGCGGGTTTTATCGCGATGCGCGCGCGGCGCCCCGCTTCTTTCTCGTGCGGCTCGCCGCGGCGAACCTGCCGCGCCGCAGGACATCGACGGCGCGCTTACTGCTCGGCACCGCGAGAAAGTGTGACTCGCTCGCGGCGCGGTTTGAATCAGTTGCTCGGACGGAAACCGTAGAGATCGCCGTCACGCGTCTGCACGACGAGGGTGTTGCCTGCCAGCACAGGCGCCGCGGTGATCGCGCTGCCATCGGTCGGCGCGCGGCCGATCAATTCGCCGGTTTCCGTGTTCAGGAAGTGCACGAAGCCCTTGTAGTCGCCCACGACGACCGCGCGGCCGAGAATGAACGGCACGCTGACACTGCGGTTCTTCAGCACGTCCGTCTTCCAGACTTGCGAACCGTCCGACGCGCGGAACGCGTTGACGACCGACCAGTCGTCGCCCGCCGCGACGATCTGCTCGTCCTGCGCGAGGCCGCTGTCGCTCGAAAAGTTCTTTTCCCACACCGCGCGACCCGAATTCGCGTCGAAGCAGCCGATGCGGCCCTGGAACGTCACCGCGCAGGTCTGCGCGCCGACGAGCCCCGGTGCGCCGGTCACGTCGTTGATGCGCTCGACTTCGGTCACGCCCTTCGGATACGACACCGGCGCCTGCCAGTAAGCGTCGCCCGTCTGCAGGTTGATCGCGGCGAACGTGCCGCCGGGGAAGCCCGCGAGCACCGCCAGATTGCCGGCGAACGTCATGCCTGCCGCGACACGCAGATTCAGCGGCACGGCGCGCAACTGGAACACCCACTTCTGTTCGCCGGTCTCTGCGTTGAACGCGATGACCTTGCCGTCGATCGTGCGCACGATCACGAGATCGTTGCCGACGAGCGGCGGCGAAACGATTTCACCCGGCGCAGTGGCCGTCCAAAGGAGCTTGCCGTCGGCGCCGAGCACGTCGACCTGACCCTTCAATCCGCCCACGGCCGTGAGATTGCCGTCGCTGCCTACGCCCGCCGACAGATCGTCCTTGAGCTTGATGCGCCAGACGTCCTGACCGGTCTTCGAGTCGATCTTGGCGACGGAGCCGTTCGCGCCCGCGGCATAGACGTAATCGCCCACCGCGACCGGCGAGAACAGATAACGGCCGCCCTTGCCTACGCTCGCCTTCCACGCCTGGTTGACGTTCAGCACCGGCTTGAACTCAGCGAGCGGTACCGGCACGCGGCGTTCATCCTTGGTCGACGAACAAGCGGTCAACAAGACGGTCATCGCGCAGGCGAGCGGTACGGCGTAGCGTTTCAAAAAAGTCATCGATGGACGCAGCATGAATTGGTGAATTGGGTTGATCGGCGCTGCCCGCCGCCTCGCTTCATGGCGATGTGGTGGCGGGCGGCATGACTGGCCGATGGCGGGATCGACGACAAACCGATTGAAACGAGCCGGATCAGCCGCCGAGCGCGTCGAGCTTGAACTGAACCAGCTGACGTGCGGACGTGTCGTTCTCGGGCAGCGCCTCAAGCGCGACCTTATAGGCCGCGCGCGCGTCGTCGCGTTTGCCCTGAGCCGCGAGCAAGTCGCCACGGCGGTCCGCGATCACGCCTTTGAACGCTTCGAGCGGTTGCTCCGAGAGCAACTTCAGACCGGCGTCGTAGTTCTTCTCGTCGAGCAGCACGAGCGCGAGACGCAGCTTCGCGATCTGCTTGTACTCGTCGTCCTTCGCGTGGTCGATGGCCCATTGCAGCTGTGCCTTCGCACCCGCCGCGTTGCCCGCCATGTAAAGCGACTTCGCGGCCGCGAGCGCGGTCATCTGCGCGTAGCCGGTGCCGCCGAACTTGTCTTCCATGTCCGTGGCAACGCGCGTGACCAGCGCCTGGTCATTGCCGTTCACCGCCTGCTGCAGATGGTCGTAAAGCACCGACGCTTCGGCGGCCTGACGGCGCTGCCAGAAATTCCATCCGTTGTACCCGGCCCCAATGACGAGCGCCACGAGCACGACCCAAGTCGTGGTGTTACCCCATTTGGCCCACCAGGCCTTTACGCTTTCGAGTGATTCTTGTTCGTCGTGATAGCTCATCGCCCAGCTATTCCTTCCTGCGTTTCAATTCCCTAAACGAGCGCCGCGCGCGATGCCGAATCGTCCCGATCCAGCCCGATGCGCGCAGTAATACACCTGAATCTCAGGCACCCTCGTCGTCGGCGGTTGCAACCATCGCATTGATTAGGTATTCGGTCAAGTCTTCCGCCGGAACGTTGACTTGCTCGTTCTTTTGCCCGTCGGACGTTTCATCGACCGAACGACGTAGCGGCTTCACGCCGATCATACCTTGCGCGAGCTCGTCCTCTCCAAGCACCACGGCGTATGCCGCGCCGCTCGCATCGGCCTTTTTCATCTGCGACTTGAAGCTCGCGGACGCGCCGTCCGGGCTGCAATGCAGAATGACGTCGAGGCCCGTGTCGCGCAGCCGCTCGGCGACGATGAACGCCTGCTCCGCCGCCTTCTCGCCCTGATGCACGACATACACGTCCGTGCCTTCGGCTTCCGGCACGAGTTGCTCTTCCTTCAGCAATTCGAGGATGCGCTCGACGCCCATCGCCCAGCCGCACGCCGCGGTCGGCTTGCCGCCGAGCTGCTCGATGAGCGGATCGTAACGACCGCCACCCGCGACCGTGCCCTGCGCGCCGAGCTTGTCGGTGACCCACTCGAACACGGTGAGATTGTAGTAGTCGAGGCCGCGCACGAGACGGGGATTGATGGTGAACGGAATGTTGTTCGCCTTCAGCAGACGCTGCACGCCGTCGAAGTGCTTGCGCGATACGTCGCCGAGAAAATCGACGAGCTTCGGCGCGTTCTGCGCGATCTCCTGCATCGCCGGATTCTTCGTGTCGAGCACGCGCAGCGGGTTCGTGTAGAGACGACGCTTCGCTTCCTCGTCGAGCGAATCGACGTGCTGCTCCAGATACGCGATCAGTTCCTTGCGATGCGCCGCGCGCTCTTCGGGCTGACCGAGCGAATTCAGTTCGAGGCGAATACCGGTGAGTCCGAGGTCGTCCCACAGACGCTGGCACATCATGATGATTTCGGCGTCGGAATCCGGACCCGCGAAACCGAGCGCTTCCACGCCCACCTGATGGAACTGACGATAACGACCACGCTGCGGACGCTCGTGACGGAACATCGGACCGACGTACCACAGGCGCTTCGGGCCGTCATACAGCAGATTGTGCTCGATCGTTGCGCGCACGACCGCCGCGGTGTTCTCCGGGCGCATGGTCAGATGCTCGCCGTTGAGCGCATCGGTGAAGCTGTACATCTCCTTCTCGACGATGTCGGTCACTTCACCGATACCGCGCGTGAACAACTGCGTATGCTCGACGATCGGCGTGCGGATGTTCTGATAGCCGTATGCGCGCAGCATCGACTTGACGGTGGTTTCGAAGAAATCCCACAACGCGGCATCCTGCGGGAGGATGTCGTTCATGCCCTTCACACCGCTCAGTTTTTCGAGCCGTTTCTTTTGTTCAGTCATCTGTCTTCAAAGAGTTGCGGTGGACGTCGCATCGAGCTTGCCGCTTTCTTGCCCGTACGTGCGCCCGACATAGTCGCTGACGATTTGCTGGAACTCCTCCGCGATGCGCTCGCCGCGCAGCGTCTTCACCTTCACGCCGTCGATGAATACGGGCGCCGCCGGATTCTCGCCCGAACCCGGCAAGCTGATGCCGATGTTGGCGTGCTTCGATTCGCCCGGCCCGTTGACGATGCAGCCCATCACCGCCACGTGCATCTTCTCGACGCCGGGGTACTGGTCGCGCCACACGGGCATCGAACTGCGCAGATAAGTCTGGATCTGCGAAGCGAGTTCCTGGAACAACGTGCTCGTCGTGCGGCCGCAGCCGGGGCACGCGATCACCATCGGCGTGAAGGCGCGCAAGCCCATCGTCTGCAGGATTTCCTGACCGACGACGACTTCGCCGGTGCGCGCGCCGCCCGGTTCCGGCGTGAGCGAGATACGAATGGTGTCGCCGATGCCTTCCTGCAGCAGCACCGAAAGCGCCGCCGTCGATGCGACGATGCCCTTCGAGCCCATTCCCGCTTCGGTCAGCCCGAGGTGCAGCGCGAAGCTGCAACGCTTCGCGAGTTCGCGGTACACGGCGATCAGATCCTGAACACCGCTGACCTTGCACGACAGGATGATCTTGTCGCGGCCGAGGCCCAGTTCGACCGCACGCTCCGCCGAGCCGACCGCCGACTGGATCAGCGCCTCGTACATCACGCTCTGCACTTCCCACGGATTCGCGCGCGTGGCGTTTTCGTCCATCATGCGCGCGAGCAACTCCTGGTCGAGACTGCCCCAGTTCACGCCGATGCGAACCGGCTTGTCGTACTTGATCGCGGCTTCGATCATCTGCGCGAATTGCGTGTCGCGTTTCGCGCCGTGGCCGACGTTGCCCGGATTGATACGGTACTTCGACAGCGTCTCGGCGCATGCGGGATAGTCGCGCAGCAGCAGATGGCCGTTGTAATGAAAGTCGCCGACGAGCGGCACCATCACGCCCATGCGGTCGAGCTGTTCGCGGATATGCGGCACGGCGGCGGCCGCTTCCGGCGTGTTCACCGTGATGCGCACGAGCTCGGAGCCCGCCTGCGCCAGTTCCTTGATCTGGATGGCGGTGCCGATGGCGTCAGCGGTGTCGGTGTTGGTCATCGACTGCACGCGCACCGGCGCGTCGCCGCCGATCGTCACGAGCTGGCCGCCCCAGCGCACGTCGACGGCATGCGACGAACGGCGCGTCAACGGACCGCCGGAGACCGGCTCGGTCGAACAAATCTTGCTGCTAATCAGGGATTGAGCTTCGGATTGCATCGAAAAACCCTTTGGTGACCTGGCCGCCGATACGGCGCCGGGTCGCGTGTGTGGAACCTCAAACGGGCGTCACGGCTTGCACCGTGACGCCCTCGACTTGTTCGTCGCGCTGAACAGATCGATCTCGCAAGCTCAAGGCAGCGAAAGACGCGCGACGTTTCCGCGTGCGGATACATAGCGTTTGGCATCGACGGGTTCGTCGTCGACCGACAACGACTCGACGCCCTTCACGTTGCCGACGGTCACCTTGAACGGCGCCTCGCCTTCCACGCGCTGCGTGCCGCCCGCGTGGACGAGGCCGGAATACAGCTCCTTGCCGTCCTTGCCGCGCACGCTGAACCAGCTATCTTCCTTCACTTTCAATTCGATCGCGTTCGAACCGCTGCCTGCGACAGCCGGAGCGGACGCCGCCGCGGTCGCGACAGCCGGCGCGGCCTTCGCAGCCGATGCGGGAGCCGCCGCGGCCGGCGCGCTCGCGCCCTGCACCGCG
>NZ_FCOJ02000019.1 GCF_001545035.1 Caballeronia glebae
CAACTGCTCCATTAATGCATCGTCGAACGTGAACTTGTCATGTTTGATGCGCTCCGCAATATGACGGAATGTGTTTGAGCGCGCCTCCTGCGTCGGGCGCTCTTTGCCGCAGGTCAACGCATCCACAAGCTTGTCCTCGAGAGCGCACGGCGAGTTCATGACAAATAACGCGTCGGGCGCGCGAGTAGTACAGAGTGCCGTGGCTGCTAATGCGATCATCGTTCCCTGACTGTGCGACATAATAGTCACCGTGTCGCGCGGCGAATGCCTCCGGATATCATCGATTAGGTCCGCAAGACGCTTCGCGGCGTGCGAATAATAGTCTCGGGGTGGCGCGTCTTGCAGGTAGCGGTCGGCTTCGGTATTTAGCATCTGCGCATCAATCCCGTAGACGTGCCGCTTCATCCCCATGGCGCTCCAGAGTTGCTGAATATTATTGGTGCCGTTCTGGAATGGGCCTCCGCCCCAGTACCATGGTCCCTTGTCTTTTGCTAGGTCGGCTTTCCAGACGTCCACGCCCGTGTCGTTCCGGAGCGCTACTCGCCACTTCTTCTCTTCGCCATCTTTGGCGCGATACCCCCAGTAAAAGCGAATTACAGGCGAGCGGCCTGGGGTTTTCATTCTGCGCGGAAAGGGCTGTCTGATGTCGCTGTCATAGTCTTCGTACTCGTTCGGACTAAGCTCGTGCTTCCCCGTTAGATTGAGACGGTGATTAAGGCCGTTACACAGCCCCATTTCTGCGGCGTTGTACCACTCGCCCTCCGAATTCACCCCATGCACGAAGATAACGACACCCGGCAAATGTGGCCCGAGCTTCGCCTGAGCCCATACCTGATAGCTCTCGGGCGTCATATACGACTCCCAGTAGGGCCGTCCGAAGACATCGGTCTGTCTTGGCACTTCATGCATAGCTTGCTGCGGTTGCTGGTCGTTCGTTCCAGCCGACTGCTCGTTTTGCATCGTGTCCGATCCCTGCGTCATACTCAAACTCCATTCAAATAGTTGTAACGGGAGATCGCAGGGGAGTGCGACACGCGAATCGTTAAGGCGACCGGTCTTTCCACCCTCTCCGAAATCTCATACGCCGGCACCGAGAAGGACGCCGCGCTCTCTGCACTTTGGCCCCTCAAGATGCGGAGACCGACGGCCCGTCACCCAGATTTCGCCATCATCGCTACTGCCTACGATAGGCTTGACCCGACATAAATCTCTCTGTACTGCTATCGATGCTTGCCGATCGGCAAGCTTTGATCAGCCTTCGCGCATCCGCGAGGTCTAGCATTCGACCTTATCTGATTAAGCGTGCAAGAAATAGGGTGAAATTTCCCAAATCCGGAAAAGGATCTGTTTGCTAATGGTCTCAACAGACGCCACCCACCGGCGCGCGCACCGGTGTTGCTTTCAGTGGGAAGATCGCGGCTGTGACTTTGCGCTCGGGTTGCTGGGCTGCGGCCACGGTAAGCGGACCCGCTGTGATTCCCGCTTTCGGCGACGGCTTTGGCGCCGCCTTCGATATGGACGAGCGTGCAGACAAATAACAGCAGCGGCGCCGCCGCGCCTAGGGCAACGCGGCGTTTCCGCCGCGCCTTGCTTTCATTCCGCTGCCCGACCGCGCGCGCGGACGTCGCTCAATCGAGCGTGATCCCGTCAAACCGATGCCCACCGAGCGGGCTGATCAGATAGCCGTGCACGCGTTTCGATATCGGCTGAAAGATATTCGCGTGCGCGAGCGGCGTGTACGGCACCTGATCCTTGAACACCACCTGCGCTTCCTCATAAAGCTTCGTGCGCGCATTTTGATCGGTTACGAGACGCGCTTTCGCGAGCAGATCGTCGAACTGCTTGTTGCACCACTTCGCCACGTTGCTGCCGTGAACCGCGTCGCAACCGAGCGTCGTGCCGAGCCAGTTGTCGGGGTCGCCGTTGTCGCCGAGCCAGCCGTAGAGAATCGCATCGTGCTCGCCGTTCGTCTTCGCGCGCTTGTTGTACTCGGCCCATTCGTAAGTGACGAGGTTCGCCTTCACGCCGATCTTTACCCAGTCCGACTGAATCAGTTGCGCCATTAAACGCGCGTTCGGGTTATAACCGCGCTGCACCGGCATTGCCCATAGCGTGATCGTGAAGCCGTTCGGAAAGCCGGCTTCCTTCAGCAGTTCCTTCGCCTTCGCGGGGTCGTGCGGCGCGTCCTTCAACGCCTTGTTATACGACCATTGCGATGGCGGCATCGGATTCGTCGCGACGGTTGCTGCGCCCTCGTAGACCGTCTTGATGATCGCCTGCTTGTCGATCGCCATGTCGAGCGCGCGGCGCACGCTAACTTTATCGAGCGGCTTGTGCGTCGTGTTGTAGCCCACATACGCAACGTTGAAACCGACGCCCGACAGCACCGTGAGCTTCGGGTCCTGCTTCGACGCGGCGATGTCGGCGGGACGCGGAAACGACGTCACCTGGCACTCGCCGCTCGATAGCTTTTGCTCGCGCACGGCGGCATCGGGCGTGATCGAGAAGACGAGCTTGTCGATATGCACGTCCTTGCGATTCCAGTAAGTCGGGTTCGCGTCGTAGCGGATCGTCGCATCTTTCTGATAGTCGCGGAACACGAATGCGCCCGTGCCCACAGGCTTCTGATTGAAGTCCCCGGGCTTGCCTTGCTTCAGCAATTGCGCGGCATATTCCGCCGATACGATGGAAGCGAATTCCATCGCGATGTTGCGCACGAACACGACATCTGGCGTCTTCAAGGTGAAGCGCACGGTGTAGTCGTCGAGCTTGTCCACCGATGCGATGTTCTTGTCGTAGCCGAGATCGGTCAAATACGGGAAGCTGACCGGATGCGCCTTCTGGAACGGCTCGTTCGGATCGATCATGCGCCTGAACGTGAACGCGACATCGTCCGCGTTGAAGTCGCGCGTCGGCTTGAACCACGCCGTCGACTGAAATTTCACGCCACGCCGAAGATGAAACGTAAAGGTCTTCGCATCCGGCGACTCATCCCACTTCTCGGCAAGACCCGGCACGAGATCGAGCGTGCCGCGCTTGAATTCGACAAGCTGATCGTAGACGGCGTGAGCGCCCGCGTCGAAGTCGGTGCTGGTCGTGTACTGCGCCGAATCGAAACCGGCGGGGCTGCCCTCGGAGCAGAACACGAGCGTCTTGTTCGCGGCCGATGCGGCTTGCGAGGTCAATGCGAATGCGGCAAAAAGGGAAACGGCAAGGAGTCGGTGCGTCAGAACCATTTTTCTTGTTTGCTCCGAAGAGTTGGCAAGCCGCCTCGCGGCGGGCGTGAACCATACTCTACCAAGCAAACGATTGGCGAGCTTGCTACATCGAGCGCAACGCAAAGCGCTTGAGCTTGCCGGTCTCGGTGCGCGGCAACGCGTTGAGGAAGGCCACGACGCGCGGATACTTAAACGGCGCGACATTGCGCTTCACGAAGTCCTGCAATTCGGCAATCAGCGTATCGTCGCCCGTGAAGCCCGGGTTGAGCACGACGAATGCTTTCACCACTTGTCCGCGTGTTTCGTCGGGCACGCCGATCACGCCGCATTCCGCGACCGCTTCGTGTTGCATCAGCACGCTTTCCACTTCGGGTCCGGAAATGTTATAGCCCGCCGATACGATCATGTCGTCGGCGCGCGCCTGATAGAACACGTAGCCGTCTTCATCGATCACGACGGAATCGCCGGGCAGGTTCCAGCCGTCGCGCACGAACTTCGTCTGACGTTCATCGGCGAGATAACGGCAGCCCGTCGGCCCGCGCACCGCGAGCTTGCCGATCGTGCCGGGCGGCACGGGCTGCATCGCATCGTCGACGGCCTGCACGATATAGCCCGGCACCGCGCGCCCGATCGCATGCTCGCGCACGTCCGCACACGCGGAAGAAACGAAGATATGGATCATCTCTGTGCCGCCGATGCCGTCGATCATTTCGATGCCGCTCGCTTCGCGCCATAACGCGCGCGTGGAATCGGGCAGCGCTTCGCCTGCCGACACGGTCTTCTTCAAGCTCGATACATCGAAGCTTTTAATAAGCGGCGCCATCTGCCGATAGAACGTCGGCGCGGTGAACATGATCGTCGCGCGATAGCGCTGGACGGTTTGCAGCAGCGTTTCGGGCGTGAGCTTTTCGAGCAGAATGGTCGATGCGCCCACGCGCAGCGGAAAGCACAGCAGGCCGCCCAGACCGAACGTGAACGCGAGCGGCGGCGTGCCGCAAAACACATCGTCGGACGTGGGCTTCAGAATGTGTCGGGGGAACAGATCGCACATCGCGAGCACGTCGCGATGGAAGTGCATGCAGCCTTTCGGCGCTCCGGTCGTGCCGCTCGTGAACGCGATCAGGCACACGTCGTCGGCGGCGGTGTCGCAGGCATCGAAATGATCGGGCTTGTTTCGCGCGAGCGATTCGAGCGAAGCGGGCGCGTCGTCATGAAACGTGAAAACTTGGGCCAGCGCCTCGCAATGGAAGTCGTCGCCTTTCGTCTCGCAGCGTTTCAGTTCTTCCGTGAGACGCACATCGCACAGCGCGGCCGATATCCGCGCCTTCTCGATGATCTGCTTCAACTCCTTCGCGCGCAACAACGGCATGGTCGGCACGACGACAAGTCCCGCCTTCAACGCAGCCAGGAACGCGACCGCCATCTGCAAGGTATTCGGTCCGCGCAACAGCACGCGATTGCCGGGACGCAAGCCCATCTCGTCAACGAGCACATGCGCGCTGCGATTCACGAGCGTGCGCAACTCGCGATAAGTCGTTGCATGCGGCTCGCCGTTGGCATCGGACCAGATCGCGGTGCGATCGCCGTGTCCGCTTTCGATCGCGCGATCCAGCAATTCCGTCGCGCAGTTCATGCGCGCTGAATAGGCAAGATCTGCGTTGTCGAGCATGAGCAGCGGCCATTGTTCCTGCGGCGGCAGATGATCGCGCGCGAATGTATCGACGTGTGCCGAACGTTCCATCGTGCCCTCCGCTTAATCGGGGATAACAGCCGTGGCTTCGATTTCCACCTGTGCTTCATCTTCGATGAGCGCGACGACCTGCACCGCGCTCATCGCGATGTCGTAGTCGCCGATCAGCTCGCGAAACGCCGCGCCGATCTCCTTCGCAGCCGCGAGATACGCGCGCTTGTCGGTCACGTACCACGTCATGCGCACGAGATGCTCGGGGCCGCCGCCCGCTTCGCGCAGCACGGCCACGACGTTGCGCAACGCCTGCGTGGCCTGCGCCCCGAACTCGTTGCTGACGAAGCGCGCCTGTTCATTCCAGCCGATTTGCCCGGCGATAAACACCTGCGTGCCGCGCGCCGCGACGCCGTTCGCGTAGCCGCGCGGCTTGATCCAGCCCGAAGGCAGAAGCGTCTTTTTCATGAGCGTGTCTCCTCTTGCAATGCGCGGCGCGTGCCCGGCGCGAACTGCTCGATTGCGCGGGCGATGTCGCCGGGAATGTCGATCGAGCGGCCATCGTCGAGCGATGTCGTCACCAGAACCTGCTTCGCACGAAAGCGCACTTCACCATCGCAATGACAAACGATGTCGATGCGAATCGAGCGCTGTCCGACGGAGTCGACGGCAAGCGAAAGCGTCACCGTTTCACCCATGCGGCTCGGCCGCGAGAACTCGCAATTGAGCCTCACGATGGGAAGCCCCACGCGACGCTGCGAAATCATCCGCGCGTAGTCGATGCCGAGCGCTTCGTCGAACCAGTCTTCGACGAGCGCATTCGTCATCACGAGATATTGCGGAAAATAAACGATGCCCGCCGGATCGCAGTGCGCGAAGCGAATTCGCATGGGCATATCGAAGGTTCGCGTCATCGCCGATGTTCTCCGTGCGCTTTGAGCAAGTCTCGTCCGACGATCAACTGCTGCACTTCCGTCGCGCCTTCATAGATGCGCAGCGCGCGTATCTCGCGATAAAGCGATTCGACCGCCGTGCCGCTCTTCACGCCGAGGCCGCCCCACAACTGCACGGCTGCATCGATCACCTGTTGCGCGCCTTCGCTCGCGTGCCATTTCGCCATTGCGGCTTCGCGCGTCACGCTCTCGCCCTGATCGCGCAGCCACGCGGCGCGATAGACGAGCAGCGCGCTCGTGTCGATGGTCAACGCCATCTGCGCGAGCTTGGCCTGCGTGAGTTGAAAGTCGCCGAGCGTCTGGCCGAACATCTTGCGCGATGCGGCGCGTTCGAGCCCTTCCTGCATTGCGTGGCGCGCGAAGCCGAGCGACGCGGCTGCCACCGACGTGCGGAAGATATCGAGCGTGCGCATCGCGATCTTGAAGCCTTCGCCGGGCGCGCCGAGCATCTGGGTGCGCGGCACGCGCGCGTGGTCGAAGTGCAGACGCGCGAGCGGATGCGGCGCGATCACGTCGATACGTTCGGCGATCTGCAAGCCCGGCGTATCCGCATCGACGATGAATGCGCTGATGCCACGCGAGCCCGGCGCTTCCCCGGTGCGCGCGAACACGACGTAGAAATCCGCGATGCCGCCGTTGGAAATCCACGTCTTGTCGCCGTTCAGCAGATAGACATCGCCATCGACGCGCGCATCGAGCGACATTGCCGCGACGTCCGATCCTGCTTCGGGTTCCGACAACGCAAACGCCGCCAACGCCGTGCCGTTCGCGACGCGCGGCAAATAGCGCTCTTTCTGTTCATCGGTTCCGGCAAGCGAAATTGCGCCGGAGCCGAGTCCTTGCATCGCGAAGGCGAAGTCCGCGAGGCCATCGTGCTTTGCGAGCGTTTCGCGCAGGAGACACACGGCGCGCGTATCGATCGTATCGTTCGATGCGCCGTATCGCGTTCCGCCGATGCAATGCCGGAGCCATCCCGCATCGCCGAGCAGGCGCACGAGGCGCTTGCAGGCCGCGTCGGTGTCGGCGTGATCGACATGCTTCAGATGCTCGCCGGCCCATGCATCGACGTCGCGCGCGAGTTCGCGATGCCGTTCGTCGAAGAAGGGCCACGCGAGCGCGCTGTGTGGATCGAGCTTCAACTCAGTCTCCTTCGAACACGGGACGCGACTTCGCCGCGAACGCGCGATAGGCGCGCTCGAAATCGCGCGTGCTCATGCAGATGGCTTGCGCCTGCGCTTCCGATTCGATCGCTTCGTCGATGCTCATGCTCCATTCCTGATGCAGCATCTTCTTCGTGATGCCATGCGCGAAGGTCGGGCCCGCGACGAGTTCGGATGCGAGCTTCGCGGCTTCGTCGAGCAAGGTCTCGGGCGTGCAAAGACGGTTGTAGAAGCCCCACTGATAGCCTTCTTCGCCGCTTGCGGCGCGCCCCGTGAAGAGCAATTCGGCGGCGCGTCCCTGGCCGATGATGCGCGGCAAAATAGAACACGCGCCCATGTCGCAACCCGCGAGACCGACACGCGCGAACAGGAACGCGAGCTTGCTGCGCGCGGTGCCGAGACGCAGGTCGGAAGCCATTGCGAGAATCGCGCCCGCGCCCGCGCAGACGCCATCGACGGCGGCGACAATCGGCTGCGGGCAATGACGCATCGCCTTGACGAGATCGCCCGTCATGCGTGTGAAGAGCAATAGCTCGGGCATCGGCAGATCGATGAGCGGCGCGATGATTTCGTGCACGTCGCCACCGGAACAGAAGTTATCGCCCGCGCCGTGTATCACGATGGCTTTCACATCGCTCGCATATGCAAGACGGCGAAACAGATCGCGCAACTCCGCATACGACTCGAAGGTCAGCGGGTTCTTGCGCTCGGGCCGGTTCAGCACGATGGTCGCGACGCCGTTCGTCACGGTCCAGCCGAAGTGCGTCGCGCGATAGTCCGCGAGCGTGGTGCGGTTGCCGGCGAGCAGCGCGTCGGCGGCGGATAAGGTCATCGTTGTCTCCTTCACCTTCAGTCCTTCAGTGTCTTCAGCAGATGCTGCTTCAGCTTTCCGAGGCGCTGATGCGTCTGCGATTTTTCGTTCAGTTCGAGGCCGCCGAACATTTCGACGACCCATTGCTCATGCGCGGTCGCCATCTTGTCGAACGCGCTGCGGCCTTGCGGCGTGAGACGCACGCTGGTCGAGCGACGATCGTTCGGATCGGTATAGCGCGACACCAGTCCTTCTTTTTCGAGCTGATCCGTAATGCCCGTCACGTTGCCGCCCGTGACCATCATGCGGCGCGACAACTCGGTCATCTTCAGCCCTTCAGGATGGCGTTCGAGTTGCGCCATGAGGTCGAAGCGCGGCAGCGTCGTATCGAATTCGGTGCGCAGGCGCTTGCGCAATTCGGCTTGCACGAGGTTCGTCGTGGTCAGCATGCGAAGCCATAAACGCAGCCCCATGTGGCTGTCGACGCCCGTGCTCATTTCCAGATCGACGACATTGTCCGCCGGCTTCTCGATGCCCTTGCGCGGCGTCTTCTGCTCCGTCGCGGCGGTCGTCTTCTTGTTGTTTGCGGCGTGGGTCACGTTACTTCTCCACCTGAAACGGATAGGGATTGGCCGTTCATCGCAGCGGAACCGGGCGCGCAAAGCCATAGCACGGCGTTGGCGACTTCTTCCGGTTGCACGAAGCGGCGTTGTGGGTTGTTTCGCACGAGCGCGTCGCGCGCGTCCTGTTCGCTGCGCGAGGTCTTCGACATGATCTGATCGAGCGACGCGCGCAGCAGTTCGGTTTCGGTATAGCCGGGGCACACCGCGTTGACCGTGACGCCTTTCATCGCGACCTCGGCGGCGAGCGCGCGCGTGAGGCCGATCACGCCGTGCTTTGCCGCGCAATACGCGGCGACATACGCATAGCCGATCTGTCCCGCCGTGCTCGCGACATTCACGATGCGGCCATAGCCGCGCTCGATCATCGAGGGCAGGGCGGCGCGCGTGCAAAAGAACACGCCGGTGAGATTCACGTCGAGCATGCGTTGCCAGAGCGCCGCGTCGGTTTGCGTGAAAGGCGCGGCTTGCGCATGGCCTGCGTTGTTCACGAGGATATCGACGGGACCGGCGCGCGAGAAAGCTTCAGCAACGGCCGCCTCGTTCGTCACATCGACGCCGATGCACGCGACATCGCCGTGTGCACGCATCGCGGCGCGCTGTGCTTCGAGGCGCGCGAAATCGCGGCCCATCAGCGTGATGCGCGCGCCAGCTTGCGCAAGCGCCTGCGCGCACGATGCGCCGATGCCGCTGCCACCGCCCGTCACGACCGCGTGCTTATTGGCGAGAGTCGTCATGATCAGACTGTTCCTTCGGCGCGTTGCGCACGTTCCTGCGGCGTGAGGCGCGCGTTGTCGGCGGCCATCGCGCGCTCGCGTTCGAGATTGCGTTCCAGTTGCGATTTGGCGGCCGCGTACTGCTTCGGCCACGTAACATCGAAGAAGCCGATCTTCGCGGCTTCGTTCAGCGTCCACGATGGATTCGCGAGATGCGGACGCGCCACCGCGCACAAATCCGCGCGTCCCGCCGCGATGATGCTGTTCACATGATCCGCTTCCGATATCGCGCCGACCGCAATCGTCGCAATGCCCGCTTCATTGCGGATGCGATCCGCGAACGGCGTCTGGAACATGCGGCCATACACCGGCTTTTCCTGCTTGCTGACTTGCCCCGACGACACGTCGATCATGTCAGCTCCAGCGGCCTTGAACGCGCGAGCGATTTCGACGGCGTCGTCGGGCGTCGTGCCGCCATCGACCCAATCGTGCGCCGAGATGCGCACGGACATCGGCTTGTCTTGCGGCCACGCGGCGCGCATCGCCCTGAATACTTCGAGCGGATAGCGCAGACGGTTTTCGAGCGAGCCGCCGTATGCGTCGGTGCGATGATTCGTCAGCGGCGAGAGGAAGCTCGATAGAAAGTAGCCGTGCGCGCAGTGCAATTCGAGCCAGTCGAAGCCGGCCTGCGCCGCCATCTCGGTGGCGCTTACGAATTGCGCTTCGATCTCGCGTAACTCTTCATGCGAGGCCTCGCGCGACCATTGGCTCACGCCTGACAAATACTGCTGCGGCGATGCTGAAACGAGCGGCCAGTTGCCATCGGGAAGCGGCTGATCGATGCCTTCCCAGCTCACGCGTGTCGATGCCTTCGCACCCGCATGGCCGAGCTGCATGCCGATCTTCGCATCCGATTGCGCATGCACGAAATCGACGATGCGCTTCCACGCAGTAAGATGCGCCGGCGCATACATGCCCGGACATCCCGGCGTGATACGCGCCTCGGGCGACACGCAGGTCATCTCGGTCATCACGAGCGCGGCGCCGCCCATCGCGCGCGCGCCGAGATGCATCAGATGATAGTCGCCCGCGATGCCGTCGACGGCGGAATACTGCGCCATCGGCGAGACGACCACGCGGTTCTTGAGCGTGAGCCCGCGCAGCGTGAACGGCGTGAACATCGGCGGAACGGAACGTTGTTGCGCGTCGCGTTCGATGCCCGCGCGCGCGGCGAGCCAGTCTTCGAACGAAGCGAGATACTGCGCATCGCGTTCGCGCAGGTTTTCGTGCGAGATGCGCTGCGAGCGCGTGAGAAGCGAGTAAGCGAACTGCTCGGGTTCGAACGACGCGTAACGGTCCACGTGCTCGAACCATTCGGTCGAATTACGCGCGGCGTTTTGAATGCGCAATACATCGACGCTGCGCACCTGTGTGTAATGCGCGAGCGCGCCTTCGAGATCGCCGTCTTGTTTCGCGAACGCGGTGTCGATGCTGTTCGCGAGTTCCATCGCATCTTCGAGTGCGAGCTTCGTGCCCGAACCGATGGAGAAGTGCGCCGTATGCGCGGCATCGCCCATCAGCACGACGGGCGCGCGCTTGCCGTTCGCGGCTTCGCGCCAATGCACCCATTCGCGATTGACGACGCGAGGAAAGCGAATCCATTGCGCGGAGCCGCGCAAGTGGGTGGCGTTCGAGATCAGCGCGTGGCCGTCGAGATACTTCGCGAAGAGCTTCTCGCAAAAGGCGATGCCGTCTTCCTTGCTCATGTCGGCGAGGCCGGCCGCGCGCCACACGCGCTCGGGCGCCTCGACGATGAACGTCGACGTGTCTTCGTCGAAGCGATAAGCGTGCGCCTGGAACCAGCCCCATTCGGTCTTTTCGAATGCGAACGTGAACGCGTCGAAACACTTGTGCGTGCCGAGCCACACGAAGCGGCAGTCGCGCATGTCGATATCGGGCTGATACGTCGACGCGTATTTCTGGCGGATCGCGCTGTTCAATCCGTCGCTCGCGATGATGAGATCGGCGTCGTAGTCGTCGTCGTTCGTGACTTGCGTTTCGAAGACGAGCTTCACGCCTAGTTCTTCGCAGCGCGCTTGCAGGATATTCAGCAGACGTTTGCGGCCGATGCCGCAAAAGCCGTGACCCGACGAACGCACGGTGCGTCCGCCGATGTGGACATCGATGTCGTCCCAGTGAGTGAAAGCGTCGAGAATGGCTTCGGCGCTTTGCGGGTCCGCCGCGCGCAGGTTGCCGAGCGTCTGATCGGAGAACACGACGCCCCAGCCGAACGTGTCGTACGGGCGGTTTCGTTCGACGATAGTGATGTCGTAGGCGGGGTGACGGCGCTTCATCAAAAGCCCGAAATACAGCCCCGCGGGGCCTCCGCCGATGCAGACGATGCGCATGCTTGCTCTCCGCTGGTGTCTCCGTGTGTTGATAATTTAGGTTTAGATAGTTTAGATGTCAAGTAAAATTCCGGGGCGATGCGGGCGGTGGAGAGAATTGATGCGAGGGATTAAAGTCGGGCACGGCGTTGATTCGCCGAGGAGCCTTGCGTCATGCGGAAGGCGATCGCCTCCCGATAGCTTGTGACAATCCTATGTCTTCGCCCGCGTGCCTTATGAATCAGTTGTCGCTCTCTGCGAATGCTGACGACGATCCCAATCTTGCTCCGTCATGATGATCCGAAAGCCCAGATGCGACATACTGTTCATCGGATCGGTTCCGCGCCGGGCGCTCGTCCGATAACTTTGGCAATACGTTTCGCTGCAAAGAAATGAACCGCCTCGCGAGACGCGCTTCGGTGCATTCGGAGGAACCCCGGGTTCATCGGGATCGAAACTGTCAGTGGGGCCTGGCGGGTCGACGCTCATCTTGCCTGCCGAGCTGGCAGCAGCGATCCGAAATGCGTCCTCTCTGTACCAGTCTCGCGTCCACTGCCACACATTCCCAGCCATGTCGCACAGACCGTAGCCGTTGGCCTGAAATGAACCGACGGGCGTCGTCCCTACGGCAATTTTCTCGCTGCCCGGAGGCACGACAGGGAATCGGGTGACGTCGTCGCGCCAGACGTTTGCGCGAAGCTTACCTTCAAGTGGAGACTCATCACCCCAGACAAAGTCCGCCTGCTCGACGCCGCCGCGAGCGGCGTATTCCCACTGTGCTTCTGTCGGAAGCTGGCCACCCGCCCAACGGGCGTAGGCGAGTGCGTCCTCATAGGACACCTGGACTACCGGATGTCCTTCCTTGCCCTTGATCGATGAATCCGGTCCGAGCGGATGACGCCAGTCGGCTCCCGGTACGAACCGCCACCAACGACTGAAGTCGTCTAGCGGTACTGGCATATCGGTTCCCACAAAAACCAGCGCTCCGGGGACAAGCAAGCTTGTCGGTGGTCTGGGCGTGCCGGGCGGCAACTGCGGTGCGAGATCCTCCCAGCGGGGAACGCGTTCCGCTGTTGTCTTGTATTGGGTCGCCATGACGAATTGCGTGAACTCGGCATTCGTGACGTCATACTGCCTCATCCAGAAGCCCCTGAGCGTTACCGGATGAGCGGGCCCTTCATTCGGTTGTGCACGCCTCGAAGTACTCCCCATGAGGAACGTTCCGGGAGGTATCCACGCCATATCGCGGGGTCCGCTCGTTCCATCACCGACGAGAACCTCCGGCCGGCGTTGCTTACCTTGCAGCCAGAAGCCAGCAGTAGCGATCAGCGCAGCGGCCGACGCGCCGCCCAGCAAATATTTTCTGCGACTTGCAATCGTGTTCACTTGGAGCCTCGACCGATTGGCTATCGTGGACGCGTGATGCAACCGTCTTGCGTGCCGTTGCAGCGCCGCCTTGAGTATCGGGCTGGAGCGTATTTCGGCTCGATCGCTCAGCGCCGCTATTCCCTTGCGTCCGCTACCGCGCGCGCGGCGCGCTGGAGCGCTTTTCTATCGACGACGTTTAGCTGGCTCTCTCCAAGGTGGATCGTCACCTTGTCGAGCTTTCCATTGAACTTGTATGGCATCTTGGCGGAGTAGTCCTCCACCACCGATGTTCCGGTATCCTCGCCCACATCGAAGGTCTCATCGAACGAAAACCGTGCGCGAATAGTGCGGTCGATGCGTCCTTGAGCAACCTGCCTGCCGTCGACGCTTAGCGTTCCAGATCCGCCTTTGCCCAGTCCGCCGCCGTCATATTTAAAATCGAACGCGATTGTATGCTTGCCTGGCGAGAGCGCCTCGCCTGACGTGATCCGGTAGTTATCCTTGTCCTGATTTGAAAACGCATATACGAATTGCGGCTTGTTGTCGTTTATCAGCAGCGCCCATCCGCCGAACCGTCCACCCAACGTAGCCAGGACTCCGCTCGTTGTTCCGCTTGACGGAATCTCCAGTTCCGCCGTGACCGTAAAAGATCTGTTCTTGATATCCGGTGCACTCGCCTCCGGAATCCGCACCATGCCGTCGAGGTAAGTGAAATCGCTTCGGCCACGGGTAAGGCTCGGTCTGATTGCCGGATCGACCCGCTCGGCCATAGAAGAGTCGAGCGGATAGACGTTATATTTTCTCGCCTCCTGGTCGAAGACCTGCTGCATTTCCTTCAACTTTTGCGGATACTTTCCGGCAACGTCGTTCGCTTGTGAAAAGTCTTCGGTGATGTGATACAGCTCCCATTTGAAGTCGTCGGGGCGCGGCGTATTTCCGTAGTTGACCCATGGAAGGCGAAGCGGTGTGGTCGAGGCCATCCAGCCGTCCTTATAAATACCGCGATTGGCCATCATTTCGAAATACTGCACCGTGTGGCGCGTGGGCGTATTCGCGCCGCTAAACGTGTACACAAGGCTGGTTCCTTCCAACGGTTTCTGCTTAACGCCGTTAAGCATAGAAGGAAATCTGATGTTCGCGACGTCGAGAATGGTCGGCGTGATGTCGATGATATGGCAGAACTGATTACGCAGCGATCCTCGATCCGATATCAGCCTCGGATAAGAAATTACCATGCCATTGCTGGTTCCGCCAAAGTGCGAAGCTACTTGTTTGGTCCATTGGAACGGCGCATCCATCGCATGGGCCCACCCGACCGGATAGTGATTGTAATAAAGCTCTCCGCCCAGACCGTTCAAAGTGGATTTCAGGTATTCCTCGCTTTCTTCCACGCCATTTGCGTTCAAGCCGATCTCATTGGCAGTGCCCTGCAACGATCCTTCGGCACTTGCCCCGTTGTCCCCTTGAATGTAGATGATGATGGTATTGTCGAGTTCTCCCATCTGCGACACCGCATCGATAACCCGGCCTATTTCGTGGTCGGTTTGCGCAAGATAACCAGCATAGACTTCCATCATGCGTGCGTAAATCCGCTTCTGATCAGGGTTAAGGCTATCCCACGCGGGAATTTCCTTTGGACGCGTTGTGAGCTTCGTATCCTGTGGCACGATTCCCAACTTGACCTGGCGCGTCAGTGTTTCTTCGCGAACCTTATCCCAACCCCGATCGAACTGCCCCCTGAACTTGTTGATCCACTCGTCCGGCACATGGTGGGGAGCATGCGTACCGCCTGGCACGTAATAAACAAAAAATGGCTTCTGTGGCGCAACGGCGTGCTGCATGTTCATCCATGAAATTGCGCGATCGGCCAGAATTTCGTTGAAATGTTTCGGATGATCGCCCAGTTGTTCCGGCGAGTCATAAGGCACGGTATTCTCGAATATTGGCGTCCGCCATTGATTCGCATCACCGCCTATAAAGCCGAAAAAATAGTCGAAGCCTAGACCCGTTGGCCAATAACGGAATGGGCCAGCCATACTCGTTTGCCAATCCGGCACGTTATGGTCTTTGCCAAACCAGGCGGTCGTATAACCGTTGTCCCTCAGCACCTCCGCTACCGTGCCCACGCTTCTCGGGGTCAATGTGTTATAGCCCGGATACCCGGTGCCGAGTTCCATGATGTTCCCGGTCGCCGTTGAATGATGGTTGCGACCGGTAATCAATGCTGCGCGCGTGGGGGAACAAAGCGCCGTGGTATGGAATTGGTTGTAACGCAGTCCGTTTGCAGCAAGCTTGTCCATTGCCGGAGTGGGAATGGGCCCACCAAAAGTGCTGGCGGCACCAAAGCCGACGTCATCGGTCATGATCACCAGCACGTTGGGAGCGCCCTTCGGCGCGGAGACCTCCTTCGGAAAGTCTGCCTTTGACTGCTCAACAGTTCTGCCTATCTTGCCTTTGAAAGGTGGGTCGGGATACGGTAAAACGGCGGCAGACGTATCGCTGGGCGATTCCGCCGGTGTTGCGGGAGAATATGCGCCGGTGATGAAGCAGGCCATAACTACAAGCAAGGCTTTAATCGCCGCTTCGAGTGATCGTGCTTTCATTGGGTCGCTCCGCTTACCAACTGCCTTTACGAGCGTTCACTGCTGCACGGGCGCGTGCTGAAAGCTTGCCCGGTCCCACGGCTGCAATGCGAAAACATGAATCTGCCCGACCTTTCCGTACCCTTCGCGTACGTGTGTTCGTGATAACGCCGCGGCTTTCGTTCCCGTTTCGCTCGATCATCGGCCCGGCTGCTTCACAGCAAGCACGGAATGCACAGGACAAGGACGACCTGTTTCGGAAAGGGTGAATACACTATTGGCCGCGGCCAGGAAGAAATCAAGTTTTTGTCCAGCCTAATTTCAGCGAGGTGACGCACCAAGATGGCGCGACGAGACGGGAGAATAAAACGGCGGGGCGGGCGGAAAGGGCGGCGCGAACAACAACCTGTTCAATACGGGCGTCGATTACTTCCTCTCGAAGCGCACCGACGTGGACACGGTCGCGTCTTCGAGAAGGCGAGCGGCACCGATTCGCTGGGACAAAGCGCGGCCGCGCGGATCACGCGCATCGGCACGCGGCACAAGTTCTGACGTAGCCGCACACAGCACCGATGCGCGGGAACGCAGTCGCTCAATCAAATATCGACGCAGACGTTCCCACGCCCGCATCGACATACGTTCCCCGACCGCCGCTATTTTTCCGCGCCGATGGTTGTCACCGGCTGCCATTTCATCGACTTGACCTGATACAGCGTCGATGTCGGATTGTTCAGGTCGCCGAATTTGTCGAACGAGACATGGCCGGTGATGCCGTCGTACTGGATCGTGCGCAGCGTCTGGATGATTGCGGCGGGCTTCACCGAATTCGCCTGTTTCATGGCGGTGATGGCGAGCCACGCGCAGTCATACGCGAACGGTGCATACGTCAGCGTATCTGCGCCGAAGCGCTTTTTGAATTTCTCCGCGAACGCGCGGCCTGCGGGCAATGAATCGACGGGCCGGCCGTATTCCCAGGCCATCGCGCCTTCAGCCGCGTTTCCCGCCGAACTGATGAATACGCTGTCGGCAATCCCGCCGCTTCCGACGAACTGCGCACGTATGCCGAGTTGCTTCATGCGCTTGACGATCAGCCCGGCCTGACCATCGAGTCCGCCGAAGTACAGGAGGTCGGCATTGGCGGCCTTGATGTTGGTCAGTTGCGCATTGAATTCGACCGCCTTGTCGTTGGTGTACTCCTCCGACACGACCTGGCCACCGGCCGCCTGCACGGCCTTCCTGAACTCTTCGACCGCGCCTTGTCCGAAGGCTGTCCGGTCGTCCATGACCGCGATTCGCTTCGCCTTCGTGACCTTCACGGCGTAGGTGCCGGCGTTGCCGGAGTTCTGGGTGTCGGTGGCGATGATGCGGAACACGTTGTTCAAGCCCTGGCGCGTGATCGCCGGATTCGTCGCCGCCGGATCGAGCAGCGGAATGCCGGCGCGCGCGAAGATCGGCGCGGAGGGAAGCGCGACGCCGGAATTGTAGTAGCCGACGACGGCAACGACGCCATCGTCGACGAGCTTCTGCGCCACCTGAACGCCTATGCGCGGATCGCCTTGATCATCGACGGATGCGAGCTCGAACTGAACCGGCTGCCCACCGATGCTGATGTGTTGCGCGTTGGCCTCTTCCAGGGCGAGCCGCACGCCGTTTTCGAGATCCTTGCCATTGGACGCGCTGATGCCGGTGAGCGGCGCCGACAGGCCGATCCGAACGGTTTGCTGGGCGTTGGCGACGAGCGGCGCGATGCACAGCGCGGACGCGGCGAAGAGGGAAACGAACGTTTTCATGACAGAGCACTCCATCGAAGGAAGGACATACGTTTCAGCCAGCATCGTGAATCGGCGGCAGTTCAGGCGTTCGCGGAAACGCGAGTCGAAGGCCCGTCGTTCGGTCTGGTATATCTTCAATGTCTCCGGGCAAAATGTTTCGGTACTTATTCTCTGTCCAATTCGCGCGTTTCGTATTCGGGTTAAATACTTACCCCGCCACGGATGAACGGTTGTTCGGATATCGAGAGAGCCACACTCTGTATAGTCCGCAGACATGGATAACACTTCAGACGAGCTACAAATGAATCGAACAGAGAAAGAGAAGATGTTGGCCGGCGAGTTGTACACCGCCAACGATTCCGAGATTCAGACCGATCAGGCAGCGGCCCGTGCATGGATGGCGCGTTTCAATGGAGCCTTCGACATGCCGCTTGCGGAGCGGTATCAGCTTATGAAGGAACGGTTCGCGGCCGTTGGATCAGACTCGATGGTGCGGCCGCCGTTCTTTTGCGACTACGGCTACAACATCAGCCTTGGCGCCGGGGTATTCCTGAACTACAACTGCACGATCCTCGATGTCGTCTCGGTGGAAATCGGCGACATGACGCAGATCGCGACGGGCGTGCAGATTCTGACCGCCGATCATCCGCGCGATCCGGCGGTACGAGCGACAGGTCTGGAATTGGGGCGGCCCGTGCGGATCGGCCGCAATGTATGGATCGGCGCGGGCGCGATCATCTTGCCGGGCGTGACGATCGGCGATGACGCACTGATCGGCGCGGGCAGCATCGTGACGCGGAATGTACCGGCTGGCGCGACCGCGGTGGGGAACCCGGCACGTGTACGTCCTGCTGTGCGCGACTGAAACCATCGCGCGCCGCAAGCATCAAGCCTCACGATCCGGCAGCAACGCAGCAAGCAGCCGCCGCAACTCCAGACAATCTTTCCTTGTCAGCCGCGCGGTGAGAATGCGCTCGACTTCCTCGACGCTCGGACGCAACGCAGCCAGTTGCTTCTTTCCGGCCGCCGTCAGAAAGAGCACATAGCTGCGCTTGTCCACGGGATCGTCGGAGCGCTCGATAAGGCCGTTGCGAACCATGCGAGCGACGAGATCGGCAATCGTCGAACGGTCTACATCGAGTTGATCGCCGAGTTGACGCTGATTGACGCCGGGCGTCTCGTGCAGCACTTCGAGCGCGGCGTACTGCACGCTCGTGACCTCGGCGGAAACCTCGGCGAGCCACACCGCTACATGGCGCTGCTGCGAGCGACGCACGAGGCTGCCCGTATATTTCGACAGCGCGTCGCGGTCATCTTCTTTGTTCGGCAATTTGTTCAGTTCATGAGCGAGTTGACGCATGCGGAAAGATCGGCCCGAAAAAGGCGTTCAGCTCCTCATACGCGTCCAGGGGCAGGACGTGCGCGACATATTGATCCGGACGGACCACGACGAGCGCGCCCCGTTCGCGGTCGATGCCGCGCTCGTCGAAGATATCAGTCACCGAATCGCTGGTAAATGTTTTCTCGTAGTCGACGAGGCCATGCCGTCCCTTGCGCGGCAGGAGAATGCCGGGCAGATCGTTCAGCCGAACGTCGCGATGATCCTGCTGCAACACCGCGCGCAGATCGAGAACGCTGTCTGGATCGGCGCCTTCCGGCGTCACGCGGCGCAACACGGAATCCGGCGACGTGCTGAGGTGTTCGCACAACGCATCGAGCGCGTTGCGACTGGCATCCGCGAACGCATACAGACGCCAGCGACCGTCGGCGCGCGCGGCATGCCCGAGGTGCATGGGCTTCGCATCCGCCGCGCGAATGACGGGCGACGAGTGAAAGCGCGTGCCGATCGTGAAGCCGCTCGCGAGCGCCTGATGAGTCGGCTCGCCCGTCAGCATGGCCGGCCGGTAGCGCGTCGCGACGCCCGCCGTATAGCGGCCCGCACGGACGAAGTACGCCTGAAGCTCGGCGGGGTCCACACCGCCTGCTTCGGGCCGGCTTGGGTCCTTCGGCGGCGCGGCCATCATGGCCGACCACTCCTTGTCGAAATCGATGAGTTCCTGCGCGATGGGCTGACGTTCGTCGGAATACGTGCGCAGGAGGTCGGCATCGCCGAGTCCCCGCAGCACCGCGCCGAGCTTCCAGCCGAGATTGAAGCCGTCCTGCATCGAGACGTTCATGCCCTGACCGGCTTTCGCGCTATGCGTGTGGCAGGCGTCGCCCGCGATGAACACGCGCGGCTCGCGAGACGCGCCATCGGCTGCGATCGCATCGTCGAAGCGGTCGGTCAGACGCTGGCCGACCTCGTACACGGAAAACCAGGCGACTTCCTTGATGTCGAGCGAATAGGGATGGAGAATCCGTTGCGCCGTCTGGATGATGCGATCGACCGTAATCTGCTTGAGGGTGTCGCGGTTCTCGGCCTTGACCTCGCCCAGATCGACGTAGAAGCGCACCAGATAGCCGCCTTCGCGCGGAATGATGAGCAGATTGCCTTCGCTCGCGGACTGGATCGCGGCCTTCAGGCGAATGTCGGGAAAGTCCGTGACGGCGAGCGCATCCATCACGCCCCACGCATGATTGGCCGCATCGCCGCGCAGCGTTTGCCCGATGGCCGTGCGCACGCGGCTGCGAGCGCCATCGCAACCCACTACGTAACGCGCGCGCACGGTGACGGTCTCGTCGAGCCGCGATGCATCGGTGCGCCGCAACGTGACCCGCACGGGGTAGTCGCCGTCTTCGTCGCGCTCCACGTTCACGACTTCGAGATCGTAGTCGGGTTCGAGACGCGGGGCGGAGCGTCGCATCACATTCAGCAGATAATCCTGGACACGCGCCTGGTTGACGATGACGTGCGGAAACTCCGACAAACCTGTTTCGGTATCCTGAACACGTCCGGTACGCTTGATCGCGCCGCGATCGTCGGCATCGGGCCGCCAGAAGACAGTTTCGTTGACCCAGCACGCCTCGCGCTGCAGGCGCTCGCTCAGGCCGAAGGCATGGAACATCTCGACGGTCCTGCACGCAACGCCGTCCGCCTGACCCATCAGGAGCGGTCCCGAACGGCGTTCGACGATGCGCGTATCGATCGTCGGGAACTGCGAGAGTTGCGCGGCCAGCACGAGTCCGGCCGGCCCGCTGCCGACGATGAGGACATCGACGGTAGCGGGCATGTCGGCATGAGGCGCGCCTTCGGCGGCAGGTTCGATCGTCGGATCGCCGACGCGGAAACCGTCGAGATGAAATTGCATGGTGTCTCCTCTTTGATGGATGTCTCGATGGTTCGAAATATACTCCGTACACCAACCATTTTCAAAGCGATTCCGACGAACCGGATGTTTACCCCTAGATGCGCGCGTCGCGTTCCGTGCGGCGACGCGCGGCGTCCGTGCAATGCAGCGTCAATCGCGACGCAGCGTCTCGACTTGCCGCTTCCAGAGCGTCCAGGGCCGCTCGATCACGCCGAGGTTGGTCTCGGTGCTGGCGCGGCCTTCGCCCTCGTCGAGATACGTGACCTCGCCGCCCAGCGCGATGGCTTTCTGCTGCATGGCGGCGTTGAGTTCCGTATAGATCGCACGATAAACCGCCGCCGGCAGCGACGGGCCTGTCGCCACGAAGCCGTGACCGCGCATCAGCGCGACGTCCGAGTTGCCGAGCGTCTCGGCCAGCGCCTTGCCCTGCGCGCTGTTGCGCACCAGCATGTCGGTGCAGCCGAAGCAGTGGCGAATGTCGAACACCGGCGAACCCGTGGCGAGGAAGCCGGCCATGTGATAGATCGGGCGCAGTTGCACCGACGACGCCGCGAACGGAATCACCGAAGGGGAATGGCTATGCACGACCGCCTTCACGTCGGGGCGCGCGCGGTAGATCTCGGCGTGGATCCACGTTTCCAGATAGCGCTTGCGGGTGTCGCCGTCGACCGGCTGGCAGTCGAAGTCGAGCGTGAGGATGTCGTCGGGTTGCACCAATTCGGGCGCCATCGACTGCGCGATCAGAAAATGCTGCGGATTGCGCGGATCGCGCACGCTCACGTGGCCGAAACCGTCGAGCACTTCGTGCTGCGCGAGGATGTGGTTGGCGGCGGCGAGGTCATCGAACAGGCGCGTCATGTCATGCGCGTCATGCGTGGTCGGGGCGGCGGTGTAGGGCGTGTTCTGCGTCATGGTTTATATCGTTGCGAGTGATGTGATGTGAGGTGAGGTCGGGCGCGCGCCGGCGGCCGAAACCTCGGGTGGAAACAACTCGCCGGGCAAGCGGCGCGGGAAGGCATTGAGCGCGACGCTGGCAAGAGCGCGCGCGTCTCGACGTGTCAGTGTCCGAACGCGGCGGCGTCGGGCAGGCTTTCCGGCCGCTCGACCAGAAAGACCAGCACGGCAGCCGTGACGAGCGAGGCGCCCAGCACGAGGAACATCGCGCCCGGGCCGCCTGTCGCCTGTTGCAGCACGCCCGAGAATGCCGGTCCGCACATGGCGCCGAAGCGCGCGATGCCGAAGAAAACGCCGACTCCCGTGCTGCGGATTTCAGTGGGATAACTGACGGCGACGAGATTGTTGAGGACCGTCTGCGTGCCGATCACGAACATGCCCGCGACCACGATGATCCAGAAGATCTGACCGCCGCTCTTCAGCGCGAGCATGCCGATGGCGCTCGCGCCGAGCAGCCAGGCGATCGACATGGCGAGACGCCGGTTGCCGATGCGGTCGGCCATGAAGCCCGAGAGCAGGCTGCCGAACGCGGAGGCGAACACCAGCAGGGAGCCATACGCGAAGCTGATCGAAAGATTCTCGCCGCGCTTGAGCAGGATGGTCGGCAACCAGCCCGACAGTCCGTATGACGAGAACAGCGAGAGCGCGCCCATCGCCCAGAAACATAGCGTCTGACGGCGAAAGCGCGCGGCGAACAGCGCGCGGAACGAGCCGGCCTTCACGGTCGGCGCAGGCGCGACCAGTTCGGCGTTGCGAAACTCCGCAGCGCGCGCCGGCCAGAAGCGCATCAGTTGCGCGCGCACCTCGTCCACACGGTTGCGGCTTCCGAGAAAGGCCACGGATTCCGGCAGCACGAATTGAAGGGCCAACGCGAGCACCATCGCCAGCGCGCCCGTGAAGTACATGCTTTGCCAGCCGAAGTGCGGCATCAGCCACGCCGCGATGAAGCCGGAACTGGTCGCCCCGCCGATCCAGCCGAGCGAGAAAAAGCCGATCGTGAACACGTTGTTCGAACGCTTCGGGGCGATCTCGTTGATGTACGTGACGCACATCGGCATGAGCAGGCCGAGCGCGACCCCCATGACGAAGCGCAACACGACGAACGAGAACAGATCGTGGGCGAAAAGCCCGATGGCGAGGCTCATCAAGCTTGACAGCCAGACGCCGGGCAGGATCACGCGACGTCGTCCGAAGCGGTCGCCGAACAGACCCGAAACGGCCGAGCCGATCGCGAAGCCGCCAAGCCCGCACGAGAGCAGCAGGCCTATCTGACTCGGCGAGAGATGCCACGCGGGCGCGACGTCGTGGACGATATACGACGCGTTATACAGATCGAAACCGTCGTACCAGAGGATCAGCGCGAGCAGGATCGCGAGACGGAAGTGAAAAGCGCCGAGCGGCGCGGCTTGCAGCGTGTCGCGCAAATCGAGGCGATTGCGCGGTAACGGCGTCGAGTCCAGGGTCATGCAGTGTCTCCGGATGTGAGGACTTGCCGCTCTTGCCGATACGGCTCGCGGCGTCCTTGTTTTTTGTCCCGGAGTTCACTCTACTGGTACAGTTTATATCTATCAATATTGAGTTTTAAAATCAACATAACGACGCTTTCACCGCGCGGCCGGAAAGAACATGAGTGAACGAGAGTGGAACGATGTGGTCACCTGCGAGCAAGCGCTGGCGCGATTGAACATCAAGGCGGCGACGCTCTACGCCTATGTCAGCCGTGGCCTGGTGCGCGCCACGCCGCATGCGGACGGCCGCAAGCGCTTGTACCTGCGGCGCGACATCGAGCGGTTGGCCGCGCGCAAGCGCGGACGCCCGCCCAGCGGCGCGGTGGCCGAATCGACGCTGCGTCTCGGCGATCCGGTGCTGCACTCCGCAATCACGCAAATCACGCCGCACGGACCGCGCTACCGCAATCGGCTCGCCGTCGATCTGGCCGGGTCGGGCGCCGCGTTCGAATCGGTCGTGCATCTGCTTACGACGGGCATCTGGCAGAGCGGCTTCGCGGTGTGGGCGCCGCTCGCGACGCCGCCCGACGTGCTGCGCTTCCTGTCGGTCTACGAGGGCGGTATCGCGAGCGGCGACATCGGCGCGCTGCTGGGCATGGTGCCCTTCGCGCTCGCGATGCAGGGGCGCGGCACGCGAGAGATCGCCGACGGCGGCGCGGTGCAGGCCGCGCGCCTGATGCTGCAAAGCATGGCGGGATGCGTGGGATTCCTCGGGCCCGAGCGTGCGTTCTGCCCGCGCGCCGAAGGCGAGAGCATCGCCGGCCAGATCTTGCGCGGCGCGGGAGCGGCGGTGACGCCCGAGACGCTGCGCGCGGTCACTACGGCGCTCGTCGTGCTGGCCGACAACGAACTCGCGCCCGCGACGTTTTCCGCGCGCGTGGCCGCGTCGACCAATGCGGATATCTTCAGTTGCGTGGCGGCGGCAATCGGCTCGCATATCGGCTTTTCTACCGGCACCGGCACTGAAAAGATCGAGACCTTGCTGCTTTGCGAGCCGTTGTCGGAACTGGATTCGCGCGTGGACCGCGTGCGCGAATACGGCGCGAGTCTCTTCGGATTCAACCATCCGCTCTATGCCGGCGGCGATTCGCGCGCCGATCTGATGCTCCAGGCGGCCGCGGAAATCGCGGGACGTGGCGAATCGTCGTCTGCCGCGCGCGAGGGAACGCGCATCACGATCGCGTTTCTGGAGCGCATGCGGCGCGAACTGGACGCGCATCCGGGCGTCGCGCTCGGCCTCGTGACGCTCGCCCGCGCGCTCGGATTGCCCGACGGGACAGCGACCGCCATCTGGATCGTCAGCCGCACAGCCGGGTGGGTCGCACACGTGATGGAGCAACGCACGCAGGCTTTCCTGCTGCGTCCGCGGGCGAAGTACGAAACGACGCCTTCGCCTGAAAACGGCACGGGTTCCTGACGAAGACGCGCCATTTGAACGTCCCAATGCGCACGACCATTCGACGGTTCGACCAATCGACACGGCCGCGTGAAACGCCGACAATCGGGCGCATGCGGCGAATGCCGGCAATCAAAGCGGGGAAACGATAAACCAGGAGGCGCGCATGGTCATCACGAACTCGCAGTCCGGCACGAACGTCGAGGAAATCGCTGCTGGCGTGTATCGCATCAACACGCCGGTGACGTTGCCCGGCGACGCGGGAGGCTTCTCCTTCAACCAGTATCTGATCGTCGACGACGATCCGCTGCTTTTTCATACCGGCCCGCGCAAGATGTTTGCGCTCGTGCGGGAAGCGCTCGCGAGCGTGCTCGATCCGGCGCGTCTGCGGCATATCGCGTTTTCGCACGTCGAAGCAGACGAATGCGGTTCGCTCAACGAGTGGCTGGCGGTATCGCCCGATGCCACGCCGCTCTGCGGCACGGTGGCGGCGATGGTGTCCATCACGGATCTGGCCGATCGCGCGCCCGTCGCGCTCGCCGACGGGCAGGCGGTCTCGCTCGGACGCCACAGCGTGCGCTGGATCGACACGCCGCATCTGCCGCATGCGTGGGAGTGCGGCTTCATGATGGAGGAAAGCACGCGCACGCTGCTATGCGGCGACCTGTTCACGCAAGGCGGCGCGACGCTGCCCGCGCTGACCACGGCCGATATTCTCGGCCCGAGCGAAGCGTTCCGGCGCAGCATGGATTACTTCTCGCACACCCGCGATGCCGACGCGATGTTCGAGCGCCTCGCGCAGCTCGAACCCACGACGCTCGCTTGCATGCATGGCAGCGCGTGGAGCGGCGACGGTGCTGGGCTGTTGCGTGCATTGGCTCAGAGCGTGCGTCAATGAAGCGCCTTCGGGCGTCACTCGCCGACGGTTTCGACATCGAGTTTCGTCAGACACATTCCGCTCGCGCCGACGACACAGCCCGTCACGACATCGAAGCGCAAGCCATGCGCGGGACATTGCAGAATGCGTCCGTCGAGCCGGCCGTTGGCGAGGGAAGCCCCGTTGTGCGGACATGAATTGTCGATCGCGTGAACCACGCCTTCGATATTCAAGAGCACGACGCTGCGTCCATCGACGAATGTCAGCGAGCGCGCGCCGGGCTCGGGAAGCTTGTCCGGCGCAATCGAGATCGTCCGTGTCATTTCGGGTTCAATGCCACGCGCTCAGATCGTCGCACGGCGTGTGCGCGTCCATCCAGTCGTAGGGTCCGTATGGTTTCCCCCAGGCAAATGTTCGCGATGCGGCCGACGAGGCGTCGGTTGGCCGCTTGGTCTGCGGATCGCGCTTCGATTCGACCGTATCGACCGTGTCGGCTGTTTCCGTCGGCGAGGCTGTGTGCAGGCAATCGGGCATTGCATTTTCTCCAGATAAAAGAAGGCGTGTACGTGAATTCAGTGGCCAGGCGCGTCGGTTCCAGCGATGACTCGCTGCTCCGCCGCCCGACCGCGCAGCGCGTCGATCCGGCCCAGATCGCGTGCGTATCTCGCCCGGCCGAGCGCGAACGCAAGCATGGCCGCGATGCCGACGACGGGAATCACCTGCAACGCGCCCAGCAGACCAATCCGGTCGGCGATCGCGCCAGTGACGAGCGGGCCGGGCGCAAGGCCGAGCAGATTGTTCGCGAGCGTCAGCGTCGCGAATGCGGACGCGTGGATCGTCGATGGCGTGAGATTGGCCACCATCGCGCCCGCCGGACCCGACGTGCCCGCGACGACCAGAATGCCCGCGCCGAGCAGGACAAGCTGCAATGCGCCGGGCTGGACCCGGAAGCCGATGGACAGCAGCACGAGCGAGATCAGGCAATAGGCGAGCGCCGTGATCCACTTGCGCGAGGGCACATCCCGGCAGACCCGGTCCGTAACGACACCGCATCCGACCATGCCGATGCCGCCGAGCAGCACGAAGACCGCGGCGCCTGCAGCGGCCTTGTCCGCGGGCATCGCGTAGTAGCGGTTCAGAAAGCTCGGCATCCACGCGATCACCGCGCCCATGATGAAGAGTTGCAAGCCGCTGCCGACGTAGGCGCAGACCACCGAAACCGTCGAGAAGAGGCCCGCCACCAGCGCGCGCAGGCTCGTGCGCATGCCGCCCGCCTGCCGCGCGGCGGACTGGGCGTCGCCATAGCGCGTGGCGATGCGCTTGTCGGAAACCGTCAGCCGGTAGACGATCACCAGCACGATGCCGAAGATCGCCATCGCGGCGAAGGACGCGCGCCATCCGAAGTGAATGGCGACGAAACCGCCCAGCGCCATGCCGAGCACCGAACCGAACGCGCCGCCGGCCATGAAGGCGCCCGTGAGCGTGGAGCGAAGGTGCGCGGGAAAAATACTGAGGATGAGCGCGATGCCGACGCTACCGTAGGCCGCCTCGCCGAGACCGACGCAGGCGCGCGCCACGAGCATTTCGCCGTAACTGGTCGCGACCGCGCAGCCGAGCGTGGCGAGACTCCAAAGCGTGGCCATCAGAACGAGGCTGCGCACGCGGCCCCAGCGGTCGGCGAGCACGGAAAGCGGGAAGGTCAGGAGGCCGACCATCAGCGCCACGACGCCGCTGAGCGAACCCAGTTGCGTATCAGACAGACTCCACGCCTGCTTCAGCAGCGGAAACACCGCGTTCAGAACCTGCCGGGACATGTAGTCCGATAGCAGCAGACCGAAAGTCAGCGCGAATACGATCCACGCGTATTTGCGTGATGTGGCCAGAGCGGTGTTGTCGTCACACTTCGCCGGCTCGATGCAATGCATATCCAAGATTGTCTCCTCCGATGTTTGGCGTGGGCGCCGTCTCGCGCATGAGTGCGCGGCGGGCCGCTGTTTGTTCCGGCGGGAAACGTGAGCATCCCGCCTTCGCCGTGGAGTGTTGAGTTCAGGCAGCAGGCGCGGCGACGGGCGCAACGCCTGCTAGCCCGGTTTTCAGGCCGCGCGCAGCGGCAGGTTGACCTGACCGGCCCGGCGGTTGGGCGCCATGCCGTTGGCGGCGAGCGTCTCATCGACGGTTTCGTATTGCACGCCAATGCGATAAATGTCGCGCGCTTCCTTGCCGCTCGCGATCTCGCGGCCCAGTTCTCGCGCCACGCGCACGCACTGCTCGATCTGCTGCACCGAAGTGAAGCGCTTGCCGTGCTGATCGATGATGGTGTCCTCGATGCCGCAGCGCGGATGCAGGCCCATCGACATCGCCATCATATTGAACGGCAGCACGTTCTTCAGCAGCGACTCGGCCGTGAGCGTGCAGCCGTCCGGCGCACGGTGAACGAAGTTGAAGAAGTTGAACGGGTTCGGACCGTCGAAGCCACCGCCGATGCCGATCCACGTAAGGTTCAGCGGTCCCCTGTACACGCCCTTGCGCACGAGGCGTTCGAGCGTCTCCAGTGCGTGGATACCGGTCAGCTGGAAGTGCGGCTGGATGCCGGACGCCTGCAGACGGCGCAGATGCTCCTCGACCCACGCGGGACCGGCCGGAACCGTCATTTCGGCGTAGGCGGCCATGAACGCGGGGTTCGAGAGCGAGGTGCCCGCCAGATACTCCGGATACAGCAACTCCATGATGTTCATCTGCGTCGTGTTGATCGCGACCGTCACCTGATCGGGCTTCGGATCGAGATCGGCGAGCATGTGGCGCGTATCGTCGGACAACCACTTTGCCGCCTGGCCGTCGTCTTCCGGCGCGAAGGAGATCGAGCCGCCCACCTGGATGATCATGTCCGGCACCGCTGCACGCACGCCGGCGATCAGTTCGTTGAACTTCGACAGGCGCTTGCTGCCTTTGCCGTCCAGCTCGCGCACGTGCAGATGGAGAACCGTCGCGCCCGCGTTGTAGCAATCGACGGCCTTCTGCACCTGTTCTTCCATCGTCACGGGAATATCTTCGGGGAAATCTTCCGGCATCCATTCGGGGCCGTAGGGCGCAACGGTGATCACGACCTTGTCCTGGTTTTCAGGGTGAAGCGAATCGTCGAGGAATTGCATGTTTGCTCCAGAGAATTGAATTTGTTGACCTGATCCAATCGTAGTGGAGAGATGCCTCATGCAACCCTCTCGCGTCGGGAGGGGGCTTATTGGGGGCGCGATCCGCCGCCGTTGCCCCTCCCTCCGCGAGAGGGGCAACGGCCGCGCGCTTTCCGTATTCTTTCAACATGACTTCACGCGTCGTGAGGCAGACCATCCTGCGACTGCCTGTTCGAGCGGCCCGGACATCTTCTTCATACGGGATGTCCAGAAGCTAGAAAATACGGAGACCTTATGAAACTCGGAATTCCATGCTTCGCGGTATTGCTTGCGTGCTCAGGCGCCGCGGCGGCGCAAGGCTCGGTGACGCTCTACGGCGTAGTCGATGCAGGCGTGCTTTATCAGAGCACGTCAGCCGCGTCGTTCGCGCCGAACGCGCCCAATCTCGGCAAGGTGTATCGCTACAAGGACGGCGGCATTTACGCGAGCTACTGGGGCCTCAAAGGTAGCGAAGATCTGGGCGGCGGATATCGCGTCAACTTCAGGTTGCAGGGCACCTTCGATTCGGGCACCGGCCGCTTCGGTCTCTCGGATACACCCGGCGTGCCCGCGCAATTCAACCAGTTCGCGACGCTGGGCGTGTCCGGTCCGTTCGGCACGTTCAACGCGGGCCGCCAGATCGTGCCGATGGTCTACGCGATGTTCGATACCGACGTGCGCGCAGCGCAGTACTTCGGCAGCATTCTTACCGCGTGGCTCGGCATGAATCAGGCGGCCGGCTGGCCCGGCACGAGCACGAACGGTCCTATCGGCGCGCTGTACGACAGCAACGCGCTCGTCTACGAATCGCCGAAATTCTATGGTGCGTCGCTCGCGCTCGAATATGCGCCGGGTGGCGTGCCGGGGGAGTTTCAGGGCGGCACGCGCGAGTCCGTCGTCCTCAAGTATTCGAACTTCGGCCTTAACCTCGCGGCGGTCTACTACAACGGACACGATGCGAACCCGCTACCCGGCGTCGCGCCGACCGGTCTGAACAATAACCGCCTCGTGTACCTCGGCGCGATGTACACGTTCAGCGACATCTCGGTGTCCGGTTCGTACAGCCACGGCAAAAACCCGGCGAATACCGGCCGGGCGGATTACGACCTCTATTCGCTGGGTCTTGGTTATCGGTTCTCGCCGGTGCTCAAACTCACTTCGGGGTTCTACTACCTGAAGGACAAGAACAACTCGACGAATCATTCGAGCGAATTCGCGATCGGCACCGAGTACAGCTTGTCCAGACGCACGCTCGCCTATGCGCAAGTCGGCTATGTCGACAATCACGGCACGATGAACCAGACGATCGTCTACGGACAACCCGTGGCTCCGGGCGAGTCGACCACGGCCGCGATGATCGGCCTGCGACATAACTTCTGAGTGGCGGCTGCCGAAATCCTGTGAACCATAACCCGGAGCAATCCATGCAGAAAATGAAGTCACGCAATGCTATGTGCGCCGTATCTATCGTGCTGGCGTCGATGAGCGCCGGCTTTCAATCGAGCCAGTCGATGGCGGCGGCGAGCGCGCCTTCGATGGCGTCGAGCGCAAGCGCGCCTGTAGCAACCCGGAAAGACAATCGCGCGTTGCGCAAGCTCGTGTACGCCGCATTCGCGAAGGACAAAAGCATCGACGCCGGCGACATCGGCGTCAGTGCGAAAGACGGCGCGGTGACGTTGACCGGCACGGCCGCCGACCCGGCGCAGATCGACAAAGCTGTCTCACTGGCGAAAGGCGTCTCCGGCGTGAGCTCCGTGACGAACAAGCTGACCGTCAGGCGCAACTTCGCGCAATAACGAGGAATCGCATGAGAACGATCGAATACAGCATGGCGACGATCGATGAATTCGTCGGCCGCGAGTTGGGCGTGTCGGACTGGGTCATCGTGGATCAGGCGCGCATCGAGGCATTCGCGCAATGCACGGGCGACATGCAGTGGATCCACGTGAACGAGGAACGCGCGCGACGCGAGAGTCCTTTCGGCGGAACCATCGCGCACGGCTATCTCACGCTCTCGTTGCTGGCGACGCTCGCGATCGAAGTCGGCCTGATTCCCGCAGATGCATCCGCAGCCTTGAATTACGGGCTGGACAAGGTGCGCTTCATGACGCCGGTCAGATCCGGCGCGCGGGTGAGATGCCGTGTGGTGCTGAGTTCGGTGGAAAGAAAGGGCGGCGGTCGCATTCTCGTCAGGACGGACAGCGAACTGCAGATCGAAGGCGAGGACAAGCCCGCGCTGATCGCCCAGACGCTCGCGATGCTCGTCGCGTGACGGACGGTGCTGGAGGAGACCGGAATGAAAGTATGGAGATTGGTATGGCAGCAAACATGAGCCACGAAAACGACGGCCTCACGGCCAGCGCAACCGACGGCATGCTCGGACCCAACCCGTTCGTGGGCTTGCGCGCGATGGACATGCTCGCCGCCGCCGGGCAAATCGGCGCTCAGGCGATGCTGCATCCCGCGCTTTTGATGGGACAGACGGCGGCGCTCGTGCGCGATCTGACATCGGCGGCCAATGGCAAGGACGCATGTTCGCCGCAACAGGGCGACAAGCGTTTCGCCGATCCGGCGTGGCGCGAACAGACGCTGTATCGCACGACCATGCAGGGCTATCTGGCATGGCGCAACGCGCTCGCCGGATTCGTGGATCGATCCGCGCTCGACGACGCCAGCAAGGAGCGCGCGCAGTTCGTGATGTCGCTTGTGACGGATGCGCTCGCGCCGACCAACACGCTCGCGGGCAATCCCGCGGCGCTGCGAAAGCTCGTGGCGTCGCGCGGCGCGAGTGTCGTCGCCGGCATGCGAAACATGCTGACCGATACGCTCAACAACAAGGGCATGCCGTCGCAGGTCGACAAGCGCGCGTTTCGCGTCGGCGAGAATCTCGCGACGTCCGCCGGCGCGGTCGTGTTTCGCAACGAAGTGCTCGAACTCATCCAGTACGCGCCGGCGACGCCGAACGTCCACGCGCGTCCCCAGCTGATCGTGCCGCCGCAGATCAACAAGTTCTATATCTTCGATTTGTCGCCGAACAAGAGCATCGTCGAGTATCTGGTGAAGAGCGAGTTCCAGGTGTTCGCAGTCAGTTGGCGCAACCCGACCGAGGCGCAGCGCGAGTGGGACATGGACACGTATGTCGCCGCGCTCATCGAAGCGATCGGCGCGGTGCGCGACATCACCGGCCACGCGGACGTGAACCTGCATGGCGCGTGCTCCGGCGCGATGACGATCTCCGCGCTGCTCGGCCATCTGGCGAGCCGTGGCGAGAAGACGGTCCACGCGGCCACGCTGATGGTGGCGGTGCTCGACAGCAGCGCGCGATCGCAGCTTGGTCTCTTCACGACGCCCGAGGCTATCGAAATGGCCAAGCGCAATAGCCGCGCGAAGGGCGTGTTGCCGGGCGAGGAAATGGGCCGCGTGTTCGCGTGGATGAGACCGAACGATCTCGTCTGGAGCTTCTGGATCAACAACTATCTGATGGGCGAGGCGCCTCCGGCCTTCGACATTCTCTACTGGAACAATGACGCGACCCGTCTGCCCGCGAAGCTGCACGGCCAGTTGCTCGACATCTTCACGCATAACCTGTTGAGCGAGCCGGGCAAGCTGACGGTGCTCGGCACGCCGGTCGATCTGTCGAAGGTCACGTGCGACACCTACGTGATGGCCGGCATGACCGATCACATCACGCCGTGGAAGGGCGTCTACAACACGGCGCGCGCATTCGGCGGCAAGACGCGTTACGTGCTGAGTTCGAGCGGACATATCCAGAGCCTGATCAATCCGCCGGGCAATCCGAAGGCGAAGTACTTCCGTAACGACGCATTGCCCGAAGACGCCGATGCATGGCTCGCCGACGCCCGGCCCGAAGCGGATTCATGGTGGAGCGACTGGCGCGAATGGCTCGCGCAACGCTCGGGCGAATTGCGCCCCGCGCCGCGAACGCTCGGCAACAGGCGTCACAAGCGACTGGCCGATGCGCCGGGAACGTATGTCAGCGAGGCCTGATCCGGACCGGCGCCCGATCGGCATTCACATGGAACAAGAACGATGAAAAACATGCGCGCACCGGACATACAGACCGTCTCGCTCGACGGCCAACTACTTCGCGTGGGCATCTGGCGCGGCGGCGACGCTTCGCCGCCGCTCGTCGTGTTCAACGGCATCGGCGCTAATCTCGAACTGGTGCAACCATTCGTGGATGCGCTCGGCGATGTCGAAGTCGTGATCTTCGACATTCCTGGCGTCGGCGGATCGCCCGCGCCGCTTGTGCCGTATCGCTTCGCCACGCTCGCGGTGATGACCGACAAGCTGCTCTCGAAGCTCGGCTATGAAGGACCGGTGGATGTCCTCGGCGTCTCGTGGGGCGGCGCGCTGGCGCAACAGTTCGCGTACCTGTATCCGTTGCGCTGCCGCAGGCTGGTGCTGGCCGCGACATCGCCGGGCGTCATCATGGTGCCGGGGCGGCTCTCCGTGTTGTCGAAGCTCGTCGGCGCGCGCCGCTATCGCGACCCGGACTATCTGCGGGAAGTGGGCGCGGAGATCTATGGCGGCGCATATCGGCGCGACCCCGCGCTTCTGGCGGAACACGGTCGTCACATTCGCGCGCCGGGCGGACGCGGATACATGTATCAACTGCTCGCGACGTGCGGATGGAGCAGCCTGCTGTGGCTCGGTTGCCTGCGCCAGCGGACGCTCGTCATGCACGGCGACGACGATCCCATCGTTCCGCTTGTCAACGCGCAAATCCTTGCCCGGCGCATCCGGCGCGCGACGCTGCACGTAATCGAAGACGGCCATCTCTTTCTTATCACGCAAACGCGCGAGGTCGGTCCGCTGGTGCGCAGCTTTCTGTTGAGCGAGTAGCGTCGCCGTTGCGTGAAGCGGATCGCGAAAGAAACGCGTATCGTGTCGGGTACCTTGAACTCGCAGCGTGCTTCATGAACCCAATTCGCCTTGCGCGGGGCCGCGCGATTGCCATCGCCGCCACCTGCTTCATGCTCGCGCTGACCGGATGCGCGTCCTCGTCGTCCGATACGCGGAATTCATCGCGCGATTCACAATCGCAATCGCAGGCCGCCGGCGCGGCGTCGCTCGATGCCGCCATGGCCGGATCGCAACGCAGCGATAAGGCGCGTGCGCGCGACGTCTATCGTCATCCGCGAGAAACGCTGCAGTTCTTCGAACTCGCTCCGACCCAGACGGTGCTGGAAATCGCGCCGGGCGGCGGTTGGTACACGGACATTCTCGCGCCGTATCTGCGCAATTCGGGGCAGCTTTACGAAGCGCAATATCTGAGCACGTCCGCCGATCTCGCCGCCGAGGACGACGCAACCGATGCCGCCTATCGGCGCAAGCTCGCGGACGCTCCCGCCGTGTATGGAAACGTCGTCGTCGGCACGTTGCACGCCGGCCGGTTCATCGGCTTCGACGCGCATGAGCGATTCGACCGCGTGTTCACGTTTCGAAACATCCATAACTGGATCAAGGATGGCCAGATCGATGCGAACCTGCGCGCGTTTTATGGCGCGCTGAAGCACGGAGGCGTGCTCGGCGTCGAGGAACATCGCGCGCGGCCGGGCGCGAGCGTGCAGCAGATGATCGATTCCGGCTACGTGACCGAGGCGTTCGTCATTGAGCACGCGCAAGCAGCGGGTTTCGTGCTGGTTGCGCGCAGCGAGATCAATGCGAACGCGAAGGATACGAAAGACTATCCGCACGGCGTGTGGTCCTTGCCGCCCACATACAAGGGCGGCGACGTCGACCGCTCGCGCTACGCCGCCATCGGCGAATCGGATCGCATGACGCTCAGGTTCGCCAAACCATAGCGATGGCTCAGACCTGGGCGAGACCGCCGTCGACGAAAAACTCCGCGCCCGCGACGAAGCTGGAGTCGTCGGAACCCAGGAAAAGCACGACCTTGGCGACTTCGTCCGGATCGCCTACCCGTCCGAGCGGCACGTTCGACGCCATGTAGTCGAGCAACCCTTGCTGTTGCGCCTGATCCGGGCCGGCCAGTTCGACCAGACCGGGCGTTTTCACCGGTCCCGGGCTCACGACGTTCACGCGAATCCCCCGGTCCTTGAGGTCCAGAGTCCAGCTTCGGGCGAGATTGCGCACGGCCGCCTTGGACGCGCTGTAGACGCTGAACGCGGCGGTGCCGGTGCTGCCCGCCGTGGAGCCGGTCAGGATCACGGAGGCACCGTCGCGCAGAAGCGGAATCGCTTTCTGGACGGTGAAGATCACGCCCTTCACGTTGCGCCCGAACGTGTCTTCGTAGTGTTCTTCAGTGATCGCGCCCAGCGGCAGCATGGAGCCGCCGCCGGCATTCGCGAACAGCACGTCGATGCTCGAATGCTTCTGCTGGACGGCATCGTAGAGGCGGTCGATGTCCGCGAGTTTCGACATGTCCGCCCGCACGCCTACGACGCGTCCCTTGATCGATTCGACCGCCTCGTCCAGTTCCTTCTGCCGGCGACCGGTGATGAACACCGACGCGCCAAGCGCGGCGAAGCGCGCCGCGCTCGCATAGCCGATCCCGCTGGTGCCGCCCGTCACGACCACGACCTTGTTTTCGAATTTGCCAGTCATTTGAACTCTCCGATGATTTCGCGGCGCACGCTGCGTCGCGTTGAGAACATCATGCCGATGAGACAATCGGCGCGGTAGACTCCAAATTCGGGTTTGATCGTTCCAAAAATGGGTCAATGAGCATGGCGGACATCAACGATTACGTTCTTTTTGCGGAGGTGGTCGCGCACGGCGGTTTTGCCGCGGCGAGTCGCGTATTGCGCACGCCCAAATCGACGATCAGCCGCCGCATTGCCGGGCTCGAAGCGCGGCTCGGCGTGCGCCTCATCGAGCGCTCGACGCGCCGCTTTCGCGTGACCGAAGTCGGGCAAGCCTTCTACGAGCGTTGCCGGACGATCATCCTCGACGTCCAGCAGGCCGACTCGGTTGTCTCCGAGGCGCTGAGCGAACCGCGCGGGCTTATCCGGTGCAGTTGTCCGCTCGGTCTCATGCCGACCCTGTCGAAGGCATACAACACGTTCCTCGCGCGGTTTCCGAAGGCGCGCTTGCAGGTGGTCGCCGTGGACCGCCCCGTCGATCTGATCGAGGAACGCATCGACATTGCCATTCGCGTGCGCGTCAGACTGGATACCGACGCGTCGCTGATCGTGCGCACATTGGGACATTCGAGCCGCATTCTGGTGGCGGCGCCCGTCGTCGCGTCGCTTTGCGCGAACGGGGACATTGCCGTGTTGTCCACCTTGCCGACTCTCGCGACCACGGACCAGATGGGCGAGATCGCCTGGGAATTCACCGGACCGGACGATACCTCTCATACGATCCGAAGCGAGCCGCGAATGACGTGCGTGGACTACGTCTCACTGCGCGATGCGACGGCGGCGGGGCTCGGCGTCGCCTTGCTGCCCGATCATGTCTGCCGGGAGCAACTCGCTAGCGGCGCGCTCGTTCATGTGTTTCCGGAATGGAAAACCGAGCGCGGAATCGTCCACCTCGTGTTCACGACACGCCGCGGACTGCCGCCCGTCGTCCGGGCATTCATCGATCACGTGGCGTCCATCTTCGAGCTTTGACGGATCGTCCGGGCGCGAGGCGCGGCTCGATCAGGGAATGCGATAACTTCCGGTCTTCTTGCCGACGTAGTTATACGTCCCTTTGTCGGAGGGCAGGGCGAGCGTCTGCTGCCAGTCGAAGTGCCCTTCGATGCCCTTGTACTTTCCCGTGCCCGATCCGAGCGTTCCCTTGCCCTTGGTGGAACCGCCCTGATAGGTGAAGGCTTCGACGAACTTGTCGCCGTCCTTGTCGGAATACACGCAGTAGCCGGTTGCCGTGCCCGCGCTGAAGCCGGCCTCGACACAGCGCGCGGTGACGTTCTGCATCAGCGGCGCCTTGTTGTTGTTCGTCATCAGAAGCGTCGACTCGAAGAGATACACCGCGTCGTCGCCGCTCACGCTGATGTTGCGCACGTCCGCTCCCGATGCGGTGTACGTGGCTTCGATATTGCCTTGTTTGGGAAGCGTCTGCGCCCATCCGGCGGATGTCGCCGATACGGCGGCAACCATGCCCGAAAGCGACAGTGTGAGGATTTTCCGTGAACCGCTGAAGCCGGCCATGATCGACCTCGGTGATGTTATTCTTCGTAAATCATTCGAATTACTAAATAAATTATGCAAGCACCTTGGTCCCTGATGGATGCCTTTCGGACGATGCTTGCACATCCTTTTATAGAAGTTTCAAATTGAAAGATCCAGTGCTTCGTTCTTACCGATTCGCGAAGCACGAACGTACGCATGGCGTCGACGTAGACGAAACCGCAAACCCGTCTCCGGCAACCTCGCGCCGGAGCTATGACAAAATCAGCCTCGCGTTTCCACCCTGTCCGATTTCGTCATGAGGCCTCCTTCCGCCACTGTTCCCATTTCGGTCGTCAACGGTTTCCTTTCGGGCGCCGACCGCGCAGCCGTCGTTCGGCTCGCGGAGCATTCCGGCATTCCGCACGATCTGCTCGGCATGCCCGCCGCGCGCGTCACGCAGGAACAGTTCTCGACGCTTTACCGTTTGCTCGCCATGGAACTCGACGACGAGATGCCGGGAATCTTCGCGCGCCCGCTGCGCAACGGCACGCTCAAGTTCCTGTGTCTGAGCCTGCTCGACGCGCCGCGTCTGGAGGTCGCGCTGCATCGTTTCGGACAATTCTTCCACTTGGTACTCGATGAATTCCAGCTCGTGTCGCGCAGGGAAGGGCGCTACGCGATCGTCGAGTTCATTGCGAATCCGCATGGGCCGCAGGCCAGCGCGCTCGCGCGCGAACTCGTGCTCAAGCTCGTGCATGGCGTCGCTTCGTGGCTCATACGCGCGAAGATTCCGCTGGTCGAAGCGGCGTTCGAATTCATGCGCCCCGCGCAGTCCGGCGATCTGCTGTATCTGTTTCCGGGGCCGGTTCGCTTCGGGCGCGATCGCACGCTCATCGCGTTCGACGCGCGCTATCTCGACCGCCCGATCCGGCAGCGGAAATCCGATCTCGACGCGTTCCTTCAGCGCGCTCCGGAAGACTGGATTTTCGTCTCGTTCACGGAGGAAATGGTGTGTCATCGGGTGCGGCACTGCATCGCCGCCGGCCTGCCGAAAACGCCCACCGTCGATGCCGTCGCGCAGCAGTTGCACTATTCGATGCGCACGCTATGCCGGCGTCTCGAAGCGGAAGGAACGACCTTTCAGGCGATCAAGGACGAAGTGCGCCGCGATATCGCGATTCAGCGCCTGACCCGTTCGGACGACGCCATCGCGGCGATTGCCTATGACGTCGGATTCGACAATCCGACCGCGTTTCATCGCGCGTTCCGTCACTGGACCGGCAGCACGCCTGCCGCATACCGGCAAAGAAAGGACGAATAACGCGCGGCGAGCGGCCGGCTCGTTTGGCAGATTTTGTCAGTGAAAGGGCAGATTCCGGTAGCAAAGGAATCCGGCGGCGTTGATACCATGCACCGCAACACATCAACGTTCGTTGCCGCAGCGCGTGTTTATCGAAAAGCTGCGGGTCAGGAGTCATCGATGAATTACACGCCGCCCGTCAAAGAAATGATGTTTGTCATGGAAGAGCTGGCAGATATTGCAAGCATCAGCGAGCTTCCCGGCCTCGCCGATTCGAATGCGGACACAGCGCTTGCCATTCTCGACGAAGGCGCGAAACTCGCCGCCGAAGTCATCGCGCCGCTGAACGCGCGCGGCGACCAGCAGCCGAGCGAGTGGCGCGACGGCACGGTCACGGCGACGCCCGGTTTCGCCGATGCATTCCGCCAATACACGGAAGGCGGCTGGCAAGGCATCAGCCATCCGGCCGAGTTCGGCGGACAAGGACTCGCGAAGCTCATCGCTTCGCCGTGCATCGAGATGCTGAACGCGTCCAACCTGTCGTTCGCGCTGTGCCCGCTGCTCACCGACGGCGCCATCGAGGCGTTGCTGCTCGCGGGCTCGGATGAATTGAAGGCGCGCTATCTGCCGAAGCTGATCGAAGGCGTCTGGACCGGCACGATGAACCTGACCGAGCCGCAAGCCGGCTCCGATCTCGCGCTCGTGCGTTCGCGCGCCGAACGGCAGGGCGACGGCACCTACAAGGTGTTCGGCACCAAGATTTTCATCACCTGGGGCGAGCACGACATGGCCGAAAACATCGTCCATCTGGTGCTGGCTCGCACGCCGGATGCGCCCGAGGGCGTGAAGGGCATTTCGCTTTTCGTCGTGCCCAAGTTCCTGTCGAACGACGACGGCACGCTCGGCGCGCGCAACGACGTCCAGTGCGTGTCGATCGAACACAAGCTCGGCATCAAGGCGAGCCCGACCGCCGTGCTCCAGTACGGGGACCACGGCGGCGCGATCGGCTACCTCGTGGGCGAAGAAAATCGCGGTCTCGAATACATGTTCATCATGATGAACGCGGCGCGCTTCGGCGTCGGTCTGCAGGGCATCGCACTGTCCGATGCGGCGTATCAGAAGGCCGCCGCGTATGCGAAGGAACGCGTTCAGAGCCGTCCCGTAGACGGTTCGGGCGCGGGCTCCGTCGCGATCATCCGGCATCCCGACGTGCGCCGCATGCTCGGCACGATGCGCGCGCTGACCGAAGGCGCGCGTGCGCTCGCCTACGTCGCGGCCGCGCACGCGGATATCGCCCATCATCACGATGACGCCGACACGCGCGCCCGTCATCTGGCGCTCAACGAATTCCTCGTCCCGATCGTGAAAGGCTGGAGCACCGAAATGGCGATCGACGTGACCAGCCTCGGCGTTCAGGTGCATGGCGGGATGGGCTTCATCGAGGAGACGGGCGCGGCCCAGTTCTATCGCGACGCACGCATCCTGTCGATCTACGAAGGCACGACCGCGATTCAGGCGAACGATCTCGTCGGCCGCAAGACGCTTCGCGACGGCGGCGCGGCCGCGCACGCGCTGCTCGCGCAAATCGACGAGACGCTCGACGCATTGAAGTCGACCGATGCGGGCGATGCGGCGCGCGTATTCGAGGCGATGCATCGGCGGCTCACCGATGGACGCGACGCGCTTGCGAACGTCGTCGCGTACGTGCTCGAAACCGGCAAGCGCGATCCGAATGCGGTGTTCGCGGGCGGCGTGCTCTATCTGAAGCTCGCGGGCATCGTACTGTCGGGCTGGCAGATGGCGCGCGCGCTGCTGGTCGCACAACGCAGGCGCGCCGAAGATCCGGCGTTCCACGGCGCGAAGATCGCGACCGCGCATTGCTTCTCCGAATACGTGCTGACGCAGGCGCGCGCGCTGGAAACGGCGATCGTTTGCGCGCACGGCGACGACCCGCTGTTCGCATTGAGCGAAGCGCAATTCTGACGCGAGAGCGCAAACCAACAGGAGCGAAGCAATGCGTGAAGTAGTGGTGGCAAGCGGCGTGCGGACTGCGATCGGCGACTTCGGCGGCAGCCTGAAGGATTTCTCTCCGACCGAACTGGGCGCGATGATCGTGCGCGAAACGCTGCAGCGCGCGAACGTCGCCGGCGATGAAGTCGATCACGTGGTGTTTGGCAATGTCATTCATACGGAGCCGAAGGACATGTACCTCGCGCGCGTCGCGGCGATCGACGGCGGCGTGGCGCACCACGTGCCGGCGCTGACGGTGAATCGTCTGTGCGGCTCGGGCCTGCAGGCCATCGTCTCGGCCGCGCAGAGCATCATGCTGGGCGACGCGGATATCGCGATTGGCGGCGGCGCGGAGTCCATGAGCCGCGCGCTGTACGCGCTGCCGGGCGCGCGCTTCGGACAGCGCATGGGCGACGGCAAGCTCGTCGACATGATGCTCGGCGCGCTGCACGATCCCTTTCAGAAGATCCACATGGGCGTGACGGCGGAGAACGTGGCGCGCAAATACGGCATTTCGCGCGCGGCGCAAGACGCGCTCGCGCTCGAATCGCATCGCCGTGCGGCGCGTGCGATCGCGCAAGGGCGCTTCGGCGACCAGATCCTGCCGATCACCGTGCGCGCGAAAAAGGGCGATGTCGTCTTCGATACCGACGAGCACGTGCGCCACGATGCGAGCCCCAGCGACTTCGAAAGCCTGAAGGCGGTGTTCGCGAAGGAGAACGGCACGGTGACGGCCGGCAACGCTTCGGGCATCAACGACGCGGCGGCGGCCGTGCTGCTGATGGAGCGCGGCGAAGCCGAGCGGCGCGGCGCGAAACCGCTCGCACGGCTCGTGTCCTACGCTCACGCGGGCGTCGATCCGGCGTACATGGGCATCGGTCCCGTGCCGGCGACGCGCAAGGCGCTCGAACGGGCCGGTCTCGACATCGGCCAGCTCGATGTCATCGAGGCCAACGAAGCATTCGCCGCGCAGGCGTGCGCGGTGACAAACGAGCTGGGACTGGACCCGCAAAAGGTCAATCCGAACGGCTCGGGCATTTCGCTCGGTCATCCGGTCGGCGCGACGGGTGCGCTCATCACGGTCAAGGCGCTCTATGAACTGAAGCGCATCGGCGGGCGTTACGCGCTCGTCACGATGTGCATCGGCGGTGGTCAGGGCATCGCGGCGATTTTCGAAAATCTGCAATGAAACGATGAAGTCACCGGGCTGCGGGAATCACCTGCAACAGCGGTTCGGGCTTCACGGCGATCTCGCCGGAGAAAGGGCGATCGTGCGAAAGAATCAGTAGCATGGTCGTTGCGAGGCTCGCGCAAAAAAGCCCGAGCGCGAGTGCGGATGTGAGCCGGTTTTCGCCATGCACTAGCGCGATCGCGAACACGAGGCACACGGCGAGAAAGCTCAGGCATAGCCATTTGATGCCGCTGACTTCGGACCGGCTCACCAGAATGCGCTCGCGGCGCGCTTCGAGCGCCTGCTCCAGCGATACCGTCAACTGGCGCTGCGCGGTCTGTTGTCCCGCCGTGTTCGCCGGCAGGGCGAGCGTGAACTGAAGCGCCTCGTTGAGCGTGGGCGGACTGATTTTCAGCGTGACCGCGCCCTGACGGGCGAACTCGCCGACGCGGTGCGCGCGCTCAAACGTGATGAAGGCGCGAATCTGCTGACTTTCGGAAGCGGCGAAACCGTGCGTCAACTGCTCGCGGCCGGCCTCGTCGACGAGCTTTGCCTGCTGATCTACCCCGTGATGCTGGGACGCGGCAAACGCTTGTTCGGCGACGACGCGCTCGCGTCCGCCTTCACGCTGGCGCACTCGGCGCGCACGCCCGGCGGCGTGCTCGTCACGCGCTATCTGCGCGATGGCAACGTGCGCACCGGCACGTTCGAATAAGCGATTGACGCTCGCAAACGCGCGGCGTCGCACCGGTCGATACCGCGCCGCCTGTGATTAAATGTGCTTTCCGTCCAGCCGATACATCGATCCGTCGTTTGTCCACGGAGCACATCCCGATGACGAGCACCTGGTTGCATAACCTTCCGTTGTGGCAGATGACGCTCGCGGTATTCGGCGCGACGGGCGCGGCAGGCGCGGCGGTCCATTTCGTGACGGGACGGCTCGCGGCCAGCGCGTATCGGCGCTCGTTCACCGCGCTTTCGCCCGGCCTGCTTTCGCCGATCGGCATCATCTTCGGCTTGCTCATCGCCTTCACCGCCGCGCAGGTCTGGAACGACACGGCGCGCGCCAACAACGCCGTGGACGCCGAAGCCGGCGCGCTGCGATCGGTCGTCGTGCTTTCCGCCGTGTTCCCGGAAGACGCGCAGACGCAGTTGCGAAAGCTGGTGCGGGAATACATCGAGTACACCGTCGGCACCGAATGGCCGATGATGGCGCGCATGACTGTTGCGCCAGTCGAGCGCGCCGGAGCGATGCGTGGCCACGTGCTTCGGTACGCGATTGAACACATCGGCGATGGCGCGGCTCTTCGAATCGGCGGAAACGTGCGGCCAGTGCGACGCGAATATGTCGTAGGTGCGACGCCCGAGCAGCAACTCGAACGGCTGCGCGAGCAGACTTTGCACGTGCTGGCCGATGGCTTCGTCGGCATAGGGAACGATCCAGCCGCCGAAACGGAAGTCGCCGCTTGCGTCTTCGGTCGGGCCGCCGGGAGCCTGAATCACGCCATCGACGCTGATGAAAATCGAAACGACGAGCTTGCGCATGAGTGTTCTCCGAGTCGATGGACGCGATCGGTCCATCGATACGACGAACGACCCGGACGGAAATCGACGAGCGCGGCGGCGTTCAGATCAGGCGCAGCACGATTCGGTGAAGCAGGCCCTGCAGATCGCGTCGCGTCGCAGACGAGGTGAATGTACAGAACGTCTTCCCGCACCCGATAGATGATCCGGTTCTTGCCGGCCAGCGCCTGCCGGAACGTGTCGTCGGCGAAACCTTCGAGTTCCGCGGGAGTGTGGCCGCTGCAAGTGCGCCGATGTCTGTTGCCATGTTTCCCGTCGATTACGCGCTCAATGCCCCAGTCCACTCGCCGCGATCTGCTGCTCGACATACTGCGCGAAGAGCGAGTGCATGCGCGTCGTCGGATGCAGGTCGTCGGCGAACATGTAGGTCTGGTCCGCGTCCGACGCGGCGTAGGTGGCCCGCGAGCAAAGCAGCGACGTGTCGTGCGGCGTCTTCGACGGGTTGCAGGCCTGGGCCGTGTTGGACACGGTGAAGCCGTTGGCCCGGTAATTCGCGATGGTCTGCGTCGTCCACGTATAGGAATCGATCACGATGACCTTGCCTTGCAGACCGTTGGCCTGCAACGCCGAAGTCAAGGTCGCGTTGAAAAGCTGCGAAAGTTGCGTGAGGTTGCCGCCGCCATCGGAGGACTGAATGCCGTCCGGCGATAGTCCGATGTTCGGCACGTTGACGAGCACCACATGCGCGGCCCCGCTCTGCACGATCTTCGCGACGAGTTGCGCGAGCGTGTTGGCGGCAGTCTGCACGGTCGCGGTCGCGGCGGGCGGGCTGCCGGCGCGAAGCACGTCGTTCGCGCCGGCCCAGACGAGCACGAGCTGGCTCGAATTGAAACTGCCGTGAGCGGACAGATAGCTCGAAATCTGCTGATTGACCGGCATTTCGACATCGCCGATTACATCGGTCAGGAACTGGTTCTGGTCGGCCGGCGTGGCGACTGTGGAGCCGCCTTGCGCGTAGCCCAAGCCGTTTTGCGGCTTCAACTCGTGCCCGAGGTTGATCGTGAACGCCGCGGTCAGCGTGTCGCCGTAATATTGCGCGACGTCCTGCGTCCAGACTTGTCCCGGATTGGTCGTGAAGCGCCCGCCGCCGACCACGCTTGCGATAGGCGCGTAGGTACCGACGTCCGACAGGCTGTCACCGAACGCCACGACTTGCAGCTTGACGCCGCCCGCCGGAGCAGTCGAGCCGCCTCCGCCCGAGTCGCTTCCGCCGCTGCCGCCGCATGAGGTAAGGAGTGCAATCAACGCGGCAGAAATTGCGCGGCGAATGCCGAATGTGATTCCGTCGTGGCGCATTGCTCCTCCGTCCCATCGTTGTCCGGGGCGGCTTTGCGCGCGGCGACGGGATGTCGTCCGGCGAGGAAGAACTCGCGGCCTCGGGTATCGATGGCAACGTAAAGCAAGAAAGATGCGCTTCGCATGGCGGCGAAACTCAGCGCGCTAGCGCCAGTAACCCGCCGCATAGTGCCGATAACCCCAGCCCGGATGTCCGCCCCAATATCCGACCGCGACCGACGGCGCGTACACGGGCGGCGGCGGCGCGTAATAGGCGACGGGCGGCGCATAGACGGGCATCGGAGCGAACGGCGCGACCGGAACCACGGGCGCGAAGGGCGCGACCGCCACGACAGGCGCGATGGGCACGACCGGCATCCCGACGCTCATGCCGACGAACACATGCGCCTGGGCGCTGCTCACCAGTCCGATTCCGAACGCCGTGGCAACGGCGACATATCCGATCTTGTTCATGATCCTTCTCCTGGAAACGCGGTGCGGCGTGAACGCGCATCGGTTGAGAAGGATTCTGGACGTCGGGAATGAGCGAAAAATGAGCGCGACGCCGCGCGCCCTCATTCGGTCCCGCAGCCGTTGCAGGTATTGTCGATGTACCTCGCCGCTTTCCCGTGCTCCGGCGGGCTGACCTGCATATAGCCGCCGTCGAGGATGTTGTGACGCACGACGTTGCGGCTGTAGTCGACGCCTCCCTCACCATTGGCCCCGCCCGTGATGTTGCCGCCGTTGACCATGCGGTTGCATTCGAGGACATTGCCGCCGGTGTCTTGCGTGGCGTCGTTGTTCTCGGGACCCATGCGGCAGTTGTCGGCGAGGTTGTAGGCCACGCGTCCGTTGATCGAGCCCACGAGCGCGATGCCGTAGAGCGGGCAGTTGGCGAACGAGTTGAACACCAGCACGGCTCCGGTGCCGCCGCCCTGGCCTTCGGTCTGGAACATCGACTGGCCGAAGAAATCGCGGAAGCTGTTGCCCGCGAGGACGAAGTTGTCGACCGCGCCGTTGGTCTGGACCGGAATATCGTATTCGCCGGGACGATCCCATTCGCGGATGCGGGTCGGATTCGCGCCCGCGAAGTTGCAGCCGACGAGACTGTTTCCCGTCGACGGGCCTTCATAGTTGAACATGTTGCCGTTGCTGCGGATCGTCTTCCTGAGCGTCACACCCGGTTCGCACTGGATATGCCGGTTGCTCGCCGTGACGACGACCGTGTGATTGAGCAGATAGGTGCCGGCGGGCACGAGCACGTCGCCGGCATCGACGGCGGCCTGGAACGCCTTGGTGTCGTCGGTCTTGCCGTCGCCTGTCGCGCCGAACGCCTTCGGACTGCGCGGGTCGATCAGAGTGGGCGGCGTGAACGACGTCTGCGGGCAACTCGACGTGGCCGGGACCGGCGAACTCGTCAGGCTGGCGCGGTGGCCGCCGTTGTCGCTCTCGTTTCTAAGGCGGTGCCACCAGCGCACGAAGGTTTGCCAGTTCAGCCGGTCCAGAACCCGGCCGTCGTCCCAAACCGCGTAGACCGTCTGGACATGCTGCGTCACGCGGGGCGTGTTGATCGCGAGCACGGAAACGACAATCATTATTACAACAACCCAAATGGATTTCTTCATTTACCTTCCGTGCACGCTTGCGTATTCACGACGACGAGGCGCCGGCATGCCGGCGCGCAACGGCAACTCTCGCACGTTACGAACGTGGACTTCTGCACGGTAGCGCACCCGGCGAGTGCGCAAAATACCCGTGCGTGCCCGCATGATCGTGCGTAATGACGCTGGCATGGGCGCTGGCATCGGCCCGCGCCGGTGGCGTGGCGAACAGTTCGCCTCCGCCGTTTGATGCACTCTCCCCCGGTGCGCAAGGTAGCAATCGATCTTGCGCGGATCGAGGTCAAATTGCCGGAGGGGAAGTGCTGACCGCAACAGTGCAATCGCTAAGAGAACGTCTGCTCGGGGTTCATCAGGATCACAAGCGCATCGCGAGGAGCGCGTTCGTCCTGCTGTTATTCGTGCTTGCCGGGAAGTTGATCGGCGCATCGAAGGAAATGGCGATCGCGTATCGATACGGCGTCAGCGGCACCGTCGATGCCTATCAACTCGCGCTCACGATGGTCACGTGGCTGCCCGCGACGATCACGAATCAGTTGAGCGTGCTGCTCGTGCCCGCGCTCGTCGCGCTCAGAAACGACAAGCCGCAGCAGAACCGGCTTCTCAGCGAACTCGAAGGCGCGGGGCTTGCCATCGGCGTCGTGGTTTCCCTGCTGCTGTATTTTTTCTGGCCGCACATGGTCGGCTTCTTCTCGGGAACGCTCGCCGAATCGACGCGCGAGATGTGCCGGCAAATGGTCGTCGGGATGACGCCGGTCGGCGTGCTGGCGTTCACGATCTGTATCTCGGCGGCGCGGCTCCAGGCATCGGAAAGGCACATCAACACGCTGCTGGAATGCGTGCCGGCCATTGCGTTGCTGATCTTCGTGCTGAGCCCGCGCGACAACACGTCGATCATGCCGCTCATCGTGGGCACGACCATCGGCATCGTGATTCAGGCCGTGTGGCTGCGCATACTCGCCAAACGCGCCGATGGCGTGCCCGCGCGCCCGCGCCTGTCGTTTCGCGCGCCGCAATGGCCGGGCATGACGCGCTCGCTCGGCATGTTGCTGATCGGCTCGGTGGTGGCGAATCTGTGGCTTCCCGTCGATCAATACTTCATGGCGCATATGGGCGACGGCGCCATCGCCACGCTCGGCTATGCGAACCGGTTGCTCTCGCTGCTCGTGAGCATGGGCGCGATCGCCATCAGCCGCGCGACCTTGCCGATTCTTTCCGAAATCCTGCATCGCGGCGATCATGCGCGCGCGCGCAGCACGGCGCGCAAATGGTCGTTCGTGATGCTGGGCGTGGGCACGGTCGGCGCGGTGATCGCCTATGCCCTTGCGCCATTCGCGATCAAGCTGCTCTTCCAGAAGGGCGCTTTCACGAGCGAGGACACGATTGCCGTCACGAGCCTGTTCCGCTGCGGACTTTCACAGATACCGTTTTCATTCGGGATGTGCGTGCTGATCCAGTTGTTCGCGAGCGAGGCGCGCTACCGGGCCATCACGATCATTTCGGTGCTGGGCTTCGCGACCAAGCTGGCCGCCAATGCAGTCCTGATCCGCTTTTATGGAACGCTAGGCGTGCCGCTCGGCACCGGAGTCGGCGCGGCAGCCGTCTTCGCCTGCTATTTCGTCTGGACGCGCTACGCGCCGCTTTATACGGGCAATGGCAAGGAAGGTTCAGGCAGCGAGTAAATCTCGTCGATCGTCGGCCGCTCCGTTGTGGCGAGCGGCCGACGATCCGTGCGCCGGTTCTACGCGCCCCGAACCATGACGCGATGACCGCGCCGCCGCACTTCGGGTTCGCCCTCCGCGCTGTAGTCCCGGTCGAGCGCGGCGGCGGCGGCGGACACACCCGGTTCCTCGATGACGCCCGCATGGTTGCCCGGCACTTCCGCAACTGTCAGCCCCTTGCGCGCGATCTTGCGATAGAGCGGCAGCGGATCGCCCCGGTCATTCTCGCGCGAAGCCGCCCGCACGTAGACGATCCGGCCGCCTTCATACGGCTTCGGCCGATAATTGTTCATCGCGGCGCGGAACGTGTCGCGCATGCGCCGCAACACCGGCGGCATGGGATCGGCGGTTGGCGCTGGCTGCGCTCGCGGCACGCGGCCGAGCCGCATCGCCACTCTGTTCGCGGCGGCTGAAAACTTGGCGCTCGCGAAACCCACGCGCTCCCGTGGCGACATGCTCGCGACCGTCTTCAACAACCGGCTCGCATATTCGCGCCGGAATGAGAGCAACGCGAAGAACGGCAGCCAGCGTTCCTGCACGTAGGTGTCGAGCAGGCACACGAATTCCGTCTGCTCGCCCGCGCCGAACAATTGCTGCGCGATTTCGAGCGCGATGAGTCCGCCGAAGGAGAATCCGGCGAGCGCATACGGCCCGTTCGGCTGAACCTTGCGAATCTGCTCGACGTAAGTCTTCGCCATGTCCTCGACGCGGCGTTGCGGCGCGGTTTCGCCATCCAGCCCGAGCGCTTGCAGGCCGTACACCGGGCGCTCTTTGCGCATGCTGCCGATCAGCCGCGTGCATTCGAGCACCGATCCCGTCACGCTGTGTACGAGAAAGAGCGGCGCGCCTTCGCCTTCGCGCATCGGCACGAGCAGTTCCGATGTCTGCGGCAGCGCGCCGTTGTCGATCACATCGGCGAGTTTCGCGATGGTCGGCGCGCGCAACATGGTCGCGAGCGGAATCGGCCGGCCGACGATCGGTTGCAGTTCCGCGAGCAGACGCGCCGCAAGCAGCGAATGTCCGCCGAGTTCGAAGAAATTGTCGTCGCGCCCGATCGGGGCGAACGCGAAGAGCTGCTCCCATTTCATCTGCAACAGCCGCTCCAGTTCCTCGCGCGTGGCGTAGCTCTGCGGCTGGTTGCCGGATCGCGGTTGCAGCGCCGGATGCAGGCGGATTGCATCGAGCGATGCGGGATTGCGCAGCGCGGCGGCGTTGGTCACGTCTAGTCCGTTGACCGCATTGCGCACCGCGGCTTCCGTGAGCTTGCCGCTATGCGTGACCGGCAGATCGTCGACGGCCGCGATCACATCGGGCACATGCGCGGCCGACGCGCGCCGCACGAGATCGCGGCGGATGCGCGCGATCAGCGTGCCCGTGAGCCGCGCGCCGGCTTTAAGGGTGACGAGCAGCACGAGCCGCTCGCCGACAGGATTGCCCGGCGCATCGACTCCGGCGGTGTCACGCACGCGCTGCTGAACGACGATGCCCTCGCGAATCTCGGGGATGTCGTTGAGCACGCGATAAATCTCCCCCGGCCCGACATTGATGCCGCGCACGACGAGCACGCCGTCGCTGCGGCCGTGCATACGCGCCGTGCCTTCCGGCGGAAACTCGATCTGGTCGCCATGCGTCCATACGCCGGCATTGGCGCTGAAATAAGCCTTGTGAAAGCGCTCGCCATCCGGATCGTTGAGGAATCCGAGCGGCCGCGACGGAAACGGATTCACGCACACCAGTTCGCCTACGCCTTGCGCGCGCGCACCGTCGCGCCACGCCTGCACGTCGAATGCGAGACTCTTGCACTGCGCTTCGCCCGCGTACACGGGAAGGTCCGGATTGCCGAGCACGAAGCAGCCGAGGATGTCGGTGCCGCCGGAAATCGACTGAAGCCGCAACGGTTTCACGTTGTCGCGAACCCATTCGAACTGCGCGTCGAAGAGGATCGCGCCGGTCGACATCATCGAGCGAAGGGCGCTCAAATCGAACTCACGCGATGGCACGAGCCCGGCGTCCTCGCACATCTTCAGATAGGCGGGACTCGTGCCGAACACGTTGACGCGCTCTTCGGCGACGAGCCGCCACAACGTATCGACCGATGCTATCGGCCCGTCGTAGGTCACGACTTCGACGCCCGACGCGAGCGCGGACATCTGCCAGTTCCACATCATCCACGCGCAACTCGTGTGGAAGAACATACGATCGCCGGGACGAAGATCGCAATGCAGCCGATGTTCCTTCAGATGCTCGATCAGACTCCCGCCCGTACCATGCACGATGCATTTGGGCTTGCCTGTCGTGCCCGACGAGAACATCACGAAGAGCGGATGGTTGAAGCCGAAGCGTTTCCATTCGAGGCGCTCCGGATCGCCGGCCGCGCAGAGCGCGTTGAGCGAGTGGACGGGCGGCGCGGCGCGCACCGCCGACGGATCGCCGTCGATGCAGACGATGCCCGCGAGCGAAGGCAGCGCGTCGGCGAGCATCGCCATCTTCGCGGCGAGCGGCGTGCCGGTGTCGAACGGCTGCGCGGCGGTGTGCGCGAACAGGAAGCGCGGTTCGAGTTGCGTGAAGCGGTCGAGCAGCGTCTCGATGCCCATCTCGGGCGCGGCGGTGGACAGCGTCGCGCCGATCGCGGTCACGGCAAGCGCGGTGACGATCGCATCGGCATCGTTGCGCATCGCGCCCGCGACGCGGTCGCCTTCGCGCAAGCCGAGTTGCATGAGCGCGTCGGCCAGGCGAGCCGCGCGCGCGCGCAACTCGCCGCGCGTGAGACGCACGCGGCGTCCATCGGCGTGACAGGCGGTGAGCGCGGGCGCGTCGGCGGGCGCGATCGAGAACCCGAGAAGATTCTCGGCGTAGTTCAGATTGACGTCGGGAAAGAAACTCGCGTGTTCGCAGCTATCGCCGACGCATACGGGCTCGGCTTTGCCCGACCATTCCAATCCGGGCGTGCATTGCATGAAGCACTTCCAGAATTCCCGGTATTCCCGGGTCGAGAAGTTATGCAATTCGCTATAGCTTTTGAATGACTGACCAGTGTGTGCCTGCAGCGCCGCGGTGAATGCGCTTATCTGCGACGGTGTGGTGCGGACGGTCTCCTGGTCGAAAATCGGCAGACGCGACTTCGCCTCGCTGGGCGATTGCGAACGATCCATGAAATGCTCCCTCAGCGGTTATGGCAATACCTTTGTGCCGTCGGTTTGCCTTTTTATTTTTGAATCTTTGAATTGTGGTGGGCGCTTCGGACGCTCTTGAATTGTTAAGGTCCGTTTCCGGGCGGACCGCTGTCATCGACGATGAAGCGTAGCCAGCCAGATCGTCCGATAATGTGCGGAGAGAAACAAAAGTCGTCGGCTGACTGACGGAGCGTGCCGGGATTCGGTAGGAATGACGTGACCATTGAAGCCAATTGAATGGTTGATAGCTTGTCGACAAACCGCGCAGGCGCATTTCATCGCATGACGAAACACGCCTGCCGCTATGCTTTATTCGCGCGCGTTGCATTTACTTCTGCGCGATAACTTCCTCTTCTTCGATGCGCGCGTCGCTCAGATGCCGTTCGAGCAATTCGTTCAACTGCGCCATGTCCTCGCGGTAATACCGCGCGAGTTCATGAAGTCCGGCTTCGGCGCCTTGGTCGATGGCGCGCCCGAATTGTTCGTCGTTAGGCGGCGCGACAGGAAAGCGCGTTTGCCGCGCCGTCACGCCGAAGTCGTGCATCAAGCGTTGAAGAATGCCGCCGGCCACGAACTGTTCGAGCGGAAATTCGATGAGACGAAGCTTGTCCAGCCACATCGGCCATTCCCATTTGGGGATCTTCGACTTGATGATGGGAACGTCGAGAATGAACTGGCTCGTCATGCATCGCGACGAACGCCGCCCTAGCGCGTCGATTGCGGCCGCCCCCAGTTGAATGATCGACGTCGCGCCCGAAAGCTCGACGATGTAATTCGTCCACAAGATCGACCACCATGCCGCGTTGCGCATCTCCACCTGTCGCGCGGGCGGCGCGAGCCAGACGCCGGTGTTCAGGAAATAGGCGTCGAGTTTCTTGAGCGCGAGCCTGCCTGCGGGCGTGTCGTCGAATCCCGCATACGGCGACGGCAGCGCGGCGATTCCCGTCAGGTTGATGTCGAACCAGTGGTGCCACGTCGAGTCGGCGGAGATGCGCCCGACATCGACGTTGTGTCCGTCATAGGCCGAAATCACGCCGATCTCCTGGCCGTGCTTCGTCGCGGCCGGGTCCTTGATCCTGCCCCAGGCGATGACTTCGGGCGGCTCCTGATAGCCGGCTTTCGACGGCCAGTCCGGATCGCCGGGCACGGGCGTGGGCGCGAGCGCTTCGCCTTCGTGCTCGTGATCGCAAAGCACGTCGATGGGTCCGTCCGGCCCGCACAGCAGCGGATGCGGCCGCGTGCGCAAGAACGCTCCCGTTTGGCTCACGACATAACGCCTGTAGCGGATTTGCTGCGGCGTGTCGTCGGACTGATCGTCGAAGTCATAGGTCGTGTTCGTGTCCGGGCCCTCGACGATTGTCGTGTTCCAGCCGGGCGCGATGGAGTCGGGCGCCGGATACAGACGCATTTTTCCCGCGCGGCGAATCTGTCCGGCAATCGCACGGCCGAGACTGGCATGGTCGCCGGTTGCGAGCACGCCGCCTTGCTTCGGCGCGGCCATGAACGTGTCGAGCAGCGTCAGTTCGTCCGGTGTGAGGTCCGGGATGGAGTTCTGCCCGAAGAACCAGATCTCGTCATAGTTGTTCATGATGTCGAGGTCGGTCAGCTTCTTCGCGCCCTGGATCGTCGCGGTGGGATCGGTTCCGTCACGGTGCACGAACGAAACGGAGAAGTGGACATACGTGTAGGCGCGGCTCTTCAGCAGGTTGTAGACATACTGCATGCCCAGAAACGAGCCGCCCTGCAAATGCACGCCGCCGTCCGCATAGATAAGCAGACGAACGTTCGACGGTCGCCGCCACCACGGGAAATACTTGTCCCAGTCGACGATGCCCCAGCGTTCTCGGATCGACGATCGGATAACATCGATATCTGAAAATACGTTGGCCATGACGTTCTCCTCGAAAGTCCCATCGAGCGATTGCACGAGGCGACAGATTGGAGAACGAATGACCTTCGAATGTTTTTCAAAAAGCTTTCGAAAAAATGGGTTATTGTTAGCGGAAAAGCAATCGGCATCCTAAGAAAATGATCTATTAATAAAGTATTCGTCAGGTCAGCGTAAGCATGGATTCGACTGCTCGAAACGATAACTTCCGCACGGACAGCCGCGCGCGAACATCGTGTAATTTCGTTTGAAAAGAAAATCCGAAGGCAACATGCATTTTCCGGCAAGAAGAAAATTCATCTCGCTCGCGCTGGCTGCAAGCGTGGGCGGCGTGATAGCGACCCGCGCACTGGAACACGATGACGAACGCGCCGACGGCGTCGCCTATGGCAACGCGCCCCGCGAGCGGCTCGATGTTTATGCCCCCGATTCCCGCGCGGGCGCGAGCCGCCCGGTCGTCGTGTATTTCTACGGCGGAGGTTGGCAAAGCGGTCATCGGACGGATTCGCGCGATGTCGCGCAAGCGCTCGCCGCGCACGGCATCGTGACGGTCGCGCCGGATTACCGCATCTATCCGGACGCCGTTTTTCCGGGATTCCTCGATGACGCCGCCACCGCCGTGCGCTGGACCCGCGATCACGCGCGCGAATTCGGCGGCGATCCGGCACGCATCTTCCTGATGGGGCATTCCTCCGGCGCGCACATGGCCGCCATGCTCGCGACCGATCCGCGCTATCTCGCCGCGCAAGGTATCGCGAATACTTCGCTTGCCGGGATGATCGGACTCGCCGGCCCCTACGCCGCCATCCCGACGAGCGACCCCCACATGGACGAGATCTTTCCGGCGGCGCTGCGCGCGGGCGCGTTGCCCATCGCGTTCATCTCGGGACACGAGCCGCCGATGCTGCTCGCCGCGGGCACCGCCGATACCGATGTCGATCCGCGCAACAGCGACCGCTTCGCAGAGGCGCTGCGCGCGCATCATGACGTCGTCGAACTGAAGAAATATGCGGGATACGGCCACGATACGATCATCGAATCGTTCTCGGCGGCGCGGCGCAAAGACTCGCCCGTTCTCGCCGATGTCACCGCGTTCATCGGCGCGCACTGAGCCTGGCCGCGTCGGTCCGCCGCACGTGTGCTCCAGCGAAACACTTGATGCAGGTCAACCGTTGATGGTGCGGCGATCCTTAAAGTGATGCAAGGCTCGCGCAAGCGAACCCATGCGCCGCACGCGCATGGCCACATCAATCGACCTCCGGAGCACATGATGCAAGCACGCGATGTAATGACTTCCCCCGTCGTTTCCGTCACGCCCGAAACGAAGGTGCATGACCTGGCGCAGTTGCTGGTGCAGCACCGTATCAGCGCCGCGCCCGTCGTCGATCAGGAGGAGCGCGTCGTCGGCATGGTGAGCGAGGGCGATTTGCTTCATCGCGAGGAAATCGGCACCGAAAAGCGCAACCGCCGCTCGTGGTGGCTCGACATGCTCGGCAACGATGGCGGCGCGGCCGACTACATCAAGTCGCATGCGCCGACGGTCGGCGAGATCATGACGCGCGAACCCATTTGCGTGAAAGAAGACACGTCGCTCGCCGACATCGCCGCGGTGCTCGAAAGCCATCACATCAAGCGCGTGCCGGTGCTGCGCGAGGGCCGTCTCGTCGGCATCGTCAGCCGCTCGAATCTGGTGCAGGCGCTGGCTTCGGCGCTCGCCGTGGAAGCCTCGCCCGGCGCGCTCGCAAGCGATGCCGAAATTCGCGCGATGCTGATGGGCGATCTCACGGGACGCGGCTGGGCGTTTCCGGGACGCAATATCGTCGTGCGCGAAGGCGTGGTGCATTTGTGGGGCACGGTGTGGTCGAGGGATCAACTCGATGCAATGCGGATTGCGTCGCAAAGCATTCCGGGCGTGAAGGGCGTGGAAGATCACACGATTCCGTATCCGATCATGCCGGGTCTCTGAGCAAACGCGCGGTCTGAGATGAAGCGTCGGAGCTTGTCGGGCAGGCGCTGGCGCTTTTCGAACCGTTTTCTGCGGCGATCTTCATCGCGTTCAGGCCGCGTCTTGCGCCGCCATCCGACTTGCCTTCCCGCCTCCCAACATACGGGACGACCCGAATTGCCGTGGATAGTCACCAGGCCCTACTATCAAATCCCGCTGTTATCGCGGCCAGAGGTACCCCGGGGTCATGTGTCCTGAAGCGCGCACTGAAATCATCGTGCCGCTTCGCCTGCAGCCGACGCATACCTACATCAGTTATTCAAAAGATCGGGAGACAGGTATGCTCAGCGCCCACGAATTCGCAACCCTCATGCTCGTCAAGGATGCCGCCGACCAGATCGTCGACCGGCACGAACTCGATACGCTTCTCGAACGTCAACTGGTCGCGATGGAGCAACTCGTGAGCGGCGCGCGGCTGCCGCGCATCACGGAAGATGGCGATCTGCTGCTGCGTGCCGTGCGGCGTATTCATTGATTCGTCGAGCGGGTGCGACGACTCGAACTTGCTTTCGCTATCGATCGCTCGGCATATCGTCTCTGCACGCCAGAGAACGATATCGGCTAGCTAAATAAGTCGCGATCCTAAGCAAGGTATTGAGACTTGAAAGGGAACGCTGGCTTTGCGCCGGTGCGTATCGACACGATCGCTCGCGAGAGGACCGTGTCGAAGCCGATTCAAGGTTAGGCGAAACTGAATGCGCCGCGAGGCGGCAATGCGCACGTCACCGTTGCGGCGCGCCCTCCCAGGCGGGCAGCGTCGCGCCGTGGTACACGCTCAGGATCGACGAAGCGACATTGGCCTGCTGATAACTTTCCACGAGCGTCTTGACCCAAGGCGCCTGCGCATCCTTCGCATTGACCGCGATGAAGTTGCGATACGGATTGCTCTGCATCTTCTCCTGCGCGATGCGTTCCTTCTGAATATCGATTCCCGCCTTGATCGCCCAGTCTGTGTTGACGACGGCCGCATCGACATCGCTGATCGCGCGGCCCACGATGCCCGCGTCCAGTTCCTTGATCTGCACGTGCTTGGGGTTGCTGGCGATATCGCGCGCGGTCGGCAACAGGCCGACGTTATCGCGCAGCTTGATCACGCCATTGGCCTGCAATAGCAGCAGCGCCCGGCCTTCGTTGCTCGGATCGTTCGGCACGCCGACAGCGGCGTTCTGCGGCAATGCATCGACCGATTTCCATTTGCGCGAATACAGGCCGATCGGCTGCACGTAGGTGTAGCCCACGGGCACGATATCGTAATGGCGCGCCTGAATTTGCGCATCGAGATAAGGCTTGTGCTGGAACGAGTTGGCGTCGAGGTCGTGCTGCGCGAGCGCTTCGTTCGGTTGCGTGTAATCGGAGAAGGTCGTGACCTTGACGGTGATGCCATGCTTCGCCGCGTTGGCCGCCACGGCGCGCCACACATCCTCGTCTTCGCCAGACATGATGCCGACGCGCACCGTCTGATTCGCCGCGAGCGACGGCTGTGCGCTCACGACGCCGCACGCGAGCAGGATCGAGAACAGAGTGGCTTTGAATGGATGCTTGATCTTCATGGATGCGGACGCCGCTGATTGAGAAAGCGTGATGCTAGAGGCGCGGGCGTGGCGCGACAAATAATATCGGGCACTATCGATATGCTGAATGGATAACAATCGAATAACAAGCGAATAACAAGCGCCGCGCGCACTATCGATATCACGATTTCTCGTTTAGCCCATAAGACGCGCGTTGTTAACATCGGCAGCATTGGCATCGGTAAGTATGCCTTCGCTCAACGAGGAAACACGCATGTCCGACCGCACGAACAAGCCCTTCGATTCCGCGCGCCGCCGCACGCTGTTCAAGCTCGCCGCTCTCGGCGCGGGGCTATCGAGCGGACTCGCGGCGGGCATCGCGCAGGCCGCCGATGCGCCGAAGACCTTGCGCATCGGCTATCAAAAGTATGGCAACTTCGTGGTGCTCAAGGCGCGCGGGTCGCTGGACAAGCGCCTTGCCGCGCAAGGCGTCACCGTGCAATGGCTCGAATTCCCCGCCGGGCCGCAACTCCTCGAAGGACTGAACGCGGGCGCGGTCGATATCGGCACGGTCGGCGAAACGCCGCCGATCTTCGCGCAGGCCGCGGGCGTCGATTTCGTGTATATCGGCCACGAGCCGCCCGCGCCGCACGCCGAGGCTATCGTCGTGCCGAAGGATTCGGGCGTCCATTCCGTTGCCGAATTGCGCGGCAAGAAAGTTGCGCTGAATAAAGGATCGAATGTGCACTACCTGCTGGTCGAGGCGCTCAGAAAGTCCAACCTCGCCTGGTCCGATATTCAGCCTGTCTATCTCGCGCCCGCCGATGCCCGCGCCGCCTTCGTGCAAGGCAGCATCGATGCATGGGCGATCTGGGACCCGTATCTCGCCGCCGCCGAAAAGCAGGCGAACGCGCGTCAACTCACCGACGCGAACGGCATCGTGCGCAACGTGCAGTACTACCTCGCGACGCGCAAGATCGCGACGGCGCAGCCGCAACTGGTGCACGCGGTGCTCGAAGAACTCGATCAGGTCGACCGCTGGGCGCGCGATAACGTGCCGGCTGTGGCCGCGCAATTGTCGCCGCTCGTCGGGCTCGATAGTGGCATCCTCGAAACGGCGCTCGGACGCACGTCGTATGGCGTGCAATCGATCGATCCGGCCACGCTCGCCTATCAGCAACAGATCGCCGATACCTTCACGAGCCTCAAGCTGATTCCGAAGAAGCTCGACGTGACCGAGGCGCGCTGGAACGTCGCCTGACGCGGCGGCCGGCGTTAGCGTTAGCACGATCGCACACATCCTTAGTGCGAATCGATGGTTCGGCTGCGCGCGACGCGTCGTTAGACTCGCCGGAGCGCCGCTGCATTCCTGCACGCGGCAAGCCCTCATTTAGACCGACGAATATGAACGTTTTCTGGTTTATTCCCACGCACGGCGACAGCCGTTATCTCGGCACTGCGCAAGGCGCGCGCGCTGCGAATTACGATTACTTTCGCCAGATCGCGGTAGCCGCCGACACGCTCGGCTATGAAGGCGTGCTGCTGCCCACGGGCCGTTCATGCGAGGACGCGTGGGTGGTCGCGTCGAGCCTCATTCCCGCGACCAAGCGCCTCAAGTTTCTCGTGGCGATCCGGCCTGGGCTTAGCTCACCGGGATTGTCGGCGCGCATGGCGTCGACCTTCGACCGGCTCTCGAACGGGCGTCTGCTCATCAACGTCGTGACGGGCGGCGATCCGAACGAACTCGCCGGCGACGGCGTCTTCCACGATCACGACACGCGCTACGAAATCACCGACGAATTCCTCACGATCTGGCGCGGCCTGCTCGAACAGTCGCACGAGAACGGCAGCTTCGATTTCGAAGGCAAGCATCTGCAATCGCAGGGCGGCAAGGTGCTGTATCCGCCGGTGCAGAGGGAGCATCCGCCGCTGTGGTTCGGCGGCTCGTCCGCGGCGGCGCACGATATCGCGGCGAAGCACATCGACACGTATCTCACGTGGGGCGAGCCGCCCGAGGACGTCGAGAAGAAGCTGGCCGACATCCGCCGTCGCGTGCAAGCCGAAGGACGCGAGATCAAATTCGGCATTCGCCTGCATGTGATCGTGCGCGAGACCGAAGAGGAAGCATGGGCCGACGCCGACAAGCTCATCGGCAAACTCGACGACGAAACCATTCGCCGCGCGCAGGCCTCGTTCGCGAAGATGGATTCCGAAGGCCAGCGACGCATGGCCGCATTGCACGGCGGCAGGCGGGACAAGCTGGAGGTGTATCCGCATCTGTGGGCGGGCGTCGGGCTCGTGCGCGGCGGCGCGGGCACCGCGCTCGTCGGCAATCCGGAGCAGGTCGCCGGATTGATGAAGCAGTACGCGGAGCTCGGCATCGACACGTTCATCCTGTCGGGCTATCCGCATCTGGAAGAGTCGTATCGCTTCGCCGAACTCGTGTTTCCGCTCTTGCCGCGTCAGCAGCGCGAGCAGGCGAGCGGGCCGCTGTCGGGGCCGTTCGGGGAAGTCATCGGCACGTCGGAATTGCCGCGCGCATCGGCATCATGAAGCTGCGATCGATCGCTCGCCGCGCGTTGCCGTGGCTCGTGCCGTTGATGATCCTCATCGCGTGGGAAAGCGCCGCGCGCACCGGCGGGCTTTCGTCGCGCGTGCTGCCCGAACCGCTCGCGGTGGTGAAGGCGGCGTGGTCGCTGATCGAGTCCGGCGATCTCTGGGCCAACGTGAAGGTCAGCGCGGGCCGCGCGCTCGCGGGCTTTGCGATGGGCGGCGGCATCGGCTTCCTGCTCGGTCTCGCGACGGGTCTCTTCAGGCCCGCCGAAATCGCGCTCGACTCGACCGTGCAGATGATCCGCAACATCCCCGCGCTCGCGATGATTCCGCTGCTGATCCTGTGGTTCGGCATCGGCGAGGAAGCGAAGCTCGTGCTCGTCGCGCTGGGCGTGTTCTTCCCGGTCTACGTCAACACGTATCACGGCATTCGCTCGGTCGACCGCGATCTGATAGAGATGGCGCGAAGTTATGGCTTGTCCGGTTTCGCGCTGTATCGCGATGTGATCCTGCCGGGCGCATTGCCGTCGATTCTCGTCGGCGTGCGCTTCGCATTCGGACTGATGTGGGTGATGCTGATCGTCGCCGAGACCATCTCCGCGCAATCGGGTATCGGCTACATGACGATGAACGCGCGCGAGTTCCTGCAAACCGATGTCGTGGTGGTCGGCATTCTGCTCTATGCGCTGCTCGGCAAGCTCGCCGACATGGCCGCGCGCGCCATCGAACGCGCGACCTTGCGCTGGCATCCGGCCTATCAAACGAAGACGCAATCATGACCGTGATGAATTCGACGCTGGCCGGCAACGCCGACGGTTTCTCGCAGACCCTGCCGCGCACGCAGCCCATCGCGCGTGCGCCGCTTGTCGGGCGCGATGTTGCCGTGTCGCTGCGTGGCGTGGAGAAGCGCTTCGGCGAGCGCCTCGTGCTGGATCGGCTGGACTTCTCGATCGAACGCGGCAGCTTCGTGTCGATCGTCGGCCGCAGCGGCTGCGGCAAGTCGACCTTGCTGCGGCTCATCGCCGGTCTCGACGAGCCGTCGGGCGGCATCCTGGAGCGCAACGCCGCCGCCCGATCGGAGCAACTGCAGATACGCATCATGTTTCAGGACGCGCGCCTGTTGCCGTGGAAGAGCGTGCTCGACAACGTGATGATCGGCCTGCCGCGCGACAAGCGCGACGAAGCCCGCGCGACGCTCGCGGAAGTGGGCCTCGCCGAGCGCGAGAAGGACTGGCCCTCGCGTTTGTCGGGCGGGCAGCGTCAGCGCGTGGCGCTTGCGCGCGCGCTCGTACATCGGCCGGATCTGCTCCTGCTCGACGAACCGCTCGGCGCGCTCGATGCGTTGACGCGCATCGAAATGCAGAGCTTGATCGAACGCTTGTGGCGCGAACACAAGCTCACCGCGTTGCTCGTCACGCACGACGTGCAGGAAGCCGTGTCGCTCGGCGATCGCATCGTGCTGATCGATGCGGGACGCATCACGCTCGATACGGCGGTGTCGCTGCAAAGGCCGCGCACGCGCACGACGCCAGGCTTCGCGGAACTCGAAGAACAGGTGCTTTCGCAAGTGCTTCGGCGCGGCTGACTGTTCGGCTTTTCGCACGACCCGTCAGCGCCGCGCTCGTTATCCTCAAGCGCATCGCGGACATGACCGCGCTCGGCCGCGCTGGACTTCCCGAAGATATCGGACCGATGATCGCGTCGTTGTTGTCCGAAGACAATCGCTGGGTGAATGCGCAACGCATCGAAGTGTCGGGCGGCATGGCGATTTGAACGCGTTTTGCTGAAGTTGCGGCGCGGGTCTTCCGGGCGAAGGAGGGTACGCCGCGTTTGTTCGCGAATCATCCACGTATTGAGCTACCTCAATGAATTGGAGATGACACCTCGATATGATAAGTAGTCCGGTTCAAAAAATAGAAAAATGAAATGTCGTCCCACCCGCTATTCGAATTGTTGCAGAAGCTCGATTCCGCGAGGATCGCTTATGCGCTCGGCCGCCACAGACCGGAAAGTGTCCTCGTCTCAGTAACCGTCGTGGGTCAACGTATCGAGATCGACGTGTTCAACGATGGCCACATGGAAGTATCGCGATTCGTGGGCAACGAGGACATTGAAGGCGGCGCTGAACTCATCGACTCCATCGTAGCGTTGGCTTCATAGCGTTTCATGGCCGGAACTACGCTTCAAGCGGCACCGCGCTCACGCACTTCAACTCGTCGAGGCACACGCTCGACTTCACGCCGCTCACGCCGGGAATGCGCATCAACGTATCGAGCAAAAATTCCGACAGCCCTTTGAGATCGCGCGCGATCACCTTCAGCATGTAATCGATATCGCCGGTCACGGCGAAGCATTCCTGAATCTCCGCGAGCTTGCCGACGACGCCCTTGAACTTGGCGAGGTCGCGCACGTGGCCGCGCTCCATCGTCACCTGAATGAAGGCCACCACGCCGAAGCCGAGCACCTGCGCATCGAGCCGCGTCTCGTAGCCCTTGATCACGCCCAGTTCCTCCAGCCGCCGATGCCGCCGCAACGTCTGCGCGGGCGACAGATTGATCGCCTCCGCCAGTTCAAGATTGGAGATGCGTCCGCGCGACTGCAGCATCCCGAGCAAACGCAGGTCGATACGATCGATCTCGATAGTCTGCAATTTTCTTTCTCCGATACCCCATTCGATAAAATCCGGACGCGCAAACTAGGGTTTGTCTGCTCGCGTTAGGAAATCATATTGTGCCGTAACAAATTTACACTGATTCCCCTAAATCCAGCGGGGACGCCCGAGGTCCAAAGCGTCCGGAATTCACCGCAATACACAAGGAGAGAGACACGTGGCACATGAGGGAGATGGCACGCTCAAACGCGGCCTGAAGAATCGTCACATCCAGTTGATCGCGCTGGGCGGCGCGATCGGGACTGGGCTTTTTCTCGGCATCGCCCAGACGATCAAATCGGCGGGGCCGTCGGTGCTGCTCGGCTATGCGATCGCGGGCGTCGTCGCCTTTTTCATCATGCGGCAACTGGGCGAGATGGTCGTCGACGAGCCCGTCGCGGGTTCGTTCAGCCACTTCGCGGACAAGTACTGCGGGCGGTACGCGGGCTTCCTGTCGGGCTGGAACTACTGGGTACTCTACATTCTCGTGTCGATGGCCGAGCTTTCGGCCGTCGGCATCTACGTGCAGTACTGGTGGCCGAACATCCCGACATGGATCTCTGCGCTCGTCTGCTTCTGCATCATCAACGCGATCAACCTCACGAGCGTGAAGTCGTTTGGCGAGCTGGAGTTCTGGTTCGCGATCGTGAAGGTCGTCGCGATCGTCGGCATGATCGGCTTCGGCGGCTGGCTGCTGTTCTCGGGCGGCGCCGGGCCGGAAGCCAGCGTGACGAACCTCTGGCGTCATGGCGGCTTCTTTCCGAACGGCGTCTCCGGTCTCGTGATGGCGATGGCCGTCATCATGTTCTCGTTCGGCGGGCTGGAACTCGTCGGCATCACGGCGGCCGAAGCGGACGATCCCGCGCACACGATTCCGCGCGCGACCAATCAGGTGATCTACCGCATTCTGATTTTCTACGTGGGCGCGCTCGGCGTGCTGCTTTCGCTGTATCCGTGGCAGAAGGTCGTGACCGGCGGCAGCCCGTTCGTGCTGATCTTCCACGCGATGAACAGCAACTTCGTCGCGCATGTGCTCAACGCGGTGGTGCTGACCGCGGCGCTCTCGGTCTATAACAGCGGCGTGTATTGCAACAGCCGCATGCTCTACGGTCTCGCGCAGCAAGGCAACGCGCCGCGCGCGCTGCTCAAGGTGAACAAGCGCGGCATTCCGCTCGTCGCGCTCGGTGTATCCGCGCTCGCGACGGCCGTCTGCGTGCTCATCAACTATCTGATGCCGGGCAAGGCGTTCGAGTTGCTGATGGGGCTCGTCGTGTCGGCGCTCATCATCAACTGGGCGATGATCAGTCTCATCCATCTGCAATTTCGCCGCGTGAAAGCGCGTGCCGGCGAAACGACCGTGTTCAAAAGCCTCGGCTATCCGCTCACGAACTATCTGTGCCTCGCGTTTCTCGCCGGCATTCTCGTGGTGATGTGCCTGATTCCCGATCTGCGCATGTCGGTCTATCTGATTCCCGTGTGGCTCGCGGTGCTCGGCGTGGGTTATGCCGTTCGCAATCGTCGCCGCGCGAGTGCGGCGTTGTCGCGCGTCTGAAGGAGACGATCATGTTCGAACACATCGATGCCTATCCCGGCGACCCGATCCTCTCGCTCAACGAAGACTTCGCGAAGGACCCGCGCGCGAACAAGGTCAATCTGAGCATCGGCATCTATTACGACGACGATGGCCGTCTGCCCGTGATGCGCGCCGTGCGCGAGGCCGAAGCGCAATTGCTCGCGCAAGCAGCCGCGAAACCGTATCTGCCGATGGCGGGCCTCGCGGCGTATCGCGATGCCGTGCAGTCGCTCGTCTTCGGCGACGATTCTCCCGCGCGCAACGATGGCCGCATCGCGACCGTGCAGACGCTCGGCGGCTCGGGCGCGCTCAAGGTCGGCGCGGACTTCATCAAGCGTTATTTCCCCGGCTCGCAAGTCTGGGTAAGCGATCCGACGTGGGACAACCATCGCTTCATCTTCGAGCGCGCGGGCTTCACGGTCGGCACGTATCCGTACTACGACGAAGCAAGCGGCGGCCTGAAGTTCGACGCGATGCTCTCGGCTATCCGCGATTTACCCGCGAAGAGCGTCGTGCTGCTGCACGCGTGCTGTCACAACCCGACGGGCGTCGATCTCGACGATGCGCAATGGGTGAAGCTGATCGACGCGATCAAGGCGCGTGATTTGCTGCCGTTCATCGACATGGCGTATCAGGGCTTCGGCGCGGGACTCGATGCGGACGCGTTCGCGATTCGCGAGCTGGTCCGTCGGAACGTGCCGACCTTCGTCGCCAATTCGTTCTCGAAGAACTTCTCGCTATACGGCGAGCGTTGCGGCGCGCTCTCGGTGATCTGCGAATCGGCGCATACAGCGGAGCGCGTGCTCGGTCAACTGACGGGCGCCGTGCGCGCGAACTACAGCAATCCGCCGACGCACGGCGCGATGCTCGTCGCGCGCGTGCTCACGACGCCCGCGTTGCGGCAAGCATGGCAAGACGAACTGGCATCGATGCGCACGCGTATCGCGCGCATGCGCGGCGAGATGCACGCGCGTCTTTCCGGCAAGGTGCCCGACGCGATGCTCGCGCGCTACGTCGCGCAGCGCGGCATGTTCACGTACACGGGACTTTCCGCCGCGCAGGTCGATGTGCTGCGTGAACGGCACGGCGTCTATCTGATCCGCTCGGGCCGCATGTGCGTCGCGGCGTTGAACGGGCGCAACGTCGAAGCGACCGCGAGCGCTATCGGCGAAGTGCTTTCGACAGAGATCGCGTAGCCGCTCATTTTCGCCTCATTGTGCGCGGGCACACTGCATCCATCGCTCACGAAGGAGAGATGCAGTCATGGAAACTTTTGAAAAAGCGGCCTTTCGGTCTTATACCGATGTCCTGCTCGATCGCCTCGAAGCGCACGCCGGTCGCACGGTGCTGCGCTATCTCGATGAAGACGTGACGGGCAGTGCGTTTCGCGCGTCGATCTATCGCTATGCGCGGGCGCTTGCGTCGTTCGGCGTCACGCGCGGCGCGTTCGTCGCGATGTTCGCGCCGAATTGCCCCGACGCGCTCGCCATTCGTTACGCGACCAACCTGCTCGGCGCGACGACGATGTTCCTGCCCGCGATCGCGTCGGCGGAACAGCGCGCGGCGTTCGTCACGCGCATGCAGCCGACGCTGCTCATCGCCTTCGCGCAGACCAAGCATCTCGTGCCTGAGCATCACGGCGCGCGCCTCGCGTATGTCGGCACGGGACCGGCGCGTTTGCGTCTGGATATCCGCGCGCGCGTGCAGCACGATCTGCCCGTGCAGAGCCGCGCGCGACCCGACGATCTCGCCGTGGTCGTCTCGTCGGGCGGCTCGACCGGCGCGCCGAAAGCGAGCCGCCGCAGCTTCGCGGCATATTCGGCGCTGGTGAGCGCGCCGAGCCCCGAGGATCGCCGGCAGCTCGTCAACGGCGCGCTGGCCTATCTGTCGCAAGTGCTCGTCGACAACACGTTGATGGGCGGCGGCACCGTAATCCTGAAGCCTTGCTACGATCCCGCCGAAACGCTCGCGACGATCGAAGCCGAGCGCATCACCGACGTATTGCTCGTCGAACCGCAACTTTTCGAAACGATGGATCACCCGGACGTTCATCGGCGCAATCTGTCTTCCTTGCGCTCGATCGCGCACATCGGCGGATCGGCGCCCGCGATCTTGCGGCGGCGTGCGATCGCGCGGCTCGGCCCCGTGCTCACGCACATGTACGGCGCGAGCGAAGCGGGGCTCGTGAGCGTGCTGACGCCATCGGATTATCTCCTCGACACGAGCCTGCTGGACAGCGCGGGGCGCATTCGGCCCGGCGTCGACGTGCGCCTTCGCCGCGCCGACGGCACGTTCGCGCTTCATGGTCAGCACGGCGCGATCGAAGTGAAATCGAAGGCGGTGGCGCAGGGCTATCACCGTCAGCCGATCGAGGCGGCGCGCAAGTTTCGCGACGGCTGGTGTCTCACGGGCGATATCGGCTTCATCGACGCGAAAGGCAATCTGCATGTAATCGGACGCGAAGGCGATGTCGCCGAGATCGATGGCGTCGTTGTCGGCCCGGCGCAGATCGAAACGCCGCTGTGCGCATTGCCCGATCTGCGCTATGCGCGCGCCGTCGCATCGGGCGATGCCGCGCGCGGTTACGTGTGGGACGTCGTAGTCGTGCCGTGGACGGGCCGGCGCGTCGATGTCGCGCGGTGCATGCGCGCGCTCGAATCGGCGTGCGGCGTGGCCGTTGCGAAGGCCGTGCGCATGGCTGCCATGCAACGCGTGCCGCTCACCGAGCAGGGCAAGGTGAACCGCGCCGCGATCGCGTTCTGGTGCCGCGATGCGGCGCGGCGCAACGTCGAAGGCGTGCTCAGGAGCCCGCGTCTGAACGCGACTTCAGAAGTTCCAGCATGACGCGGTCGCGCTCCGTCTCCATCGATTCCGTCGAGCGGCCCGCGAGTGCCGCTTGCATCTCATCGACGACGCGGCGCTTGAGTTCGGGCGTCAGTTGCGGCGTGCCGAGATCGTCCCACCAGCTTTGCATCGGGCTCGCTGTGTTCCTCGCGTCGAGCGCGGGACGTTCGATCTCCGGCCAGACGATTCCGATCGATGGCGATTCGCAAAGCGCTTCGTGATTCCGCTCAGCCTTTGTGCTTCGCGCGCCCGAGCACCAGATGCGCGAGCGTGCCGAGCACGATGCCCCAGAACGCCGAGCCGAGACCGAGAAAGCTCATGTTGGACGCGGTGGCGATGAAGGTGATGAACGACGCTTCACGATGCGCTTCATCCTGCACCAGCCCGACGACGTTCGCCGCGATCGCGCCGAGCAACGCGAGGCCGGCGAGCACCGCGACGAACGCATTGGGCAGCGCGGCGAACAACATGACGACGGTCCCGGCGAAGCATCCGCCGATCAGATAGAAGAGTCCGTTGGCGATGCCCGCGACATAGCGGTGCGCCGGGTCGCGATGCGCATCGGGCCCGGTGCACAGCGCCGCCGTGATCGCCGCGATGACGATCGTGATGCCGCCCGAGAACGCGACGAGAATCGACGCGAGGCCCGTCGTCACGAGAACGGGACGCGTCGGCGTGTCGTAACCGGAGGCGCGCAAGATCGCGAAGCCCGGCAGGAATTGTCCCGTCAGGCTGACGACGACGAGCGGCGCCGCGAGACTCACGCTCGCTTGCCAGGACCACGTCGGCATGGTGAATACGGGGCGCGTGAGATGAAAACTCACCGACTCGAAATGCGTCAGGCCGAGTCCCATGGCAAGCGCGCAGCCGGACGCGAGAACCAGAATGAGACAGTAGCGCGGCGCCCATCGGCGGAAAACGAGGAAGCTCGCGAGCATTCCGAGGGCGAGCCACGGCGTCACGGCAACCGACTTGAATACGTTGGTGCCGAACTGAAAGAGAATGCCGGCCATCATCGCGCAGGCGATGCCTTTCGGTATGCGCTTGACGATCTGGTCGAACCATCCGGACACGCCGAGCGCAAAGATGCACGCACCCGCGACGATGTACGCACCGATCGCCTCGCTCACCGGCATGCCGGGGAACAACGTGACGAGCAAGGCCGAGCCGGGCGCGGACCACGCGGTGATGATCGGCTGCTTCAGCCACACGCTCAGGACGATGCCCGAGACGGCCGCGCCCATCGAGATGGACCAGACCCACGACGCGATCACGTCGTTGCCGACATGCGCCGTGTGCGCGGCCTGAAAGAAGATCGCGAGCGGCCCGGCATACGAGATGATGACGGCAAGCAGCCCGGCGCTCACCGCCGATACCGACCAGCTTCCATGGCGCGCGGCCGCCATCGGCCCGGGCTGGATGTCGCGCTTCATGCGAACCGTGCGCCGTTTCAGCGAATCGACGACGGATGATGCGCGAGCGCCGTCACCTTCATCGTCATGTACGGAAAGAGCGGCAGGCCCGACAGAATCGTGTGCAGTTCATCGTGCGAATCGACATCGAAAACGCTGTAGTTCGCATACTCGCCGACCACGCGATGCAACTGCTGCCATTTGCCTTGCCGCTGCAGCGCTTGCGAGTATTCCTTCTCGCGCGCCTTGATTTCATCGGCTTGGGGCGCGGGCATGTCGTGCGGCAGATGGACGTCCATTCTTACGAGATAAAGCATGGTTTCCTCGATCGTGTATTGATGACTATGTGCAATCAGGCGCGCTTGTCGCGACGATAGAACGCGAGCTTTTCTTCATCGATCTGAAGACCGAGGCCTGGTCCTTCCGGCATGTGCAGATCGAAGTCGCGATACTGCGGACGAGCCGTGACGATGTCGTCCTTCAACAGAAGCGGCCCGAACAGTTCCGTGCCCCACGCGAGTTGCGGCAACGCGCTGAAGCCATGCGCCGATGCAATCGAGCCGATGCTGCCTTCGAGCATCGTGCCGCCATAAAGCGACACGCCCGCCGCATCGGCGATAGCGGCCGTGCGCATCATCCCGTAGATGCCGCCGGACTTCGCGATCTTCAGCGCGAACACGTCGGCGCATGCGTGGCGCACGAGTTCGAGCGCGTCTTCCGGGCCCGTCACCGCTTCGTCGGCCATGATGGGCACGATGAAACGCGCCGCGAGCCGTGCGAGCGCGCCGCGCTGCTCGCGCGGAGTCGGCTGTTCGATCAGATCGATGCCGGCCGCTTCCAGCGCTGCGATGCCGAGCGCCGCATCGGTTTCGCTCCATGCCTGATTCACGTCGACGGTGACTTTGGCGCGGTCGCCGAGCGCGGCCTTGATCTTCGAGACATGCGCGACGTCATCGCGCACGCCGCGACGGCCGATCTTCAGCTTGAACGTATTGTGACGGCGTTCGGCCAGCAGCATTTCGGCTTCTTCGATATCGCGCTGGGTATCGCCGCTCGCGAGCGTCCAGAGCACCGGAAGCGTTTTGCGGATCGAGCCGCCGAGCAGCGCCGACACCGGCACGTTCAGGCGCTTGCCCTGCGCGTCGAGCAGCGCGGTTTCGAGCGCGCACTTCGCGAAGCGGTTGCCGCGCGCGACCTTGTTCAGCCTGAGCATCGCGGCGTTGATGTTGGTCGCATCCTGTCCGACGAGAGCCGGCGCGAGGTACGTATCGATCGTCAGCTTGATGCCTTCGGGACTTTCATCGCCGTAAGACAAGCCGCCGATAGTCGTGGCTTCGCCAATGCCCTCGATGCCGTCGCTCGTGCGCAGACGGACGATGACGAGGGTTTGCTGCTGCATCGTCGCCATCGCGAGTTGATGCGCGCGAATGGTCGGGAGATCAACCAGAATCGCTTCGACGGAGGTTATTTGGGCGTTCATACCTGAAATGTCGGAATGGAAGGGTTGCTGAAGTATTGCGCGCCCGTTTGCCGCATGTCCAACACCGTTCACGTCTAGTGTCATACCCCGGAGGTATGACGCGCACCATCACTGCCCGAGATCCGTGCGCGGCGTATAGGCGACGTGCTCCTCGTCGTACAGCCGGTAGATAAGTTCGAGCATTTCCTTGATGTCGCGCGATTCGTCGAGCGCGCGCATGCTCATGATGACCGGCGAAACGAGCGTGGGATCGTCGAGTTCCTTGTAGCTCACGTCGTCGCGCTTCAGGCCGTGCACGCTGCTCGGCACGACCGATATGCCTTCGCCCGCCGCGACGAGACCCAGCGCGATCTGCAATTCGCGCACTTCATAGATCTTGCGCGGCGCGAGCGCGCGATCCTGGAACGCCGACAGCACCTGATCGGCATAGCTCGGGCGCGGCGACTTGGGGAAGACGATCAGCGTTTCGTTGACGAGATCGCGCAACGAGAGAACGGGTTTCGCGAGCGCGAGCGGATGGCCGAGCGGAAGCGCGACGATCAGTTGCTCCTCGCGCAGGATCACGCGGCGGATGTTCGCATCCTCATGACGAATGCGCCCGAAACCGACATCGATGCGACCGTCCTTGAGCGCGCGGATCTGGTCCATCGTCGACATTTCGTGCAGACTCAGCTCGACCGTGGCGTTCTCGTCGCGAAACCGCCGGATGATCTTCGGCAGCATGCCGTACAAGGTCGAACCGACGAATCCCACTGACAGACTGCGCTCGATATTGCCTACGCGCCGCGTCATCGATTCGAGTTCGGCGGTCTGCGCGAGCAACTGCACCGCATGCGAATAAAAGAACTTGCCGGTCTCCGTGAGCTTGAGCGGTCGCGAGTTGCGTTCGAATAGCTGCACGCCGAGCGTTTCTTCGAGCTGCTGTATCTGACGGCTCAGAGGCGGTTGCGCGATATGCAACCGCTCCGCCGCGCGCGTGAAATTTCGCTCCTCCGCCACCGCCACGAAGTAGCGCAAATGTCGCAGCTCCATTCAATACCTCCTGGATATGGCCCGATACTAAATCAGTGTTGGACTGGGCTTGTTTGCGTCCATTATCCTGCCTTCACGCTCTGTTTCAACACCCGACCATACCTTCCGAGCATATCGATACACGGTGCTGAAGCAGGGGTTAACCCCACAGAAAATTGCGAGATTCAGGAGAAGACATGAGCATCAAAGTGTTCGATACGAAGGAAGTGCAGGACCTGCTCAAGGCCGCGACCAACCTCGGAAATCAGGACGGCAGTGCTCGCGCCAAAGAGATCACGCATCGCCTGTTGAGCGACTTGTTCAAGGCGATCGACGACCTCGACATGACGCCCGATGAAATCTGGGCCGGCGTCAATTACGTCAATAAGCTCGGTCAGGATGGCGAAGCGGCGTTGCTGGCCGCCGGCCTGGGTCTGGAGAAGTATCTCGACATCCGCATGGATGCCGAGGACCGCGAGGCGGATATTCACGGCGGCACGCCGCGCACCATCGAAGGCCCGTTGTACGTGGCCGGTGCGCCGCTGCGCGACGGCGTGTCGAAGATCGATCTCGATCCCGATGCGAATGCCGGCCCGCTCGTGATTCGCGGCAAGGTCACGGGTCTGGACGGCAAGCCCGTTGCGAACGCGGTGGTCGAATGCTGGCACGCCAACTCGAACGGCTTCTATTCGCACTTCGACCCGACCGGCGCGCAAAGCGATTTCAACCTGCGCGGCGCGGTGAAGACCGGCGCGGACGGCGTCTACGAATTCCGCACGCTCATGCCGGTGGGCTACGGCTGCCCGCCGCACGGCGCGACGCAGCAATTGCTCGACACGCTCGCGCGTCATGGCAATCGTCCGGCGCACGTGCACTTCTTCGCGACCAGCGAGAAGCATCGCAAGCTGACGACGCAGATCAACATCGAAGGCGATCCGCTCATCTGGGACGACTTCGCCTATGCGACTCGCGAGGATCTGATTCCGCATGTCGTCGAAAAGACCGGCGGCACGGCGCTGGGCCTGAAGGCCGACGCGTACAAGGAAATCGAGTTCGACATTCAGTTGACTCCGCTGTTGCAGGGCAAGGACAACCAGATCGTCCAGCGCCCGCGCGTGTCCGTCACGGCATAAGCGCCCAAACGCCTTAAGCGGCGGCAAGCCTGCCGCCGCCCGACTCTTCGCACGACCCCATTCGATACCGATGCATGCGCTCCGTGGCCGGAACGCGCGTAGGGAGAACTCATATGTCCGCCATCACCGACCGAGCCACGCAGCTCGATGAATTGCTGCAAACCGCCGTCCAGGACGACAGCGAGAACGGCGTCTTCCGTTGCCGCCGCGACATCTTCACGAACGCCGATCTGTTCGAACTCGAAATGAAGCACATCTTCGAGAGCAACTGGGTGTATCTCGCGCACGAAAGCCAGATTCCCAACAACAACGATTACTACACGACGTGGATCGGACGTCAGCCTATCGTCATCTCGCGCGACAAGACCGGCGAACTGCACGCGGTCATCAACGCCTGTGCGCACAAGGGCGCGATGCTGTGCCGCCGCAAGCACGGCAACAAAGGCAGCTTCACGTGTCCGTTTCATGGCTGGACGTTCTCCAACACCGGCAAGCTCCTGAAGGTGAAGGACGAGAAGACGACCGAATACCCGATTCAGTTCAACACGCACGGCTCGCACGATCTGCGCCGCGTGCCGCGTTTCCAGAACTATCGCGGCTTCCTGTTCGGCAGCCTCGATGCGGATTCGATGCCGCTCGAAGACTATCTCGGCGAGACGAAGGTGATCATCGATCAGATCGTCGATCAGGCGCCGGACGGGCTCGAAGTTTTGCGCGGCAATTCCTCGTACATCTACGAAGGCAACTGGAAGATGCAGATGGAGAACGGCTGCGATGGCTATCACGTCAGCACCGTGCACTGGAATTACGCCGCGACGATGGGCCGCCGCAAGGTCGAAGGCACCAAGGCCGTCGATGCGAATAGCTGGAGCAAGTCGGTCGCGGGCGTATATGGCTTCGATCATGGCCACATCCTCTTGTGGACCAAGACGATGAATCCGGAAGTGCGGCCGGTGTATCAGCATCGCGAAGAGATCAAGGCGCGCGTCGGCGAGGTGCAGGCGGATTACATCGTGAATCAGACGCGCAATCTGTGCCTCTATCCGAACGTCTTCCTGATGGATCAGTTCAGCACGCAGATTCGTGTGGTGCGCCCGCTCGGCGTCGACAAGACCGAAGTCAGCATCTTCTGCTTCGCGCCGAAGGGCGAGAGCGCGGAGGATCGCGCCACGCGCATTCGCCAGTACGAGGACTTCTTCAATGTGTCGGGCATGGGCACGAGCGACGACCTCGAAGAATTCCGCGCGTGCCAGTCGGGTTACGCGGGCATCACGGCGAAGTGGAACGATCTCTCGCGCGGTGCGCCGCTGTGGGTTCACGGTCCGGACGAGAACGCGAGGAACATGGGCATCGCGCCGCTCATCTCGGGCGAGCGCAGCGAAGACGAAGGTCTCTTCGTCGTTCAGCACGAATACTGGGTGAACGTGATGCGCGACGCCCTGAAGAAGGAACAAGGGGAGACACTGGCATGAGCTTCGACTACCTGAAAATCTGCGCGACGCTGTATCGCGAAGCGCGCCTGCTCGACGACCGTCAGTGGGACGAGTGGCTCGGTTGTTACGCGGAAGACGTCACGTACTGGATGCCCGCATGGGACGACGACGATCGGCTGACCGACGATCACGAAAGCCAGATCTCGTTGATGTATTACCCGGATCGCGGCGGCCTCGAAGATCGCGTGTTCCGCATCAAGACCGAGCGTAGCGGCGCTTCGATGCCCGAGCCGCGCACGAGCCACAACGTTACCAACGTGGAAGTGCTGGCCGAACGCGAGAACGAAGTCGATGTGCGCTACAACTTCGACACGCTCAATCATCGCTACAAGATGACCGACCACTTCTTCGGCACGATCTTCGTGACGTTGCGAAAAGTGGAAGACATTCTGGTGATTTCGCACAAGAAGATTGTGCTGAAGAACGACTATATCCGTCAGGTGCTCGACGTCTATCACGTCTGATACCCACGGTGACGAGACAGGAAGTAGGAGACAACATGTCCAGCTATAACATTGCACTGAATTTCGAAGACGGCGTGACGCGTTTCGTCGAATGCAAGGCGGGCGAGAAGGTTCTCGACGCCGCATTCCGCGCCAAGATCAATCTGCCGATGGATTGCTCCGACGGCGTGTGCGGAACCTGCAAGTGCCGCGCCGAAAGCGGCGCCTACGATCTCGGCGACGACTACATCGAAGACGCGCTTTCCGACGACGAAAAGGAAAGCGGTCTTGTGCTCACTTGCCAGATGGTGCCGTCGAGCGATTGCGTGATCGCGGTCCCGGCATCGTCCACCGCGTGCAAGACCGCGCAAAGCAAGTTCGCCGCGACGGTCACGAAGATCGAGCCGCATAACGACGCCGCCGTCGTGCTCGAACTGGACGTGGATGCCGCCGTGTCCGCGCCGGTTTTTCTGCCGGGCCAGTACGTGAATATCGACGTGCCGGGCAGCGGCCAGCATCGCTCGTATTCGTTCTCGTCCGCGCCGGGCGCAACGAAGATCAGCTTTCTGATCAAGAAGATTCCCGGCGGCGTCATGAGCACGTGGCTCGAATCCGCGCAGGCCGGCCACGCGGTCGAGTTGACCGGGCCGCTCGGCAGCTTCTATCTGCGCGCGGTGGAGCGTCCGTTGCTGTTCCTCGCGGGCGGCACGGGTCTCGCGCCGTTCCTCTCGATGCTCGAAGTGCTCGCGCGCACGAATTCGCAGCAGAAGATTCACCTGATCTATGGCGTGACGCGCGATCTCGATCTCGTGCAGGTCGAAGCCGTCGAAGCGTTCACGGCGAAGCTGCCGAACTTCACGTTCAGCACCGTCGTCGCCGATGCGCAGTCGGATCATCCGCGCAAGGGCTGGGTGACGCAGCATATGCCTGCAGAATCGTTGAATGACGGCGACGTCGATGTGTACTTGTGCGGCCCGCCGCCGATGGTCGATGCCGTGCGCAAGCACTTCGACGACAACGGCGTGAAGCCCAACAGCTTCCACTACGAGAAGTTCACCCCCAACGCCGCGCCGGTGACAGCATGAACGCGCAACGATTCGCAGGCAAGGTGATGGTCGTCACCGGTGCGGCGCAGGGCATCGGGCGCGGCGTGGCGTTGCGCGCGGCGGCAGAGGGCGCGAAGGTGTTATTCGTCGATCGCGCGGACTTCGTCGCTGAAGTGGCGGCCGAAGCGCATGGCGCGGATACCGCCGGCTTCGTCGCCGATATGGAAACGTATGAAGGCGCGGCATCGGCGATGGCGTTCGCGGCGCGCACGTTCGGCGGCATCGATATTCTCGTCAACGGTGTCGGCGGCGCGATCCGCATGCGTCCGTATGCCGAGTTCGAGCCCGCGCAGATCGACGCCGAAATTCGACGCTCGCTCATGCCGACGCTGTACGCGTGTCATGCGGTTTTGCCGCATATGCTGGAACGCGGCGGCGGAACCATCGTGAACGTGTCGTCGAACGCCACGCGCGGGATTCGCCGCGTGCCGTATTCGGCGGCGAAAGGCGGCGTCAACGCGATGACACAGGCGTTGGCGATGGAATACGGCGAGCGCAATATTCGCGTGGTCGCGGCAGCGCCTGGGGGAACCGAAGCGCCTGCCCGACGCGTGCCGCGCAATGCGGGCGGCGATAGCGAGCAGGAAAAAATCTGGACGGGCGAAGCGGTGAAGCAGGTCACGCAATCGACCTTCTTCAAGCGCTACGGCACGCTCGACGAGCAGGTCGCGCCGATCCTGTTCCTCGCATCGGACGAGGCGAGCTATATCACCGGCGCGGTTTTGCCCGTCGCCGGCGGCGACAACGGTTGATTTCGCGGGAGACATGCGATGAGTGAACGTCAAGCCATCGTGCCGGCGGGAATGGAAGCGGTGTACGAAAAGATTCGCTATGCGCCCGCGATCAAGGCCGGCAATACGATCTACGTGTCCGGGCAGATCGGCCGCGACGCCGCCATGCAACTGGTCGAAGAGCGCGAAGCGCAGATCGTGCAGGCCTTCGAGAATTTGAAGCTGGTGCTGGAAGCGGCGGGCGCTTCGTTGAGCGATGTCGTCGACGTGACGACTTTCCACACCGACATGCGCGATCTGCCGCTCTTCATGCAGGTGCGCGAGCGTTATCTCGACACGCATCCGCTGCCGGCATGGACCGCGATCGGCGCGCATATGCTCGGCGGCGCGGCGGGCTACATCATCGAGATCAAGGCCGTTGCCGTATTGCCTTAACCGTATCGGGCGATATCGGCATGCGCGCACTCATTCTTTCGGGGATGCCGGTTGCCGCGGCTTCTGCGGCTCCGACGGCGCGCCGCGCTGCGTCGGCGCCCTCGTGCATGCATCGGGTGGCGTGACATAAGGCAGGTCGTCGCAGCAGCACGCATAGACCGGAAAGCCGTATGCGTTCGTGCGAATGATCGTCGTCGGTCCGTGCAACGGACACACCGCTTTCATGGCGTCTCCTGAAATTCACCGGTCAGGTTTTCCATGGTACGCGCGGTGTGTCGGGGCCGTATCAATGCGACATCAGCACGGGCACGGTCATCGATTCGAGGAACGTGCGCGTCGCGCCGCCGAGCACGAGTTCGCGCAAGCGCGCATGACCGTAGCCGCCCATCACCACGAGATCCGCGCCGACATCGGCCGCGCGCGACAGCAGAACTTCTCCCGCCGATGCCTGAGTGTCGATCGCGCCCGAGACCAGCTCGACTTGCACGCCATGCCGCGCGATGCACGCGGCGATTTCGGTACCTGCATAGCGCTCGCTCGGCGCTTTGCCTGCGTGCGTGTCGAGCGTGACGATGGTCGCGCGCCCGGCCGCCTTCAGCAACGGCAACGCGTCGTGGACCGCGCGCGCCGCTTCGCGTCCGCCGTCCCACGCGATCATCGGAGACTGGCCGACGCTGGCGAAGAAGCCGGTATAGGGCATGAGCAGCACCGGACGTCCCGCCGACATGATCAGATTTTCGCGAAAGCCGTCGCCGATATACGACTCGGGATCGCCCGGATCGTCCTGACCCGCGACCACGAGATCGGCGTAACGCGCATGATGCGGCACCGCGCGATCCGCCGCCTCGTGCGGCGCGCGCCATTCGCCCGGCACGCCCGCGCGTTTCAGCTCCGCATGAAAGAGCCGTTCGAGCGCGCCGGCGCGTTCGCGGCGCATGGCGGCCTGTGTTTCGTAGTAGCCCGCGCTGCCCGCCATCACGCTGAATGCGCGCGTGGCCGGCTCGAACACGGCGTAGAGGCCGATCAGATACGCGTCGAATCGCTTGGCGAGTTGCAGCGCGGTTTCCAGACGGGGATGGGCGCGCACGCTCGTATCGAGGTGCACGAGAATCGTCTTGTAGCTCATCGATTGACTCCTCGGGTCCGCTGAGAATGGATCGGCTCCGAGTCTAAGGAAGCGTGCTCCCATCGGCTTGACTCAGATCAACGGAACGAGGCGTCGCGCGACGGTGCGCGCGGTTGATTCAAGTCAATGGCGACGACACACGCCGCGATAGAGTGAACGCGTTCATCCACGTCATGCGCCACGCAAGGAGTTCGCCGATGAAAGCACTCGTCTACCACGGCCCCGGGAACAAGTCGCTCGACGAGCGGCCGCGCCCGGCGCTCGCCGCCGCAACCGATGCGATCGTTCGCGTGACGCGCACGACCATCTGCGGCACCGATCTGCACATCCTCAAGGGCGACGTCCCGACCTGCGAGCCCGGCCGCGTGCTGGGTCACGAAGGCGTGGGCATCGTCGAGGAGGTCGGCGCGGCGGTGTCGGCATTCAAGCCGGGCGACCGCGTGCTGATTTCGTGCATCTCCTCATGCGGCAAGTGCGAGGCGTGCCGGCGCGGCATGTATTCGCATTGCGCGACGGGCGGATGGATTCTCGGCCACAAGATCGACGGCACGCAGGCGGAATATGTGCGCATCCCGCACGCCGATACGAGTCTCTATCCGATTCCGGCGGGCGTCGAGGAAGAGGCGCTCGTCATGCTCTCCGACATTCTTCCGACCGGCTTCGAGTGCGGCGTGCTCAACGGCCGCGTGCAGCCGGGCAGCACGGTGGCGATCGTCGGCGCTGGTCCGATCGGTCTCGCCGCCTTGCTCACCGCGCAGTTCTACGCGCCGGCGCAGATCGTCATGATCGATCGCGACACGCATCGGCTCGAAATCGCGCGCACGTTCGGCGCGAGCGCGTGCATCGACATCGCGCGCACGGAGGCGGTCGCCGAGATCATGCGTCTGACCGATGGCGCAGGCGTCGATTGCGCGGTGGAGGCGGTCGGCGTTCCGGCGACCTTCGAGCTGTGTCAGCAGATCGTCGCGGCGGGCGGAACCATCGCGAACGTCGGCGTGCATGGCGTGAAGGCCGATCTGCATCTCGAATCGCTGTGGGATCGCAACATCAGCATCACGACGCGTCTGGTCGATACGGTCAGTACGCCGATGCTGCTCAAGACCGTGCGCGCGGGCCGGCTGCAGCCGGAGCAACTCATCACGCACCGCTTCACGCTCGCGCGCGCGCTCGATGCCTACGACACCTTCGGCCGGGCGGCAGAAACGCATGCGCTGAAGGTCATCATCGAAATGACATGACGACGGAAGCCTCGATCATGCCGAAAGTGCTCGTGGTGTGTTATTCGCGCTCGGGCAGGACGCGCGCGCTCGGCGAGGCGCTCGCCGCGCGCCTGCATGCCGACTTCGAGGAGATCACGGAGCCGCACGGACGGCCTGGTCCGGTCGGCGTGCTCCGCGCACTCGCTGACACGGTGCTGCGCTGTGAGGTGCGCATCTCGCCCTCGCAGAAGGACGTCGCGGCTTACGATGTGGTCGTGATCGGCACGCCGGTCTGGGCGGGCACGCTCAGTGCGCCAGTGCGCGCGTGGCTCGCGACGAACCGGCGCAAGCTGCGGCACGTCGCGTTCTTCTGCACGCGCAACTTGCGTCGCGAGAGCCAGGTCTTCGCGGACATGGCGCGGCTCACGGGCAAGCAGCCGGTCGCATGCTGCACGCTCGCCGCTCACGTGCGCGCGGAGGACGAGCGGCGAGTCGTCGATGTCTTCGTGGAACGCATCGAACGCAAGCTCGTGCGTATCGACAACCTGAAGTGGGCGGCCTGAGCGGGAAACCGTGCGGGCCGGGAAACGATGTACCGCAAAATTCTGGTTGCGCTCGATGGCAGCGAGTGCTCGCAACGCGCGCTCGACGAAGCGATTCGCATCGGCGCGCGCGCGCGGGTGATGGTCGTTTTGGTGATTGACGTCGCCGCGCTTTCGTCGTACCCGGCGCAGTATCGCGTGAAGGTGCGCGAGGAAGGCGGGCACGCGCTGGATATCGCCTATGCGCGCGTGCTCGACGCGGGCATCGAATGCGAAACGGAACTCGCCGAGACGCTCAACGTAACCGACACGATTGCGAAATGCCTGCAGCGCCGCGCGGTGCATATGCCCGCCGATCTCGTCGTGATGGGCACGCACGGGCGCAGCGGATTGCGCAGGCTTGCGCTCGGCAGCGTCGCGGAAGCGTTCGTCAGACGCTCGACGTGTCCGGTGCTGCTCACGCGCGCGTCGAAAAGAAGCGTCGAAAAAAGCGCGTGATGCTCCCCGCACGCGCGGTGGCCTGACAGGAGATCAATCACATGGGCCTCGGAATGCAGATCGCCTACCTCGGCTTCACGGGATCGAGCGCGATCGAGCGGGAAGCGGGCGTCGAACTCGTGCGGCTCGCGGGCGTCGCGACGGATATCGTCGATTGCAGGCTCACGATCAAGGCGTCGCTCGACCGCGCGGGACACACCGTTTTCGACGCGCAACTGGTGCTCCTCACGCGCGACTTCCAGCAAGTCATGGTGCAACGCGGCACGGACGCCGACGTAAGCGTGGCGCTCCATCACACATTCGACGATGCCTTTGAACTCCTGCGCGGGCGGGGCGCGCCAGAAGCGTATTGATCCAGATCAATACGCACGGCGCATAGATGGCTAAGACTTAGGGGATATGTGCTGCGCGTCGGCTCACCCCGTATCTACGCTCCACGAGGTATCGGCATGATCGTCACGTTTCCGAGTCACCCGCCCGTCTATCAGGGCGATGTCCCTTCGCTCACGTTCGCCGCCGTCGCCGATGGCGAGCCGATCGCATGCACCATTTCCGCCGAGGCGCTGGAAGACCACTTCGGCGCGGCGTCATGGCGGGAGGAAGATCTGCAGCAGGCTTTCGAGAGCCATCGCTCGTCGATCGAAGGCGCGGCCGAACATGTGCTGAGCCGTGTCGGCGGTACGTCGGTCATGCTGCGCAGCGGCTTTTTCCGCTTCCGCGAGGCGCGCGCTCAGACTTCTTCGAGCCGCGCCTGATCGAGAATCCGCACTTCCTTGCCGCGCGCGTCGATCACGCCGGCCTTTTGCAGCCGCGAAAACATGCGGCTGACCGTTTCGATCTTCAGCCCGAGATAGCTGCCTATTTCTTCGCGCGTCATGCGCAGCACGAATTGCGCCGGCGAATAGCCGCGCGCCTTCATGCGCGTCGAGAGATTGAGCAGGAAGGCCGCGACGCGCTGCTCCGCCGTCATCGTGCCGAGCAGCATCATGAGGCCGGACTCGCGCACGATTTCACCGCACATCACGCGATGTATGTGATGCTGGACCGCCTTCACTTCGCGGCACAGTAATTCGAGCAGATCGAACGGAATGATGCACACGACGCTGTCTTCGAGCGCGATCGCATCGCACGCGTGCCGGTCGGCGCTCACGCCGTCGAGCCCGAGGGCATCGCCCGCCAGATGAAAGCCCGTGACCTGTTCGTGTCCTTCGCGGTGCATGACGACGGTCTTGAAGCAGCCGCTGCGCACCGCGTAGAGACTCTGGAACGGATCGCCGCAACGGAATAGCGTTTCGCCGCGCCGCACGACCCGCGTCGTGCAGATGATCGCGTCGAGGCGCTCGTATTCGATCGGCGACAAGCCGGACGGCATGCAGATGCGCTGCATCGAACATGTCGAGCAGCGTGTGCTCTTGCGCTTCACGCCGGCCTGCATCGTGGAACGCTCTGCGCTCGCGGAATCCATGCTCGCCTCCTGTCGGAACGGATCGCGCATCGACGCGCAATCCTGCATGTCACGCATCGCATTATTGGCCGGGCCGCTTCGAAAAACTATCGGCGCAGGCGGATCGTGCTGTAGGCCTTCGGGAAGTCGTGTAGGGGAATGCCGACACGCGCCGCTTCGACGCTCAGGCGCTGTCGTCTTCGAAGAGTTGATGGCGCACGGCATAGCGCACGAGCGCGGCTTCGTGCGGCATCTGCATCTTTTCGAGGATGCGCGCCTTGTAGGTGCTGATGGTCTTCGCGCTCACGCACAGCGCCTCGCCGATCTCGCTCACGGACTCGCCCGCGCACAGCCGCCGGAACACCTCGAATTCGCGGTTCGACAAACGCTGATGCGGCAGCGCGTCCGCCGGCTCGATGAGGCTTTGCGCGAAACGCTCGGCCATCGCGAGGCTCACGTAGGCGCCGCCCGACGCGACCTTGGCGACCGCCGCGACCAGTTCCGCGCTCGCGCTTTCCTTCGTGAGATACCCCGACGCGCCCGCCTTGAACGCGCGCGCGGCATATTGCTGCTCGGCGTGCATGGTGAGCACGAGAATGCGCAGCGCGGGCTTTTCGTCCTTGATTTGCTTGAGCAGGTCGACGCCGCTGCGCCCGGGCATCGAGAGATCGAGCACGAGCACGTCGGCCGGCGTTGCGCGCACGAGCGCGAGCGTGCCCGGCCCGTCGCCCGCAACGCCCGCGACCTCGAAGCCGTGCGCGTTCGCGAGGATATGGCGCAGGCCGTCGCGCACGAGTGCGTGGTCATCGGCGATCAGGACTTTCGTCGTCATGAATGCGATTCCTTTTGCCTGACCGATTCGCGCGGCAACACGACGGTCAGGACGAAGCCGTTCTCCGGGACTGCATCGATTTGAACGCGCCCGCCGAGACTGCCCGCGCGCTCGCGCACACCGATGAGACCGAAAGCCTGGCCGGTCGGCGCGCTCAGGGCGCGCGCGCCGATGCCATTATCGGCGACGCGCAGCACGCAGTTCTGCCGGTCGGCGACGAGCGACAGGCGCACGCGCGTGGCGTCGGCGTGCAGCGCGACATTCGAGAGCGCTTCCTCGATGATACGAAACGCCGCGGTCGCCGCGTCCGCGCTGAAGGTCAGATCGCCGGTTTCGAGATTGCGTTCCACGTCGATGCCATAACGCTGCATGAAATCGTCGACGAGCCATTCGATGGCCGCGAGCAGGCCGAGATCGTCGAGCATCGCGGGACGCTGATGCGCCGCGATGCGCCTGAGCGACGCGATCGTGTCGTCGATCAGCCGGCGCATGCGCTCGGTCTGCGTGGCGACGTCGTGACTGAGCACCGCGCGCGCGGTGAACTCCGTCTCCAGAACGGCCAGATCCATCTTGAGCGCGCTCAGCGCCTGTCCCAGATTCTCGTGCAACTCGCGCGCGACGCGGCTTTTCTCGCGTTCGTGCACGCGCTGCAGATTGACCGAGAGCCCGCGCAGTTCCTCGCGCGAACGCTCGACACGCGCGGCGAGACGCCGTTCATGCGCGGCGCGCGCGCTCGTCACGAAAACGAGGCAGGCGAGCAACAGCGCGTTCATCGCGCAACCCGCGAGCAGAAGGGCGCGCTCGCGCGCATCGAATGCGCAGTCCGCCGACAGACTTCGCACGAAGCCCCACCACAACGCGAGCACGGCCGCCGCGCCGAGCACGGCGAGCGCCGCCGGGCCGAACGTGCCGCTTGCCGGATCGACGTGGCGGCCGCGATTCATGTGAGGGTTCAGACGTTCGGTTCTTTCGCGTCGCGGCCCGGCACCAGCAAAACGGGACAACGCGACAGACGCACGAAACCTTCGGCGACGCTGCCCAGCACGAGACGCCGCCATCCGCGCCGTCCGTGCGTGCCCATGACGACGAGATCGGCGCCGAAATCGTCCGCGCAGTGACGAATGCGCTGGGGAATGTCGTCGCCGAGATAATCGACTTCGCAGACGCGCGGCGTGCCTTCGATACCCGCTTGCGTCATGCGCTCCGCGGCCACTGTCGCGAGCCGCCGGCCTTCTTCGAGCAACGCGTCGCGCAGGCCCGGATAGAACGCGCTCGTGGCGTCGTAGGAAACCGGCTGCATGTCGACGACGAAAAGCGGCTGGATCTGCGCCGCGTTCGCGCCTGCGATCTCGATCGCCTCGTCGAGCGCGTGCAGGGAAGTCAGGCTGCCGTCGATCGGCACGAGAATGCGTTTGTACATGACGACCTCATGATCCGGTGTGATGACGCGTCGCGGGCGTGCGAATCGAGTCTACGGATGGCCGACGCGAAGCGGTTGACTCAAATCAAGGAACCGGCGACGCCGTGGGATCGTCGTCGGCGACGCCCTTCAGCGGAATGTCCACGGCAATGCGAAAGCCCGCGCCCGGCGCGCTGCGAAACTCGATCGCGCCGCCCAACTGCCGCACGCGCTCGCCCATTCCGAGCAGGCCGAACGTGCCCGCCGCGCGCCCACGCCTGATGTCCGCGCCGCAGCCGTCGTCCTCGATCGTCAATGTGCAGCGCGACGATGCGCGCACGATCGCGATGCGCACTTCGCTCGCCCGCGCATGGCGCACGACGTTCGTGAGCGCTTCCTGCACCAGCCGGAAGAGCGAGGTGGACGCGGTCGTGTCGATTCCGGCTTCGTCGCCTTCGATATCCAGATGGATCGTCAGATCGTAGCGTCGGCGATAGTCGCAGACGAGCCAGTCGATCGCGGCGAACAGCCCGAGGTCGTCGAGCACGGGCGGGCGCAGGCCTGCCGCGATGCGCCGCAGCGAGCCGATGATCGTGTCGATCTGCGTGAGCGCCTGCTGCGCGAAACGCGCGTTCTGTGGAGTGGTGTCGAGCAAGGACACTTGCATTTTCAGCGCCGCGAGCTGCTGGCCGAGATCGTCGTGCAACTCGCGCGCAATCGAAGCGCGTTCGTTTTCCAGCGCCGTCTGCACGTGCGCCGAGAGTTCGCGGGCATGTTGCAGTTCCGCGAGCCGCAAGCGGTCGGTCATGTCGCGCGTGACCTTGGCGAAGCCGATCGGATTGCCCTGCTCATCGTGCAGCGCGGTGATGACGACGTTCGCCCAGAAGCGGCTGCCATCTTTCCGGATGCGCCAGCCTTCGTCCTCGACGCGCCCCGCGCGCGCCGCCGTCGCGAGGGTGTGCTGAGGCTTGCCCGCCGCGATATCGTCAGGCGGATAGAAGACGGAAAAATGACGCCCGACGATCTCGCCCGCGTCATAGCCCTTGATTCGTCGCGCGCCGTTGTTCCATGTCGCGACGTGGCCGTTTGCGTCGAGCAGAAAGATCGCGTAGTCCTCGACCGCTTCCACCAGCAGACGGAAAGCGGCGTCCGTCAGCAGCGAGGGCGGCGGCGCGGCGCGCGTGTTGTCGGGTTCGGTCGCGGACGAATTCGTCATCGTTGCAATGGGCAGGCGCGCATGCAACGTTCGACGCGTTGCAGCGCTATTGTCTGGTCAACTGGAAAGGCGGCAAGGGCAATTCGTCACCGTCGATGAAGGCGGTCGCGCAGCGAACCGCGAAACCGAGCGCGCCGTCCTTGCTTGCGAACGCGCCGAGATTGCCGAGCGAGGTGGCGTGACCGTCCTCTTCGAGAATCGACGCGGTTGCGACGAACGCGTTGCCCACACGGGTGACGGAGGGCTTAAAAGCCGCTCCCCGATGATAGATGATCATAGGTTTGACTGGTCGGGATGATCGAAAGGCGCGCGCCGCATGGATCGCGCGGCGTGCTAGCGAATGCGCGCGCTGGCGGACCGGCGCGGGTTCTGCGCTGACTGTCGATAATCGATCTCGGCCATGCCGTAAGCAAACGCGTAGCGCACGGCGCCCGTCGCGCTTGCAAATTCGCCGAGCATGCCGCTCGAACGGCGCGTGCCGTCCGGATCTCGCACGATGAGCATGGCCGCATATTTGTCCTGTTCGGGGACGGCCTTCGCGCTCAGTACGTGCCCTTTGTAGATCACGTCGTCGGGTAGGTTCATTGCTCTCTCAGGTTCCATGTTTTATGGCGAGGCAATTCTGACGTTTGCCTTCATTCCGTAAGCTGTAAGCCTAACCGTTCATTTTTTGTCGTCTAATTCGATTTAATTTTTTTTACGTTTCTTGAGCGAGCGCTTAAGTCAGACGAAGCGGGCGCGTATCAAGTCGCGCTTTTGCGCATCGCATCGAGGAACTTTGAAACCGACTTGGACGCGACGACGAACATCGCGCCGGAGAGTCCCGTGTCGGATCGCATCAACAGTTCCGTTACGAAGAGCGTCGCGAGCGCGACGAGCGGGTGGCACATCATCTGAGTGGTCAAGCGTTTCATCTGCGTCTCACCTAGAAAACCACGGATTCCGGGCAAGACCTCAAGAGCAATGCCGATACGAATCGGGTCCCGTCCTGAGTCGTACTGTGCCCGTCACCCGGGCTGGCAGTCCTGCTCAGGCGTCGGCGCTTCCTGCCCGATCGTCCGTGTTTTTTTCGGCGGTTCCTGTATTCATCAGACGCGTACATAAAGTCGACCGACCGTTCCGCCAAATCCTAGCGTTCAACCGACCATTGCTCCCCTTGTTAAGCCGCCGCAGACAATAATCGCCACTGCACCGGGGCCGGCCCCTCCTGAATCGGAGAACCACAGATGAAAGGGCATTTATCGGTTGGCGTGATCGCAATTGCTATTGCAGCAATCATCGGTGGATGCAGCGGAGGAAGCTCCAGCTCCGATCCGTCCGCGACATCCGGCGGCGCATCGTCGGCATCCGGTCCCGCGGCGGCGTCGAGCCCATCGGCGGCGTCGGGCGCTTCGGCGGCATCGGGCGCTTCGCCGGCATCGTCCCCAGGCGGCGCGAGCGCGCCCGCGACTGCAAACCCCGCGTCCGGCGCAAGCTCTCCGACGACGAGCACGCCGTCCGCATCGAGTCCGATGGACGTCACCACGTATCACAACGACATCCGCCGCACCGCGCAGCAATTGGCCGAGACCCGGCTCACGCTCGCCAACGTGAACGCATCGACATTCGGCAAGCTCGGCTTCTATTCCGTCGATGGCGCCGTGGATGCCCAGCCGCTCTTTCTCGCGAACGTGCCGGTCGCGGGCGGCACGCATAACGTGCTGTACGTCGCGACCGAGAAAGCCAGCGTCTATGCCTTCGATGCCGACACCGGCGCCGTGCTCTGGCACGTCTCGACGCTCGGCGCGGGCGAGGTTCCGAGCGACGATCACGGTTGCGACCAGACCACGCCGACCATCGGCATCACGGCGACGCCGGTCATTGATCGCGCGCGCGGGCCGAATGGCGCGATGTATGTCGTCGGCATGTCGAAGGACAGCGGCGGCGCGTATCACCAGCGCCTTCACGCGATCGACATCGCGACGGGCGGCGAGCTATTCGGCGGCCCGGCGGAAATCACAGGTTCCTATCCCGGCACCGGATCGGGCAGCGTGAACGGCGTCGTGCCGTTCACGCCGGGCCAGTACATCGAGCGCGCGTCGCTGCTGCTGCTGAACGGCGTCGTTTATACGGCGTGGAGTTCGCATTGCGACGCCTTGCCGTACACCGGCTGGCTCATCGGCTACAGCGCGGACACGCTCAAGCAGACGGGCATCGTCAACGTCACGCCGAACGGCGAGATGGGCGGCATCTGGATGGGCGGCGCGGGTCTCGCATCGGACGGCACGTCGATCTATTTCCTCGACGGCAACGGCACCTTCGACGCGACCATCAACGCGCAGGAAATGCCCATCAGGAACGACTTCGGCAACGGCTTCCTCAAGGTCACGCCGGGCCCGACGCTGGCGCTCCAGGTGAACGATTACTTCGAGCCGTCGAACACCGTGGTGGAGTCGAGCCAGGATCTGGACCTCGGCTCGGGCGGCGTGCTGGTCCTGCCCGATGTCACCGACATCAACGGTAACGTGCAGCATCTCGCGATAGGCGGCGGCAAGACGCGCGTGCTCTACGTCGTGAACCGCGACTCGATGGGCAAGTTCGATTCGAACGCCGACCACATCTATCAGCCGCTCTATTCGACGATCACAGGCCCCGTGTTCACCGCGCCCGCGTTCTACAACAACACGATCTATATCGGGCCGGCGGGCGATCATCTGAAGGCGCTGCCGGTCGTGAACGCGATGGTGGCGACGAGCGCGTCGAGCCAGACGACGAGTCCGGCGGGCAACTGGAATTTTCCGGGCCTCGCGCCGGTCATCTCGGCGAACGGCAACACGAACGGCATCGTGTGGGGCGTGGAGAACACCACGCCCGTGGCCGTGCTGCATGCCTACAACGCGGGCAATCTCGCGAACGAGCTTTACAACAGCAATCAGGCTGGCACGCGCGATCAGTTCGGCAATAACAAGTTCATCTCGCCGACGATCGCGAACGGCAAGGTCTACGTGGGCACGAAGACGGGCGTGATGGTGTTCGGTCTGCTCGGCGGCTGATGCGCGAGGGGTCGAGCTTGCGCGATATATGATCGCGTTACCTCGACCCGTGGAGCGTTCTCATGCAACTCACCCCTCTTCTCGTTCCGACTTTCGTGCAGACGTTGAAGAGTCTGTCGGCGTGGCTCGACAAAGCCGCCGCGTATCAAAACGGGAAGGGCGCGAACGCCGACGCGCTCATGACCTTGCGCCTCGCGCCCGATATGTTTGCGCTTGCCGCGCAAGTGCGCTTCGTGTGCTTTCAGGCGCAAGAGCCGGTGTATCGGCTGCGCGCGGAAGAGTTGCCACAGACGTTGCGGCGCGTGCGCGAGGAAGGGGCGCATTCGAATGAAGCGCCGGGCTCTTTCGCCGATGCGCAGGCGTGCATCGGCGCGGCGATCGCGCTGCTTTCAGGCCTCGCGCCCGATGCGCTCGACGCCGGAAGCGGTGCGCCGATCGCGCTCGATCTGCCCAACGGCATCGTGTTCGACATGACCGGCGAGCAATACGCGCGCGACTGGTGTTTGCCGCAGTTCTATTTCCACGCCGTGACCGCCTACGCGATTCTGCGCAATCACGGCGTGCCGCTCGGCAAGCCGGATTACGTGTCGCATATGTTCGCGTATATCCGGCCCGGCACGCTGCCGCAGGGCTGAAGCGTCAGGGCAACGTTACGCGTTCGACATCACGCCGCGCTTGTCGTCGGCACGTTCTTCGTTGCCGTGACGCAGGCGCGTGCTGCACACCGCCGCGATCAGCAGCGCGACCGCGAGACACACGAGCCCGTTCATCGCGCGGCCGGTCGTCTGCTCGATGATGCCCATCACCGTCGGTCCGACGAAGCCGCCCAGAAGACCGCACGAATTGACGAGGCCGAGGCCGCCCGCGAGCGCGCTGCCCGAAAGCCGCGACTGCGGGAACGTGAAGATGATCGACTGCACGACGAAGAACATCAGCGCCGAGAGGCACACACCGAGCAGGCCGATCACGGGCGACGACCATGCCGCGATCAGCATGCCCGTCGCCATGATGACGAGGCCGGCGATCAGAATGCGGCGGCTCTTCGAGGAATCGCTCGCGAAACGCGGCAGCGTGGCCGCGCCGATCGCGGCGGCGACCCAGGGCGTCGCGCTGAGCAGACCGATCATGAGCGGCGAGAAATGTCCCGACTTGCCGATGATGCCCGGCAGGAAAAAGATCACCGTGTAGATCGTCAGTTGATGGCAGAAGTACACGAGGATCGCGAGCCACACCTGACGATCGCCGATGACGCTGCGCAACACGCCCGCGCCCGTGCCATGCCCGCTGCCTTGCGCGTCCTGTTCGGCGGCGAGGCGGCGCTCCAGCGCGAGCGCTTCATCGCGTGAAAGCCACGGCGCGCTCGTCGGACGATCGGGCAGCATCTTCCAGACGACGAACGCGAGCAGGATCGCGGGCACGCCTTCGATCACGAAGAGCCATTGCCAGCCGTGAAATCCAAGCGCGCCGTCGAGTTCGAGCAGCGCGCCGCCGAGCGGCCCGCCGACGATGTTCGCCACGCACACGCCGAGCAGGAAGTATCCGGTGGCGCGGGCGCGTTCCTCACGGCCGAACCAGTACGTGAGATAGAGCAGCACGCCGGGAAAGAGTCCCGCTTCCGCCGCGCCGAGCAAAAGACGCATCACGTAGAACGACGTCTCGCCGGAGACGAAAGCCATCGCGACCGACAGCGCGCCCCACGTCACCATGATCCGCGTGATCCAGAAGCGCGCGCCGACCCGGTGCATGATCAGGTTGCTAGGAATCTCGAAGGCCGCGTAGGTCAGGAAGAACAGACCCGCGCCGAGTCCATACGCGGCGGCGGAAATGCCGAGATCGATGCTCATGGAATGCTTCGCGAGCGCGATATTCGTGCGATCGAGAAAGCTGATCACATAGACGATCACCAGCAAGGGCATCAGCTTGCGCAGCAGCAGGCTGTTGAGCGACGTGCGCTGCGCGACGCTCGTCGTGTCGGGCTTGTTCAAGATATGTCTCCGTAGTCGTTGTATTTCTGGTGGCGCGATGGCGCGATAACGCGATGGCGATCAGAAGTTCACGTTGTCGCCGCCTTTAAGCGCCAGCATCTGGCGCGCTTCGGCGGGCGTCGCGACTTCGAGCGACAGACCTTCGATCACTTGACGGATCTTCTTCACCTGCGCCGCGCTCGATTCGGCGAGCTGGCCCGGTGCGATCCACAGCGAATCTTCGAGACCCACGCGCACGTTCGAACCTTGCGCAACGCCGATCGAGCCGAGCGGAATCTGATTGCGGCCCGCGCCGAGAATCGACCACACATAGTCGTTGCCGAAGAGACGATCCGCGGTGCGCTTCATGTGCGCGAGATCTTCGGGATGCGCGCCGATGCCGCCCAGCAAACCGAACACGCTCTGCACGAAAAACGGTCCCTTGACGAGCCCGCGATCGACGAAATGCGCGAGGTTATACAGATGCGAAATGTCGTAGCACTCGAACTCGAAGCGCGTGCCGTTGGCCGAGCACGAGCTCAGGATGTATTCGATATCCGCGAACGTATTCTTGAACACGAGATCGCGGCTCTTTTCCAGATGCTGGCGTTCCCAGTCGTGCTTCAGATCCTTGAAGCGGTCGAGCATCGGATAAAGGCCGAAGTTCATCGAGCCCATGTTCAGCGACGCCACTTCCGGCTGAAAGTGATGCGCGGGCTTCAGGCGTTCCGCTACCGTCATATGCGGGCTGCCGCCCGTCGTCAGATTGATGACCGCGTCCGTTTCCGACTTGAGGCGCGGCAAAAAGCGCTGAAAGACAGCGGGGTCTTGCGTCGGGCGTCCGTCTTCGGCATCGCGCGCATGCAGATGCAGAATCGCGGCGCCTTCCTTTGCGGCCGCGAGCGCGGCTTCGGCGATCTGATCGGGCGTGACCGGCAGATACGACGACATCGACGGCGTATGGATGGCGCCCGTCGGCGCGCACGTGATGATGACCTTGCGTTTCGTTGCCATGTTTTCTTCTTTCCTCAAAGTGTTTCGACGTTGCCGCAGACGGAGAGCGCCTGACCCGAAATCGCGCTGCCGGCGGGCGAACTGAGATACAGCACGCTCGCGGCGACTTCCTCTTGCGTGACCATGCGGCGCAGCGAAATCTTCGCGAGATACTGCTTTTCCATTTCTTCGTAGCCGATGCCGAGTTGCTTCGCGCGCGCGGCGATCACGCCTTCCATGCGCGGTCCCTTGACGATGCCCGGCTGCACCGCGTTCACGCGGATGTTGTCGGGGCCGAGCTCGATCGCGAGACTCTTCGCGAGACCGACGACGGCCCACTTCGTCGCGGAATAGGGCGTGCGAAAGCCGTATCCGAGACGTCCCGCCACCGACGACATGAACACGATCACGCCGCCGTCCTGCGCCTCGCGCAACATCGGCACGGCTTCGCGCGAGAAGTAGTACTGGCTGTTCAGATTCACGTCGATGGTCTTTTCCCAGGCGTCGGAATCGATCGTGTCGATGCCGCCCGTCGGTCCCGCGATGCCCGCGTTGTTGATCAGCACGTCGAGTCCGCCGAGTTCGCGCTTCACGTCGACGAATACGCGCTTCACGTCGTCCTGATTCGCGACGTCGGCACGCGTGCCGGTGATCGACGGCGAAACGGTCGATACCGCATCGATGGCTTTCGGATCGACATCGCAGACATGCACGCGCGCGCCCGTCGATACGAACGCTTTCGCGATCACGAGCCCGATGCCCGATGCACCGCCCGTGATGAGCACGCGCAAACCGGCGCGCGGCGTGAGCAGTTTCATGAAATCCATCGTTCGACTCCTTTCTGGTTATGTGTTGCGAGGACGTGCGCGGTCCTCGCTCAAGCGATTAGTCATACTGATCGTTGTGTCAGAAGGCACACGCTGCGTGCCTTCTCCTGTTTTAACTTTGCGCGTGACGCCGCGCGTGCGTTTCCTGCGCGCGCAGATGCGCTTCGAGATCGCGCGCCGCGTCGCGAATGTCCGTCGCGATGCCTTCGCGCGCGGCTGCGCCGTCGTGCTTCCACAGCGCATCGATAATTTGCCGGTGCGCCTGCATCGACACGCGCATGTGCGCCACGTCGGGCGCGACCATGTTCAGGAACGGACCGATGCGCATCCACATGTTCTGGATCGTCGCGAGCGTCATCTCGCTTGCACCGTGCCGGTAGATGCTCGTGTGGAACGCGAAGTTGCAGCGCAGATAGGCGCGCGCATCGTCGGCTTCGACGTGGGCATCCATTTCATCGAAGATGCGCTGCACGGCGGCGACGTCGTCGTTCGTCATGCGCGCGGCCGCGCGTTCGGCGACGCAGCCTTCCAGCGCAATGCGCACGTCGCGCAACTCTTCGAGCAGATCGAGCGTCATCGGCGGGACCATGAGGCCGCGCGACGGGCCATCGACGAGCGCGCCTTCCGCGCGCAGACGCGTGAGCGCCGCGCGCACGGGCATGGTCGACAGGCCGACCGCTTCAGCGACGCCGCGCAAACTCAACGGCTGACCGGCGGCGAAACTGCCGCTCATGATCGCCTCGCGGAGTTGCTGATAAACCTTGGTCGCCATCGTTTCGGTGGCGATGACTTCGAGTTGCGGAATAGGTTGCGCTGCGGATCGGGGTGCCACGGGTATGTCCTTGCTGATCTTTGATCTGTGATCACAGTTTGATTTCCGCATCGATTTAAGTCAATGCGAAGGGCCTAAGGGATAACCCGCGCCCAGTCGATTCAGGCCGAATGCGCGCGACTTCGGCACAATGCTTGCGAAAGCCAGAACCACGACAATTGCGCCATGCGACCCACCGACCCGAACGTTTCCCCCGCCCTCGAATGCCGCCGCCTCACGAAGACTTACGGCAGCGGCCGCATCGTGCTCGACGCGCTCGACTTCGCGCTCGGCGCGGGCGAGTTCGTCGCGATCATGGGCGACTCGGGCGTCGGCAAATCAACCTTGCTCAATCTGATCGCGGGCCTCGATAACGCCGACAGCGGCGAAGTGCTGATCGACGGCGCATCGATCTCCACGCTGTCCGACGATGCAGCCACGCGCCTGCGCCGGCAAAAGCTCGGCTTCGTGTTCCAGGCGTTTCACGTTCTGCCGCATCTGACGCTTTATCAGAACGTCGCGGTGCCGCTGCTTCTGAACGGCATGCCGCCCGCGCCAGCGCTCGACATGCTCGCGGCGGTCGGCCTTGACGGACGCGGCGACGACATGCCGCGCCAGCTTTCCGGCGGCGAGTTGCAGCGCGTGGCGATTGCGCGGGCGCTGGTGCATCGGCCGCGCCTGCTTCTCGCCGATGAGCCCACCGGCAATCTCGATCCGCAGACCGCGCACGAAGTGCTCGCATTGCTGCGCGCCGAAACCAAGGCGACGCGCGCCGCCACCGTCATGGTCACGCATTCGGAAGCGGCGGCCGCGTTCGCGGATCGCGTCGTGATTCTGAGCGACGGCGCATTGCACGCGGCGACGCTCGCAAAATGAGCGATACGGCCGTTACACGCGCGGGTTTCGACACGCTCACGCGCTGGCTGCTCGGCGCGCAATGGCGTAGTCATCGCGGCCGCGCGATCGTCGCGATGCTGACGATCGCGCTCGGCGTCGGACTCGGTTACGCGGTGCAGTTGATCAACGGCGCGGCGTTCAACGAGTTTTCCGCCGCCGCGCGCAGTCTTTCGGGGCAAGCGGATCTGCAAGTGCGCGGCGCACAGCCTTTCATCGACGAGAACGTTTATCCGCGGCTCGCGATGCATGCGGGCGTTGCCGTCGCGAGTCCGGTGCTCGAACTCGACGTCGCCGTTCCAGGCAAGAACGCGCCGCTCAAGGTGCTCGGCATCGATGTGTTTCGCGCGAAGCGTATCGCGCCGGATCTGACTGGCGTGCCGTCGTCGGATGCATCGCTCGATGTGTTGGCCGGCGATGCGATCTTTCTTTCAGCCGCCGCGAGTGAGTGGCTCGGCGCGCGCGACGGCGGACACGTCGAACTGCAAAGCGGCACGTCGCCGGTAGCGCTGCGCGTGGCGGGCGGCGTCGCGCGCACGCGTCCCGGTCAGCGCATCGCCGTGATGGATGTCGCCGCCGTGCAGAACCGCTTCGGCATGACGGGCAAGCTCTCGCGCGTCGATCTGCAACTCGCGCGCGGCGTCGATCGCGATGCGTTCCGGCAGACGCTGCAACGCGAACTCGGCGCGCGGCTCGTCGTGACCGCGACACAGGACATCGAAAGCCGCACGGATCGCCTGTCGCGCGCGTATCGCATCAACATGAACGTGCTTGCGCTCGTCGCGCTTTTCACGGGCGCGTTTCTCGTGTTCTCGACGCAGGCCGCGGGTGTCGTGCGCCGCCGCGCGCAATTCGCGACGCTGCGCGTGCTCGGCATGACGCGCGCGTCGCTCGTGCGGCAGATCATGCTCGAAGGCGCGTTGCTCGGCGTCGTGGGCGGCGTGCTCGGCATCGCGCTCGGCTTCACGGTCGCGGCGCTCGCGTTGCGCTTTTTCGGCAGCGATCTCGGCGGCGGATATTTTCCGGGCGTCGAGCCGCGCGTCGTGTTCGAGCCGGTCGCGAGCGCGATCTTTCTGGCGCTGGGCATCGGCGTAGCGCTCGCGGGCACGCTCGTTCCCGCGCTCGAAGCGGCGCGCGCGCGGCCCGCGCCCGCGTTGAAGGCGGGCAGCGAAGAGGCCGCGCTCACGCCGCTCGGCACGCCGTGGCCCGCGCTCGCGTGCCTTTGCGTCGGGGCGGCGCTGACGCAGGTGCCGCCCGTCTTCGATGCGCCCATCGGCGGATATATGGCCGTCGCGCTGCTGCTCGTCGGCGGGATCGCGTTGATGCCGCGCGTCACGGCAATCGTGTTCCGCCGCGCGATGAAACCGCGCAACGCCGTCGCGACGCTCGCGCTCGCGCGTCTCGCGAATGCGCCCGGGCAGGCGTCGATCGCAATGGGCGGCGTGCTGTCCAGCTTCACGCTGATCGTCGCGATGGCGATCATGGTGACGAGCTTTCGCGTGTCCGTGGAGGACTGGCTCGCGCATCTGCTGTCGGCGGACCTTTATGTGCGCATGGCGTCGAGCGGCGACACCGGCGGCTTGCGGCCCGATCAGCAGATGCGCATCGCCGCGCTCGACGGCGTCGCGCACGCGGCGTTCACGCGCGCGTCGAAACTGACGCTCGATCCCGCGAAGCCGCCCGTCGCATTGATCGCGCGCGAACTCGACGCCGCCGATCCCGGCGCGACCTTGCAGATGACCGGCGAAGTCTCGCCGCCTTCCGCGTGGCGCGAAGGCGAGACGCCCGTCTGGGCTTCGGAGGCGATGGCCGATCTGTACGGCTATCGCGTGGGCGAGCGCGTGAGCTTGCCGCTCGGCGGGGCGGGCGAGCGCTTCGTCGTCGCGGGGATATGGCGCGACTACGTGCGGCAGACGGGCGCGCTGCAAATGCGTATCGCGGACTATCGGCGGCTCACCGGCGACACGACCGCGACCGATATCGCCATTACGTTGCGCGCGGGTTCGGGCGCGGCGCAGGTCATCGACGGGATCAAAACGCTGCCCTTCGGCGACACGCTCGAATTCTCGCTACCCGGCGAGATTCGCGCGCGCACGCTGACCATCTTCGATCGCAGCTTCGCCGTGACGTATTTGCTGGAAGCGGTGGCGATCGTGATCGGGCTGTTCGGCGTCGGCGCGACGTTCTCGATGCAGACGCTCGCGCGTTCGCGTGAATTCGGCATGTTGCGCCACGTCGGCGTCACGCGCGCGCAGATTCTCGCGTTGCTCGCGTCTGAAGCGGGATGGCTCACGCTGCTCGGCATCGCGATGGGCTGCGTGCTCGGCTTCGCGATCAGCCTGATTCTCGTGTTCGTCGTGAATCCGCAGTCGTTTCACTGGAGCATGTCGCTGCACGTTCCGTGGGCGATGATCGCGGTCATCGCGTGCGTGATGATGGTGTCGTCGTGCGCGACGGCGGTGCTCTCGGGAAGGCGCGCCGTTTCCGTCGATGCGGTGCGCGCCGTGCGGGAAGACTGGTGATGCGCGCGCTGCTTCTTGCGTTGCTGCTTTGGTCGATGAGCGCGTTCGCCGACGAGCCCGCGTTCGCGCCCGTCGTGCCCGGCCGCGCGATCGAGTGGCCGGCGGATAGCGGCGCGCATCCGCCGTATCGCACGGAATGGTGGTACGCGACCGGCTGGCTCGACACGCCGGATCATCGGCCGCTCGGCTTTCAGATCACGTTCTTTCGCTCGAATACCGGGAAGCAGGCGGGCGCGAGCGCGTTCGATCCCTCGCAGTTGATCATCGCGCATGCGGCGCTGTCCGATCCCGAGTACGGGCGGCTCGTGCACGATCAGAACGTCGCGCGGCAGGGCTTCGGCCTGGCATACGCAAAGCCAGGCAACACCGACGTCAAGCTCGACGCATGGCGCATGACGCGCGCGGCGGACGGCAGCTATGCGGTCGTCGCGGACGCGGCTGGCTTCGCGCTTCATCTCACCTTCACGCCGACCCAGCCGCCGATGATCCAGGGCGATCGGGGCTATTCGCAGAAGGGTCCGTCGCCGGAGCAGGCGAGCTATTACTACAGCGAGCCGCAACTGAAGGTGACGGGCAGCGTGGTGCGGCCGTCGGCGTCCGGGAAGGCGAACGCGAGCGTCGAAGTGACGGGCCGCGCGTGGCTCGATCACGAATGGTCCAGCACGTTGTTGTCATCCGATGCGGCGGGTTGGGACTGGCTCGGCGCGAATCTCGACGACGGCGCCGCGCTGATGGCGTTCAAGGTCCGCGCCCGCGACGGTCACGCGGTCTGGGCGCACGCCGCGCTGCGCGAGCGCGACGGCCGCACGCGGCAATTCGGCCCGGGCGAAGTGGAATTCGCGCCCGAACGCGAATGGCGCTCGCCGCGCACGAACACGGTTTATCCGGTGGCGATGAACGTGCGCGTCGGCGGGATGCACTGGCGCTTGAGTCCGCTCATCGACGATCAGGAACTCGACTCGCGCGATTCGACCGGGGCGCTTTATTGGGAAGGCGCGGTGACGTTGGACGGCGACGGCGGAAAAGGGCGCGGCTATCTTGAACTAACGGGCTATGCGAAGGCGATCGCGATAGAGAAGCGCTGAGTTTGCGTTAGCCGTCAGCCAGCCCACGCTTCAGGCAACGACGCCCGCCGATTCCGCCGATTCGCGCGCCGAAACGCGGCGGCTCTTGCCTGCGCGCTTGGCTTCGTAGAGCGCGTTGTCGGCGTCGCGCAGCACGCGGTCGAGTTCGTCGTGGTGATGATCGAACATCGCGACGCCGATGCTCACGCCGATCGCAAGCATCACGCCGCCATCGGTGAGAAAGGGCTTCGCCAGCTCGCGCACGATGACATCCGCGAGCGCGAGCGGATCGGCGCGCGGCGGCGTGACGATCACGAATTCGTCGCCGCCGAGCCGCGCAACCAGCGAGCCTTCGCCCGACAGATGCCGCAAGCGCCGCGCGACCAGCGCGAGCAGCGTGTCGCCGATTTCGTGACCGTGCGCGTCGTTGACGGCCTTGAAGCCGTCGAGGTCGAGATAGAGCAGCGCGGTACGTGCGCTGTCGCGCGCGTGTCCGGGCTCGCGCGACCGCACCGCCTGGAAGAGGCCCGCGCGGTTGAGCAGACCGGTCAGTTCGTCGTGGCGCGCGCGGCGGTCGTTTTCCTGTTCGGCTTTCATCGTCGAAACGAGCATGCCGTTCAGACGCCACGCGGCGGCGCTCATCGCGAAGAGATAAAACGGGATTTGCAGCAGCGTGAGCCAGAGCGTCGGCTCGCCCGCGAGCACCGCGCCGATGCAGCACGGCCCGAGCGACAGAAAGATCATCACCGCGACGAGACGCGGCGCGCCGAAATTGCGGAAGCAGATGCCGCCGACCATCGCGGCGGCGGATAGAAACGAGAGCGTGGCGGCGATCCAGTCGCCCGATAGCACCGAGACCAGCGCGCCGTAGCCGACCGTCGCGCCCCAGAACGGCGCGAGCAACACGTAGGTGTCGGTAAGAGTGGATTTGCGTTCGCGCGCGCGCCGCCGTGCGACGACGAGCACGACGAGCCGCACGAGACACACGGCGATTTCGAGCGCGAGCCAGAGGTGGAAGGCGGGCGTCGGATGCCGGCGATCCAGCACCCACGCGACGGCGACCGTGTTCAGCACGCCGCCCGCGAAAATCGGCAGCGTCCCGAACAGGCTTCCGACGAGGGCAACGCGGATCGCGCGGGGAATGTCGGCTCCCGCGTGCAGCAACCACGTGGCCGCACGTCCGCGCGGCAGGGTGAACACCTCAGTTTGTTGTTCCATAGCGGGCTTTTGGCGGCGGTCCGGCGATGGCTGAACCCTCGCGATAGCGCCGGACCATACGGCGAATAACGGTCGTTCGTATGAAAACTTTAGTGAATCGCCGCTTGCGGAAAACCCGCGAAATTCTTCGACGACTTCCGCGTTTGACTGGCGTCAGGAAAAACTTGTACCGGTAACAATACCGCGCGCACGCGTGCGCTTTTATACTCACGTCACCGTGCCGGCGACGGCTATAACCTTCCCTCGGACCCTCATGCCCCTCATCAATTACATCACGCAGATTCAATTCGACTTCGGCGCCGTGCGCCTGCTCGCGAGCGAGTGCGAACGCATCGGCATTCGCCGTCCGCTGATCGTGACCGATGCCGGCATCCGCGCGGCGGGCGTGCTCGACCGAGTGCTCGATGCGCTCGGTTCATCGTCGGACGTGCCGGTGTTCGACGCGACCCCGCCCAATCCGAACGAAGCCGCCGTGCGTGAAGCGGTCGCGATGTACAAGGAGAATCGGTGCGACGGCGTGATCGCGGCGGGCGGCGGCTCGTCGATCGATCTCGCGAAGGGCGTGGCCGTGTGCGCGACGCATGACGGTCCGCTGCAAAGCTTCGCGGTCATCGAGGGCGGTCTCGCGCGCATCACCGCGAAGACCGCGCCCGTCATCGCCATTCCGACGACCGCGGGCACCGGCAGCGAAGTGGGCCGAGGCGCGATCCTGATTCTCGACGATGGCCGCAAGGTCGGCGTGATCTCGCCGCATGTCGTGCCGAAAGTCGCGATCTGCGATCCGGAACTGACGCTCGGCCTGCCGCCCATGCTCACCGCCGCGACCGGCATGGACGCCGTCGCGCATTGCCTCGAAACCTTCATGGCGCCCACGTTCAACGCGCCGGCCGACGGCATCGCGCTCGACGGCCTGTGGCGCGCGTGGCGGCACATCGAGCGCGCGACGCGCGATGGCTCCGACCGCGCCGCGCGCTGGAACATGATGAGCGCGTCGATGCAGGGCGCGCTCGCGTTCCAGAAAGGCCTCGGTTGCGTGCACAGCCTGAGTCACTCGCTCGGCGGCATCAATCCGAAACTGCATCACGGGACGCTCAACGCGATCTTCCTGCCGGCGGTCATCGCATTCAACAGCGCAGCGCCGACGATGCGCGAAGAGGGCAAGCTCGATCGCATCGCGCAGGCGATGGGCCTGAATTCCGGCGATGAAGTCGGCGAAGCGGTGCGCGCGATGACCGCGACGCTTGGCCTGCCGCGCGGCCTGGCGGCGCTCGGTGTGACGCGCGAACTGTTCCCGCGCATCGTCGCGGGCGCGCTGAAGGATCACAGTCATAAGACGAATCCGCGCGAGGCGTCGAGCGCGGATTACGAGGCGATGCTCGAAGCGTCGATGTGACCAGACGGAAGACGTTCCGGCGAAAAGGGCCGGAACGCAATCGCAGTAGCGGCGAGCGATTTGCGGCATTGCAACATGCGGCTAGGGGAAAACCCTTAAGCCTGTTAAAATGCCCGCAAAGTTTGAGGAACAGATCATGCGCCGCCGCTACGAAGTGCTCGAAAAAATTGCTTTCGCTTTGCTTACTCTGTCCGCCGTCATGGACGCGAGCTATATCACCTGGGAAAAGCACCCAAATTTCCGCGAAAACGTCACGGAAATCGTGAAAATGAGCGCGGCCCTCTCTCTGGCGAATCCGGGTGTCGGCGAGCCGACGCCGCTGACGCCGCTGGCGTACAACTAAGCTTCAGTTCTCTGGCGCGGCGCTCGCCGCGCCGTCTGCTTCAAGCCACATACAGGTTATTCGGCCCGCCGCCGCACGGCGCGCGCCGACTGTTCTATGCTGGCGGCTTTCCGTGCCGTCGCCGTCCAGCATGTCCACCGCTTTCCATTCGAACGCCGCCTTCGGCGATCAGCTCCGCAGCTTCTCCCGCGCGATCGGGCAGATCGTGCTTCAGCGCAACGCCGCGACGGGCGCGCTGCTCTTTTTCGCCGTGCTGTGCGCGAGTCCGCGCCTCGCGTGCGGGCTTTTGATCGGCGCGGTGACGGGCAATGTCATCAGCGTGATCGTCGAGAATGACGACGCCCCCGCGTTTCGCGACGATCTCTACGGCTTCAACGGCGCGCTCGCGGCGCTGGCCGCGTTCGCGTTTCTCGACGATCCGTCGCGCGCTACCGCCGTCGCGATCGTCGCGGCGATGTTCGCCACTTTCCTCGCCAACACGCTCACGCGCGTCCTCTCGCGCTACCGCTTGCCGATCTTTTCCAGCCCCGCCATCATCGTGACCTGGTGCTGGCTGCCGCTCCTGATCGAGCGCGGCGATACGGGCGCGATTCCGCAAGTCGCCGCCGGTTTCATTCCGATGCTCCAGGCCGCATTCGCGGGTCTCGCGCCGATCACCTTCGCGACCGGCGCGCTTCCCGGCGCGTTGATCGCGGCGGCATTGTTCGCGTCGCGGCCATCGCAGGCGGGCTGGGCGCTCGCGGGCAGCGCGCTCGGCGCGGCGCTGCACGGGCTCGGCGGCGCGAGCGACTCAGTCGTGCTCTCGGGTGCGTGCGGCTTCAATGCGGCGCTTGCGGCGCTCGCGGCCGCGCCGCTCGGCAAGCGTTATGCGCTCGTCGCGCTCGTCGCGGCGGTGCTGATCGAGCGCGTGATTGATTGCATCGGCATCGCCGCGCTGACTGCGCCGTTCGTGCTGGCGTCGTGGGCGGTGATCGCGCTCGAACGGCGCCTGTCCGGATCATCGAAACAAGGAGACTCACATGTCGTTCACCCACACGCCTGAGCGCAGGATCGCGGAAAGCGGACCGCGCACCGCCGCCGAAGAAGCCGCGCGCGTCGATCTCGCCGCCGCGTATCGGCTGGTCGCGCTCAACGGCTGGGACGATGTCGTCTACACGCATATTTCCGCGAGCGTGCCGGGCGAGCCGGGGCGCTTTCTCATCAATCCGTTCGGGCTTTCGTTCGATGAAGTCACGGCGTCGAATCTCGTCAAGATCGATATCGACGGCAACGTGATCGGCGAGAGCGCGCATCCGGTGAACGCGACGGGCTTCGCGCTGCACGGCGCGATCCACGCCGCGCGCGAGGATGCCGTGTGCGTGATGCATCTGCACGTGCACGAGGCGATCGCGGTTTCGACTCAGGCGCACGGCCTGCTGCCCGCGTCTCAACACGCGATGCGCTTTCATGGCCATCTCGCGTACCACGATTACGAAGGGCTCGCGTTCTCGCCGGCGGAAGGCGAGCGGCTCGTCAAAAGTCTTGGCGCGCATCGCGCGATGTTGCTGCGCAATCATGGCCCGCTCACGCTCGGGCGCACCATCGCCGAGGCTTATGTGCTGATGGATATGCTCGTCAAGGCATGCGATATTCAGCTTCGCGCGCTTGGCGGCGTGGGCAAGATGATCGTGCCGACGCCGGAAGTCGTCACGCGCACTGCGGCGCAACTGCGTGATGACGACGCCGTCGAAGGCGCGCTCGAATGGCCCGCGCTATTGCGCAAGCTCGATCGCATCGACGCGTCGTATCGCGATTAATTCTTTCTGAAGGAGATCAACGGCATGCCCACATTCAACATTCAACTGTTCGAAGGCCGCACGGTGGAAGAGAAGCGCAAGTTCGTCGAGGCGATCACGCGCACGACGTGCGAGACGCTCGGCTGCGAGCCGGGCTCGGTGGACATCGTTCTGACGGACGTGAAGCGCGAGAACTGGGCGACCGCGGGCAAGCTCTGGTCGGAGCAGTGAACGACAGCGCGCACACGCCGAAACGCGTGCGCGCGCCTTGCAACGTTACAGCGATTGCTTTGCGGCGAGACGGAACTTGTGCAGCAGCGGTTCCGTATAGCCGCTCGGTTGCGTGCGTCCTTCGAAGACGAGCGCGCACGCGGCCTTGAACGCGAACGAACTGTCGAACGCGGGCGACATCGGGCGATAGGTCGGATCGGCTTCATTCTGCTTGTCGACGACGGCGGCCATGCGTTCGAGCGTCGCGCGAACCTGCTCTTCCGTGACGATGCCGTGACGCAGCCAGTTCGCGATGTGCTGGCTCGAAATGCGCAGCGTCGCGCGATCTTCCATCAGGCCGACATCGTGAATGTCCGGCACCTTCGAGCAACCGACGCCCTGATCGACCCAGCGCACGACATAACCGAGAATGCCTTGCGCGTTGTTCTCGATTTCGTTCCTGATGTCGTCTTCCGACCATGACGGCGCGTCGACCACGGGAATCGTCAGCAAGCCGTCGAGCAGCTCGTTTTTCTGGCCGTCGTAGTCGATGTTTTCAAGCTCTTGCTGAACCTGTTGCACGTCGACCATGTGATAGTGCAGCGCGTGCAACGTGGCCGCCGTGGGCGAGGGCACCCATGCAGTGTTGGCGCCGGCCTTCGGATGCGCGATCTTCTGTTCGAGCATCGCGTGCATCAGGTCGGGCATCGCCCACATGCCCTTGCCGATCTGTGCGCGGCCACGCAAGCCGGTGTTCAGGCCGACGAGCACGTTGCTGCGCTCATACGCGGCGATCCACTTCGACGACTTCATGTCGCCCTTGCGCATCATCGGGCCGGCTTCCATCGACGAATGCATCTCGTCGCCGGTGCGGTCCAGAAAGCCCGTGTTGATGAACGCGACGCGCGCGCCCGCCGCCGCGATACATGCCTTGAGGTTGACGCTCGTGCGGCGCTCCTCGTCCATGATGCCCATCTTGATCGTGTGACGCGGCAGGCCGAGCAGGTCTTCGACGCGCGTGAAAAGCTCGTCGGCGAACGCCACTTCGGCGGGGCCGTGCATCTTCGGCTTCACGATATAGATGGAACCCGTGCGCGAGTTCATCTTGTTCTTGAGATCGTGCATCGAGCCGAGCACGGTCATTACCGCGTCGAGGATGCCCTCGGGAATCTCGTTGCCGTCGCGGTCGAGCACGGCGGGATTGGTCATCAGATGGCCGACGTTGCGCACGAACAGGAGCGAACGTCCGTGCAGCGAGAGTGTCTTCGCGCCGTCGGGCGAGGTGTACACGCGGTCGGGGTTCATCTCGCGCGTGAAGGTCTTGCCGTTCTTCGTCACCTGCTCGGCGAGATGGCCTTGCATCAGGCCGAGCCAGTTGCGATAGAGCTGCGTTTTGTCGGCGGCGTCGACGGCCGCGACCGAATCTTCACAGTCGATGATGGTGCTCACGGCCGCTTCCATCAGCACGTCCTTCACGTGCGCCGCATCCGTCTTGCCGATCAAGTTGCTCGCGTCGATCTGAATCTCGAAGTGCAGATCGTTGTGCTTGAGCAGAATGCCGGACGGTTCCTTCGCGTCGCCCTGATAGCCCGCGAACTGTTCGGCGTTGGCGAGCCCGGTCTTGCTCCCGTCTTTCAGCGTGACGACGAGCTTGCCTTGCTCGACGCCGTACTTGGTCGCCTCGGCGTGTGAGCCGTGATCGAGCGGCGCATTGTCGTCGAGGAACGCACGCGCGTACGCGATGACCTTCGCGCCGCGCTTCGGATTGAACTGCGCGGTGCGCTCGGCGCCGTCGTTTTCGTCGATGGCATCGGTGCCGTAGAGCGCATCGTAGAGGCTGCCCCAGCGCGCGTTGGCGGCGTTGAGCGCATAGCGCAGATTAGAGAGCGGCACGACGAGTTGCGGTCCGGCCTGCTCGGCGATTTCACGATCGACATTGGCGGTGCTCGCCTGCACGTGCGCGGGCGCGGCAACGATATAGCCGATCTCTTCGAGAAACTTGCGATAGGCGCGCGGATCGCGCACCGGGCCGGGGTTGCTGCGATGCCAGTTGTCGAGTTCGGTCTGGAGCCGGTCGCGCTCGGCGAGCAGCGCGCGGTTTTTCGGCGCGAGATCGTGGACGATGGCATCGAATCCCTTCCAGAAGGACGCGCTATCGACGCCCGTGCCGGGGATGGCTTCTTCGTCGACGAATTTCGCGAGACTCGCGTCGACCTGCAGGCCGTGTTGTTTGATCATGTCGTTCATGGGCACTCCGGCTGAGATTTGCTGCTACACAGGGGTTTGGGGAATGGGCTGGTGCCTATGGTAGCGCGTCTTGGGGGAGGGGCGAAGCGGCGAGGATGTGCAATGCATGTGCCTGCGTGAGGCCGCAGGCGGGCGTATCAACGGGAAGCCTGGCCGCCGCCTTTCAAGTCGTCGGCGAGCAACTGGAACTGCCGGCCGAGAGCGGGGAGGTCTTCGCGGATGGCGACGCTTCGTCCAATCCATCGATATAACGGCTGATGCGTCGTATCGCCGTGAGTACGTGATCGATGTACTCGGGCAAGGTCGATGCGTCCCGGCTCATACGGGAATAGCGCTTGCGATGATTGCATCGCGAGTCCTGTCGGGAAGCGCACCCGGAGTAAGGACGTCGACTGTTACGCCGAGCAGTTCGTGCAACTCGTGGCGAATTGCACCGATGTCCAGCAATGAAGTTCTCGGCGTGGGATCGATGAGCAGATCGAGGTCGCTTTCCTCCGTATCTTCGCCGCGTGCGACCGAGCCAAAGATACGCGCGTTCTTCGCACGATGCGCTTCGACGACGCGGCGAATGTCTTCACGGTGGGCTTGCAGGGCGGCGGACGGCTTCATGGCTTTTGCGGGTGAGCGTTCCAATGAAATGCAGCCGGAATCAGGCTGCAAATCCAGTCTAGCATAGCGTTTTTGCCGCGCGCCGTTCGAATCTTACGTCGAAGCATTCGCCCCGCAGCAATGCTTGTACTTGCGTCCGCTGCCGCACGGGCACGGCTCGTTTCTGCCGACTTTCTCGCTTGTGCGCCGCATCGGCTCGGGCGCGTCGCGCAGCGCGTTTTCTTTCCGGCGCGCGTCGAAGTAGCGGTAGATATGAGTCAGGCCCGCGATCATTTCCTGGATTATCTCGTCGCGATCTTCGAATGCTTCCGGGTCGGTCCGAAGTTCGGGGTCGGGGTCGTCCTCGTGATAGAGCGTCAATACCGGGAGCAACCATTCCGCGCGCTCCTCGTCGTCGAACAAGTCGGTCCAGCTTTCGCGGCGCATGTCCATGCCCGCCATGAAACCCTCGGCCCACTCGTTGGCGACGACGCGGTCTTCTTCGTCAAGCGACAGCACGGGCAGATAAACGGCGTCTTCGTGCAGGGTGACTTCGAGATCGTCCGCGATGGTGTTCCAGTGACGAATCAGCAGTTGCAGCGTCTTCTCGGCGTTCTTTTCGTTCGCGGGCGAAGCGTTTGTGCCCAGCACCGCGGGAAGCCATTCGTGCGGCAAGACGAGTTCAGGGCCGCAAATCAGCGCAGCGAAAAAGCCGTCGACCATTTCGAGGGTCATCGCCTCATCGCCGAAGGAATCGAGCAAGACTTCCAGGCGATCGAGTTCGTGCTCCGTGAGCGGCTTCGCGTTGCGGTCTTTCAATTCGTGTCCCGATGAGTGAGCGATTCGCCATTCGATTCGCGGCGAGCCTCATTATACGAATTTGAATCGGCCCGGCTTTCGCGTTAATAAGCCGCACGAAAGCCGGGCCGCGAGAACAGCGCAATGAGATCGAAGCTACGCCTTCAACAAGTCCTCGATCATCACCGGGAGCTTTCGCACGCGCACGCCGGTCGCGTGATACACCGCACCCGTGATCGCCGCCGCGATGCCCGCCAACCCGATCTCCGCGATACCGCGCGCGCCCAGCTCGTTGAAGATCGTGTCGGGATAATCGAGGAACGTGACGTCCATCTTCGGCGTGTCGGCATTGGTCGCGACGACGTAATCCGCGAGGCTGCTGTTCACTGGCGCGCCGCTTCGCTCGTCGTAGACCGTGTGCTCGAAGAGCGCCATGCCTACACCCATCACGACCGCGCCTTCGATCTGATTACGGCCGGCGCGCGGATTGAGGATCTTGCCCGCATCGATCACGGTCACGACGCGGTTCACGCGTAGGCGCGCGGTCGCCGGCTCCCACGTCACTTCGGCGAAATGCGCGCCGTATGAATGGATCGACCACTTCTTCTTGAGCGGATCGTCGAAGCCGCCTTTCGCGCTTCCGCTGCCCGATGCCGCATGCAACTTGGCCGCTTCGAGTATGCGCGCGAACGGCACGCCGCTTTCCGGACGGTCGCCCTTGCGATGCACATGGCCGTCGCTCAACGCAAGTTCTTCGGCCTTCGCGCCTTTGAACGGCGATCCTTCGATCTTCGCGGCGCGCGCAAGCAGCGTCTTGATGGCCGCGCGCACCGCATCGGAAACCGCCGGAATCACCGATGCCGTCGCCGCCGATCCGCCCGACACGGGACCGAGCGGCAGCGACGTATCGCCGAGGCCGACTTCGATCTTGTCGAGCGCGATGCCCGTATGCTCCGCGACGAGTTGCGCGAGGATCGTGTAAGTGCCCGTGCCGATGTCCTGCGTGCCGCATGCGACGCGCGCGGTGCCGTCCGCGCGCAGATCGACGGTCGCTTCCGCCGAGAAGCGCAGCCCCGGCCAACTGCACGCACCCATGCCCCAGCCGAGCGTGAGACCGTCGCGCTTCATCGAGCCGACTTCCGGCGTGCGCTTGGCCCAGCCGAATTTCTCCGCGCCCGTCTTCAGGCATTCGACGAAATGCCGCGACGAAAACGGCAAGCCGCTGCTTTCATCGACTTCCGGTTCATTGCGCAGGCGCAACTCGACCGGATCGATCTTCAACGCGAGGGCCAGTTCGTCCATCGCCGATTCGAGCGCGAAGAGGCCGGGCACAGCGCCAGGGCCGCGCATCGACGTGGGCGAGCCGACGTTGCGTTTGACCGTGCCGCTCGTCACGCGCAGATTGGGCGTGGTGTACATCGACGGCGTGGCTTCGCCGCAATCTTCCACGTAATCGTCGGCAATGGCCTCGTGATTCACGAAATCATGCTGCAACGACACGAGCTTGCCGTCCTGCGTCGCCGCGAGCCGCACGCGTTGCCGCGTGGTCGGCCGGTGCCCGACGTTCTGGAACATCATCTTGCGCGACAGCACGAGTTTTACCGGACGCTCCAGTTGCCGCGTCGCGGCCGCGGCGAGCAGCGAATGCGGCCACATCCACAGCTTGCCGCCGAAGCCCGAGCCGAGATAGCGCGAGATCACGCGCACTTTCTCTTTCGGCAGACCCATCATCTGCATCAGCGCGCCCTGATGATTCGCGACCGCCTGGCTCGTCTCATAGAACGTATAGCTTTCGCCGTTCCAGTGCGCGACGGTCGCGTGCAATTCGATCGGGTTATGCGTTTCGACGGGCGTCACATAGGTTTCGTCGATCTTCACGGGCGCGTCGTCGAACGCCTTGTCCGGCTCGCCGCGTTCGCTTTGGACGTCGAGCTTGCCGTCGGCATCGAGCGTCGCGCTCACATCGTGTGGCGTCTTGTCGTAACTGACCTTGATCGCGGCGGCCGCGGCGCTCGCCGTTTCGAACGTCTCAGCGACGACGAGCGCAACGTATTGCCCGTAATAGCGAATGATGTCGTCTTCGAAAGGCGGGCGATTCTCGTCGACGAAACCGGTCTCGATCGAGTTGCCGGAGATGCGATAGAAGCGGCCGATATTGCCGCGATGAAGAATCAGCTTCACGCCGGGCATGGCTTGCGCGGCGGCGAATTCGAGCGATGCGATCTTGCCGCTTGCGATGGTGCTGCCGACCGGCACGGCATACAGCATGCCGGGCAAGTCGACGTCGGAAGTGTAAGTCGCGCGGCCGCAGACCTTCAGCGGTCCGTCGATGCGCGTCTGGGGCCGTCCGATGAATGCGGACGGTTTGATATCGGGCGCCGTTGACATTTAGCGATCCTCAAGAAGTTTGCGTAGTGACCAGCTTGAGCGTATGCACGATGCAGCGCTTCGATAGCTCTACCTTGAAGCCGTTTTCGCTTTGCGGCTTCGCATCGGCGAGCGCGGCGTCGGCGGCGCGTTTGAACGTGGCTTCGTCGGGCGCCGCGTTCAGCAGTTCCTTCTCCGCCTCGCGCGATCGCCACGGCTTCGTGCCGACACCGCCAAGCCCCACGCGCGCATGCTCGATGCGCCCGTCCTTCACGCCGATCACGATACCCGACGACGCCAGCGCGAACTCATACGACGCGCGATCGCGCAGCTTCAGATAAGCCGAACGCGCGCCTTCGACCGGCGGCGGCAAGGTGACGTGCGTGATGAGATCGCCCGCGTCGAGCACGTTCTCGCGATCCGGGGTCGTGCCCGGCAGCAGGAAGAACTCGTCGATGGGAATCGCGCGCTTGCCGCCCGTGCCTTCGACGTGAATCGTCGCTTCGAGCGCCTGCAGCGCGACGCACATGTCCGATGGATTGCTCGCGATGCACGATTCGCTCGTGCCCATGATCGCCATCATGCGATTGAAGCCGTCAATCGCGGAGCAGCCGCTGCCCGGCTCGCGCTTGTTGCAAGGCGACGTCGTATCGCGGAAATACACGCAACGGGTGCGTTGCAGGATGTTGCCGCCGGTCGTCGCCATGTTGCGCAATTGCACGGACGCGCCCGCGAGCACCGCTTGCGAGAGCACCGCGTAACGATCACGGATCAGCGGATGATGCGCGAGATCGGAGTTGCGCGAAGTCGCGCCGATGCGCACGCCGCCGTCCGCCGTTTCCTCGATCTTGTCGAGCGGCAGACGGCTGATATCGACGACGCGCATCGGCCGCTCGACGTTGAGCTTCATCAGGTCGAGCAGCGTCGTGCCGCCCGCGAGAAAGCGCACTTCCGCGCCTTGCTGCGCGGTATGCGCGAGCGCGCCCGCATTGATCGCGTCGCGCATGTCGCGCGCGCGGGAGAGCTGAAACATGTCCATGTCGCTCTCCTTATTTCGACGAAGGCTTTGTCGCACGAACCGACTGGATCGCGCCGACGATGTTCTGATACGCGCCGCAGCGGCACAGGTTGCCGCTCATCGCTTCGCGCACGTCGTCGTCGCTCGGGCCGATTGGTTCATCGAGCAGCGCCACCGCCGACATCAACTGACCGGCCGTGCAGTAGCCGCACTGATAGCCGTCGCATTCGACGAACGCCGCCTGCAACGGATGCAGCGCCTCGACATCGCCGATGCCTTCGATCGTCGCGATCGTGTCGCCCTCGCAAGCGGCGGCGAAGCACAGACACGAGTTCACGCGACGGCCGTTCACGTGAACGGTGCATGCGCCGCATTGGCCGTGATCGCAGCCTTTTTTCGTGCCGGTCAGATGAAGATGCTCGCGCAATGCATCTAACAAGGTCGTGCGCGGATCGAGCGAGAGCGTCTCGCTGCGGCCGTTGACGGTCATCGTGAAGGTGACGGTCGAATCTTCCGCTGCGGCCAGCGTCGGCGCGAGCGTTTTGTTGGGCGTATCGGCGTGCGTTGTTTTGGATTGGGGGATGTGACGTTGTGGCATCGGGCAATCTCCTGGAATTGCGCAGCAAGCTGCTGCACGAATGCGGCGATAAAGCGGCAGAGCGTAAGAGAGGCGAAGATGCGGCGAGGCGTGTCGCGCGCCGGAGCGCGGAGGAAAGGGGCGGCGAAGAAGGGTCTGCGCAGCGGCGCAGGACCTTCACGCGCCGGCAATGCGGCGAAAGACGACACTCAGCCAGTATAGGCATCCGCCGCGAAACTTTCTCGATCGAAAGCTGCGCGGGCCTTGCGATGCTGCGGGCGCACGAAGCATGCCCGCGAGCGGCGAAAGGCTTCAGTGCGTAAGCACGGCCCGCGCGAAAAGGGAAAGGAGGAACACGCCGACCGTCGTGAAGATGACGAGCGCGACGAGGATCAGGATCATGCGGAGAATCATCTGCATCGCGTCGCTCCAAAAAAAACGGCCGCTTGCGCGGCCAGAAGGAGGGTGGGTCGGTCAGACTAAAGCGTAAGCGCGCATCCTTAAATCAGACTTAAGTGCGCGGATCTTCCGGCGGGCCGCCCATTCTCCTTCCTTTGCGAACGCGTTGCAGCAGGCTTACTGAAGGGCCTCGCTGTAGCGGTCGCGCAGCGGGAGGATCGTCACGAGCGCGACCGCGCTGCCGAAGATCACGTAGTAGCAGATCGACAGCGGATCGCCCGTGGTCATCGTGAGCCATTGCACGATGGCCGGCGCGAAGCCGCCGAAGATCATCACCGCGACGTTGTAGCTCACCGAGATGCCCGTCGAGCGCACGCTCGAAGGAAGCAGCTCCGAGATGAACGCGGGATAGCAGCCCTGGAAGATGCCGAGGTAAGTCATCAGGAGCGCTTGACAGACGATCAGCATCGGCAGACTCGGATGCGCGGTGAGCACGGCGAAGATCGGATACGCGGTGACGAGCGACAGCACGAGTGCGCTCGCCATCAGCTTCTTGCGGCCGATACGGTCGGACAGGCGGCCGAATATCGGGCAGCAGACGAGATAGACAAGCGCGCCGATAGACGAGCTGATGAGGCCGTCGGTGAGCGCCATGTGCAGCACGCGCGTTGCGTGCGTCGGCAGATACAGCAGAAAGATGTACGTGCCGATGGTGCCGAACACCGTGAGGCCAAAGCCCGCGAGCACGGAGGTCCAGTGCTTCGTGGCGGTGTCGCGGATCGGGCGCGCGCTGAGTTCGTTCTTTTGCGCCTTCTCGACGAACACCGGCGACTCATCGAGCTTCGAGCGCAGATACAGACCGACCGGCACGATCAGAAGACCGACCATGAACGGAACGCGCCAGCCCCAGCTATTCAGATGCTCGGGGCTCAGCGTGCGCGTGAGCACCGCGCCGAAGAACGAGCCCGCGAGACTCGCCGCGGCCTGCGCGACCATCTGGAAGCTGCCGAAATAACCGCGCTTGTCGGCGGGCGCATATTCGACGAGAAACGCCGTCGCGCAGCCGACCTCGCCGCCCGCGGAAAAGCCCTGGATCAACCGGCCGAGGAGCATCAACAACGGCGCGGCGATGCCGATAGCCGCATACGTCGGCGCGAACGCGATGATCGCGATGCCGACCGCCATGAGCGAAATGGTGAGCGTGAGCGCCGACTTGCGCCCGACGCGATCCGCGATCGCGCCCAGCACGATGCCGCCGAGCGGGCGCGTCAGAAAGCCGACGCCGAAGGTGGCCCAGGTCGCGAGCAGTGAGATGGTGGGATTCGTTGCGGGAAAATACAGCTTGGCGATGATGACGGCGAAGAAGCCGTAGACCATGAAGTCGAACCATTCGAGCGCGTTGCCGATGGTCGACACGACGATCGCTCGTCGGCCGGACAGGTTGAGCGCGGCGTTCTCTTGGGCCGCGTGGGCTGCAGGTAGTACGGTGCTCATCGAATGCACTCCGTGGGCATGGGGCGATGGATCGGGGGCGACGACATCCGCTTTTTTGTTGGCTCGCACAGGGCACGCGCGAGCCGCAGCAACACGCAAACATTACGCCGAGTTGAAATAAGAAAATATAGAATTTCTGAACTGACACTCAAGCAAACCTGATCGAACGATTCGGGTTGTCCCTAGGCACGATGAGCAACATTCGCTTTTTGCGCACGTTTATCGCCGTCGCGCGTTACGGTTCTTTCGCCGCCGCCGCCGAGAAAGTCGCGCTCACGCAAGCCGCCGTAAGCATGCAGATGCAATCCCTGGAGGACGATCTGAAGCGGCCGCTCTTCGATCGCGTGGGCCGCACGAATCGGCTGACGAGCATCGGCAAGCAAGTGTTGCCGCAGGCCGAGCGCATCGTCGCGTTGTACGACAGCATGCGTCTCACCGGTCTCGACGACGAGATTGCCGGGTCGGTTTCCATCGGCGCGGTCGATTCGGCGATGGGCGCGCTCGCGTCCGTCGTCACCGAACTGAAAGGTCAGTATCCGCGGCTCGATGTGCGGCTTTTCACCGGCAAGGCGCTCGCGCTCGCGCCTCAAGTCGAGGCGGGCGAAATCGATGCGGCGGTGATCGTCGAGATGGCGGGCAAGACGCCGGCGAGCCTGAACTGGACGCCGCTTTATTCGGAGCCGCTCGTCGCGATCGGTTCGCCGGCCAGCGCGGGCGCGAATGCAGCGGAGATGCTCGCGAGCCGGCCCTTTCTGCGTTTCGATCGCGCGCAGCGCACGGGCGCGCTGATCGACCGCGCGTTGAAGCACAACCGCCTCGCGGTGAACGAGTTCCTCGAACTGAATTCGCTCGAAGTGATCGTGGAGCTGGTGCGGCAGGGTACGGGCGTTTCCGTCGTGCCGCTGCTGGAATACGGCTCGTGGGCGAGCGATTCGGCACTGCGCGTGATACCGCTCGCGAAGAATACGCCGCGCCGTGTCGTCGGCATGCTGGAGCGCAGAATTCACGACCGCCACGCGGTGATGAACCTCGTGCAGGAACGCATCCGCACGCGTTCGCACGGCGCTGTCGCGCCGGGCGAAAGCTAAAGCTTTCCTTAAGTCACGGACAAGAAATATCAGCTTTCGCTGTGAATTCCGGCCATCGACAATGCTCCGGTCACTCAACAACACACGAGGAAAGCATGTCGATCATTCCCGAGATCGCCCAGTCGCGCGACGAAATCCAGGCTATTCGCCGCGATATCCACGCGCATCCCGAACTTTGCTACGAAGAAGCGCGCACCGCCGAACTCGTCGCGCAAAAGCTCGAAAGCTGGGATATCGAAGTGACGCGCGGGCTCGGCAAGACGGGCGTCGTCGGCGTGTTGAGAAAAGGCGCGAGCAAGCGCGCGATCGGCCTGCGCGCCGACATGGACGCGCTGCCCATTCCCGAGCTGAACACCTTCGAGCACGCGTCGCGCCACGAGAACAAGATGCATGCGTGCGGTCACGACGGACACACCGCGATGCTGCTCGGCGCGGCGCAATATCTCGCGAAGCATCGCGATTTCGACGGCACGGTCGTCTTCATCTTTCAGCCTGCGGAAGAAGGCGGCGGCGGCGCGAAAGCGATGATCGAAGATGGTTTGTTCGAGCGCTTTCCCGTCGACTCCGTGTTCGCGCTGCACAACTGGCCGGGCATGCCGGCGGGCGAATTCGGTGCGCGCGTCGGCGCGACGCAGGCATCGAGCAACGAGTTCGAGATCCGCATCGAAGGCGTGGGCGCGCATGCGGCGATTCCGCACGACGGCGTCGATCCCGTCTTCACCGCGCTGCAAATCGGCACGGGCCTGCAGAGCATCGTCACGCGCAACAAACGTCCGATCGACGCCGCCGTGCTCTCGATCACGCGCATGCAGGCGGGTCACGCGGTCAACGCGATTCCCACGACCGCGACGCTCGCCGGCACCGTGCGCACGTTTTCCGTCGACGTGCTCGATCTGATCGAGACGCGCATGAAGGAGATCGTCACGGCGACGGCGGCCGCGTATCGTTGCAAGGCCGAAGTTAGTTTCATACGCAACTATCCGCCGACGGTGAACACGGAACCGGAGACGGCGTTCGCACTCGGCGTGATGCGCGACGTCGCCGGCGCGCAAAAGGTGAATATGAACGTCGATCCGACGATGGGCGCGGAGGACTTTTCGTTCATGCTGCTGGAGCGCCCGGGCTGCTATGGGTATATCGGCAATGGACGGGGCGAGCATCGCGATCACGGCCACGGAATCGGCCCCTGCATGCTGCACAACAGCAGCTACGATTTCAACGACGACGTGCTCACGCTCGGCTCGACTTATTGGGTGCGGCTCGTCGAGAAGTTTCTCGCGCGCGCTTGAGGAGACCGACATGTTTTCATCGACCTATCGCGAAGCGCGCCGGAGATTTCTCGACACGGCCGCCGAGCGACGACTCGCCGTCGACACGCGCGTGCTCGAAGGCGTCGACGGTCTGGAAGGCGAGACGCTCGCCACGGATGTCGTGCGCATCGGTCCCGCCGATGCGAAGCGCCTGCTCGTGCTTACATCGGCGACGCATGGCGTCGAGGGCTTTTGCGGCTCGGGCGCGCAGATCGCGTTGATGCGCGACGACGTGTTGCCCGCGCTGATGGCGAAACTCGGCGTCGCGATGCTGCTCGTCCACGCGATCAATCCATACGGCTTTTCGTATCTGAGCCGCACGACCGAAGGCAACGTCGATCTGAATCGCAACAGCGTGAATTTCGACGAGCCGTTCCCGCGCAATCCGGGCTATGCGGAACTGCACGACTTGCTGATTCCCGCGAGCTGGCCGCCCGATGCAGCGAATGTCGCGGCGATTCGCGCGTATATCGACACGCGCGGGCAATGGGCTTATCAGCAAGCCGTGACGACGGGCCAGTACACGCATGCGCAAGGCATGTTCTACGGCGGCGCGCAAACCGCGTGGAGCACGCGCACGATGCGCAACGTGCTCGCGGAGTATGGCGAGCCGTGCACGGCGATAGGCTGGATCGATTTTCATACGGGACTCGGACCGGCCGGCTTCGGCGCGAAGATATGCGTCGGCGATGTGGAGCGCGCGCGGCGCTGGTGGGGCGCGGACGTGACGAGCCCGTCCGACGGCACCTCGATCGCGGCGGATGTCGCCGGTCCCTTGCTCGACACGTTGCGGCAGACGTGCGCGCATGCCGCGACCGCATCGATTGCGATCGAGTACGGCACCGTGCCGCTCACCGACATGCTCGACATGCTGCGCGCGGACGTGTGGGTGCGTCATCATCCGGACGCGGCCGATGCATTGAAGACCGAGATTCGCCGCCAGATTCGCGCGGCGTTCTACATCGACGACGATATCTGGCGCGGCATGATCGTCGGTCAGGCGCGCGCCGCGGTGTTGCAGGCGCTCTACGGCCTGTCGCGGGAAGGGGGCGCTTAGAGGGCGCTTAGCGCAGTTCGAGCCACATCGGCTGATGATCCGATGACCGGCTCGACTGATCCGCTTCGCATCCGGCGATGCGCGGCTTCAGGTCTTCGGTGACGAAGATGAAGTCGCATGCGAACGGGCCGTCGGGCCATTGCTCGTGATCGTACAGGCCGACGGTCGCCGCGCGCGGTTCGTTCGGATGCGCGCAAGTCCATGCATCGACGAACGCGGGCGCATCGGCGAGCGGTTCGAGCATCGCGCGATACGCCGCTGCGTCGAACGCGCTGTTGAAGTCGCCGCAGACGATTCCCGAAGCGGGCCGCGCGGTATCGGCGAACGGGCTAGCCTGGCTCTCGGCTTTCGCGGGCCGGCGTTCGTGCGCGCACGCTTCGGCATGAAGTTCGCGCAGACGTGCGACTTGCGCGAGCCGTTGCTTCTCCGAATAGAACTCCAGATGCGTGCTGATGATGCGCAATGGGCCGACGTCGGTCTCGATGACGGCTTCGAGCGCAATGCGCAGCATCGACGGCTTCGCGGGATCGGCCGGCCAGGGCAGCGAGTGGCGCAGCACCTGACGCACGGGCAAACGGCTGACGATCGCATTGCCGAACTGACGCCGCGCGATGCCCGCGCCGACCGGCGGCAGGTCGGAGCCGATGCCGTCGATGACGGTCGCGCCGGGGATCAGCGCTTCGAGCTCGGCGAACTGATCGGCGTTCGGGCGGCCCGCGAGCCCGCCGGCCTGTTCGCTTTCGTGAAAGCCGCGCGTCACTTCCTGCAGGCAGAGGACGTCGAAGTCGTGCAGCGCTTTCGCTTCGGCGACGATGCGCGCGAGATCGACGCGGCCGTCCACGCCGCGTCCCCATTGAATGTTCCAGTCGACGAGTCGCATGTTCGACCTCGGCGTAGCGTTGCGAGTTGCCCTTCGCTTTTTCGGCCAGCAAGGCGCGTGCTCGATCGGACGAGCGCTGCGCATGCAGATTCCGAAACTAAGTGTTTCTTACTGTATCCCGCGAGTCGGCAACCGGCAGCGATACAATCCGCGCTGGAGAAACTCTCGTCGTCCGAAACATGAAAGCAAGCATCAACCTCTCGCTGGCCGCGCTTCTGCTTATATCGACCAGCATCGCGTGTCAGGCGCAACAAGCGCCGCCCGCGCAGCAGCAGAATCGTCCCCCGGTCGTCCGGGCGCTCACGCCGGAACAACAGGCCTCGCTCGACAAGCAGGATCAGGATATCGGGCAGGCGGCAATGGAGATCATCAAGCTGATCGACCAGGACAAGGCGGGAGTGGTGTGGGATCAGGGCTCGCCGCTCGCCAAACAGATCGTTTCGCGCGATGACTTCATGAAGAAGGTCGCGCAGGACCGCTCGCCGCTCGGTCAGCCGGGCCTGCGCATGCCGATGGGCGTGAGGCATTATCGCTACGACGGCAGCGGCAATATTCCCGCCGGCGCGTACATCAACGTTCGCTTCGACACCCAGTTCAGTCGGAGCAATCGAACGCGGTCCGAGACGGTGTCGTTCATTCTCGACTCGGACAGGGTCTGGCGCTTCGTCGGGTATTCGGTGTCCTGAACCTGCCTCACATGTTCGTGTAGGACGCGCACCATCCCGGGCCGGCCACGAGCTTGTCGCTGAAAATCGTGCAACCGCCCCAGGCGTCGCTCGATTTGCCCTGATACAGCGAGCAGTTTGCACATGTCTGCCCGGCCGCGAAGTTCGGGTATTTCGTCTTGTCCACCTTTGCAGCGTCCTCCTTGTAGCCGACGGCGACGGCCGCCGGATCGGATTCGCTCAAATGCGGGGTATCGGCACGAGCGCGCGTGAGCCATAGCGTCGCGCCCATGCCGATGCTGACAACCATGAAGCTGCGGCGGGACGTGTTCATTGTCTTGGACCGTTTTCTTGTCTGTGGGAAATGTCTTTGCGCGCTCTCGGGCGCTAGTCGAACGATACGCCGACGCACGCCGCCTTGCCCGGATCGCGACGTTTGCGCGGCACACGTTTGCGAATCGAACGACCGGTCGGATTTGTCGCAGCGCCTTTTCTCATCCTCCTTCAACGTGACGCCAACATCGTTCATTGCATCGCGCTAAACCTTTGCGCGCGCGTGCCGTAAATCAGGCCAGAACGTAGTTGCAATCGCGTGAATCAACCCCGCGGCGCACCGGCCGCGGATCAATTCGAAGGAGAATGACCGTGAGTGAAGTGGATTGGATGATGGCAGGCGTTTATATGGCGGCGCTCGTGTGCGGCACGCTTTTCATGAGCGTGCTGGCGCGTCGTAGCTTGAACCGGGTGGAGGATCGCGGGCACTGAGAACATTGCACGCCGCTTGGCCAGCGTCAGCCGCCCAAGCCGCAAACAAAACGCGCGCCGTGAGCCGATCGATCTATCGGCCATCCGGCGCGCGCGAACATCGCCTGCGCAATTAGTGGAACAGCTTGATCGCCTGCGTGAGCGTGTTCGTCACGCCCCAAGCCAGCGGAATCAGCACATACGCCCAGAACAGCACGAGCAGCCCTTTGTTCGACGGGTGGACTTGCCCGATATCGATGCGTTCATTCATCGCAAATCTCCTCGTTGACTCTTAGTTTGCGGTCTGCGCCGACGTGTTCATGTGATGCCTCTCATGCACGCGCGAGACGAGCAGATTGCAGATGAAGCCGACCACCAGCAGCGCCGCCATGATATGCAGCGTCATCGTGTACGCTTGTGCGCCGACGACGCCGTGCGACACCTGAAACGCGCGCACGTAATTGACGAGCACCGGACCCGCGACGCCCGCCGCCGCCCACGCGGTCAGGAGCCGTCCGTGAATGCCGCCGACGAACGCCGTGCCGAACATGTCGGCGAGATACGCGGGAATCGTCGCGAAGCCGCCGCCGTACATCGACAGGATGATGCCGTAGGCCAGCACGAAGAGCGCGATATTGCCCGCGCCCGCGAATTGCGGCACGAGGAAATACAGCACCGCGCCGAGCGCGAAGAACGCGAAGTAGGTGTTCTTGCGGCCGATCCAGTCCGACGCCGACGCCCACACGAAGCGCCCGCCCATGTTGAAGAGCGACAGCAGCCCGACGAAGCCCGCCGCCGCGCCTGCCGTGATCGAGGCCTTGAAGCTTTCCTGAATCATCACCGATGCCTGGCCGAGCACGCCGATGCCCGCCGTCACGTTCAGGAACAGCACGAGCCACAGCAGATAGAACTGCGGCGTTTTCAGCGCCTGGTCGATATGCACGTGATTCTTCGTGATCATCTTCTTGGAGGTCGCGGGCGGCGTCCAGCCGGCCGGTTTCCAGTCCGCGGGCGGAATGCGGATCGCCAGTGCGCCGATCGTCATCGAGATGAAATAGAGCACGCCGAGTACGAGGAACGTTTCGGCGACGCCTACGCTCGTCGCGCTCTTGAAGTGGTTCATCAGCGCGACGGAGCCGGGAGCCGCGATCATCGCGCCGCCGCCGAAGCCCATGATCGCCATGCCGGTCGCCATGCCGCGACGGTCCGGGAACCAGCGGATCAGCGTCGAGACCGGCGACACGTAGCCGAGCCCGAGCCCGATGCCGCCGATCACGCCATAGCCGAGATACAGCAGCCAGATCTGATGCAGATAGACGCCGAGCGCGGAGACGAGAAAGCCGCCGCCGAAGCAGCAGGCCGCGGTGAACATCGTGCGGCGCGGGCCGACCTTTTCCAGCCACTTGCCCGCGAACGCGGCCGACAAGCCCAGAAACACAATCGCGAGCGAGAAGATCCAGCCGAGCGTCGTTAGCGACCAGTCATCCGGCGCCGACTTCGTGATGCCGATGATCTTCGTGAGCGGCGCATTGAACACCGAGAACGCGTATGCCTGCCCGATGCACAAGTGAACAGCCAGCGCGGCGGGCGGCACCATCCAGCGCGAAAATCCGGGCTGGGCGATGGTCGCCTCCTTGGAGAAAAAGCGTGTCGGGCCTTTCAAGGCCCCTTGATCGAGTGTGCTGTTCATTGTGGTCTCCGTGGCGCGTCATGCATGCACGTGCGCGCTCATCGTTTGCTTTGACGTGCCGTAACGGGGTCGCCGCACAGCAGCCCGCCGTGGTCATGCGTTCGGCGACAGGGTTCCGGTCGCGCGCCCGCAAGGCCATTTCGCGCCGCCCAAACATGCGATGGAACGACATATAGATGCGACGCTTTGCCACGGCTGGCATGACCATAGACAACTGTGAAAGGCTTTGCAATATGAACACTCGTGCCATAAGCGTTTGCCCGCAGCGCGGATGCGTCTTGCCTAGCGCCGTGAAAACCGCAAGCGCGGCTGTGTCGCATCGCTACAGAGCGGCGCAGGTGTTCTGAATGTGAACAGCTCAAACCGCCCTCGTACAAACCCTGACGACGCCCCGCGAAACCGCATGACGATGCGGCTCGCGCGAAGGTCGCATCGTCATGCGCGCGATGGCATGGAACTCGCAAACAAGAGCGACCGGCGCCGGACATCGGCAGCGCCGGCCCGTTCACGTCGACATGCGAGGAGCACATAGAAATGAATCACGCAGAGATGCAGTTCCTGAGCACGGAATACCCCTACAAAAAGCAGTACGGCAACTTCATCGGCGGCAAGTGGGCGCCGCCCGCGGGCGGTGAGTATTTCGACAACATCTCGCCGATCACCGGCGAGCCCTTTACGTCGATTCCGCGTTCGCGCGAAGCCGATATCGAAGCCGCGCTCGATGCGGCGCACGCGGCGAAGACTTCATGGGGCAGGACCTCCGTCACCGATCGCGCGAATCTGTTGCTGAAGATCGCCGATCGCATGGAGCAGAACCTGCCGCGTCTCGCCCTGGCCGAGTCGATCGACAACGGCAAGCCGCTGCGCGAGACGATGGCCGCGGACATTCCGCTCGCGATCGACCACTTCCGCTATTTCGCGAGCGCGGCGCGTTCGCAGGAAGGCGGCATTTCGGAGATCGATCACGATACGGTCGCGTATCACTTCCATGAACCGCTCGGCGTGGTCGGGCAGATCATTCCGTGGAATTTCCCGATTCTCATGGCCGTGTGGAAACTCGCGCCCGCGCTCGCCGCCGGCAATTGCGTCGTGCTGAAGCCGGCCGAGCAGACGCCCGCGTCGATTCTCGTGCTGCTCGAAGTGATCGAAGATCTGCTGCCGCCGGGCGTGCTCAATGTGGTGAACGGCTTCGGTCTGGAAGCGGGCAAGCCGCTCGCGTCGAACAAGCGCATCGCGAAGATCGCCTTCACGGGCGAGACCACGACGGGCCGCCTGATCATGCAGTACGCGAGCCAGAACCTGATTCCGGTCACGCTTGAACTGGGCGGCAAGAGCCCGAACATTTTCTTCGAAGACGTGCTCAGCGCCGACGACAGTTTCTTCGACAAGGCGCTCGAAGGCTTCACGATGTTCGCGCTGAATCAGGGCGAAGTGTGCACGTGTCCGTCGCGCGCGCTGGTGCAGGAGTCGATCTACGAGCGCTTCATGGAGCGTGCGTTGAAGCGCGTCGCGGCGATCGCGCAGGGCCATCCGCTCGACATGAAGACGATGATCGGCGCGCAGGCGTCGCAGGAGCAACTGGAGAAGATCCTGTCGTATATCGATCTCGGCAAGCAGGAAGGCGCCCAGTGCTTGAGCGGCGGCGAGCGCAATGCGTTCGATGGCGAGTTGAAGAACGGCTATTACGTCAAGCCGACCGTCTTCAAAGGCCACAACAAGATGCGCATCTTCCAGGAGGAAATCTTCGGGCCGGTGCTTTCGGTGACGACGTTCAAGAACGAGGAAGAAGCGCTCGAAATCGCGAACGATACGCTGTACGGACTCGGCGCGGGCGTGTGGACGCGCGACGGCACGCGGGCTTATCGCTTCGGCCGCGCGATCCAGGCGGGACGCGTGTGGACCAACTGCTATCACGCGTATCCCGCGCACGCGGCGTTCGGCGGTTACAAGCAATCGGGCATCGGCCGCGAGAATCACAAGATGATGCTCGATCACTATCAGCAGACGAAGAACATGCTCGTCAGCTATAGCGACAAGCCGCTCGGCTTCTTCTAAGGCAAAGCGTGTGGGGCCGCCGCCGGCTCTGGCGGCGGCTCATTCGAACGACGGGGACATCATGAGCGAACAGGAAGTGCTGCGCGTGAGCGCGACGCCCGCCGCCATCGACTTGATCGAAAAGCTCAAGGCCGAGCATGGCGAGGTGCTGTTTCATCAATCCGGCGGATGCTGCGACGGCAGCGCGCCGATGTGCTTTCCGGTGAACGAATTCATGGTCGGCGGCTCGGACGTCAAGCTCGGCGCGATAGGCGGCGTGCCGTTCTACATGACCGAATCGCAGTACGAGTACTGGCAGCACACGCAACTGATCATCGACGCCGTGCCGGGCAATGGCGGCATGTTTTCGCTGGAGCGTCCGTCCGGTTTGCGCTTTCTCACGCGCTCGCGCCTATATAGCGACGAAGAGAACGCGTGGCTCGAAAAGCATCCGGTCGAGCATGTGAGCTGAACCTCAATTCCAGCGCGGTGCGCGCTTTTCGATGAACGCCTGCGTGCCTTCGAGCGTGGCGTCCTCCATCATGTTGCAGGCCATCGTTTCGGATGCGAGCGCGTATGCGGCCTCGATGCCGGTTTCGAGTTGGCGGTAGAACAAACCCTTGCCCGCCGCGACCGCTTCGCGCGGCTTGGCGGCGATGGTCGCGGCCAGCGTGCGCACGGTGTCGTCGAGTTCGCCGGGCGATGCAACGCGATTCACGAGGCCGCGTTCGCGCGCGGTCGCCGCGTCGATGAACTCGCCCGTGACGAGCATCTCGAACGCGGCCTTGCGCGATACATTGCGCGAGAGCGCCACGCCCGGCGTCGCGCAAAAGAGCCCGAGATTCACGCCCGATACCGCGAAGCGCGCTTCGCTCGATGCAACCGCGAGATCGCACATCGCGACGAGCTGACATCCCGCCGCCGTCGCGATACCCTGAACGCGCGCGATGACCGGCTGCGGCATGCGCTGGATGGTAAGCATGATGCGCGAGCAGCGCGCGAAAAGCGCGCGATAGTAGTCGAGCGCGGGTTGCGCGCGCATCTCTTTCAGGTCGTGGCCCGCGCAGAACGCGCGGCCTTCGCCGGCAAGCACGACGACGCGCGCATTCGATTCGGCGATGTCCTTCAATGCGCGTTCGAGCGCTTCGAGCATGGCCTCCGATAACGCGTTGAACGTATCGGGCCGGTTCAGCGTGAGCCGGACGACGCCCTTTACGTCATA
>NZ_FCOJ02000078.1 GCF_001545035.1 Caballeronia glebae
GCGACGAGATCGAGGCGCGCCTGATCCAGCAACGGATCGGATGCGCCGTGTTGGTGCGCGTCCTTCGACTGGTCGTGACTGTCTTTTCCGGCGAAGCCGGGCGTGTCGTTCAGAGCCATGGCGTACGGGCGATTTCGGAAGGGAGGAGTCTGTCTAGCTTACTCGCGCGGGCGCGAGATTGCTCGCGAGCACCCCCGGCGTTTGCAGGAACAGGCAAGGATTGAACAGGATCAGGCTATGAGCCAGCCGCGCGCCGGGACGATACTGCATTGCCGGCGTGGATCGTTTCGTTTCGTTTTGCGAGACTCGTGCGATGCCGCGCCATTCCAGTCACTCGGGAGCAACCATGCGTTACAGGAAATTCGGCAACACCGGTCTTTTCGTCTCCGAACTCTGCTTGGGCACGATGACCTTCGGCGGCGGAACAGGCGGAATCTGGGACAACATCGGTCAGTTGCAACAGGCGGAGGCGGACAAGCTGATCGGCCGCTCGCTCGATGCGGGCATCAATTTTATTGATACCGCCGACGTCTACGCCGACGGCCGATCCGAAATCATCACGGGCCAGGCGCTTAAGAACCTCAAGGTGCCGCGCGAGAACGTGGTCGTCGCGACAAAAATCCTCGGCGAGACCGGGACGAAGGGCACGAACTCGCGCGGCGCGTCGCGCTACCACATCATCGATGGCGTAAAGGCGAGCCTGAAGCGGTTGCAACTCGATCACGTCGACCTGTACCAGATTCACGGCTTCGATCCGGCGACGCCGATCGAGGAAACGCTGCGCGCGCTCGACAATCTCGTGCAGCACGGGCACGTGCGCTATATCGGCGTGTCGAACTGGGCCGCGTGGCAAATCATGAAGGCGCTCGGCATTTCAGAACGTCTCGGGCTCGCGCGTTTCGAGTCGCTGCAGGCGTATTACACGATCGCTGGCCGTGATCTCGAACGCGAAATCGTGCCGCTGCTACAAAGCGAGAACGTCGGGCTGATGGTCTGGAGCCCGCTCGCGGGCGGACTGCTTTCGGGCAAGTACACACGCGAAGGCGGCAAGGAAGAAGGCAGCCGGCGCACCAAGTTCGATTTCCCGCCGGTCAACGTCGAGCGTGCATACGACTGCGTTGACGTGATGCGGCGCATGGCGGAATCCAAGGATGTGTCGGTCGCGCAGATCGCGCTCGCCTGGCTGCTGCATCAGAAGGTCGTGTCGAGCGTGATCATCGGCGCGAAACGCATCGAGCAACTCGACGACAACATCGCGGCGACGAAAGTCCGGCTCAACGAGGACGAACTCGCCGCGCTCGATGAGGTGAGCCAGTTGCCCGCCGAATATCCGGGCTGGATGCTTACGCGGCAGGGCGAGTATCGGCGTAATCAATTGAAGGAAGAGGCGGCGGAATAAGGCGACTCGGCGCGGGCGACGCCCGCGCCTCCTAGGGACTTACCCGTATTTCGACCGATTTTCCAGCGTTTTAGGCCCTTTATCTCAAAACCATATAGACCTTATCTTCCCTATCGCGTTGCGGCATAAGGCCGCTCTGCCGACACTGTACGCACAACATCACCACTACCTCATGGAGACAATCATGCGTACTCAAATCGGCATCGTCGGCGCGGGCCCGGCCGGGCTTCTTCTCTCTCATCTGCTTCATCTGCGCGGCATCGAATCGGTTGTGCTCGAAGCGCGCAACCAGAACGACATCGAATCGACGATTCGTGCCGGCGTGCTGGAGCAGGGCACGATGGACACGCTCAATCAGGCCGGTCTTGGCGCGCGCATGCAGGCCGAAGGAGCGGTGCATCACGGCTTCGAGCTTGCCTTCGAGGGCCAGCGCCGCCGTATCGCGCTGACCGAACTCACGGGCCACTCGATCACGGTCTACGCGCAGCACGAAGTCATCAAGGATCTGGTCGCGGCGCGACTCGCGGCAAACGGCGCGCTGAAGTTCAACGTGTCGAACGTGTCGCTGCACGATTTCCACGAAGGCAGCGATCGCAAGCCGCGCATCAAATATCAGCACGAAGGCCGCGACGAAGAACTCGAATGCGACTTCATCATCGGCTGCGACGGCTCCCAAGGCGTCTCGCGCCAATCGATTCCCGAAGCGGTCCGGCAGGACTATCAACGCATCTATCCGTTCGGCTGGTTCGGCATTCTGGTCGAAGCGCCGCCCTCTTCCGACGAGCTCATCTACGCGCGTCATGACCGCGGCTTCGCGCTCATCAGCACGCGCTCGCCGGGCGTGCAGCGCATGTACTTCCAGTGCGACCCGAAGGATTCGGTCGATGGCTGGTCCGACGATCGCATCTGGGCCGAGCTGCACGCGCGCGTCGATACCGCCGATGGCTGGCAGATCACCGAAGGCAAGATCTTCCAGAAGAACATCGTCGGGATGCGCAGCTTCGTGTCCACGCCGATGCAGTCGGGCAAGCTGTTCCTCGCCGGCGACGCGGCGCATATCGTGCCGCCGACCGGCGCGAAGGGCCTGAACCTGGCCGTCTCGGACGTGCGCGTGCTGCAGGCCGCGCTCCTCGACTTCTACAAGGAAGGCGCCACGGAGAAGCTCACGCGTTACACCGAGACGGCGCTCAAGCGCGTTTGGCGCGCTGAGCATTTCTCGTGGTGGATGACGCGCATGCTGCACAAGCTCGATGACACGTCGCCCTTCGAGCAGCGCCTGCAAGTGGCCGAACTCGAACACGTGACGACATCGCGCGCGGCCGCTACCGCGCTCGCCGAAAACTACGTCGGCAGCGTCGCGGTATAGGTGGGTTCAGACGCTTGATTCAGACGCTTGATTCAGACGCTTGATTCAGACGCACGGCGCTTTTCGACGCCGTGCGTCTTCGACATCACGTCACAGCACCGCCACGACCCGCACATCGCCTTCGACCGACGGAATCACTTGCCCGCCAACGCGCCGGAACGTGATCGTCGCGGTCTTGTCGCCGAGGCGCAGATCGCCGATTTCCAGCCAATCGATACCTTCGGGCAACTCCGGCCGGTCGATGCGTATTTCATCGTTGACGGCGTCGACGGTCACGCCGAGACACGCTTCCAGAATCATGAAAGGCGCGCCCGCCGCCCACGCCTGAGGCAGACAGGCGACCGGATAAGCGATCGGCCGTTCGCCACGCTGGCGCGTGAATCCGCAGAACAGCTCCGGTAGACGCATGTCGAACGTGACGGCCGCTTCGAACAGCGACTGCAGCAAACCTACGGCTGCGCCGCGATCGCCGTAACGGGCGAGGCCGCGCGCACACAGCGCCGTGTCGTGCGGCCATACGGAGCCGTTGTGATACGACATCGGATTGAAGCGCGGTTGCCCCGCCGCCAGGGTGCGCACGCCCCAGCCGGTGTGAAAGAGCGTTGATTCCAGCTGGCGAGCGACGGCCTCGCCGCGTTTGCGGTCGACGAGATCGAACGCGAGCAAATGCCCCGCATTCGACGAGAGCACGCGGCACAGTTCGCCCTTGCCGTCGAGCGCAATGCCGTAGAAATCCATCTCCGGCATCCAGAACATCTCCTCGACGCGCTCGCGAATATGATGCGCGCGCCGCTCGAACTCGCGCGCGCTGTCGTCTTCGCCGCGCTCGCGGGCGAGGCGCGCCATCGTGGAAAAGGCCGTCGACGCGTAGCCTTGTACTTCGACGAGCGAGATCGGGCCGACCGGAAATTTGCCGTCCGCGTGAAACACGGAATCCTGGCTGTCCTTCCAGCCCTGATTCGCGAGACCGTGCTCGGATGCGCGCTGGTAGTCGAGCAGTCCCTGCGGATTTTTGTCGCAATGGCGGGCGACCCATTGCGCCGCGAGTTGCAGCGCCGGCCAGATTTCGTCAATCAGCGCACGGTCGCCGGTGCGCTCGGCGTACGCGCCTGCCAGCACGATGAAGAGCGGCGTGCTGTCCACGCCGCCGTAGTACAGCGCGAACGGCACTTCGCCGGTTGCGGCCATCTCGCTCTTGCGCGTCTCGTGCATGATCTTGCCGACCTCGGCGTCGCGGAAAGCCGAATCCTCGCGAGCCTGATTCGCGGCGAGGAAGCGCAGCACGCCGCGCGCGAGGGTTGGCTGCAGCCAGAGCATTTGCAGCGATGTGATGATCGCGTCGCGGCCGAACGCCGTCGAGAACCACGGAATGCCCGCGTATGGATAAGGGCCGGTTTCGAGATCGGTGGTGAGCAACCCGAGATCGGCGAGCGAACGGTCGATCCATTCGCTGAAGAGCGGATTGCTCGAACGTATGCGCGCGCTCGCCCGGCGTCTATCGCGCATGCGGCGATGCGCCTCTACCAGCGCCTCGCGGATAGCCGGACGGCCCGATTCAGGCGCGCACTCGGCCGCTTCCGCAGCGTTGCGCTTGCTTTCCTCGCTGGCGTCCGAGAGCGCGTGCGTGACCGCCGTCACCGAGAGATACACCGAGATTGCCGTCTCCGACTGAATATGCAGGGCGTAGTCGGCGCGCGTCGGCGAAAGCACGTCCGGCGCGGGGGTGAACTGGATGCGCGCCGTGCGCTCCACTTCGTCCAGACCCACATAGCTCAGCACGACTTCGCCGTTCTCGACTACCGGCGGGCGCAACGCGCCGCGCTTGCCACGTTTCGCGCCGCGTACCTCGAACATGTCGAGAAAGTCCGCCTTGAAGGAGATCGAGAGCGGCACGGTGGACGGTTCCGTGCCGTAGTTCGTCAGCACGATGCTCTCGTGCAGCACATGCCCCGACAGCACGCGCTTGCGTTCGACGTGAATCACGCCTTCCGGCGTGTGCGCCCCGCCGATCGGCGGCAGCGGACGGTTGGTCAGATGCGCCGTGAAGACGGCGTTGTCGCTCGATACGCTGCCCGAAAGCAGCGACGGCGCGCGCCCGCCAAATGTCAGCACGAGTTCCGACAACACGCGCGTATCGTTGACGAAGAGCCCGTCGTCGCGACCGCGTATATCGCCGTTCGCATCGTAGACGGCGAACGTGTTGCCCGACTTCAGCACGAACTGCCGCTCGCTCGGTATGTTGGGGTGCTCGGTCGCGATGAACGCCTCGTCCGGCAGTTTCGCCTGCGACACCTGCACCTGCTGTTGCTGCTGTTGCTGCTGTTCCTGTGTATTCATTGCACCTTCCTGAAAGTAATCTGAAGGGTATTCGTGAGGCGTTCCGGACCGCGCTTCGAACTCCCGGCATGTTGCATTTGCCCGGTCGAGGGTTGCTTTCATGCAGCGGGTGCGCCGCTTACCCGCTATCATCGACGGTTTTTCGACCCACCCAAGCCTGACGGGTTCTCCGCGCGCAATGTCATTTCCGCATATCGACTTACTTTATTCTGCCTCAGGACTCGCGGTGGGTTTCCTGGTTGGCCTGACAGGCGTGGGCGGCGGTTCCCTGATGACCCCGCTGCTCGTCCTCCTGTTCGGCATTCACCCCGCAACCGCCGTGGGCACCGATCTGCTTTACGCCGCCGCCACCAAGACGGCCGGCACGCTCGTGCATGGCATCAAGGGCTCGGTCGACTGGCGCATTACCGGCCGCCTCGCGGCAGGCAGCGTGCCGGCGGCGGCCATCACACTATATTTCCTGCATGAACACGGTATTACGTCGCCGGGCACCGCGCGGCTCATCCAACTGATACTCGGCACGGCGCTCCTCATCACCGCCGTTTCGCTGATCTTCAGGCCGCAACTCGCGCGCTTCGCGTACAAGAAGGGACATGGCCGCCCCGAACATCCGGCGCGCACCGCCGCCTGGACGGTTCTCACCGGCGCTATTCTCGGCACGCTGGTTTCGATCACGTCCGTGGGCGCGGGCGCAATCGGCGTGACCGTGCTGCTTTTGCTGTATCCGCGTCTCGCGACGGTGCGCATCGTCGGGTCAGACGTGGCTCACGCGGTGCCGCTCACCCTGATTGCCGGCGCGGGTCACTGGATGCTCGGCTCAGTGGACTGGACGTTGCTCGCCTCGCTCCTCGTGGGATCGATTCCGGGTATCGCAATTGGCAGCATGCTGTCTTCCAAGGCGCCGGAAGCCCTGCTGCGCCACGTGCTCGCCGCGACGCTCGTTCTCGTCGGAGCAAAACTCGTGTTCAGTTGATGTTAGTCACGCTCCTTCGCGCTTTCCAGTCGGCCAAAAGACATAGGCCGTTTCGCACAATGTTCCTGTTTTTCGCCTATGCCGTTCGGCCGGGTTTCATGCAACGTGCCGATGCGGCATCATCCCCACTCAGTTGAGCCGCAAGCAGCATAGCGGTCCAATTCAGGGCGCCGGGTAACGGGCGCGTCATCTTTCGGTGTCGATAATGCGGGGCGCGTCGTCGGGCGTGTGCCGCGTGTTCACGAGGAGTCGGGCGATGAATGAAAACGACCATCCGCAGCATGAGCTTCCTTCCAGCATCGATACGCCAGCAGAAGACGCGCCCGCGGACCCCGCGCGGCGGCGGCTTCTTGCGGCTGGCGTAGGTCTCGCGGGGCTCTCGCTCGGCGGGTGCAATCTGTTCGAAAGCAAGCCGTCTACCCCGAAAACCGCGGCCGATATCGCGCTCGACCGCACGCTCGCCGCGAAGGTGCAGCACATCGTCGTGATTTACGCGGAGAACCGCAGCTTCACCAATCTGTACGGCAACTATCCGGGCGTGCAATACCCGCTTTCGGCCGTGCCCGCATCGCAATACACGCAGCTCGATCGCGACGGCGTCACGCCCATGCCCGCGCTACCGAAAATCTGGGGCGGGCTCGTGCCGCAGGCTCAGGAAGTCGACGGCAAGCGTTATGCGATCACCGAGCAGCAAATCGCCGATCTGCGCAACGCGCCCTTCCAGATCGCGGATGCGCACGGTGCGCCGCTGCCCAATTCCGTTATCACGCGGGATCTCGTGCATCGCTTCTATCAGAACCAGATGCAGATTAACGCCGGACGCAACAACCAATTCGCGGCGTGGGGCGATTCGGGCGGACTCGTGATGGGTCACTACCGGAATTCGCCGGAAACGCTGAAGTTGTGGGGGCTGGCGCAGCAATACACGCTCTGCGACAACTTCTTCATGTCGGCGTTTGGCGGCTCCTGGCTGAACCATATCTTCCTGATCTCCGCGCAGGCGCCCTTCTATCCGGATGTGAAGGGCAGTCCGTTGGCGAAGTTGCTCGCGGTCGTCGAAGGAGACGATCCTCTCGGTTCGCGTCTGAAGCTGGCTCCGGATTCGCCGAAATCCGCGCTCGAAGGCCCGCCGAAGTTCGTGCGCGACGGCGCGCTCACCGCGGACGGCTACGCCGTCAACACCATGTTTCCGCCGTATCAGCCGAGCAACGTGCCGCCTCCGCAAGGCGGCGATCCGCGCTATGCGGATCGTTCGAACGCGCTGGTGTTGCCGCCCCAGACCTACGCGACCATTGGCGACCGCCTGTCGGACAAGAACGTCGACTGGGCGTGGTACAGCGGCGCGTGGCAATACGCGCTGGAGCATAGGGACACCGGCGCGGTGCCGGATTTCCAATATCACCATCAACCGTTCAATTATTTCGCCAACTTTGCGCCGGGCAGCGCGGCACGCGCCCAGCATCTGCGCGATGCGGGCCTGGGCAACGATCCGTCGACGAACAAGCTGCTGGCGGACATCGACGCGGGCCGCCTTCCGGCCGTCACCTTCTACAAGCCACAGGGCAATCTCAACATGCACGCGGGCTATGCGGATGTGGCTTCGGGCGACCGGCATATCTCGAACGTCATCGAGCATCTCCAGCACGGGCCGCACTGGGACAACACGGTGGTGATCGTCACGGTCGATGAAAACGGCGGATGGTGGGATCACGTCTCGCCGCCGAAGGGCGATCGCTGGGGGCCCGGCTCGCGCATTCCGGCACTGGTGATTTCGCCGTTTGCGAAGAAAGGCTACGTCGATCACACCGTGTATGACACGAACTCGATCTTGCGTTTCATCTCGCGCGTGCACGATCTCGCACCGCTCGATGGCGTGGCGGCGCGGGACCGCGCGTTCGTCGCAAGCGGTCAGGCGCCGCTTGGCGATCTGACCCGATCGCTCGATCTCGCGTAACGGCTAGGCGCGTTCGATCCACGCTCGCGCGGAAATCTCCAGCAAATAGCCGTAGTGCAGCGCGCCGACGGGTACGACGGCGCGCGCCGGTTTCCACGAGCCGAAGTGACGCGCGTAGATCTCGTTGAACGCCTTCCAATGCTCGACGCCGACGAGATATGCCGTCACCTCGATGCAGTCGACGAGGCTCGCTCCCGCTGCTTCGAGCACGGTACGCAGATTGGAAAGCGTCTGTTCGGCCTGCTCTTCGAACGGCAGGTCGCCGGTATGCGTGCCGTCCGGGCGGATCGGCAACTGGCCGGACACGCAGACGAGATTGCCGGCACGCGTCGCGTGGCTATAGTGACCGGCCGGAATCGGCAGGCCGGGCGCGTTGATGAGTTCGATCGGTGGCATCGTCGGTCGGGTTGAGTTGAGTTGAGTTGAGTTGAGGACGTCGGATTATTGATTCCGAGTCAAGGTTCATTTGAGACTATCACCGTTTTTGCGAAAGTCGAAGCGGCTCATACTGTGCCCACTGCAGTCTGAACACTCAACGGAGCAAGAACATGAATATCTTCATCACGGGCGCGGGCGGCTTCATCGGTGGATCGATCGCGGCGGGACTCGCGCGGGACGGACATCGCGTGCGCGGCCTCATCCGCCGGGCGGAGCAGTCGGACGAGCTGAAACGCCTGAACATCGAACCGGTGATCGGCAGCCTGGACGACACGGCCCTGCTCGTCGCAGAGGCGCGCGCCGCCGACGCGGTCATCAACGCGGCGAGCAGCGATCATCGCGGCGCGGTCGAGGCGCTGATCGGAGCGCTGGAAGGCACGAACAAACCGTTGCTGCATACGAGCGGATCGAGCATCGTGGGCGACGCTTCGGGCGGCGAGGCGTCGGAGAAAATCTACACCGAAGACGACCTGCCCGAACCGACGCCCGACAAGGCGCCGCGCGTGGCGATCGACAATCTCGTGCTCGACGCCGCCAACCGTGGCGTGCGCTCGGCCGTGCTCTGCAACACGCTGATCTACGGCCACGGTGCGGTGCGGGAAACCGCGAGCGTGCAGTTGCCGCGTCTGGAGCGTCAGGCGCGCAAAAGCGGCATCGTGCGCCACGTGGGGCGCGGCTTGAACATCTGGTCGAACGTGCATATCGACGATGTCGTGGGCATCTATCGACTCGCGCTCGAAAAATCGCCGGCCGGCACGTTCTACTTCGTCGAAAGCGGCGAGGCGCAGTTCCGCGACATGACAGCCGCGATGGCGAAGACGCTCGATTTGCGCGGACCGGAAGACTGGCCGCTCGAAGAAGCGATCAAGGAATGGGGCTACGAAATGGCGTCGTACGGTCTCGGCTCGAACAGCCGCGTGCGCAGCAAGCGCACGCGAGAGATTCTCGGCTGGCAGCCCAAGCGCACGTCCGTGATCGAATGGATCGAGAAGGATCTGCTCGTCTAGCGCGGCTGCGCGGCAAAGTGGCTTGACCAATTTGCCGCGCTTGCAGTCGTGGAATTACAGCAGCGCGCCCGCGAACTTCTCGATTTCCGCTTCCGGCATGCCCGACTTCGTCGCCGAATCGCGAATCTGCTGCCACGTCGTCGGATCGATCGCGATGCCATTCGCGGTGCGTTCCGCGCGACGCGCTTCTTCCGGCTCGCCCGGCGCGTGGATCGCATCGACGCCTTCCGCGCGCGGCGAAGCCTTCATCCATTCGAGGAACGCCTCGGCTTCCGCTTGCGCCGCGGGCGCGTCGAACGCGTTCGGGTCGACGATCACCGAGGTCATGCAGTTGATGATCGCGCTCGACTTCTCCAGCGTTTCTTCGTGCGTCGTGTAGCCGCCCGAAAGCGCCCCGCCGAAAATCTCGCACAGCGCGGCCAGGCCCGAACCCTTGTGCAGTCCGAACGCGGTGAGCGAGCCGAACGGTTCCTCGTGCATCACTTTCGGCTCGATGGTGGGCTTGCCTTCGTGATCGAGCAGCATGCCCGGCGCAACCTTCACGCCCTTGTTGTAGGCGACGCGCGTCTTGCCATACGCGATGCCCGCGGTCGCGAAGTCGAGCACGAGCGGGCTCTTGCCGTCGCGCGGATAAGCCGCGCAGAAGGGGTTCGTGCCGAAGCGCCGGTCGATTCCGCCGAAGGGCGCGACGAGCGGATCGCCCGCCACGTTCACGAAGTGGAACGACACCAGTCCAGCTTTCGCGCACTGTTCCGCCCAGTGGCCGATACGCCCGATGTGATGCGCGTTGCGCAAACCGACCGCGCATACGCCGAGCTTTTTCGCACGCTCGATGCCGTGCTCCATCGCCTCGTAAGCGACCACCTGACCGAAGCCCATGCGGCCGTCGACGGTCAACACCGCGCCTGCGTCGCGCACGATTTCGGCATGCGTGTTGAGTTTCAACTGCCCTTCGCCGAGCGACGCGACGTAGCGCGGGATCATGCCGACGCCGTGCGAATCGTGGCCCGACAGATTTGACATCACGAGATGATCCGCGACCAGTTCCGCCTCGCGCGGCGCGCTGCCGGCGGATTCCCAGATTGCGCGAACGTAGGCGTGCAGCGTGTCTGCGGCGATGCGCCGTTCAGTGGCGGAAGGGGTGGACGTGGGGGATGCATTCATTGCGACACTCGTCTCCGTAGTTGATGGCTAGCGCGTTCGGTTTTTTCAGATGCGCGCGGGCCTATCACTTTACAGACGATCAACTGGCCTTACCAGTTTGTTTTTTCAAAATCGCTGAAAACGGCCGAAAAAAAGCCCGGACGAACCGGGCTTCCAGAGCAAAGAGCGACCGCCCGACGTTCACGGCGCCGCTGCAATCACCTCGGCGACCGATGCCGTCAGCTTCTTCGCATACGGCACATGCAGGAATTCGTTCGGACCGTGCGCATTCGATTTCGGACCGAGCACGCCGCACACCATGAATTGCGAGCGTGGAAAGCCTTCCTTGAGCGTATTCATCAGCGGAATCGTGCCGCCCTGCCCGATATACGCGACGTCCTTGCCGAAATGCCGTTTCGATGCTTCGTTCAGCGAGGAACTCAGCCAGGGCGCTATGTCCGGTGCATTCCAGCCCGTCGCCGCGCCCGCTTCGGGCTTGAACGTCACTTTGGCGTTGTACGGCGGGTCGTTTTCGAGCAGCCGCTGCAACTGGACCACCGCCCTAGCCGCGTCGACGAGCGGCGGCAAGCGCAAAGAAAGTTTGAACGCCGTGCGCGGCGCGAGCACATTGCCCGCGTCCGCGAGCGGCGGCAGGCCGGACGCGCCCGTCACCGTGAGCGACGGACGCCACGTCGAATTCAGCAGCGCTTCGCGCGGATCGGTCGTGGTGGGCAAAACGCTGCCGCCGTCGGCGCCGCACGCCCACGGCAACTTCTTCCAGACATCGTCGCCGAGAATGCGCGCCGTCATTTCGGCTTCGCGCCGGCGCGGTATCGGCGTCGGGCAGTGGAAACCGTCCGGCAGCAGATTGCCGGTCTTCGAGTCTTCGAGACGCTCGATGAGATGCCGCAAGATACGGAACGCCGACGGCGCAATGCCGCCGTAGCCGCCCGAGTGGATGCCCTCGTCGAGCACCTGTACTTCGAGATCGCCCGCGACGAGGCCGCGCAGGGAGGTCGTGAGCCAGAGCTGATCGTAATTGCCGGCGCCGGAATCGAGGCAGATCACGAGGCCGACATCGCCGAGCCGGTCGCGCAGCGCATCGATGTACGGCAAGAGGTCGTAGCTGCCCGATTCCTCGCACGTCTCGATGATGCCCACGCAGCGCGGTCGCTCGACGCCCTGCGCATCCAGCGCCGCGAGCGCGGTGATGCTGGCGTAAGTGGCGTAGCCGTCGTCGGCGCCGCCGCGACCGTAGAGCTTGCCGTCTTCGAGCTTGGGCGTCCACGGGCCGAGGTCGCTGCGCCAGCCTTCGAATTCCGGCTGCTTGTCCAGATGGCCGTAAAGCACGACCGTTTCAGTGCTGCCCGACCGCGTGGCCGGCGCTTCGAAGAAAATGACCGGCGTGCGCTCGGGCAGGCGCACGATTTCGACCTTGAGACCTTTGACCGGCTGCGTCCTGATCCAGTCGACCGCACCCGTGACGACGCGATCAATGAAGCCGTGGCGCGCCCAGTCGCTGTCGAACATCGGGCTTTTTGCGGGCACGGCGATGTAGTCGGTCAGTGCAGGCACGATCTCGTCGTTCCATTTGCGATCCACGAATTCGCGCAGCGCGGCGGAATCGAGCCGTACTGCTTCTTCGTGATGCGAGCTGTCGCCGATAGTCATGACCGTGTATCCATTCGAGGCAAACTTCCATGATAGACGGGATTTGCGTTCGGCTCGACCGCCGCCGCGCCGCGCATGCACGCTCTCCGCGATTTTCTTCAGCGTCCCGGCGCGCCTTCGCGCGTGCCGGACACCTCGGTCCGCGTGAGCGCAGGATCGGAATCGATCGCCTGTTCGGTAAAGGGAAAGCGCGCCCAGCGTTTCGCCGCGAACGCGCGCGTCGCGTCGCCCGAGTGCGGCGATGCCGGATCGTCGGACTCGGAGTGCGACAGCATCGTGTCGGCTTCCACGCCGTTCTCGCCGAAGGTGACGACCTGAACGTAGCTATCGCCCTGGCCGCTGATGTCCATTGGATAGCCCCTCGAATCGAGCGGACGTCGCGCGCAGACGATCGTGAAATAGCCCGCTTCGTCGCAGCCGCCGAAGAGCGGCACGCGCGCGCCGTTGCGCGTCGTGTAGAGAATGTCGCCGCGCCGCGAATCGAGCGCGAAGCCGTTCAACTTCAGCGCGAGCGCCGCGCCGCCCAACGCCTGACGCAAGTCCTGAACGACGGCGGGATTGCCGACGTTGAAGCCGTCCGGTGTCGCGAGCGGCTTGTTTGGATCGAAGCCGGACTCGTACAGGCGCTCCGGCGCGATATGCATCGCGCGCACCCAGAACTCGTCCCACAGATTCGCGCCGCGCGCGTCGGTATCCGCCGTGCCGTTCCAGTTGCGCAGCACCTGGCAGGCTTCGCGCAGCGGACCGACCGCTTCGTTGACCGTGCACACCGCGTCGAGCAGCGGCATGCGGAACAGCCGCTCGGACATCGAGTTCGTCTCCAGCACCGCCGCTTCGAGCGCCTCGCGCGTCACGCCGCCGCGTTCACGCTGCAGGCGCGCGGCGAGCAGATGGCCGTAGCGCGTGCGCAGCGACTGCTCGACGCGCGTCGCGCCCGCCACACGTGGATAACCCGTCATCGGAACGTTCGCGTTGGTGAGCCAGTAACTGTCGTTGAAATTGCCGACGTAATCGCCGCGCACCATGTTCGGCAACTGCTCGACGGGCAGCGCGCCCGGCTGCACGCTCGCCGGATCGACGCGCCACGCGCACGCGCTTTTCGAGCCGTCGAGGAAGGGCACGCCTGGCGCGCGGGCCGCGAACGCCCGGCCGGCGGGCGTCGTACACGATTGCGCGAGCGCGTCGGGCACATTCGGGATCGGACCGATGTCGGCGAACCAGACACGGTCGTCGCCGCGTCCGATCGCGAAGGTGTTGACCCACGGCATGCCGGCGTAGCGCTTCTGGATCGCCATGAAGTCGACGAGCGAACGCGCCCGATTCCATTCGAGGAAGTTCTGAAAGGCGCGCGTGTTGTCGATGTTCACGTCGGCGATCGCGTAGGCGCGTTGCGCGTTCCAGCCGAGGCCTTGCGCCATCGCCGACAGATCGACGACCGGCCCGAAGCGCGTCCTGTACAGCGTGCGCGACACGGATTCGTAGGTGCCATCGGCGCGACGCGAGCGCACCGTGAGCGGCACGGGCGTCATCGCTTCGCTCTGGCCATCGACGAGATAGCGCGTCGGATCGGCGGGATCGAGCGTCAACTGAAAGATGCCGAAGCGCCGCGCGCTCGACACGGTATGCGTCCACGCGATGTTCTCGTTGAAGCCGAGCACGATCAGCGGCACGCCGAGGAACGACACGCCCGCAACGTTCACCTGCCCGGGAATCGTCAGTTGCGCCTGATAAAAGCGGTCGGGGCCGCGCCAGAACCAGTGCGGATTGCCGAACAGGATGCTGCGTTTGTCGCGCGTAATCGGCGCACCGAACGCGAGCGCATTGCTGCCGATGCCCGGATTCTCGCCGATGGCAAACCGCAACGATTCGAGCGTGGATTGCGTGGCTTGCGTGCTGTCGCCGCGCGGCGCGGACTCGGCCGCTTTCGGAGGACGCGCCATCGCGATCGGCGTCACGAAGCGCGCCGAACCGCCCGCGAGATTGGCCGCGATCAGCCGAAGGTAAATATCGTCGGCGCTGATCTTCTCCACCCACGGCTTGCCCCGGCACGCCGAATGAGCGTCCGGGAAACCGCCGGCGTTCAGGTCGGCGAGATAGCGGTCATAGCCATTCGCGAAACCATCGATCAGATTGCGCAGTTCGGGCGATTGCGCCGCGCGGTAACGCTCGACGGCCGCCTGATCGCCGATCAGACGAAAGAAGAAATCGGCGTCGATGTTGCGCGGCTGGCCGAAGGTCGCCGCCGACGGCGGACGCGCATCCGGGCCGAAGTAAGCCGAGCGCTCGCCGCGATACGTGACGAAGCCATCGGCGAGCGTGCAGAGATTGTCCTGTGCCTGCGCATAGCCGAAACCAAAGCCGAGGCCGCCCCAATCGGCCGCCCGGATGTGCGCAATGCCGTCCTGCGTGCGGCGGATTTCAGCGCGCCAGGCGGACTGCGCGCCGGAATCCGTCCGGCTCGCCCCGTCCGACGTTTCCGCCGGCGCGACGCAGCCGCTCAGCAAAGCGCTCGCGAGCGCGCCGGAGATCGCAAGGCTTACGATCTGATTCATCGCATGAGTCCCTCGGTCCGATCGACGTGACGACGGCGCATCACCGCCCCGCGCGCAGTATCGCATTGCGCGTGAGGCGATCCACCGCCAAAGTCTAGTCGCTCGCGTCCGCCCGTCGAAGCCGATGCACAATGAAACGATGAACGATCCATCCCGCTCCATCGACGATCCTCGTCCGACGCCGCCCGAGCGTCCGCTGCCGGAAGAGTGCTGCCAGAGCGGCTGCAATCCGTGCATCTTCGATCTGTACAGGCAAGCGCTGGAGCGCTACGAGGATGAATTAAACGCGTGGGAAGCGCGGCAGGCGGCGTCGTCCGGTTCGTGAGTCAGGGGTCATGCCGGCCGATTCGAGCGGGCAACCGTGCGCGGCGCTATGCTTGTCTCCCCTGCCGCTGTCAAACCCAAAACTCAAGGAGCGCAATCCCATGTCCCTCACGATGTATCGCGCATCGATTCCCGTCTTTATCCGCGGACTCGAAGTGTGCGCGGATTTGCTGAACAAAGGCGCCGCCTTCGCCGATGAAAAAGGCCTCGCTCACGCCGACGTGATCAACGCGCGCCTCGCGCCCGACATGCTGCCGCTCGGGGCGCAGATCCAGCGCGCGAGCGATACGGCGAAACTGTCGGCGGCGCGTCTTGCAAACGTCGAAGCGCCGCGCTTCGAGGACGACGAGGACAGTTTTCCGGCGTTGCAGGCGCGCATCGAGAAGACGATCGCGTTTCTGAAGAGCATCGACAAGGCTTCGTTCGCCGGCTGCGAAACGCGCACGGTCACGCTGAAGTTTCCAGACTTCTCGCCGTCGTTCTCGGGCGACGATTATCTGTTCGGCTTCGGGCTGCCGAACTTCTACTTCCACGTCGTCACGACGCACGACATCCTGCGCCACCTCGGCGCGCCCATCGGCAAGCGGGATTTCCTCGGTCCGCTCAAATGAGCCCGGGTTTCCCGATCAGGTCGTAGTCCGGGCCGCGCACGCAGACGGAACGAACGCAACGGTTCGAACCGTCATGCGGCGGCGCGAAACGATCATCCCTGCCGCGCCGCGATCTGCTTGCGCCAGCCCGCGAGAATCCGCCGGGCGAGCGCATCGTAGTCGCCGCCAAAGTGATGATCGCCGGGCAGTTTAACCACGTCGATACCCGTGTTCGTCAAGGCGGGGCAAAGCGTGTCTTCTTCCTTTTCGCCGTAGATGCATTGCACCATCGACGGCGGCAGCTTGTTGAGTTCCGGCCGCACCTTCAGCGCCTTCTCGCTCGCCTTCATTCCGAGCCAGCCCGTCACGCGGATCTGAAAATCCGCCTCGGGCGAAAAACCCATCAGCGAAATGTACGACACCTGCGCGCGCGCCTCCTCCGGCAGACGGTTGTACGCGAACGGCATCACGTCCGCGCCGAACGAATAGCCGACGAGCGCGACGTGACTCGTATGCCAGCGCGCGTTGTACGTGCGGATGATCCGGGCGAGGTCGTTCGCCGTTTGCTGCGGCGTCTTCTCGCTCCAGAAGTAGCGCAGCGAGTCGATGCCGATCACCGACACGCCATCGCGCTGCAGCGCAAGCGCCATCGTCTTGTCGAGATCGCGCCAGCCGCCGTCGCCGGAAATGACGATGGCGAGCAGGTCGGTCGGTTGCGCGGCGCGCAGTTCGATCAACGGGAGATCGGAGACGTCGCTCTCGGTCAAAGGCTCGGGCTTCTTCAGATGCGGCGCCGTCATCGCGACGAGCGCGTCGGCCTTGGTGCGCTCCGGCTGCAGCACGCCGCGCTCCAGGAAACCGGGCAGGCCCTTCGCGTGGATGATGGTCGAGTCAGGCGGGCACGGACGGAAGCGCGCGTCGAGCTGCGCATCGGCCGAAAGCGACACCGCGCCAGCGACGGTGTTATCGGGCGCCTGCTTCAGCGAGCTCTCCGCGAGAATCCCGCCCTGCCCCGTGCCGACGAGAATCGGCGAAAAATAGTGATTCGACTGCACGGTGCGTTCGAGCTGATGGCTCATGTTCTCCGCATCGCCGACGAGGTTGTGGCAGGACTTCTCGGTCTTGTCGGCGGCGACGCGCGCGGCATAGCGCGGCGTGTCGACGCCGATGACCATCGCGCCCTTGGCGGCGAGCGCATCGGCCGCTTGCTGATCGGCCAGGGTCCAGCCGCTCTTCTCGGAGAACAGCACGACGAAGCCGGTCATGTCGCCCGTGGGCTTCGTGAGCTTGACCTGACCGTAACGTCCGCCCGAGATGGACTCGTCGGCATGAGCCATACCGGTCGCGGATACACCGCAGACGGCGGCCACCACGAGCGCCACCGCTTTCTTGCAAAGGAATTTCATGAACGCCAGCCGCCCGCGAGGAGCGAAAGATCCGCCAAGGTGAAAAATACGCCGACCGAACCGGACGCCGCCAGATAGCGCGGCTCCCAGCGCGGCTGGAACTTGCTTTTGAATCCGCGCAAACCGCGGAAGTTGTAGAAACGGCCACCGAAACGCCACACCAGTCCGGCCATCCGATGCCAGGGCGATGCGAGCGGCGTCGGCTCCATGCCCGACAGCGGCGCGATGCCGAGCGAGAGCGACTTGAACCCCGCTTCCTTCAGATGCAGCGCGAGCTTGGTGAAGAGATATTCCATCGCGTAGGGCGACGCGGCCGTAACGTGGCGCATCACGCCGACGGTCGCTTCCGTGTTCATGTCGGTCGTCATGAAGGTGACGAACGCGATCGGCTCGCCCTGCTGGCGCACGAGCAGCACCGACTGCGCCGCGAGGTATTCCTCGTTGAACGCCGCGACCGAGAAGCTCTTCTCGCGCGCGGAGCGGCTGTCGAGCCAGTCGTCGGAGATGGCCCGCAAAGTCGGCATGCTTTCGGCAATGCGCGCCGGTCCGATGACTTCGGTATCGAGGCCGTCGCGCTCGCCGCGTTTGAGCGCATAGCGCAAATTCGAGCGATGCGAGCCCTTCAGATCGAAGTCGGACAACACGACATGCGCTTCCTCGCCGAGCTTCATCAGCGTGAGACCGGCGTCGAGATAGAGCGGCAGCGCATCGGCGCGCACCTGATAGAACGCCGCGCGGCCGTTGTGCGCGTGCGCCAGCTCGACAAACTTGCGGATCAGTTCGGCCCATTCGCGGCGCGGACCGACCGGATCGTGCAGCGCGGCCCACGTGCGGCCATGTTTCGCGTACATCAGAAAAGCTTCGCGCGACTCGGAGAAGAGGAAGCTCTTGTCGCCCATCATCGCGAGTCCGGCGTCGCTGCGTTCCTGCGCGCGCAGAATGCGTCCGGCATCGGCGAGATCCTGCGGCGCGGGCTTCACGAAGCGGCCCGCCGCCGGGCGCAGCAGTTGCCACACCGCGAACGCCGCCGCGAATACCGCCGCGGCAAGCGTCGCGCGCAGCGCACGCGGGGCGCGCTCGTCGAACGCGTACTGCCACCAGAGATCGCCGCTGTAGGGCACATCGCGGAAGGCGAAGAACATGATCCACACGGCGAGCGCCATCACGACGCCGATCGAAATGAGCCACGTCGCGGTGAAGCGCTCGGCAAAGAGCGACGAACGGCGGTTGAACCGCTCGCGCGTCAGGACGAGCAGCACGACGAGGAACGCGAGCACGCCCGCTTCGACGAACGCGAGCCCCTTCGCGAGCGACAGCGCGAGGTTCGTCACCGCGAGCATCAGCGCGAGCCACCAGGCGGCGTCGAGCCGGCGCATCAGGCCGCGCGCGACGAACAGCAGCAGCACGCCGAACACCGAGCCGAGCAGTTGCGAGCTTTCCAGCACCCACAGCGGAACGACAGTCTGCAAGAGCGCGATGCGCATCTTGAACGCGGGCGTCGCGCCCGAGATGACGAGCATCGAGCCCGCCGCGAAGGTGACGATCGACAGGAACAGCGGCGCCAGTTGAGAAACGCGCGCCGGGCTCAGGAAATTGAAGCGGCCTTTCAGCGCACGGCCTTCGAACGCGGCCATCACGCCGGCCGAAAGGATCAGCGGCAAGCCGAAATAGATCGCGCGATACGCCAGCAGCGCGGCGAGGACATCCGGCGTATCCACGCTGCCGCCGAGCGCGAACACCATCGCCGCCTCGAACACGCCGACGCCGCCCGGCGTATGACCGATCATGCCGAGCAGCATCGCGGCCGAGAAAACCGTCATGAATTCGCCGAAGCCGACATGCGGGTTCGGCAACAGCGCCCAGAGCGCGAGCCCGGCGCCGAACACGTCGACGACCGCGAGCGCGGTCTGTGCGACGAAATCGCGACGTGCCGGCACGGTGAACGAAAGCCATGTCCAGCGCGAGCGCAGCGTGCGCGGCTCGCGGCCGCAGACGATCACCATCGCCGCGAACACGGCGAAAAGCGCGGCGCCGGTTGCGCGCAACGCGGCCGGCGGCAGATGCATCATGCCCGAGAGCGATTGCGCGCCGAACAGCATGCCGGCGGCGGCCATGAACGCGAGTGACAGCGCAAGCGTGACGCTCGTGAAGATCGTCAGGCGCCCGACCTGCGCCGGCGTGACGTCGGCCGCACCGTACACGCGGCAGCGCACGGCGCCGCCCGTCAGCGCGCCGAAACCCGTCACGTTGCCGAGCGCCGAGCCGACCGTCGCGCCGACCCACAGCAACGAGCGCGGCATCGCGACGCCAATGTGACGCAACCCCACCGCGTCACGCCCGACGAGCGCGGCGAAGCTGATCGCGGTGGCGAAAAGCGCGGCGACCCACGCTTGCGGGGTCGTCACGCGCAGCGAATGTATGACCGACTTGTAGTCGACCGAGCGCGAAAGATGCTGGAATACCACGAGCAGCAGCACGCAGATGACGACCGTGAGTACGGGCGCGGCAAACCGCTGAAGATCGACACCGCCGGACGAACATCCGATCGGGGAAATGGCGCGAAGCCGGGCGAGCAACTTTGTGCGAGACATGCGTTCCATCAAACTGGCTCATGCTGCCGATCGTCAGCAATTCGACGAAGGCAACAGTACATAACGATTATCGGGACCCGCGCAGCATGCGCGACCGGAGCGCCAGTTCGGCTTCCGCCGCCGCGCGCCATACAAATGGCTTCAACACGTGAAACGCCTATATAACGGCGGTGGTTGACCCGACTTGACGAATATTGGGAAAACTACGGATCGAAAGCCTGGATTCAGATCCGGTGCGGATTTCCGGGCGGTAAAAAGGTGCGAACGAGCGATCGCATGCGATTTACGGATTGTCAGGAAAACGGTTAGGATCGACGGCCGAGAAGTCTGCCAACGTCGAAGAAGCACGGACGGTAGCCTAGGCGGACACTACAGAAAAAGGTATCGGAACTATGACAAAAACCACAGCCATCTTGCTTGCCGCCATCGGCGCGACCGCCCTGAGCGCTTGTGTTTCGACCGACGACGCCCTGCTCAAGACGGTGCCGTTCGGGTCCGGCACGTCCCAATACAAGCCGTACGACTTCGTCCGGTGCGTCAAGGAGAAATGGAAGCCCATCGCGCCGCGCGTGCGCGAGTACTCGCCGAGTTCGGATACGCTGGCCGTTTCGGTGCCCAGCGGCGGCGTGACGAGCCAGTCGGTGGTGCTCGTTATCGCGCAGGCGTCGGCGAATGGAACCGGCTACACGATTTACGGCGATGTCGCGGGCGCAAGCCGCTATGACGCCGCGACGCACACTTGCGATTGATCCCCGCTTTCGCGATCAGGAAGGCTTGCCGTTGCGCATGTCGACGCCGGCGAGATGCGTTCCGACCACGCGCCCGATCAGATAACCGTCCGATGCGCACGCATTGACGCGCTCCTTGCCGTCCCACTGGATCTTGTATTGATCGTCCAGGGAATGGACGGCCGATGCGTCGAACCTGCGCTTCGCCTTGCCGCCGTTGCGCACTTCCTCGCTGACGAGGCGGTTCCAGGTGAGCGCATAGCCGTAGCGCACGCCGTCGGCAAATGCGTTGTCGTCGCAGACTTGCGACGGCGGCGTCGTCTTGAGCAACATATGGTAGCCGTTCGCGCTGCCGACCATGATGCGCCGTTCGCCGGGCGGTCCCGCGGGTGCCTTAACAGCCGACTGAGCCGCCTGAGCCGCCTGAGCCGCTTGCGTGGCCGATGCCGCCGACGCCGCCGCGGCTGCGTCGGCGTCGCTCTGCTGCGGAAGCGGCGCGCATGCGCCGAGAAGCAGCGCCGCAGTCACCGTGAATGCCGTGCCGGCGCCTTGCATTTTCGTGAACGTCATCCTGCAAATCACCTACGCTGACCCCATCTCAAATTTAGTCCGGGCTCTACCTTACCATTCCCGGGAAAATTCCTCGGAACGATCCGAAAAAGGCAGCGCAGATGCAACGACGCGAGCGCCCTTTCGGTGCGCCCGCGTCCAAAATGAAAGATGAATCGCGTATTCAGGACGCCGACGAGGTGTTGCTCATTGGCATTTCGATCCCGCGCCGGGCCATTTCGACGATCAGAAACGTTCGTCGCGTGACGTGAAAACGCGCGAGCAGATCGCTCGAATACTCCTTGGCAGTGTTTTCGCTGATGTTCATCTTGCGCGCGATCGCCTTGTTCGACAGCCCCTGCAGCAGATAACGCAGCGTCTCGGTGAGGCGCGGCGGCAGATCGAGCGATTCGACCGTCACGCCCGCATGCGGCGAAACCGGCTTCGGACTGTGGCCGCCCTTGCCGAGCACCGTGTTCGGCAAGTAGACGCGCCCGTTCAGAATCGTCTTCAGCGCCTCGCGAAACACGCCCGCGCCCTGCTCGCTGCCCTTCGAGATGAACCCGCACGCGCCGTTCTTGATGCATTCGAGCACGGTGTCGCGGTCGTCTTGCGCCGAGAGCATGATGGTCTGGACTTCGCGCTCTTGCTCGCGGATCCAGTTGAGCAGATCCATGCCGGTATCCTGGCCGCGCAAGTGGTAGTCGAGAAACATCAGATCGTAGGTATTGGCGGAAAGCTTGGCTTTCGCCTGCTCGAATCCATCGGCTTCGTCGATTTCGAGCAAAGGCTCGTTCGCCAGGATCAGATTTTTCATCGCGCTCCTGGTGAGCCCTTCGTCCTCTACTAGCAACACAGTTTTGAAATAGCCATTTTCCATTGCGACGCTCCGAGAACGGTTCCGATATTACGCGCGCCTTGTCCGACTTCCACCCCTCCTTTCGCAGGGATACATTCGGCAGTCTCCCAAAATCCCGCGCGTTCCCCTCCCGCGCCGGGTTTAGCGATCGGCACGTTCGGCCGACACTGGTCGCAGTCGAATCGCCACGTAACCCGATACGAAATTGGAGGATGAGATGTCAAGCCGACTGGCCGCCAGCGAAAGCGAGTTCGCGTTGTGGCGTATCAAGCGGGCTCGCGCCGGAGACGCATCGCGCCGCGTGCTGATAGCCCACAAGGACAAGTCGATCGGCGATTCGCTCGCCGTGCAACTTCGGCTCAAAGGCTTGCAGGTCATCCTTTCGCAGGATCTGAAATCCGTGCGGGCGCTGGTCAATAACTGGCACCCTCATGCGCTGCTGCTCGATACGAGTCTCGACAGCGAATCCGGCTACGTGTTTCTGCGCACGCTGCGCATGGACGCCGACGTGACCGGCCGCCTGCTCGTCGCGATGAGCAACGTGTGGCCCGCCGATCCGGTGCAAACGCTGAAGGAAGCCGGTTTCGACGCCCATTGCCGCCGGCCTTGCGCGACGTGGCGCATCGTCGATCTCGTCGAATCGTATTTTTCGATGCCGCTCACGCGCTGATACGCACACTGGAAGGAGGCGCCGCCATGAACAGGGATGCTTGTCTCGTCGTCGGGAGTCGGCTGCCGGCGAATGCGTCGCGCGTTCCCGCCGTTCGCGGGCGCGCCTGCGTGGAAGCGCGCGTCAGGCGGCGGCGCCGTCGCGCCGGTCCGGGTTCGCGTCGGCTGCCATCGCGAGCGACGCCGCTATTTCACTACCTGGCTCGATGACGGCGACGCCGGTTCCGGACAAACCCCGCGCCGCGAGGTTGAAGCCGTCGCTCACGTGCGAGACCGGTTCGACGCACAGATAACCCGCTCCCGCCGGACAATGCACGACGACGTGGCCGAGCGCGTCGCCCGCGGTCAGTTCGAGCGTGCGGCCGTTTGCGTAGCGCAGCGTCGCGCGGCCGTCCCAGCCGCCCAGATAACGCGTGTAGCCTTCCGGTTCGCGTTCGTGCCGATGCGCGGGCCGCTCGGCCGTCGGCTCGATCGCGATTTCCGCTTCGTGACGCCAGGGCGTCGTCGCATGGACTTCGGCTTCCTGCGCGCAAAAATAAGGATGAAACCCGAGGCCGACCGGCATCGGGCTCGACGACCGGTTGGCGACGCGCATCGACAGCCGCGCACCCTCCGTGTTCGCCTCGATCAGTTGCACGGCCTCGAATGCCCACGGCCAGCCGTGCTCGCCCTCGCCGTGCACGTAGCGCAGCACGACGCAATCCGCTTCCTGAAGCTCGACGCTCCAAGCCGCGAACTGGCCGAAGCCGTGCAACGCGTGCGTCATGCCGGGAAACGTCGCGAGTTCGACGATGGAACCGTCCGGCGCGGGAAAACGCGCATCGCGCACGCGATTCGAAAACGGCACGAGCGGATAGCTGCCGCCTTTCGGCCACGCATCGCACGGCCAGTTTGCGAGCGTTATCGGCGCGAGCCAGTCGTGCAATCCGCGCGCGTCTTGTGTGGCGAAGCGGGTGATGCGCCCGCCCGCCAGCGGCGCGATTTCGACGACATGCGGCCCGCTCGAAATGCTCAGGCGCGGCTCGGCGTTCAACTCTGCGACTTCACGGAATTTCGTCACTTTCGGCACGACACGACTTCGTTATGAAAATAGCCCGCGCACGGCGGCGCGGGCGCACATCATTGCTTCTGTTCCTTCACGCGCGACACGAGCTGCGTCGGGCTGACGAACTGCAGCGCGATCAACACCCAGATCATCGTGATGGCCATGTAGATCATCGCCATCGCGTCGATGGATTGCGGCGCGCGCACGCCCGTCGAAAACACCGCGTAGTACAGCGCGACGACGAGCGTCTGGGTCGTCGGGCCGGCGGTGAAGAACGTCAGCTCGAACATGCCGATGGTCCGCACCAGCACCAGCAGGCCAGCAGCCAGCATGCCCGGCACGAGCAGCGGCAGCAGCACGTAGCGGAAGTAGCGCAGCGTGTTCGCGCCGAAGATGCGCGCGGCCGATTCCAGATTCGGATCGATCTGCTCGATGAACGGCGTCATCACGAGAATCACGAACGGCAGCGCAGGCACCAGATTCGCGAGGATCACGCCGGTCAGCGTGCCCGCGAGATGGAACTTGTACATGACCGTCGCCATCGGGATGCCGTAGGTCACGGGCGGCACCATCAGCGGCAGCAGAAACACGAGCATCGCGAAGCGCTTACCGGGGAATTGCACGCGGGCGAGCGCATACGCGGCCGGCACACCGAGCGCGATCGACAGCAGCACCACCGCGCCGACCACTTCGAGCGTCACGAGCAGCACGCTCGAAAGCTGGAAGTCGCTCCATGCCTGCGCGTACCAGTGCAGCGTGAAGCCCTGCGGCAACAGCGTGCCGAACCAGCGCGTCGCCACCGAATTCACGGCAACGGTCGCGATCAGGAGCAGCACGTTGACGAGAAAGAAGCCCATCGTCGTCCAGACGAAAAACTTCCATAGCCTGTCGCGCAGGCTCATCTGTTGTTTCATCGGTTTGTCCGTGCTTCGAGTCGAGGCGCCGGCCTGCCAGCCGGACGCCGTGCGGTTGTCGGTCGTCATTATCCCTTGCCTCCCGTCACCGGACCCGTATAAAAGAAACGGCGCGCGCCCAGCATGCCGGCGACGACGAGCAATTGCACGAAGCCCATCACGATCGCGATGGTCGATGCGAGCGCGTAGTCATAGCTCTCGAACGCGGCCTCCGATGCGGCGATCGAGATGACGCGCGTCGGGCCGGCCGGCGCGCCGAGCAGCACCGCGGATGGAAACACCGAGAACGCCTGCACGAACGAAAGGCACGCCGTCATCGTGAGGCCGGGCAACAGCAGCGGCAGATAGATCTGGCGGAACTGTTGCCACGGGCTTGCGCCGAGCGTGGCGGCGGCGCGCGCGAGTGTCGGATCGATGCCCGTCACATACGACAGCGTCAGCAGAAACGCGAACGGAAATCCCGACACGATCAGCGAAATCAGCACGCCCCAATAGTTGTGCGTGAGACGCACTTCATCGCCATAGAGATGCAGCGCCTGCAACGCTTGCGGAAACCAGCCGTTCGGGCTGAAGTACGTCAGCATGCCGTCGGCGATCAACACGGTGCCGAGCGTCACCGGCACGACGAGCAGCGTCGTCGCGAACTTCTGCCACGGCGACGTGCGGCGCAGCGCGAACGCCACGGGCACCGACACACCAACGTTGATGATCGTCGCGGGCACGGCGAGCTTCAGCGTGACGATGATCGTCGGCCACATCGACGAATCGGTGAAGAACGTGATGTAGTTCGCCCACATGCCGCCGCCGTTCATCGGCGTGAACGACAGCATCAGCCCGTAGGCGAACGGATAGATGAACAGCGCGAGAATGAAGATGAGCGCGGGCGCTACGAGCCAGCCCTTCGGATCGCGCTGCGCGGGAAGCGCGATCATTTCTCTTCTCCGTACACGAGCGTCTTCGAGGGCGCGACGCGCAGCGCGATGCGCTCGCCTTCGCTGCATTCGCCCGCGATGCGCGCCCACAGCTTGCCGAACGCCGTATCGACGATGATGAGCGAATCGCGCCCGCCGTATTCGACGACTTCGACGTGCGCATCGAACGCGTTTTCCGTGCCGGGCGCGACGCGCTCCATGTCTTCCGGACGCAGCGCGACCGAAACGCGCTTGCTGTCGAAACCTTCCATCGGCATGCCGAGCAGCCTGACGCCGTTCGCGTTCACCGCGACGCAATCGCCCTGCGTGCCTTCGAGCGTCGCCTGCACGACGTTGCGAAATCCCATGAAACGCGCGACGTGCAGGTTCTTCGGACGCGAATAGACTTCCTTCGGCGACGCGACCTGTTGCACGACGCCCTCCCTCATCACGACGATGCGATCGGCCATCGAGAGCGCTTCGTCCTGATCGTGCGTCACGTAGATGGTCGCGCGCTCCAGCTTGCCGTGGATGCGGCGAATTTCGGCGCGCATTTCGATGCGCAGCTTGGTGTCGAGATTCGAGAGCGGCTCGTCCATCAGCACGAGTGGCGGCTCGATGACGATCGCCCGCGCAATCGCGACGCGTTGCTGCTGGCCGCCCGAAAGCTGGCCGGGCAGCTTGGCGTCGTGGCCGATCAGTTGCACCAGTTGCAAGGCGGCTTTCGCGCGTTTGGTCGCTTCCGACTTCGACACGCCGCGCATCTTCAGACCGAAACCGACGTTTTCCAGCACCGACATGTGCGGAAAGAGCGCGTAATTCTGAAAGACCATGCCAAAGCCGCGCTTTTCGGGCGGCAGCACGTCGATACGTTTGTCGTCGAGCCAGATGCCGCCGCCGGTCAGCGGCTGCAATCCCGCGATGCAGTTCAGCGCGGTCGATTTCCCGCAGCCCGACGGCCCGAGCAGCGCGATGAACTCGCCGCGCTGGATGTTCAGATCGAGTCCCTTCAACGCCGCAAGCTGCTGGCCTTCCGCGTTGGTGAAGCTGCGCGAGACCGAGTCGAGGCGCAACTGCTCAAAAGTGTGCTTCATGACAATTCCTGCGCTTTTTTGTACAAGCGGCGACGCTCCTCGCGAGGAACGTCGCCGTCTCATCACAGCGATACGCCGAGTTACTTCGACTTGGCCGCGCCGATTTCGCGGTCCCATTTCTGGAACGCGGCCACCATTGCCTGCGCGTTCAGCGGCAGGACGTGCGGACGGTCGGCAAGCAGCTTCGCGTACTCCGGCCGGCCGAACTTCTGAATGACTTCCTGGCTCTTCGCCGGCGCCATCGAAAGCGGCACGCCTTTCACCGCCGGTCCCGGATAGAAATAGCCGTCGTCATACGTCAACGCCTGCTGCGCCGGTTCGAGCATGAAGTTCATCAGCTTGTAGAGCACGTCGAGCTTTTCCTTGGGCACGCCCTTCGGAATCACCATGTAGTGCGCGTCGTTGACCCACGTCATGTTGTCGAATGCGCCGATCTTGAATTCCGCCGGCACGATACCGAGCGCGCGCGGGTTGATGTCCCAGCCCGTCACGGTGACGGTCATGTCGCGCGTGCCCTCGCCCAGTTCCTTCATGACCGCCGAAGTGCCGCCCGGGTAGTACGGAATGCAGTCGTTCAGTTGCTTGAGGAACGCCCAGGTCTTGTCCCAGCCGTTGACCGGGTCCATCGGGTCCTTGTCGCCGAGCACGTATGGCAGGCCCATCAGGAAGGTGCGGCCCGGACCGGAATTGGCCGGACGCGCATAGATCAGCTTGTTCGGATGCGCCTTGCACCACGCGAGCAGTTGATCCGGCGTCTTGGGAACATCGGTGACTTTGGCCGGGTTGTATTCGAGCAGGGGACCCGCGGGCATGTAGGTCACTTCGAGACCGTAACCTTGCGCGATGTCCTGCATCTTGCGCGGGCCGGGCGCGTATTTGTCGAGCACGCCGGGGAACGCCTTCGCTTGATCGGGCAGCAGCTTCTCCCACAGACCTTGCTGAATGCCGGCCGCGAGCGCGTCGGTGCCGGTCACGACGAGGTCGATGTCCGAGCGCCCCGCCGCCTGCATCGCCTTGATCTTGCCCGGCAATTGCGGCGCGGGCGCATTCGTGAACGTGATGCTGGACACGAGGTCCGGATACTTCGCCTTGAACGCCTCGAAGCCCTTTTGCGTCAGTTGCAGATTGCCTGCGACGTCGACGATGTTGATCGACACGGGATCGGCCGCCTGCGCCGCGCTCATGCTGAAGGCCGCGCCCACGGCGACGCAAATCGCCGCCAGTTTCACTGACAGTCCTGCCTTGAAAGCCATTTTGTCTCCTCACTTCTCTCGCAACCGCTGGTCGGGAAGAGGTCCGGTCGTATCGTCGATGTTGTCGATTGTGTTGATCGCCGGCCTGTTTGTGCTTCGTTCTGATTCTCGCGTGTCTCTGTGCGCGTGCGCCCTCGTTGCGACTGGATGCTGAAAAATAGCTAACAGGGTTATAGGATGTCAAGCAAATCGGCTCACCTAGCGCTGTTACCGAAACACGCCAACCGCTCTTTTTCCTCTGCCGATAGCGCTTTGCACGCCGTCTCGGGATATACCCCGAGCGCGCGTTACCTCCCTTTTTAACCGGAAGTTAACTGGGGTTTCCTGCAGGTTTCCAGAAATGCGGCGGACGTAGTTCAGCGCGTGCGGAGAGATTCGTCGAACGCGAGCAGTGCGCGGGCTTCCCGCGATGGCCGGCATGGCGGCGTCGGGCGATGCGCTCAGCAGCGGCAAGATGGGCCCCATGTCGTCCATGTCCGACAACGTCACGGCATCGTGCAGCACGCGGATCAGCGAGATGTCGTCGCGGAGCGTTTCGAGCGGAAGAAAGCGCTCGTATGGCGCCTCGGATTCGCGGCACGCAGCAGCGCCATCACCGCGTGCGGCGCGATGCATCCAGAACCGGTGGTCCACGACGCTAGACCGAAATCGCGTGCGTGAATCAGCGCGGGGCGCTCGCCCATGCCCGACACGACTTTCGATGCCGGCAAGCTTTCGACCAGGCGTCGCAGATAGCCATCGTGAGCCGGATCGGCGCGGACGATTGCGTATTTCACCGCGAGCAGCGTGCCTTCGTCGACGAGTTCGGCGAGCCTGTCGACGTCGATTTAACTCTCGCTTTTGATATTGAGCGTGAACGGCATGCCGGCGACATCGGCGAGGCGTCTGAGGCCGCTCGCCACGCCTTCCGGCGTTGTGAAGCCCGCGAGCGCAGAATCATCGGGTGCGGTAGTCCGTCTGCGCGAGGATGCGCGCCTGATCGAGCATCTTGCCGTAATCGGGCCGATGGCCGGAATCACGCGGGTTCGTGAACCCGCCGACGCCGCCAGCATGTCAAGCAACTCGCTGACGGCGACATGGTACAGATGCGCATTGCCGCCGTATAGCAGCGTGCGCACGCCGCCCGCCTCGATATGAGCGATCAACCTGCCGTTTTCTTGGGATTAGGCGAATAATCCGGGCGTCGCGCCCAGGAGCGGCACGGCCATCACGGATTAGGAAACTCGCTGACGACGACGGGATCGGTGTTCATGACGGCTCGCTGGATCGACTGAAGAGGCCGGCGAAGGAGGCAAGACGGGCAAAGTTGTCAAACAACATTGCCTTCGACGCGCTATTTGAGCATGCGACCGCGCAGGTTGTGTGACAACTGTCGCGACGTGACTAGTCGCCGAACATGCGGTCGAGCGCGTTTTCGAGATGCGTCTTCATCGCTTTCCCGGCGCGCGCGGGATCACGCGCGCGGATCGCTTCGAGCACATCGAGATGTTCCCGCTGAACGAGACGCTGGCGTTCGAGCGTCTTCACAAACGACAGATTGCGCGACAGGTTCATGCTGACTTCGACCTGTTCCTCGATGAACGAAAGGACAGTAATGAAGAACGGATTCTTCGACGCCCGCGACACTGCGAGATGGAACGCGAAATCGTCTTTTGCGCCGATGCCCTCCTGCGTTTCGACGACGCGCTCCAGTTGCTCCCACGCTTCCTGAATCGCGCGAATGTCGTGTTCGTCCGCCTTGATGGCGGCCAGTTCGGCGGCGCCGGACTCCGTCACCATGCGAAATTCGTAGCAGCGGCGAATATCGGATAGCGTCTCCAGCGGCGCGAAACGGCGCACCTCGGGATCGGGGCGGCGACCCACGATCGTTCCCGATCCGCGCCGCGTCACGATGATGCCGTCCGCGCGCAGCCGCGCAAGCGCTTCGCGCACGGTTGGCCGCGAAGTCGCGAAACGTTCGGCGAGCGCGTGTTCGGTGAGGAGCCGGTCGCCCTCCTTGAACTCGCCTTCCATGATGCTGTTGAGGATGTCGCTATAAATCCGGTCGGCGAGCCCGGATGACTTACGCTCGTTCATGTTCGCGCGTGTCGTGCTTGTCAGGGTGGAGACCGATTGTAAGGCAGATTTTTTTGGGCGGGATATGAACGGGGGCCGGACGCGATGAGGGTGATCTAGCGCGCGGGAATTCGCCGCGATGGGAGTTATTGCCTTCGATGGGGCAGGTCTTTGCTGGTGTTGTTCTGACATTGGCGTCTTTCGGAACCTATATATTTCGGTATGCGAATTGACTTCCAGTTCTGAGTAAATGTAAATGTCGTAAGCGAACACTTCGCGGGAGCGCCCTTCTCATCGGCCGACGCTTATATCACGCTCACCGCTCACGGTGCGTGCAGTTTCGCAGCACGCACCTGTACTTTGGCCAAGTAAGGATCGACTTCCCCATTCACCGCTTCGCTCACTTCTTGCCCGCCTTCGCTTCGTCAGCCAACGT
>NZ_FCOJ02000047.1 GCF_001545035.1 Caballeronia glebae
GCCGGAAACCTGAGGGGCGGGCGTGGGAGCCGCCGCAGCTGCGGGCGCGGGCGCGGCGGCGGGCTTTTCCGGCGCGGGCGCGGGCGCCGCTGCCGACGCCGACGCCTTCGCTTCCGTATCGATGACCGCGATCACTTCATCCGCGTGAACGATGTCGCCTGCTTTTTTCAGGACTTCCACGAGCGCGCCGGCCGATGGCGCGGGCACTTCGAGCACGACCTTGTCCGTTTCCAGTTCGATGAGGATTTCGTCCTGCGCCACGGCGTCGCCCGCATTTTTCTTCCACGGCAACATCGTCGCTTCGGTGACGGATTCGGAAAGTTGCGGAACCTTGACTTCAACCCTGGCCATTCAGATTCTCCTTGTGAGCGATGCGTCGCGATGGGCGTGCCTTCTGTACGCGGCCTCGTCCGGCCGGCCCGACCCGCCGAAGGACACAAGGATACGCCGTGTGCGGACCGTGCGCGCGCGGTGTGGCCCTCGGCATTCGTCGATCCGGTTTTTCGCCCTCGTTATATTCGGTGGTATATTACGAAGCACGAATCGATTGACCCGTCGACGAGAAGACCCGGCGCAAGTCCCGAAAGCACGCGCCTTCCGGCCCAGCCGATCGAGCACGAGGTGATCATGCAAACCCCTCCGTTTCAACTCGCCCGCACGAGCGCGCCTGGCGCACGCGATGCCTGCTGTCAGCCGAGCGAAGCCCATTTGCGCGCGTTGCGCCGGCGCGCGCGGCTCGCCGAACTGGATTCGCATCTGCATTGCTCGGTGATCGGCACCTGTCTTTCGACCGGCGAACTGCGCAAGCTCGCGCCGAAGTTCACCGATCTCGACCGCTATCACGCAAGCGATCTGGAGATTCATCACGCCTCCGTCGAACTCGCGATTGCGGGCGGTGCGGGCGCGAAGGCGCTGAACAAGGCGCTCGACGAGCGCTATGCCGGTGCGATCCGCCGGTTCGACGCCGCGCGCGATCCGCAGGCGCTGCTCGATTTGTGGAACGATGCGTTGAAATCCGGCGATATTCCGCCCGCGTATTGGGCGGTGATGTCGCATCCGCACGCGACCATCGAAGTGCGCCAGTCCGCGTTCGGCGAACTGCATATGCTGTCGCATCTGGTCGGGGCGGCGAATCGCGCGGATATCCGGCGGCTCGTCGCGCTCGAAGCGGAGAATCAGGAACTCAAGGAAAAAGTCGAACGGCAGCAGGCGCGTCTCATCGAATTGAGCGCGGAACGTGACGCCAGCGTTAAACAGTCGAACGAGCAAGCGCTGCAGCTTGCCGCGCTCGCGGACCGCAAGGCGTATTTGTCGACGGCGCAACTCGAAGCCGAAGTCGAGCGCCTGCGCGAAAAGGTCGAAGACGGCGAATTACGGCTCGCGCTGCACACGAGCCGCCGCGCGGCCGCCGAGCAGCGCGCACTGCGGGACGAGGACGAGACGCGCGCGTTGCGCAACAAACTGGGCGACGCGCAGGCGCTACTCAAGATCGTGCAGGCCGAATGCACGGCGCTCGAACGCGCGACGCTCGATGCTGGCGATCGTCCCGATGCACGACAACGCGCCGTCGAATGGGTGAGCGGCAAGCGCATCGTCTATGTTGGTGGAAGGCCGAATTCGAATGCGGTGCTGAAGGCGCTGGTGCAGGCCGCGGGCGGGGAGTTGATCGTGCACGATGGCGGCATCGAGGATCGCAAGGGCCTGCTCGCGGCCGCGCTGCCGAACGCGGATGTCGTGCTGTTTCCCGTCGATTGCATCGATCACGATTCGATGAGCATGCTCAAGCGTGTCTGCGAGCGGCATGGCGTGGAATATTCGCCGTTGCGCACGGCGAGCGTCGCGAGTTTCGTGGAGTTCGCCGCGCGGCTTACCGCCAGCGCCCAGGCGACGCACCCGAGCGCGCCGCCGCCGTCGGCGTTCTGCCTACGTCACGGTTAGGGCTTGAGCAACCGCGTGAGCGATTCGATTTGTCCGGCGCACGCGGCTTGCGCCCGCGCTTCGACATCGCGATAAAGCCGGACGATGCTCTCGCCGACGGGTGTCAGCACGCAGCCGCCGCCGCTTTGTCCGCCTTGCTCGGAAATGGTCGCGGGCGATTCGAGCGAGCGATTGAGTTCGTCGATGAGCAGCCACGCGCGCCGGTACGACATGTCGAGGCTGCGCGCCGCCGCCGAGATCGAACCGTGCTTGCGCACCGCTTCGAGCAGCGAAACCTTGCCCGGACCGATTGCGATGGTCTCGCCTTTCATGACGCGCATGCGAAAGCGCACTTCGGCGGGCAGATTCGCCGCGTCCGTTCCCGATGCGCTTTCCGGTGTTTTCAGGGTCGTCGCCATGCCCGAGAGAATACACGAAGGAAATCGGACGGACGTTTCATGGCGGGCGTGCCGGCGTTATCGGTTCTCCGGATAGCAGAATCCGAAATCCTCGCATCCGGGACACCCCGGCGCGCAGGTCGGCTCGACGCCCCGCGCGTGCGCGACTTCCTGCGCGAGAAACTTTTTCCAGCGCATATTCGTGACGTTACGCGCGATGAGATCGGGATAGTGGCGGCCGAGCATGTCGGTGACGTCGTCGCGGCCGCCGAGACCCAAGTCGCGCCACAGGTGATCGGGACGCAGCGACGCGGCCGAAATGATCGTCGCGAGACAAAGCGCATCCTGCCGATGGCGCGTCGCCGAGCGGTCGTGCCACATCAGCAGTCCGCGCAGATCGCGCACGAACGCCCAGTGCGGCGTGGCGTGCATCGCGCCCGGCGGACGATCCATCGGCGCGCCCGGGAAATGACGGCTGGCCAGCGCCGAGAATGTGCCGGCGTCGAGTCCGAGCAGAAGCAGATCGTTCGATTCGATGCGCGCGCCGATGAGCCGCGCGAACAGCACAGTATCGGACGAATCGGGATTTGCCGCGTGCGCGAGCAGCGCACGCGCGGACGCGTTCATCGATGCGACGCGCCCAGCACGTGCGCATCGACGCGCACGAGGCGCTTCAGATGGCGCGGCGCGCGCACGGTGTCGGCGCCCGAAACGAGCACAGGCAGGCCATCCCCGATGCCGAGTTCGCGATCCTCGCATTCATACGCGATGATCACCTGCGCGCCGATCGGCGTATTGAAGAGTTCATGCCACGAAAACGTCACGGCATAGCCGTCGTGCGCGTGCGCGAGAAACACGGTGCGCTTGAAATCGGTGTTGTCCGGGCGGCGCACGCCCGCGGCGTCGAGCAGCACGCGCAACTGCACGCCGCGATAGCTTCCCATCGGACGAAGGTAGCGGCCCGTGGAAAAGCACACCAGATCGAACGGCTCGATGCTCGCGCGCTCGAATTCGCGCAATGCGGCGATGTCGAGCGTGAGCGGCCGCTGCACCGCGCCGCCGATCTCCACGTAGGAACTGCTCTCAATACTTGGGCTCAGTGACGACATGATTCCTCGAAGCATGGGCCGCGCGAACCGCGCTATATCCGAGACTATATTACGGGCTTTGGCCGATGACATTTCCGGGCGCGAATAATCGACATGCCTTGCGGGTAATCCCGGCAGCGAAACCGGCAAACGTGTACTGTTCTAGGCGGGCGCCCGCCGCTGGCGCTCGAACCGGCGAAGCGTAGTCGAATGCCGGTTGTCTCCCAGTTCCGCCCGCAAGAACGTCGAAGTCACTGCTGAGCGATGCGCCCAGCGTGGCGTCCTGCTCCATACCCTTTAACAAGAGAGGATTTGTCATGCCGTTCGTCACGACCAAAGATCACGTCGAAATTTTCTACAAGGATTGGGGACCGAAGGACGCGCAACCCATCGTCTTCCATCATGGCTGGCCGCTTTCTTCGGACGACTGGGATGCGCAGATGCTGTTTTTCGTCCAGAAGGGTTATCGCGTCGTCGCGCACGACCGGCGCGGACACGGGCGCTCGTCGCAAGTCTCGGAAGGTCACGACATGGACCACTACGCCGCCGACGCCTTCGCGGTCGTCGAGGCGCTCGATCTCAGGAACGCGGTGCATATCGGCCATTCGACGGGAGGCGGGGAAGTCGCCCGCTATGTCGCGAAGCACGGCGAACCGTCGGGACGCGTCGCGAAGGCGGTGCTCGTGAGTGCGGTGCCACCGCTCATGCTGAAGACGGAAGCTAACCCGGAAGGCCTGCCTATCGAGGTCTTCGACGGCTTTCGCAAGGCACTCGCCGACAACCGCGCGCAGTTCTTCATCGATGTGCCCGCGGGCCCGTTCTACGGCTTCAATCGACCGGGCGCGACGGTGTATCAGGGCGTGATTCAGAACTGGTGGCGTCAGGGCATGATGGGCAGCGCCAAGGCCCATTACGAGGGCATCAAGGCGTTCTCGGAAACGGATCAGACAGAAGACCTGAAGTCGATCTCCGTCCCTACGCTCGTTCTGCATGGCGACGATGACCAGATCGTGCCCATCGCCGACGCCGCGCTGAAGTCCATCGAGTTGCTGAAGAACGGCACGTTGAAAACGTATCCGGGCTTCCCGCACGGCATGCTGACCGTGAACGCGGACGTTCTCAACGCGGACCTGCTCGCATTCGTGCAGGCCTGAGCTTGGATACGGCCGGAGCGAGCCAGCTCGCTTAACAGGCTTCCATCCACGTTGCGATGAAGTGCTCGCGCTTTCCACTGGAAAGCGCGAGCACGCTCGAACGCCTCACGACGCCACATTCTTTTGCGCGGACATTGTTCGGCCGCGCCGGCAAGTCTGTTCAAGTCCCGATGCTTTTTCCCGCGCGCAACCGCGCTTAAAGTCTGGGACTCCAATCTCGCACCAATGCCATCATGCAAATCGATACACCATCCGTTGCGGCGTCGTCGCAAGGAGATCCGACGTCGATGCGTCAATGGCTCGCCGTCATTGCCGTGGCCGTGAGCGCGTTCGCGTTCGTGACCGCCGAATTCCTGCCGGTCGGATTACTGCCGCAAATCGCACACGACCTCGGCGTGTCGACCGGCGTCGCGGGCCTCATGGTGACGACGCCAGGCGTCATGGCCGCCATATTCGCGCCGACGCTCATCGTCGGCGCGGGCCGCATGGATCGCCGCCATGTCTTCCTGCTTCTCACGGCGGTGCTCCTCGTCGCGAATCTCGTGAGCGCCGTCGCGAACAGTCTTCCCGTCATGTTGACCGGGCGCGCTTTGCTCGGCGCCGCGCTGGGCGGTTTCTGGACGCTGGCGACCGCTGCCGCGCCGCGACTCGTGCAGGCAAAAGACGCGGCCAAGGCGACCGCGACCATTCTCGCCGGCGTGACCTTTGCGACCGTCATCGGCGTGCCGCTCGGAACGTTCATCGCGTCGTTCGCATCGTGGCGTCTCTCGTTCGCGGCGACCGCGGGACTGGTTGCGGTGGCGCTGGTCGCGCAGGCGCTTCTCGTGCCTTCGTTGCCGTCGGCGTCGGCACTGCGCATCGCCGATTTCAGGAAGCTGCTCGCACGGCCACACACGCGGTTGAGCATGCTGATGGTCGCGCTCGTTTTCGGCGCGCATTTTTCGACCTACACCTACATCGCGCCGCTGCTCGAACAGGATTTCTCCCTGAGCGCCATCACGCTGCTGCTTTTCGGATTCGGGCTCATCGGTTTCTTTTCGAATGCGTTGATGTCGATGGCGGTATCCACTCATCTCAAGAAGTCCGTCGCGGTGATGGTGTTGTTGTTGCTCGGCGCGATCTCGTCCATGTTGCTGCTCGAACATTCGGCCATCGGCGAAACGGCGGGAATGCTGCTTTGGGGCATCGCGTTCGGCGCGCTGCCGCTGTGTTTCAGCGTGTGGATTCAGCGCGGCACGGCGGACCTGCCGGAAGCGGGTTCGGCGATGTTCGTGAGCATCATTCAGGTCGCGATCGCAGTCGGTTCGGCGGTGGGCGGCACAATCGTCGACCGTGCGGGCGTACACGCCGACTTCATGCTGGGCCTTGCGCTCGCGCTCGTCGGGCTCGTTACGCTGCAACGGCTCGCCGCATCGGAGAGGCCTGCGGGTTCGTCCGCTTTCAAGCGCGGATACGACGCCTCGCCCGATTGACCGATCGTTTCGCGAAGGCGCGAAATGCCCGTGTCAGGCGCCTGAAAGTGACCGCGCGTGCTGCCGTGAGCGATACCGTGTCTGCGCTATATTGATCGTCCGGCCCGACGCCATCGCCTTGGGCTCATCGACGGAATATCGACGGACAATCGACGGGAGAAGCGCATGAAGCGTCGGCTGATGGCGGCAATCGCAACCACGTTGTTCCTCGCGGCGTGCGGATCGGTCGCGCCGGGCGCTGCGGTGCAGAACGTGCCGCTCGCGGGCACGCCCAACGGCGTCGCCGTGCGCGAATCGGACGGCGCCGTGTTCGTCACCGACGACCGAACCAATGCCATCGTGATGACCACGCATATCGGCGAAGACGACGCGCCCGCGTTCTCGCTCTACGCGCGCATTCCGGCAGCCGAGAAAGAGCGCACGAGCTTGAGCCAGATCGCGTTCGCGCCGAACGGTCATCTGCTCGTCGAGCAATTCGGTTTCGGAACGTCCGCCGCAATCTACGATGTCGCGCCGAGCGGTCAGGTCGCGCTCGCGTCGGACACGAATTCCGCGCGCCGGCGTCTGGGCTTGCTCGTGCTCGACGGCGGCACGTTCGTGTCGAGCTGGTTCATGAAAGAGGGCAGCGCGCCCCCCGAAGGCGGCGTGAGCGTGATTACGCGCGGCACGGCGCCGCGACAGGTGATCGAGCGCGATATCGTCACCGGATTGGGCAAGCCGGTCGGACTCGCGACGGTCGGCGACATGCTCTACATCAGCGATCAGGCCGCGAATCGCATCTACAAAGTGGATCTGCAGGCGGCGCGGGCGGCGAGCGCGCCCGTGCCCGCGAGCGATGTCTTCGCGACCGTCGAATCGCCCGACCTGATGGCCGCGACGCCCGACGGCAGGCTTTACACGAAATGCGGCGCGCACGCCGTATGCAGCTTTTCGAAGCGCGGCCACGCGACGGTCGTCGCGGACGGTTTCGAATCGCCGCGCGGCGTCGCGGTGGACGTCGCGCGCAACCGGTTGCTCGCGGTGGACCGGTCGAGCGCGCCGGACAAGCCGAGCGCGCTGCGCGTGGTGCCGATCAAATAACGGCGACCGCGCTCAACGCGGCGACGACCATCCCTTGTAGCTGCCAATGTTCTCGCGCGTGACGAGCGTCGAGGGCAACAGAATCGTCGCGTTGGCCGGCTTCTTTCCGTTCATCAGATCGTAGCCGACGCTCACCGCCTGCTGCGCCATCGCCCATGGGTCCTGACTCGCCGATGCCTGAACCATCGTGTCGGACTTGAGCGCCGTTTCGATATCGGGCGCGCCATCCACCGACGTGATCACGATATTGTTCCGATGCAGTTGCTTCGCCGCGAGGTCCGTGCCGATCGCTTGCGGATCGTTGATCGCGAACACGCCGTCGAGCTTCGGGAACCGCGTCAGATAACCCTGCATCGCGTTCATGCCGCCTTCGCGCGAGCCTTTCGCGTCCTGATCGTCGGAGAGAATCTTGATGCCCGGATTCTTCGCGAGCACGCTCTTGCAGCCCTTCACGCGATCGATCACCGCCGAAACCTGCGGCCCGTTCTCGATCACCACGTTGCCCTTGCCGTTGAGCTTCTTCGCCAGAAAATCGCAGGAGATTTCGCCTGCCTGCACGTTGTTGGTCTGCACGGTCGCGTCCGCGCCGGCCGCCGCGACGTCCACCGCGACCACGACGATGCCCGCCTTCTGCGCCTTCTTCACCGCCGGCTCGATCGCTTTCGGATCGACGGCGTTCAGCAGGATGATGTCGACGTGCGCCGAGATGAAGTTGTCGATCTGCGTGAACTGCTTGTTCATGTCGTAATCCGACGACACCGCTGTCACCTTGGCGTTCGGATTGATCGCCTTCGCTTTGGCTTCCGCGCCCTTCGTGATCGTGACGAAGTACGGATTGCCGAGCGAGCCGACCGTGATGCCGACCGACTTCAATTGCTTGTCGGCGGCGTGCGCGGATAGCGACAGGGTGAAACCGAGGGCGAGTGCGACGCTGGCGAAAAGCTTATTGTGCTTGCGCATGTTGTTGTCTCCAGGTTGGTCCGTTGGTATAGGGGCGGGCGCGAGCGGACCTGCAAGCGCCCGGATGATCGATGAAAATTCAGGTGCGAGCCGAGCCGCGCTGACGGTAACGATCGAGCGCCACCGCGCCGATGATCACGAGGCCCTTGATGATGTACTGCCAGATATCCGACACGCCGAGCAGCACGAGGCCGTTGCTCAAGACCGCGATGATGAGCGCGCCCACCAGCGTGCCGACGATCGAACCCACGCCGCCGACGAAACTCGTGCCGCCGAGAATCACCGCCGCGATGGCGTCGAGTTCATACGACTGGCCGAGCTGCAAGCCGTTGGCCGCATAAAGACGCGCCGCCGACATCACCGCGCCGAGGCCCGCGAGCAAGCCCGAAATCGCGTAGACGAAAAGCTCGATGCCCCACACCTTGATACCGGAAAGACGCGCCGCTTCGGGATTGCCGCCGACCGAATAGATGCGCAGACCGAGCACTGTGCGGCGCAGGATGAACCACGACACGGCCACGACGAGCAGCGCGATGATCACGAGCCAGGGCACGCCGAGCAGCGTGTCGTTGCCGATGAACGCGAACGACAGTTGCGGATTGAAGATCGTCGTGTCGTGCCCGATGAGCCGCGCGATGCCGCGCACCGCGGTCAGCGAGCCGAGCGTCACGATGAACGGCGGCAGCTTGAGCAGCGAGATCAGCAAACCGTTGATGACGCCGAAGCCGAGACCGACCGCGAGCGCCGCCGGAATGCCGAGCCATCCCCAGCCCGGAATGTTCGATGCGAGCAGCGCGGCGACCGCGCCCGCCGACAGAATCGAGCCGACCGACAAGTCGATGCCGCCCGTCAGAATCACGAAGGTCATGCCCGCCGCGAGCACGATGTTGATCGATGCCTGCTGCGTGACGATCGACAGATTCTGAAGACTGAAGAAGCCATCGGTGCCGACGCCGAAGCCGATGCACAGCAGGATCAGCACGGGCAGCATGCCGGCGGTGCGCATCAGCACCTGCATGCGTTCGCGATGCTCGATTCGGTTCTGCCGCTGCGATACGCTCTCGGCCGTCTTAACCGGCGCGCTGCCTGTTTCGTCGTGTTTCGTCGTGTTAGCCATGTCTCTCTCCAGATATCTTTTAAGCCGCCTGATCGAGCGCGACCTTCGAGCCCGTCGCCAGTTCGATGATCCCTTCCTGCGAAATCGGCTTGCCCGAATGGCCGCCGAGTTCACCCGCGATTTCGCCTTCACGCATCACGAGCACGCGGTCCGCCACGCCGATCACTTCGGGTAGCTCGCTCGAAATGACGATAACGCCGACGCCCGAGCGCGCCAGATCGTTGATGATTCGATAAATCTCCGACTTGGCTCCAATATCGACGCCGCGCGTCGGCTCGTCGAGAATCAGCACTTCGGGCTGGGTTTCGAGCAGCCGCGACAGCAGCACTTTCTGTTGATTGCCGCCCGATAGCGCGCCCACGTTCACGCGCATGTTCGGCACGCGGATGGTGAGCGCGGCGATCGCGTCCTTCGCGCGCGTGTTGCCGCGCGCGAGGTCCATCACGCCCGCTTTCGCATCGCGTCCGGCGATGGTGATGTTGATGTTGTCGCGCACGCTCATGTCGAGGAAAAGGCCCTGGCCCTTGCGGTCTTCCGTCAGATAGACGAGACCGGCGTCGATCGCGTCGCGCGGCGTGCGCAGTTTCACGGGCTTGCCGTGCATCGATACTTCGCCGCGCGTTTTTTCTTCCGCGCCGAAGATCAGCCGCGCGAATTCCGTGCGCCCCGCGCCGACGAGTCCCGCGATGCCCAGCACTTCGCCCTTGTGCAGATCGAGGCTGCATCCTTTCACGCGATTGCCGTCGGCCAGATCGCGCACGGAAAGCACGACGTTGCCCGGATCGTAAGGCGCGTGCTGCTTCTTGTAGAAGCCCGAGATGTCGCGCCCGACCATCATCTTGACGAGGCTGTCGGCGGAGAGTTCTTCGCGCATCAGCGTGCCGACGTAGGCGCCGTCGCGCAGCACGGAAACGCGATCGCTCAGCTCGTAAATCTCTGCCATCCGGTGACTGATGTAGATGATCGCGATGCCTTCCTCGCGCAGTTGCCGCACGAGCTCGAACAGACGATCGGTTTCGCGCGAGGACAGCGGCGTGGTCGGCTCGTCCATCACGAGGATGCGCGCATGGGCGTGCACGGCGCGTGCGATTTCGACGAGTTGCCGCTCCGCGATCGACAGATCGCCGACGAGCGTATGCGGCTTGAAGTTCGCGCCGAGACGCTTCAGCACGTCCTGGCAACCGTGCTCCATGCCCCGGCGATCGACCAACCTGCCGCGCCGGAGTTCGCGCCCCGCATAAATGTTCTCCGCGACCGAAAGATTCGGCGCGAGGCTCAGTTCCTGATAGATCACCGCGACGCCGAGCGCGCGCGCGGCGAGCGGCCCATCGATGACGACGGTCTTGCCGTCGATCAGGATTTGCCCGCCCGGATCGGCCTGATACGCGCCCGAGAGGATTTTCATCAGCGTGGACTTGCCCGCGCCGTTTTCGCCCATCAGCGAATGGACTTCGCCGGGATAGACCGACAGACGCACGTCGTTCAACGCGCGCACGCCGGGAAAGGTCTTGCTGATGCCGCGCATTTCGAGAAGCGGCGGTCGGCTGGAAGCATCATGCGGCATGGTTCACCTCCTGCGGTTTGATGCCCGCGTGGCGGATCGCCGCGCGCGGTGAGAAGTTGAAGAACATCGGTAGCGTGGCCGCGCCGATCGCGCCCGCATCCGGGCCGAAGGAGCCGCGCACGAGCGTCGGGGTGCCGCGCGCTTCGGGCGCGTTGGCGGCGAGCGTCTTTGAGAGGCGTTCGACGAGCTTGTCGAGCAGGCCGCCGTCGATGTCGGAATCGATCACGACCATCGGCACGTCGAGCACGCAGAGCGTCGCGCGCAGGGCGGGCGCGAGCGCCTCGATGCAGTCGTCGATCCATTCGTCGACGGCGGGAAGACTTCGCTCGATGCAGGCCTGCAAGTCGATGCGGTTGTCCGCCGCCGCGCCGCAGTAGTTCAGATGCCGCACGAGCGCGTTCAGCGACGCGCGCGACAGCAGAATGTCCCACTGGCCGTTAGGCTGCGGCGCGGAGGGCAGGCGGCTCGGCGGCACCGGAATCACGCCGATGTCGCCTGCATTGCCCGACGCGCCGCGCAGACAGTCGCCGTTGATCGCGATGCCGCCGCCGATTGCCGAGCCGAGAAAGAGATAAACGAAGTCGTCGCAACTGCGGCCGTGGCCGTAGAACAATTCGGCGGTCGCGGCGGCGTTGCCGTCGTTTTCGCTGAAGACCGGCAGCGAAAGCGCGCGGCCGAGTTCGTCGGCGAAATCCGTCTCGTCCCACGCGCGAAAACGCTCGGCGGGCAGCCCGAGTTCGCGCAGCCAACTGCCGAGATTGAACGGCTGCGCAACGCCGACGCCCGTCAGCCGCTCGCGCTCAGGCGCGGAAAGCAGGCGAAGCATGCTTTTAACATCGCGTTGAACGATTTTGACGACTTCGGAAGGGTGCGGTAGCACGGCGTCGAGTGCGCTGCGGGCGAGCACGTCGCCGGCGAAATTCACGAGCACCGTCTCGATTCCCGTGCGGTCCAGTCGCACGCCGATACCGAACGCGCCGCGCGGATCGAGCCGGATCAGCGACGCGGGCTGTCCGCGCTGGCCTTCGATGCGGCGTCCGGTGTATTCGATCAGTCCCGCATTTTCGAGCGACTCCACGATGCTTCCGACCGCCGTGCTCGTCAGATTCGCGTGACGGGCGAGATCGGCCTTCGACGCCGGCTCGGCGCGCCGCAGCGCCTGCAGGAGCAGGCGCTCGTTGTACCGGCGCACGTTCGCGGAATTGCTGCCTCTGCCGCTTGGGGATTTCACGCGCTGTCTCCGAAATAGCCGGCCATCGAGTCGTGGCCATTAATTAAATCAAGTTGATTTATTTAAGAACGACGGCGCGTCGAAGTAAAGGAGGGAAATCCCGGAGCGGCTGTTTAAGCGTTTTTTGAAAAGACGGATGCGTGAGGCACGATGCCCGACCACCGCAAATCACGGACCCGGTGAGCTTTCACACTAGGCGATGCAATCAGCAGTTCCAAGCTGCGCGCCGATGCTTTTGCGACGAGCTTTCAAGCCCCGATGAATCAACTTTCGACGCGCGGCGCGCGCGAAGCGCCGGGCGAATCGATGTGCTATCGTCTGCGACACTTTTCGACAACTCGTTCGCTGTTGCCATGTTTTCGATCTCCCAGGCCACGCACGCCAGCAAGGCCGTGCAATACGACGATCTGCTTCAGCAAGCGCGCGCGCTCATCGCCGATGAAACCGACTTCATCGCCAATGCCGCGAATTTCTCGTCGCTGATCTTTCATGCGCTACCCGATCTGAACTGGGCCGGCTTCTACCTGTTCGACGGCGCCGAACTCGTCGTCGGGCCGTTTCAGGGCAAGCCGGCGTGCGTGCGCATCGCGCTCGGACGCGGCGTTTGCGGCACGGCCGCGCGCGATCGGCGCACGCAGGTCGTGCCGGACGTGCACGCGTTTCCCGGCCATATCGCCTGCGATTCGGCGTCGCGCTCCGAGATCGTCGTGCCGCTCGTCGCGAGCGACGGCACGCTGATCGGCGTATGGGACGTCGATAGCCCGGTGCCGAACCGCTTCGACGACGAAGACGCGCTCGGCATGGAAGCGCTGTGCACGGCGTTCATCGCGCTCGCGTGGACGAAGCGCGAGACAGCGCGATGAGCGTTGACTCTGCGGATAACGGCGTCGTCACGATCGCGAGCGCGCACGGCGCCGTCGCGACCGCGGACAAACTGGAGGCGCTGATCCGCGCGCGCGGGCTGATGCTTTTCGCGCGTATCGACTTCAGCGGCGACGCCGCGCGCGCCGGCCTTGCCATGCCGCCAAGCCAGTTGCTCGTGTTCGGCAATCCGCGCGCGGGCACGCCGCTGATGCAGGCCGTGCCGACGGCAGCGCTCGACTTGCCGCTCAAGGCGCTGGCGTGGGAAGACGCGGACGGCCGCGCGTGGCTTTCCTATAACGCGCCGGATTATCTGCAAGCGCGTCACGGACTCGATGCCAGCCTGATGCAGCCCGTCAGCGGCGTGGCCGCGCTCGCGGAAGCGGCGGCGCGCTAACAATTTGGCGTTACTGGCGGCCGGGCGCCTGCGTCTACAATGAGACGTTTTCATCTGTCTCAAAATTCATGACGAGCCTTGTCCGCCGCCGCCTGCTTGCCGCGTGCGCCTTGAGCGCGTGCGCATTCGCACGCGTGCGCGACGTGCGCGCGGCATCGGATAAAGCGACCGTCGCGCTCGTGCTGAAGTCGCTCGGCGATCCGTTCGTCGTGTCGATGATCGACGGCGCGCGCAACTATCAGCGCCATTACGCATCGCAACTCGATCTCACGACGAACGGCACGCTCACCGACAACGACGTCGCCGGGCAGATTCACATCGTCGAGACGTTCATCGATACGAAAGTCAGCGCCATCGTCATCGCGCCCGCCGATTCGAAGGCGTTGCTGCCCGTGGCGGAGAAGGCGATCGCGGCGGGCATCATCGTGATCGCGATCGACAATCCGTTCGACGAAGCCGCGCAGGACGCGGCGCGCGTCACGATTCCGTTCGTCGGGCCGGACAGCCGGCGCGGGGCGAAGCTCGTCGGCGCGTATCTCGGTTCGAAGCTGAAGACGGGAGATGAAGTCGGCATCATCGGCGGGCCGCCGAACGATCGCAACGCGCAGCAGCGCACGCTCGGCTTCACGGAGTCGATGAACGCGGCGGGCATGCGCATCGCCGCCGTGGACAGCGGCGACTGGACGGCGGCGAGCGGCAAGGCGAGCGCGCTGGAAATGCTCTACGCGCATCCGGACGTGCGCGGCCTGCTCTGCGCGAACGACAACATCGCGATGGGCGCGATCGACGCGATCCGCATCGCCGGAAAAAACGGCCGCGTGCTGGTGACGGGCTACAACAACATCGACGCCGTGCAACCGATGCTCGACGACGCACGCCTGCTCGCGACGGTCGAGCAATTCGGCGCGCGGCAGGCGGTGTTCGGCTTGGATGTCGCGGTGAAGGCGCTGCTCGAAAAGCGGCGGCAAATGGATTTGTCGCCGTATATGGAAACGCCGGTGCAACTGGTGACGAAAGCGCAGGCGAAAGGGTTCCGGTTCGGGGCTTCCTAGACCGCCTTAAACCAATCCGCGCGCGGCGAGACTTCGATACAACGCGCGCACGCCGAACGTCCACGGCTCGATTTCGGTCGACAACCTCACCGTATTGACGAGCGCGCCGAGACTCGGCGTCGAGATGGTCACGACATCGCCGAGATGATGCGTGAAACCGCCGTCTTCGGTGTCGCGGTCCTTGATCGGCGAGAACATCGTGCCGAGAAACAGCATGAAGCCGTCCGGATACTGATGATGCGCGCCGTGCGTCTGCGTGACGAGATCGGCGGGATCGCGGCTGATTTCGCTCATGTGGCTCACGCCGTCGAGCACGAAGCCATCGTCCGCGCCTTCGATGCGCAGCGACAAGCTCGTGGCGCGCACCGAATCCAGCGTGAAGCGTTCGTCGAAAAGACGCACGAACGGGCCGATCGCGCACGACGCGTTGTTGTCCTTCGCCTTGCCCAGCAACAGCGCGCTACGGCCTTCGATATCGCGCAGATTGACGTCGTTGCCGAGCGTCGCGCCGACGATCTCGCCGCGCGCATTCACCGCGAGCACGATTTCCGGTTCCGGGTTGTTCCATTTCGAGGTCGGATACAGGCCGACATCCGCGCCGAATCCGACCGACGACATCGGCTGCGACTTCGAGAACACTTCCGCGTCCGGCCCGATGCCCACTTCCATGTATTGCGACCACGCGTCACGGCGCTCCAGCTCGGCCTTCAGCTTCGCCGCGCTTTCGGAACCCGGCTTGATCTTCGAAAGATCCGCGCCGATCAGCTTGGTGATCGTGTCGCGCACTTCCTGCGCGCGGCTCGCGTCGCCGCCCGCCTGTTCCTCGATCACGCGCTCCAGCAAGCTCACCGCGAACGTGACGCCGCACGCCTTCACCGCCTGCACGTCGCAGGGCGCGAGCAGGCGCGGGCCGTCGGCGGATGCGTCGAGCGTCGCTTGCAGCAGGTCCTGAACGTTGCCGAGATGCTCGCCTTCGGCGTTGCGGGCGATGTCGAGCGCGTCGGCGTTGTCGAAGAGATCGGCGGTGGTCGGCGCGGCGCGCGTGATGTCGAATACTTCGCCCCGGCGCACCGCGACGACGGCGGGACCGTTCACGGGCGCGGGACGCCAGACGCGGCCGATCAGCACGGCGTCGGCGAGATCTTCGGGCAGACAGGAGGAGACGTTGACGGTTTGCATGAATGCGAATGAAGGGCGGAAAAGGAATGCCGATCGTAGCCCGCGTGTCCTGATGTGTCCATCGGGTTGATTGAATGTCCAGCCTGTTGGAATATTCGTGCATGGAAAAAACTTACGACGTCCCCGCGCTGCGCCGCGCAAACGACATTCTCGAAGCCCTGGCCGCCGCCGCGAAACCGGTGCGCGCAGCCGCGCTCGCCGAACGCACCGGACTCTCGCGCAGCACGCTTTATCTGATGCTGGAAACGCTCGCGCGCATGCAATGGATCGAAAAACGCGACGACGGCTACATGATCGGCGTCGGCCTCTTCGAACTCGGCAACGCCTACGTGCGGCACGACAAGCTGCAAGCCGCGTTTCGCGACGGCGCGGGCGCGTTCATCAACAAGCACAACGAGGTCGTGCAACTCGCGGTGCTCGACGGTGTGCAGGTGGTGTATATCGCGCGCGAAGATGCGCATCGCCCGGTGCGGCTCGTGTCGGATCTCGGTTCGCGCCTGCCCGCGCATTGCTGCGCGCTCGGCAAGGCGCTGCTCGCCGGAATGACCGACGAAGCCGTGAGCGAGCGCCTTCCCGAGCGTCTCGAAGCGGTGACGCCGCGCACCATCACGCGGCGCGCGGCGTTGTTGCGCGAACTCGCGTCGATTCGCGCGAGCGGCCTCGCGATCGAGCGTGAGGAAGTCGCCGAAGGTCTTGCGTGCTTCGCGGCTTACGTCGGGATGACGCCGGCGGGCAAGCGCGTCGCGGTATCGACGAGCGTGCCGGTCGGCCGGCTCGATCCGAAACGCGAAAAGCAGATTTCGATCGGCATCGTCCAGCTCGCGGCTCACTTGCGCGGCGCGCTTTGACGATGCGAGCGGCGCGCGTCCGCATGGCCCGGTGACGCGGCGAAGCGCGCCTCGACCGCATCCATTTCCCGGTCCGCGGGAAGTTGCGCCGCTGCGTGCGCCGCGATCAGCACGTCGCATCGGGCGTGCGAGCAGACCACGTCGCGCAGTCGCGCTTCGCCGTGCCGCCACGCGGTGTCGGCCTCGCCGCCGAGCACGATGAGGTCCGCGCCCGCCGCTTTCGCCTCCCGCGCGATCAGTGCGCCGACGCTCGTGCCGTCGAGCGGCTGCGTGACGCTGCGCGCGATGCCGTCGATGCCCGCGCTTTCGATCAGCCGCGCCGCGTAGCGCGTGACGGCGCGCGCGTGGTCCTCGATGACGTCGAGCGTTTCGCCCGGATTGCTGTCGGCGGTAACGATGGCCCACCACGGCGTCTGATCGACGATATGCAACGCGGTCAGCCGCGCGTTGCAGTCGCGGGCGCGCGTGATGGCCGTGGTCAGGGCGCTTTCGCTGAGGCTCGTGCCTACCGCGACGAGAATGTGCTTGTACATGATGAGTCTCCGTTCCGTTTCGTTTCGCTCAGACCGGATGATCGGCGCGCAGAGTTAGCTCCGAATGAGCACACGACGCCGCGTCTTTTACAAAGGAATTTAAGAAGGACGCGCTCGCGTTGAAACGCGCGTCGCGCGGATTCCCGCCACGGCGCACACACGAAGCGTCTCTGCTCGAATCGCAAGGCGTGTACGACAGGTGCGACGGCTTCGGCGCGAACGCATCGATTCCGCGACCCGACCGGTCACGCTCTTTCAGGACGGCTTCGATGCATCGTGGGATCGGCGAATGCGCAGACGCAGGCCGAGATCGAAAGCCGCAACGATGCGCTCGTGTCGCTCGAATCGGAAGTCGCGCGTGCTCGACGCCGAACGGAAGCTTGCACAGACGCGCGAGCAACTCGCGCAATCAATCGACGGTCAACGTGACGACCGATCTCATCGCCGTGTACAAGTCGCTCGACGGCGGATGGCAGGACGACGCCGCCGCGACCGCGCAAAACTAAGGTCTGCGCTTTTTCCAGTCGTAGTCGGCGGGTGGATCGGCAACGCCGGGCTTGCCGACCGAATGCGGATTTTCACTGCATAGCGTGACGAAGCCAATGGACTCGCCGTCGGACTGGCGGCGGCGCAGGTCTTCCGCGAAACGCAGCGCTTCGGCGAGCGCGTTTTCGTCGAAGCGCTTGTAGCAGGCCGCGCCTTCGACGTTAGGGTTGCCGCCAAGCCAATACACGACGAACATCGATTAGCCTCTCATCTTGGGGATGTATGCACCATCGTCGACGCTCACGCGACGGCGATGCAGATCCTGCACGGCGACGGTGCATCGGCGCGCCGCGACAGCCAGCGGGTATTCCCGAAGTGTAACGTCGGCCGGCCGCGCGCCGCCTGACGATGCGCTCCCGGGGCCCGCGAGGGAACGATCGTTGCTGTCATCTCCGTTCATTCCGAGGCCTGAACGATGCAACGACACGACCGTGTTTCTTCGCAAGCGCTGTGGCATATTCCGCCAAGCGCGATGTGCTACGACGAGCCGCGCGTGCTCATCGCCGATGACGATATGGACGCGACGCGCGCGATTTGCCTCGCGCTCGAAGACGCCGATTTCACCGTGCGCGCGGTGCACACGGGTCTCGACGCCGTGACGCTCGCGCGCAAATGGCGGCCGGGCGTGGTGCTGCTCGATCTGATGATGCCGCTCGGCGACGGCTGGGAAGCGGCCGAGGCGATCCGCGCAATCGATTTGTCGATGCTGCTGATCGCGCATACGAGCTGCACGGACCCTGAGGATTTGAGGCGCGCGCAACGCACGGGCTTCAATGGCTATTTCGTGAAACCGACGGAGCTCGACGGAATGATCGCGGTGCTGCGCGATTATTTCTCGGCGCGTCTAGGCGACACGGTCCCAACGCGTTCATAGCATGGGGAATCGCTCAGGCGTCGGGGCGCTTGTGGGACGTATGGACCAGCTTCAATGCAGGCCGGCCGCGGCTGCGCTCGCCGCGATCCTGCAGCATGGCCTCCCAGTACTGGCAATAACCCGCCCAGAAAGGCATCTGCGCATGCGCGGACACGGCTTCGGGCAGGCAATCGGGCAGCATGCCGCTTAGACGCCGGATCTCCTTGTGCTTCCACTGCAGCAGCGTCCGCCGGTGTCCGCGCAGCGGCGGCCACGATGCGTTCATTTCGTCGACCGTCAGCCTGAGGCCTTCGGCGGGACGCGAAGCCATTGTGTTCAGGACGTTCGTCTGCGGCGACGGGCCGCGTTCATGGCAGATGATTGCGCCGATCTGGCCCAGGATATACATGACTCTCGCCGTCGGCGTTTCGGAATGGTGTTGCATGGCGCCTCTCTGTTTTGTCGTTACCAGTTATTGCGATTTGAGCGCCTCTGAGCGAGTTCATCTCAATATTGATACGTTGTCTTGTTATTAAGATACAGGAAGGCGATTGTTACGCATCACGAATCGACGAAATGATACAAAAATGCCCTCGCACACCGATGCGAGGGCTTGGCTATCGTCAGGTCAGGCGAACCGGCGCTGCGCGCGGTCCTCCTTTGGCGCCACAGGCTCAGTGGCCTTGAGCGACTGGCAGAGGTTGGGGACTTTTGATGGCCTCTTCTTTCTGACGATGCTCGATCGCCGCGCGAACGCCGCGTTCGTAGTAGGTCTGCGCCATGTGCTTTTCGAGCGCTTCGAGATTCGGAATCTGCTCTTCGGCGAGCGACTGCATCAGCGTGAACATTTCGCGCTTGAAGGGTTCGGCGAACTCGCCGAGACGCTCCATGCCGCCCGGCGCGGCGAGCGTGTCGATGAGCGACGCGAGCCGACGCGCGCGGCTGCGGCAATGTTCGCCGATCGGCATCGAATGAGAAACGACAGCATTGCCTTGGGCGTCGACGGTAACTTGAAGGGATTTCATTTCCACACCGTTAATTTGCGATGAGTGCTATTAAGCATCATCCCGATTAAGAAACGGCTAAGACGCATCCTATAGAATGTTTCGCTTGCTACAACGAACTGGATCGATCAGCGAAACGAGTCCATGTGGTCGAGCACGAATTGCTCGAAAAGTCGGCGCACATGTTCCGTGGGAGGATGGATTTCCGACGCGACCGCCGCGACGATCAGCTCTCGCCGCGCGATGAAAATGAACTGTCCGCCGTGTCCCGCCGCGAAGACGTAACGTGGATCGATCCAGCAGAGATAGCCGTATTGGGCATCGTCCATCGGCGGACCGCCGTCGCTTTGCACGGATATGGCTTCGTCGATGAACGCTTCGTCTATGATTCGCGCGCCGCGCCATACGCCGCGATGCATCATCAGGAGGCCGAGATCGATCATGTCGCGTGTGCGCAGCATGAGGCCGCGTCCACCGAACGTGTGGCCGTCCTCGTCGCTGATCCATTCGCCCGCCGAGATGCCGAGCGGCGCAAACAGCGCGTCGCGCGCATAGCATTCGAGCGTGCGTCCCGAAACTGATTCGATGACCTGCGACAGCAACTGCACCGCGTGCGAGTCATATTCGAAACGCATGCCGGGCTGCGCGATCGGCCGTCGCAGAATGAAGCGCAGACGGCTCTCTTCGCGGCTGAACTGTTCGCAGGGACCGAGCACGCACTCGTCGACGACGCTTTGATCCCACTCGAAGCCCGACGTCATCGTGAGCAGGTGCCGGAGCGTGATGCGCTTAACGCGTCGATCGAGATCGTGCTCGCGCATCTGCGGCAAGATCTGGCCGACAGGCGTGTCGAGCGGCGGCAGCAAGCCTTCGTGCAGCGCCGCGCCGACCGCCAGTCCGACAACGGTCTTCGTGACCGAATTGACGTCGTGCAAGGTTTCCGGCCCGAGGTCGCTTCGATAGTGCTCGAACACGACGCGATCGTCATGCGCGACCAAGAAACTGCGCACACCGGCCTGCTCGGTGAGCGCCTGACGCAACTCCTTTTCGAATGTCATGGATGAATCAAGTGAGCGTGAAGATAAGTAGGATAACAAAGTAAGTGATTTCGTTCCTCGATCGAGAGATGAAGATCGAGCCATCCGTGTGCAACGTCAGCGAAATCGTGTTACACATTGAGCAATCCGGGTGCCACGCACGAGCGGCATCGCAGCCTTTCAGCGGTTTCAATTCACTTTCGACGAGCCTGAATTTGTTTCTGCGACGACTTGCGACGCTCTGGCGGCTTGGCCGGGCGTTCGTCCACGAAAGCCATCTGACAGGCGACGGCGCAGCGATGACGCGCGTGGCGCATTTCTTCGCCACGCACGGCGCACGCGCCGCGCCGCTCGGCGCCGGCGTGCCTGCGCTTTCGCAACTCTCGCGCGTGCTGGAAAACGCATCCGGCGCGCTCGCGCGTCATCCGGCGCTCGCGGAAACGGCGGTGCGCGTCGCGCTGACCGAAGTCGACGGGCTTTTCACGCCTTACGACGCGACTCGCTTTCGCGACGCGTGCAAGGCCGCGTTCCCGCCAACGCTATCTTTCGAACTCACCGATCTGAGCGACGTGCCGCTGCGCTCGGGCATCGCGGAGCAGACGCATCGCGCGCGCATCCGCGACATGGCGGTGCGCGTCACGCTATTGCGCGCCGACGCGCATGCCGAACTAGACGACGATCTCGACCTCGCGCTAGCGGCGGCGCGATTCGCGGAACGACGCTCGGCGAAGGCGCGCGACCTGCATCCGGTGGAGTGGGTGCGGCGTTCACGCGAGAGCGTGGAAGCGATGATCGATCTGCGCCAGCGCGCCGCGGACCAGAGCTACTTGCGCTTCCGCCTGCGTGACGACGAGCGTCTCGCCGTGCCCGAAGTGCTCTGGGACTATTGCAACGATTCGGTGCTGACTACGCGCGCGATCGAAACCGCCGCGTTCTCGGACGCGCAAGCGCTCGCGTCATGCGGGCTCGATCAGGCCGATGTCCTCGCGACGCTCATCGAAGCGTTCTTCGAAATGGCGCTGGGCGTCGGGCTGTATCACGCGGGACTGGATGCGGCGGGCGCGCGCGTGAGCATCGAGCGCGAGACGCGCGGCCAGATCGTGCTCGAAGCCGACAATCCGATGATGTTCTTCGCGGCGCACGAACGCGACTTCATCGTCGGCGTTTCGCATGCGCTGATGGAGGGCGATCACAAGGCGGCGGCGCGCGCGCATCTCGAACACGGCCGCCCTGAGGCGAACGCGACGCAGCATGAAGTGCGCGTCGAAGCGACGTATCGGCGCGAAGCCGAGCGTTTTGCTTCACCGAACGCGCGCCGCAATGTCGGCGTGGCGCATCTGTTCGGCGCGATCGGCAAGGCGCCCGCGGAGCACATGTTCAGCGCGTCGCACGGGCGCATTGCGTCGCGGGCGGTGCTGCTCTCGCGCTCGGCGGAACGCATCGAGCGCGCCGCGCAGCAGATCGCGCCGGACCTCGATGTGTGGAAGATCGCGCGCAAGGTCATCGTGCGGCTCGCGGCGGATCAACTTAGCTTCAGGAGCATAGCGGCGCGCTTCGCGCACGAGGCGACGCATTGGCCGCACACGTTGCCGCGTCTGCCACGGCTGATTGCGCAGCGCGCGGACGCGGCCGGCACGTTCCGTCGCGTCCGGTAACGCGTCAGCGCGTGCCTGGCGACATGCGTTCCGCGACCGCGCGGCACGCTTGCCTCAACGGTTCGACGTAGGTTTCGAGCGGCGTCGCGCTCTTTCTGAACAGCGGAATGCTGACGCTGACGCAGCCGAGCGTCACGCCGTTCGCGCCGACGATCGCGCAGCCGTAGCAGAAAATCTGCGCCTCGTTTTCCTCGCGGTCTTCGGCGTAGCCGCGCGCGCGGGTCGCGTCGAGTTCCGCGTCGAGCGCGCCTCGATCGACGATGGTATTCGGCGTGAAGCGCGCGAACGCGATGCCGTGCAAAAGCGCATCGCGTTCGGCGGGCGATTGTGTCGACAGATAGGCCTTGCCGACGGAACTCGAATAGAGCGTCACGCGCGTACCGATACGCGAGGCCATGCGCACCGCATGCGGACTTTCGAGCTTCTCGACGTACACCATCTCGGAGCCGCTTCGCACGGCCAGATGCACCGTTTCCTGCGTCGCGTCGCGCAGCGCCTGCAACGCGTCGGTGGCGGCGATGCGCAGATCGGAGCGCTCCCAACTGCGGCTCGCGAGCGACATCAGGCGCGGACCGGGCGCGTAACATGCGCCGCGCGCGCTCTCGACGACCAGGCCTTCCGCGATCAACGCACCGACGATGCGATAAACGGTCGGGCGCGGATAACCGCTCGCCGTGGTGAGACGCGCGATGGTCGGCGCTTCGTCGGCATCGGCGATGAGTTGCAGCACCACCATGAACTTCGAGAAGGCGGCGGTGCCGGTGGCTTTGGCGGCGTCGAGGGCGGGAGAGTCAGCAAGCATGATGCTGCGAATCATGCCACGAGATAGCCGCCATCGACGGGCACGATCGCGCCCGTCATGAACGACGCCGCCGGCGACGCGAGAAACGCCGTCACGCGCGCGACATCTTCTGGCAAGCCCCAACGCTTCATCGGCGTGCGGTCGAGAATGGCTTGCGAGCGGCCGTCGTCCTCCTGCAGCGCTTGCGTGAGCGGCGTCGCGATCCAGCCGGGCGCGACCGCATTCACGCGAATGCCGTCGGCGGCATAGGCGATCGCGAGCGATTTCGTCAGTTGCGCGACGCCGCCCTTGCTCGCGCTGTACGCGGGCACGAGTCCGCCGCCGAAGAACGTCAGCATCGACGCCGTGTTGACGATCGAACCTTTGCTCTTCGCGAGCAACGGTCGCGCGTGGGCGCACATGCGCATCGTGCCGTTGAGATTCACGGCGATCACGCGCTCGAAGATTTCGATGTCATGCTCGTCGCCGCGACGGATCATGCCCGCGCAGTTGACGAGCACGTCGAGCGAATCGAGGCTGGCGAAAAGCGCGGCGGCGCTGTCGGCATCGGCGACATCGAGGGCGGCGAGTTCGATGCCATCGCCCAATGCACCCAATGCATCGCGTTGCGCATCGCTCGGCGCGAGGCCGGCGGCGATCACGCGCGCGCCGAGTGCCGCGAACTGCTGCGCGATGCCCGCGCCGATGCCCTGCGTTCCGCCGGTCACGACGACGGTCTTGCCCTTGAAGAGATCAGCTTGAAAAGTCATATGGTTTCGATTCAGACGACGGGAACGGCGGCGGCTTGCTGCTCGGCGTCCTCGATTGGCGCGCGCACGACGAACATGTAGACGAGCGCAGCGGCGAACGCGACGGCCGCGCTGATCAGGAACGCGTTGACGAACGAGTGCGTCTTTTCGACGACGAGACCGGTGATGAACGGCGCGAACGAGCCGCCGAAATAGCCGCCGAAGTTCTGGATGCTGCCGAGCGACGCGACCATGTGGCGCGGCGCGGCGACGGAAACGAGCGCCCACGCGGCGCCGCTCGCCATGTTGACGAAGAACATCGCGGCCGAGAGATACACGATGGCGAGCGTGAGATTCGGCGTGAACGCGGCGGGCACGGTGAAGAGCGCGCCACCGATGAGACCCGAGCAGATCGGCCACTTGCGGCTTCGGATCGGAGCGACGCCGCGCGCCATCAGGCCATCGGCGATAAAACCCGAAGACAGCATGCCGAGCGTGCCCGCGAGATACGGAATCGTCACGACCCAGCCTGTCTTCGCGATCGTCAAATGACGCTCGTGTTCGAGATACGCGGGCAGCCACGTCAGATACAGCCACACCATGTAGATCACGCCCATGAAGCCGAAGATCATGCCCCACGTGGTCGCCTTGCCGAACAGCCCGCGCCATTCGGCGAAGGTCATGTTGCGTTCCGCGCGCTGCGCCGGTTCGCCCTCGGTCAGATGCGCGAGTTCCTGCGCTTCGAGCTTCACGTCTTTTCGATTGCGATAGACGATGTACCAGCCGATCGACACCGCAATGCCGAGCACGCCCATGATGACGAACATGTTGCGCCAGCCGAAGGACAGCAGCAGTACCGTGAGGATCGGCGGCGCGAGCGCGGGTCCGATCGTCGATGAGGTGACGAAGATGCCCGTCGGCTTGCCGCGTTCGCGTTGCGCGAACCATTCGGACACCACTTTCGCGCCCGCCGGAAACTGCGGCGCCTCGCCGATGCCGAGCGCGATGCGCGCCGCGAGAAACTGGTGCAGGCCGGTGACGAGCCCGCCGAACAACTGCGCGACCGACCACACGAACATGCCCAGACCGAGCATGATGCGCGCGCCGAAGCGGTCGAGCATCACGCCGATGGGCAACTGCGAGAACGCATAGGCGAACGAGAACGCGGAGAGCAGCAGGCCCATCTGCGAGGCTGAGAGCCCGAGTTCCTGCGTGACGGAGTGATTCGCGATCGAGAGCGTGCTGCGATCGAGATAGTTCACGATGCCCGCGAGCGTCAGAAACGTGAGCGCGATCCACTGAATGCGCTTCAGGCGCGGTGATTTTTCCAGCATGTTGTCTCCTCCGAATGCTCTTTTGAGTCTGCTAGAGGTGGTTGGGGAAATTAACGAATGAACTGATCGACGAAGTCCGCGCCGAGACCGACCGACTCGTAATGCTTGCGGCACATGTCGACTTTGGTGAATACGTCCTCGTAGCCGGTGTAGTTGCCGTACGGGTCGCAATAGAACATCACGCCGTTCACCTGGAAGTAGGTGATCATCTCCTCGACGTCTTCCGGCACATAGAGCGTGTGCGTTTCGCCGGGCGGCTCGAAGACGTAGCTGCCTTCGGTCGCCTCCCAGTCATGTTCGAGATAGCGCCAGCGGCCTTTCAGCACCATGCCGTGTACCGCTTGCGGATGACGGTGACGCGACAGCACGCCGGATTTGCGCACACGCAGGAGGTTCATCCAGTAGCCAGTCGACACATTCAGGCATAGCGGACGGAACCACACGTTTTCGGCCTGCGGCACCCACTCGCGTTCGTCGGTGGGAATCGCGCTGGGCACGACGATCTCTTTCTGCGCTTCCTTGGGGAACGGAAGTTGATACGGCGTCATGGCGTCCGCGGCGGGCTTTGGCGCGCTCATCGTGTCTCCTTGTCCATATTGTGGATTGTCAAATCAAATTATGGACAGATATTCTTCCTCGTTTCGCGGATTGTCAAGATTCTTCACCGGATGATGAATTCGCGCAGGAGTGGCGTTTTCGACGGACGAAAAAAAGGCGGACCCGCGGGTCCGCCTTCGATCACTGAAAAACTTAAGCGATTAGCGCGCCATCATCAACATATGCACGTTATGCATCACCCAGACGGTGCCGACGATCAAAATCAGCGACATCGCAATGGTGTACGCGAACGACAACAGATGCCAGCGCTGTCCCTTCGACGTGTTCACGTGCAGGAAGAAAACGACATGCACGATCACCTGTACCGCGGCCAGCACGGCCAGCACGACCAGCGCGCTTTCGCCCTTGAACGCGCCCGAGGTCACGCTCAGGAACGACGCCACGGTCAGCACGACCGCCAGCACGAAGCCGAGGAGATAACCTCCCGCGCTGACGTGCGGAACATCGCTGTGATGCGCGTCATGGTTGGTATGTGTAGTAGCCATTACACGAAACTCGCAAGATAGACGAAGGAGAACACGCAGATCCAGACGATGTCCAGAAAGTGCCAGAAGAGGCTCAGACACGCGAGACGACGCAGGCGCCGCTCTTCCGAGCCCGTCTTGAGCACCATCTGTACGATCAGCACGAGCATCCAGATCATGCCGAGCGTGACGTGCAGACCGTGCGTGCCGACCAGCGTGAAGAACGCCGACCAGAACGCGCTGCGGCTCGGGCCCGCGCCTGCGGCCACGAGATGCGCGAACTCGTGCAGTTCGAGGTACAGGAAGCCCGCGCCCAGTGCGAACGTGACGACCAGCCACGCCAGCGTCATGCACGTCTTCTGGCGCGTCGCGCTGATCATCGCGAATCCGAAGGTCAGGCTGCTCGCGAGAAGCAGGCCGGTTTCGAAACCGACATCGTTCAGCTTGAACAGATCCTTGCCCGTCGGGCCGCCCACTGTCTCCATCGCGAACATTGCGAAAGTCGCGAAGAGGGAAGCGAACAGCACGCAGTCCGTCATCAGGTAGGCCCAGAAGCCGAACACCGATTGCGACGGGACGTGCTCATGCTCCTGAGCGTGTTGCGGGGATTGCATCGATTGCGACGACATTAGACAACCTCCAGTTCCACATCGCGCGCCGCGCCCGTCTTGAGCGGCGACTGCGGACCCTTATAGCCTTCGATGGCCATGACGGTCGATGCGGGAATGATGTAACCCTCGTTCTTCAGGAAGCTGTGAGCGATGGCGGTAAAGGCAATGCCCAGGGCACAGACGATGGCGAGCCACCAGATATGCCAGATCAGCGAGAAGCCGAGCACCATGCTGAATACGCCGATGAAGATGCCCGCGCTCGTGTTCGACGGCATGTGGATGTCGCGGAACGCGCCTTGATAGAGGCTCTTGCCGGTTTCCTTGGCTTCTGCGAACGCGTCCAGTTCGTTGATCTGCGGTATGCGCGCGAAGTTGTACTTCGGCGGCGGCGAGCTGATGGACCATTCGAGCGTGCGGCCATCCCACGGATCGCCCGTGACGTCGCGATACTCAGGCTTGTTACGGTTCTTGGTCGAAACGATGATCTGCGCGGCCTGGAACACGACGCCCACCGCAATGATCGCCACGCCCACGGCCGCGACGATGAAGTACGGTTGCCATTCCGGGTTGTCGTAGTGATTCATGCGTCGGGTTGCGCCCATGAAGCCGAGCACGTACAACGGCATGAATGCCACGAAGAAGCCCACGATCCAGCAAACGACGGCGCTCTTGCCGAGCTTTTCGTTCAGCTTGAAGCCGAACACCTTCGGCCACCAGTACGACACACCTGCGAAGTAACCGAACACCACGCCGCCGATAATCGTGTTGTGGAAGTGAGCGATCAGGAACAGCGAATTGTGCAGCAGGAAGTCCGCGCCCGGGATGGCGAGCATCACGCCGGTCATGCCGCCGATCGTGAAGGTGATGATGAAGCCGATCGACCACAGAATGTGCGAAGTCATCTGCACACGGCCGCGGTACATCGTGAACATCCAGTTGAAGATCTTCACGCCGGTTGGAACGGCGATGATCATCGTCGCTATGCCGAAGAACGCGTTGACGTTCGCGCCCGAGCCCATCGTGAAGAAGTGATGCAGCCACACGAGGAACGCCAGCACCATAATGCAGCACGTCGCGTAGACCATCGTCTTGTAGCCGAACAGCGGCTTCTTGGAAAAGGTCGCGACGACTTCCGAATAGATGCCGAAGGCCGGCAGAACCAGAATGTAGACCTCGGGATGACCCCAGGCCCAGATCAGGTTCAAATAGACCATCGGGTTGCCGCCGCCGTCATTCGTGAAGAAGTGCATGTCGAGGTAGCGGTCCAGGCCCAGCAGCGCGAGCGCCACGGTCAGGATCGGGAACGTCGCCATGATCAGCACGTTCGAGCAGAAGGCCGTCCAGACGAACACCGGCATCTTCATCCACGTCATGCCGGGCGCGCGCATCTTCACGATGGTGACGAAGAAGTTCACACCCGAAAGCAGCGTGCCGACGCCCGAGATTTGCAGCGCCCATATGTAGTAGTCGACGCCTGTGCCCGGACTGAACTGCGTCTCTGAAAGCGGCGGATACGCGAGCCAGCCGGTCTTCGAGAACTCGCCGATGAACAGCGACAGGTTGATCAGTATCGCCGCACCCGCCGTCATCCAGAACGACAGCGAGTTGAGCATCGGGAAAGCCACGTCCCGCGCGCCGATCTGAAGAGGTATGACGAGGTTGAAGAGTGCGACCAAGAGCGCCATGGCCATGAAGAAGATCATGATGGTGCCGTGCGCCGAGAAAATCTGGTCGTAGTGATGAGGCGGCAGATAGCCAGGCGAGTCCATCGCGATGGCCTGCTGCGCGCGCATCATGACGGCGTCGATGAAGCCGCGCACGAGCATGAGACCCGCCACGACCAGATACATCACGCCGATGCGCTTATGGTCGGTGGAAGTCAGATACTCGCGCCAGAGCCAGCCCCACTTGCCGAATTTGGTGAGAGCGCCCACCGTACCAAGCACTATCACCGCCATGAGGGCGGTCGCCATCATGATGATGGGTTCGTGGTACGGGATCGCCTCAAGCGTTAATTTGCCGAACATGCTTACCCCTTGGTTGCACAATTTGCGCCTACTACGGAGTTGCCGTAGTTGTACTTCGCGACGATGTTATTGAAGAGCTTGGGATCGACGGTCGAGAAGTAGCGCACCGCGACTTTCTCGCTCGGACGCGCGACACCTGCGTAGACGTCCATGCTGAGGCTCTCGGGCGCGCTCTTGACCTTCTTGACCCACGCGTCGAAGTCGGCGCTGGACATGGCCAGTGCACGGAACTTCATGTCTGAGAAGCCCTTGCCGCTGTAGTTCGCCGAGATGCCCGCGTAGTCGCCCGGGTGATCGCTCAGCAGGTGCAGTTGGGTCTGCATGCCGGCCATTGCGTAGATCTGACCGCCGAGTTGCGGGATGAAGAACGAATTCATTACCGCATCCGACGTGACGCGGAAGTTCACCGGCGTGCCGACCGGAAAGGCGAGCTGGTTCACCGACGCGACGCCCAGGTCCGGATAGATGAACAGCCACTTCCAGTCGAGCGCGACGACTTCGACGTTGATCGGCTTGACATCGGATTGCAACGGCTTGTACGGATCGAGCTCATGCGTGGTTTTCCACGTCAGGATGCCGAGGTACAAGATGATGACGGCGGGAATCGCCCAGATCGCGACTTCAATGGCCGTGGAATGCGCCCACTTCGGCGCATACGTGGCCTTAGTGTTGGACGCGCGATAGCGCCATGCGATAAACAGGGTGAGCAGGATCACCGGGACTACGACGAGAAGCATGGTGTACGTCGCAGTGGCGATCAGCGAGACTTCAGCCGAGCCGATTACGCCTTTCGAGTCGAGCACCTCCAGCTTGCATCCCGAAAGAGAAAGACTGGCTATCAACCCCGATAACAATGGCACTGCTAAACGGTGGGTATTTTCATTCATTGCATTCGCTGGTTTCAATGATCGAAGCGTCCCGGGAAGAACGCCGTTGCACGGCTTTGCGCCGCGTCCAGATCATGCCACGCGCGATTTTTCGCGATGACGCGAATGGTTGAAATTTTGTCTCAGATCAAGCCGATGCGACGGAGTGTCGCGCGGGGAGCAGACGCTTGCGCCCGCTCCGAAAGGAGTAGATGAGTCTACAACGAAGGAGTGAGATTGCAGACGTAATAAAGGGTGATCAAAGCGCGCGTTCGAGCCGTGCGGCGACTTGCTGCAAGACCGGCAGGAAGTCGCGCCGCATCGCATCGACACTCACGCGCGCCGACGACACGCTCACGCTCACCGCCGCCTCGATGCCGCCCATGCGGTTCTTCACCGGCACGGCCATAGCGCGCATGCCGAGTTCGAGTTCCTCGTCGCTGATCGCGTAACCGTCCGTCTGCACGCGATGGATCGCGGCGATCACTTCGTCGGGCGCGCTGATCGTGCGCGGGGTGAGCTTTCTGAGCGGCACGGCCGAGATATGCCGCGCGATTTCGCCTTCCGATTTTTGCGACAGCAGCACGCGGCCCGTGGCCGAGCAATACGCAGGCAAGCGGCCGCCGAGCTTCGCGCCCGTCGACACGATGCGAAGCGCCTCCGCGCGCCCGACGAACACCGAATGCCCTTCGTCGAGCACGGCGAGCGACACGGATTCCTGCAACTCGTCACGCGCGGCGGCGAGCAGCGGCTGCGCGATCTGCGCGAGCGACGAGGTGCTGAGATACGCGCCGCCTAATCTGAGCATGCGCGGCAGCGGCGTGAAGAACTTGCCGTCGTGCGCGAGATAGCCGAGATCGACGAGCGTCAGCAGACACCGGCGCGCGGCGGGGCGCGTGACGTCCGCGAGGCGCGCGGCCTCCGCGACGGTCATCCGCACGGTCGTCGCGCTGAACGCCTCGATGATCGCGAGTCCCTTCGCGAGACCGCCCATTCCTTCGCGCGCACGGGGTTCCGACGCTTCTTCGGCGGTGAATTCGGAATCGGCTAGCGACGCGGGCGCGCCGTCGTCGCCGTTGACAGGCAATTTGACGGATGTCATGATAGTTCTATATTCGAACAATGTACGGTATTCGAACACATCGGCGAGGCAGTGTCAAGCGCCGGATCGGACAAGAAATCGGATGCCGTCGCGAGACATCGAGACATCGAAGGAGAAAACGCTTGAACATCATCCCCATCAAACCGGCGCCGCGCGCCAACGTGACGTGGCCCGAGGAAGGGCTGACGCGCGTGCCGTACAGCATCTTCCAGAGCCAGGACGTCTATGCCGACGAACAGGACAACGTGTTTCGCGGCGCGAACTGGAACTTTCTGTGCCTCGAAGTCGAAGTGCCGAATCCGGGCGATTTCCGCTCGACGTTCGTGGGCGATACGCCCGTCGTCGTCACGCGCGATGAAGACGGCGAACTGTATGCGTTCGAAAATCGCTGCGCGCATCGCGGGGCGCTCGTGTGTCTCGAAGACCAGGGCAACGCGAAGGACTTCAGTTGCGTCTATCACGCGTGGACTTACAACTTGCAGGGCGATCTGCTCGGCGTCGCGTTCAAGGACGGCATCAACGGCAAGGGCGGCATGAAGCCCGACTTCTGCATGGAAGATCACGGCCTGCGCAAGCTGCGCGTCGAGACGCTGCACGGCCTCGTGTTCGGCAGCTATTCCGACGACGTCGCGCCGCTCGATGAATATCTCGGCGAGGAAATCGTGTCGCGCATCGCGCGCGTGCTCGAAGGCCGCAAGCCTGTCGTGCTCGGCCGCTTCACGCAGATGCTGCCGAACAACTGGAAGCTCTATGTCGAGAACGTGAAGGACTCCTATCACGCGAGCATCCTGCATCTGTTCTTTACGACGTTTCAGTTGAATCGGCTTTCGCAGCGCGGCGGAATCATCGTCGATCCGAGCGGCGCGCATCACGTCAGCTATTCGGCCGTCGATCATGCGAAGGAAACGGCCAGCGCCGATTACTCGCAGCAGAACATCCGCTCCGAAAGCGGTCATCGGCTGGAAGACACATCCGTGCTCAAGGGCACTGATGAATTCGGCGACGGCATCACGCTGCAAATCCTTTCCGTATTCCCTGGCTTCGTGCTGCAGCAGATTCAGAACGCGATCGCCGTGCGCCAGATCCTTCCCCGCGGCATCGCGGAGACCGAACTCAACTGGACCTATCTCGGCTTCGAGGACGACACGCCCGAGCTGCGCGAAATGCGTTTGCGTCAGGCGAATCTCGTCGGCCCGGCGGGATATGTGTCGATGGAAGACGGCTGCGTCGGCGGCTTCGTGCAACGCGGCATCGAAGGCGCGGAGCACGCGTGCTCGGTCATCGAAATGGGCGGCGACACCGCCGAGAGCAGCGAGAGCCGCGTGACGGAAGCCTCGATTCGCGGGTTCTGGAAGGCGTATCGCCACGCAATGAACTATTGAGCACGACGGGGACCAGCATCATGCAAGACACTTTTCAGTTGATCGCGCGGGCGCAGGCAGAATACGCGCGCTGCATCGACGATGGCGATCTGACGCAATGGCCGGACTTCTTCGTCGGCGAATGCGTGTACAAGGTGACGACCGAGGAAAACCACAAGCGCGGTCTCGAAGCGGGGCTGATCTACGCGGCGTCGCGCGGCATGCTGATCGACCGCATCGCTTCGCTGCGCGATGCGAACATCTACGAGCGCCATGCATATCGGCATTTGCTCGGACAGCCATACATCGTGTCGGAGAATGGCGACGAAGTGCGCAGCGAAACCTCGTTCATGGTCGCGCGCATCATGCGCGACGGCACGACGAGTCTCTTCGTCACCGGTCGTTATCTCGACGTCTACGTGCGTCACGAAAGCAGCGTGAAACTGCGCGAGCGAATCGCGGTGTGCGACAGCTCGCGCATCGACACGCTGCTCGCATTGCCGCTATGACGCGCGCCGCTTCCGTCATCGCGCTTTGCATCGGCGACCCGAACGGCATCGGACCGGAAATCGCCGTGAAAGCGGCGGCGCGGCTCGCGCTCGACGAAGGCCCGCGCGCGGTGCTCGTCGGCGATGCGCACGTGATCCGCTGGTATGCGCGACGCTGCGCGCCATTGTTCGACGTGCGCGAAGTATCCGCCGATGCCTTGCCCGCGTTCTCTCCCGCCGCGCTCGACGTGCTGAACGTCGACGCCCTTCCCGCCGATTCGTTCAAACCCGGCGCGGTGAGCGCGGCGGCGGGCGCGGCGACGCTCGCGTATGTGCGCGCGGCGCTCGATCTCGCGCGCGCTGGACGCGCCGATGCCGTCATCGCATGTCCGCATTCGGAGACCGCGATCAACGCATCGGGCACGACGTTCGCGGGCTATCCCGGTTATGTCGCGAAGCATCTCGGCCTTGCATCGGACGACGTGTATCTGCTGCTCGTCGGCGGCGGCCTGCGCATCGTTCACGCAACGTTGCATGAAGGACTCGCGTGCGCGCTTGCGCGTCTCACGTCGAAACAGGTTGAAGGCGCGGCTCGCGCGGCCGTGCGCGCGATGAACGCGCTGGGAGTCGAGCGGCCGCGCATCGGCGTGATGGGCATCAATCCGCATGCGGGCGAAGGCGGCTTGTTCGGCCGCGAGGATATCGACGTGACCGAGCCGGCCGTCGCGACGTTGCGCGATGAAGGCATCGACGTGATCGGGCCGCAAGGCGCGGACTTGCTGCTCACGCGCGAGGACATCGACGTGTTCGTCGCGATGTATCACGACCAGGGCCACATTCCGGTGAAGCTGCGCGCCGGGCGCAACTCGGCGGCGATGTCGATCGGCGGCGACGTGGTGTTTTCGAGCGTCGGACATGGCAGCGGCTTCGATATTGCCGGCCAACTCGTCGCGGACCCCGCGCCCTTGCTCGGCGCGATCGGTCTCGTGGCACGCGGCTCATCGCCAGCTTGAAAGGAGTGTCAGTGTCTTATCAGATCAGCGTCGCCGCGAGCGACATTAGTTTCGATTGCAACGATGGCGAAAGCGTCCTCGACGCCGCCGAACGCGCGGGCTTCGCGCTGCCGTATTCGTGCCGCAAGGGTGTGTGTTCCGAGTGTCAGGGCGGCGTGATGAACGCGCAAGGCGTCATCGAAAAAGCCTTGATGTGCTGCGTGCGTCCCGCCGCGAACATGACGATCGCGCCGCGCAAGATCGAGAAGCGCGAGCGCATCGTGCGCAAGAAGCTCGATGCATCCGTGTTTCGTATCACGCAGGCAGCGCCCGATGTCACCGTGCTGCAACTGCGCCTGCCGATCGGCGTGCGCGCGAAGTTTCGCGCGGGCCAGTATCTGCAGGTTCATCTCGACGATGAAACCGTCCGCAACTATTCGATGGCGAATCCGCCGCATCAAAGCGACGGCGTGCATCTTCACGTGCGCCACGTGCCGGGCGGCCGCTTCTCCGATGACGCGCTGAAGGAACTCGCGGTCGGCGCAAAGTTGCGTATCGAACTACCTTATGGCGAGTTCTTCTTTCGCGACGAATCGGAGAAGCCGGTGATTCTCGTCGCGACGGGAACGGGCTTCGCGCCGGTGAAGTCGATCGTGGAGGATGCGATCAAGCGCAAGCTCGCGCGCCCGATGAAGCTGTACTGGGGCGCGCGCCGCAAGCAGGATTTGTATCTTGCCGATCTCGCGCGCAAGTGGCACGACGAGGGACATGTCGAGTTCATTCCGGTGCTGTCCGATCCCGACGATGACTGGACGGGCCGCGCGGGTCCCGTGCATCGGGCGGTGCTGGCGGATCATCCTTCGCTCGATGAACATCAGGTCTACGCATGCGGCAGTCCGGCGATGACGAGCGCCGCGCGCGACGAGTTCACGCAAGCAGGTCTGCCGGAAGACGAGTTCTTCTGCGACGCCTTCGTGCAGACCAACGCGCTCGAACCGGCAGCATAGCAATAGCGTCCGGCACATTCATATAACAAGCGAACGGAGACAAAAAAGTGGGTTCCCCAAGTATCGACGTTGCAGACATCATCGAGCGGCAGCGCATCAACGGTCGGCAATATCTGATCGTGCTGCTGTGCGCGCTCCTGATGTTTCTCGATGGCTTCGACACGCAAGCCGTCAGTTACATCGTGCCGGTGCTCGCGAAAACATGGCACTTGCCGCGCGAGATTCTCGGCTCGATTTTTTCGGCGGCGCTCGTCGGCCTGATGGTCGGCTATCTCGCGATTTCACCGCTGTCGGGGCGTTTCGGTCACAAGCGCATGATGGTTTTCAGCACCGTGTTCTTCGCGATCTTCACGCTGCTCACGGTATTCGCGACGAACGTCACCGAGTTGATCGGCTTGCGCTTTCTGACCGGCATCGGTCTCGGTGCGGCGGCGCCGAGCGCGGTCGCGTTGACGTGCGAGTTCGCGCCGAAGCGCGTGCGCTCGACCTTCGTGCTGCTCGTGTATTGCGGCTTCTCGCTGGGCTTCGTGGTTGCGGGATTCACCTCGGGCGTGCTGTTGCCCGCGTTTGGCTGGCAATCGTTGATGCTCGCGGGCGCGGTCGCGCCGCTTTCGCTCACGTTGCCGCTCGCGTTCATGCTGCCCGAGTCGCTTGCGTTCCTGAAGAAACGGCCGCAAGCCGATGAACGCATTCGCGAACTCGTGCTGAAAGTGTTTCCGTCCGCGCCGATTCCGCCGGGCAGCGGCTTCATTCTCGAAGACGAAGGACAATCGAGAGCGAGCGTTGCAGCGCTGTTTCGCGGACGCACGTCGGTCGGCACATTGCTGCTGTGGGGCGTGTTCTTTCTGAATCTCGCGGAGTTCTACTTCCTGCAAAGCTGGCTGCCGACGATGCTCACCGGCCTCAACTATCCCGCCGCGACGGTCGTGTGGGTGACGGCCTTGCCGACGATCGCGGGCGTGATCTCGGCCCTGCCGCTCGGACTGGCGATGGACCGCGTCGGCCCGTATGTCACGTTGACAGCGATGTACGCCGCCGGTTGCCTCTTCATGTTCATGGTGGCGTCGACGTTCGCCGCGCCCGTGTGGTTGTTGATGATCGCGGTGTTCTGCGCGGGCTTTTGCATCAGCGGCGGGCAAAAGAGCGTGATCGCGCTTGCGGCCATCTACTATCCGTCGAGCCTGCGTTCAACCGGAGTGGGCTGGGCGCTGGGCATTGGACGCCTTGGCGGGATCGCGGGGCCGTTGATCGTCGGCGTGATGTATTCGGCGCACTGGACGCCCGCGGAAGTGTTTCGTGTCGCGGCGTTGCCGGTGCTCGTCGCGGGCTGCGCGGTGTTCCTGATGGGGCGCTTGTCGGGGTCGCCTCATGAGATGGAGGCGAGGCGCGTGCCGGGCTGAACTTTCAAACCGGTTGCGCATGCATACGGCGCGGTGCGGCTCTCAACGCCGCGCCGCGCCTTTTTATTTCATTGCACAGAACGCTCACCGTGCCAGCCGGCCCCTAGTATTTTCCGCAGGTTTATTTGCTTAGTTACCTAAGCTTATGATGCCCTTCATCCGATGAAACTCAGTCGATCACTTCGAGGAGGGGCCGCGCTTGGAACTGACATTCGATGCGATGAAAGCTGCAATATCGCGTTCCACGCGGCTCGATACGAAGCGGCTCGTGATCGGCGGCGCAGTCGCGGTCGTGGGCGTGCTTGCGTTGATCCCGCTCGTCTTCCTCTTCTGGCAAAGCTTCTTCACGCCGCAAGTCGCCGACAATCCCGCCGTTTTCACCTTCGGCAATTACAAGCTCGCCTACGGCAGCCCCGAAACGCTGCGCACGCTTTTCAACTCGCTCAAATTCGCGTTCGGCGCGGCGTGCGTGTCGTTCTCGATCGGCACCGTGCTTGCGTGGATCATCGAGCGCACGAACACGCCGTTTCGCAAGTTCTTCTACGCGATCACCATCGTCCCGCTGATCGTCCCGAGCATTCTCTTCACCATCGCGTGGATCTTTCTGGCGAGCCCGAAAATCGGCGTGCTGAACATGGCGCTCGGATCGCTCTTCGGCGTGACGAAACCGATCTTCAACATCTACAGCATGAGCGGGATGATCTGGGTCGACGGCCTGCATTATTCGACGATGGCCTTCCTGCTGATGTCGGCGTCGTTTCGCGGCATGGACCCGTCGCTGGAGGAATCGTCGTTGATGAGCGGCGCGGGCATCGCACGCACGATGTGGCGCATCACGCTGCGGCTCGCGTTTCCCGCCATCGTCTCGACGATGCTGATTCTCTTCGTGCGCGCGCTCGAGTCGTTCGAAGTGCCGGCGCTCATCGGCTTGCCGGTGAAGTTGCAGGTGTTCACGTCGTCGATCTACGAGGCGATCGAGCAGTATCCGAGTCAGATCGGTCTCGCATCGTCGTATTCGATGCTGCTGCTCGTGATCACTTCAGTCGGACTCTATCTGCAATCGCGCGTGTCCTCGGGCGGCGGCAAGTATTCGACGATGAGCGGCAAGGGCTTTCGTCCGCGCGTCGTGGAAATCGGCAAATGGCGGTATCTCACGGTCGGCGTGTTCGTCGTGTACTTCCTGCTGATCGTCGCGCTCCCGTTCGCCGTGCTGCTCTGGTCGTCGCTGCAGAAGTATTACCGCACGCCGTCGCTCGCCGCGCTGCATCATCTTTCCTTCGATGCTTACCGCTACATCCTGCATCTCTCGACGCTGCGTCACGCGGTGGTCAATAGTCTTCTGCTTTCGTTCGGCTGCGCGAGCGCCGTCATGCTGCTCTCGGCGGTGATCTGCTGGATCGTCATCAAGACGAAGCTGCCGGGCCGCTGGTTTCTCGACAATCTCGCGTCGCTGCCGCTCGTGTTTCCTGGGCTCGTGCTCGGCCTCTCGTTCATGATCGTGTCGCTCAAGGTCGATATCGGCATCTACGGCACGCTGTGGATTTTGCTGATCGCGTACATCACGCGCTTCATGCCGTATGGCATGCGCTACACCACCACGTCGATGGTGCAGATCCACAAGGAACTCGAAGAGTCCGCCGCAATGAGCTGCGCGAGCTGGAGCGCGACGTTCTTCCGCATCGTGTTGCCGCTGCTCAAGCCGGGACTTCTGGCGGGCTGGATCTACGTGATGATCGTGTCGATTCGCGAACTGTCGAGCTCGATCCTGCTCTATAGCCCGGGCTCGGAAACGGTCTCGATCGTGATCTGGGAGTTGTGGCAGAACGGGCAGTACGTCGAACTCTCGGCGCTCTCGGTGATGCTCGTGCTTGCATTGCTCGCGCTCGTCATGCTGCTTCAATGGATCGGCGGCAAATTCGGCGTGAAAGCCAGCCACGGCTGAAAAGAATTACATCGGAGACGAACGTGCTGAACGTACAAGGCCTGAACACCGAATATGTCGATGGCAACAACGTGCGCGTGAGAGCGACGCGCGACGTGTCGTTCGACGTGCCCGAAGGCAAGCTCTTCACGCTGCTCGGCCCGAGCGGTTGCGGCAAGACGACGACACTGCGCTCTATTGCCGGGCTCGAACGTCCGGTCGGCGGTTCGATTTCGGTGAACGGCGTGACCGTATTTTCCGCGCGCGACGAGACCTTCGTGCCGCCGAACCGGCGCAAGTTCCGCATGGTGTTTCAGTCCTACGCGATCTGGCCGCACATGACGGTGTTTCGCAACGCGAGCTTTCCGCTCGAAGTCGGGGAAAAGAAGTATTCGAAGCGCGAAATCGAAGAGAAGGTGATGCGCGTGCTGACCGCCGTCGGACTCGATCACGTCGCGCATCGCGAGGCGACGCGCATGTCCGGCGGGCAGCAGCAGCGCCTTGCGCTGGCGCGCGCGCTCGTCATGGAGCCGAAGCTGCTCTTGCTCGACGAGCCGCTTTCCAACCTCGACGCGAAACTGCGCGACAAGATGCGCTTCGAATTGAAGCGCATGCAGCGCGAACTGCGCATCACGACAATCTACGTGACGCACGATCAGGAAGAAGCGCTCGCGCTCTCGCATGAGATCGCGGTAATGAAAGACGGCCAGATCGTGCAGAAGGCCGCGCCGCGCGCGATCTACGATTTGCCGAACAGCAGGTTCGTCGCGGACTTCGTCGGCACGACCAATTTCATCGATGGCCGCGTGCGCGATTGCGAAGGCGACGAGGGCAACGTGCTGATCGAATCGTCGATCGGACCGATTGCGGTGGCGAACGCCGTGTCGTGTCGTCCCGGCGACGAAGTCGCGATTTCCGTGCGCCCGGAAAACGTCATGGTCCACGAATCGCTCGATGGCGTGGGCGCGCGCAACGTGTACACCGGCACGGTCGCGGCGAAAGTGTTTCTCGGGGAAACGCTCGATTTCCAGATCAGGGTCGGCGAACAGATCGTGCTGGCGCGCGTGCATCCGTCGCACAAGACGCCGGTCGGGGAGACCATTCATTTTTCGATCGATCCGGCGAGTTGCATCGCGCTGGCATCTCAAAAAAGCTGAAAGCACGACCGCTAGTCCCTTCGGACTACGCCGCATGAGCTAGCGACACAGCGCCGCCGCATACGCACGGTGGATAGGCGTGTCACGCCACGCTCCTTACTCTTGTCGACAAAGTTACAACGACAAGGAAAGGACGATGAGCGTCGTCGACACCCCTCTCAGCACACACGCGTCCACCGACAAGCGCGCCTGGCGCGTGCTCGGCGCGAGCACCTTCGCATTCACGATCTGCTTCGCCATCTGGATGGTCTTTGCCATTCTCGGCATTCCTCTCAAGAAGCAGCTCAATCTCACCGATACCGAGTTCGGCGTCATCGCCGCGACGCCCGTGCTCACGGGCTCGCTGCTGCGCGTGCCGCTGGGCATCTGGACCGACCGCTTCGGCGGCCGCATCGTCTTTTTCTGCACGATGGCCGTCACCATCGTACCGATCTGGCTGATCAGCTACGCCACCGAGTTGTGGCAATTCCTCGTGCTCGGGCTGTTCGTCGGCATCGCGGGCGCATCGTTTTCGGTCGGCACGCCGTATGTCGCGCGCTGGTTCCCGAAGTCGCGTCAAGGTTTCGCGATGGGCATCTTCGGCGCGGGCAATTCGGGCGCGGCGCTGACCAAGTTCGTCGCACCCGTGCTGATCCTCTCGGCGGGCACGTGGACCATCGTGCCGAAGGTCTATTCGGTCGCGATGCTCGTCACCGCGCTCGTCTTCTGGTTCGTGTCGGTATCGGATCCCGCGCATCGTAGCGCGAGCACGCAGAGTTTCGCCGCGCAGATGGCCGTGCTGAAAGACCGGCGCGTGCAGCGTTACGCGCAGTACTACTCGGTCGTGTTCGGCGGCTATGTCGGCCTCGCCTTGTGGATGCCGCAGTACTACGTGAATCAATACGGCTTCGGTATCGAACAGGCTGCGTTCCTCGCCGCCTGCTTCTCGCTGCCCGGCGGCGTGCTGCGCGCGCTCGGCGGCTGGATGTCCGACCGCTTCGGCGCCTATCGCACGACCTGGATCGTGATGTGGATCGCGCTCGCGTGCTTTTTCCTGCTGAGCTATCCGGCGACGGATTTCATCGTCCACGCCAAAGACGGCCCGCGCACGTTCCACATCGAAATGGGACCGTTCGCTTACACGGCGTTGATGTTCGTCGTCGGCGTCGCAATGGCGGTCGGCAAGGCGTCGGTGTTCAAGTTCGTCTCGGACGAGTTCTCCGCGAATATCGGCGCCGTCTCGGGCATCGTCGGGCTGGCTGGCGGACTCGCCGGCTTCCTGTTGCCGATTCTCTTCGGCTTGCTCGTCGACCTCACCGGTGTGCGCACCACCTGTTTCATGCTGATGTTCGGCGCGACCGCGGTCAGCCTCATTTGCATGCACTTCACATTTCAACAAAAGCAATAGCCATGTCATCACGTTACCTGCTCACCAAATGGGAGCCCGAGAACGCCACCTTCTGGCGCGCGACGGGCGAATCGGTCGCCCGCCGCAATCTCTGGATCTCGATTCCCGCACTCGCGCTGGCGTTCGCCGTGTGGTCGCTGTGGAGCGTCGTCGTCGTCAGTCTCGACAAGGGCGGCTTTCACTTTTCGAAGGACCAGCTCTTCTGGCTCACCGCGTTGCCTGCGTTGTCGGGCGCGACGCTGCGCATCTTCTATTCGTTCCTCGTGCCGATTTTCGGCGGACGCCGCTTTACGGCGTTCTCCACGGCAAGTCTGCTGATTCCCGCGCTCGGCATGGGCTTCGCGTTGCGCGATCCGTCGACGGGCTATACGACGTTGCTTGTGCTCGCATTGTTGTGCGGCTTCGGCGGCGCGAACTTCAGTTCGTCGATGGCGAACATCAGCTTCTTCTTTCCGAAGGCGGAAAAGGGTTTCGCGACGGGCATGAATGCGGGCATCGGCAATCTGGGTGTGTCGCTGGTGCAGTTCGTGACGCCGCTCGTGATCTCGGCGAGCGTGTTCGGCGCACTCGCGGGCGCAGGCCAGTCCTACGACGTGAACGGCGTCGAGCACAGCGTCTGGTTGCAAAACGCGGGCTTCATCTGGGTGCCGTTCATCGTGATTTCGGCGCTCGCGGCGTGGTTCGGGATGAACGACATCGCTGACGCGAAGGCGTCGTTCGCCGAACAGGCAGTCATCTTCAAGCGCAAGCACAACTGGCTTATGTGTCTGTTGTATACCGGCACGTTCGGATCGTTCATCGGTTTTTCGGCAGGGCTCGCGCTGCTGACGAAGGCGGAGTTCACGTCGGTGAATCCGACTGCCTACGCGTTCCTCGGGCCGCTGGCCGGCGCGCTCACGCGGCCGTTCGGCGGCTGGATCTCGGATCGCCTCGGCGGCGCGCGCGTGACGCTGTGGACCTTCATCTTGATGATTGCAGCGGTTCTCGGCGTGATGGCGTTTCTGCCGCACGACGGCGCGGGCGGCAACTTCGCCGGTTTCCTCGCGATGTTCGTCGTCTTGTTCGCGCTGACGGGCATCGGCAACGGCTCGACCTTCCGCATGATCCCTGTGATCTTCCTCACGCAGAATCAGCGCAAAACGCAAGGCCAGTCGGACGCCGCGAAAAAGGAGGGCTTGCATGAAGCCGCGAAGGAATCGGCGGCGGTGCTCGGCTTTGCCGGCGCGATCGGCGCATACGGCGGCTTCTTCATCCCGCGCAGCTTCGGCTCGTCGATGAGCATGACCGGCTCGCCCAACACCGCGCTCTGGTGCTTCATCGGCTTCTATGCGCTGTGCGCGGCGGTGACGTGGTTCTGCTACGCGCGCCGCAACGCGGCCATGCCGTGCTGAACTAGTCCGAAAGGAGTGCGCGCACTAGTCCTTCTGGCGCGCGCCGGTCGCTCCTTTCGGGGAATGGGCGTGCGGGCATCGTGCCTCTACACTCGAATAAATGTATTCATGGCGGCGCATGGCCGCCGTGTCGGAGAAACGGATGAGTCACTTTCTGGATCGGCTGAAGTTCATGTCGCGCATCAAGTCCACGTTTTCGAATGGACATGGCGCGGTGGTGAACGAAGACCGCGGTTGGGAGAACGGCTATCGCAGCCGCTGGCAGCATGACAAGATCGTGCGCTCCACGCATGGCGTGAACTGCACGGGCTCGTGCTCGTGGAAGGTCTACGTCAAGAACGGCCTGATCACGTGGGAAACGCAGCAGACCGACTACCCGCGCACGCGCCCCGATTTGCCGAATCACGAGCCGCGTGGATGTCCGCGTGGCGCGTCGTATAGCTGGTACGTGTATTCCGCGCAGCGCGTGAAGCACCCGATGGTTCGCGGCCGTCTCATCGAAATGTGGCGCGAGGCGCGCAAGACGCTCGATCCGGTCGCGGCCTGGGCGTCCATTTGCGAAGACCCGGTGAAGGCGAAGCGCTACAAGAGTGTGCGCGGTCTGGGCGGCTTCGTGCGCGCTGACTGGGACACGGCGAGCGAGATCATCGCGGCGGCGAATGCGTACACCATCGGCAAGTACGGTCCGGACCGCGTGATCGGCTTCTCGCCGATCCCCGCGATGTCGATGGTTTCCTACGCCGCCGGTGCGCGCTATCTGAGCCTGATCGGTGGCGCATGCCTGTCGTTCTACGACTGGTACTGCGATCTGCCGCCCGCATCGCCGCAGGTCTGGGGCGAACAGACCGACGTGCCCGAATCCGCCGACTGGTACAACTCCACGTACCTGATGGTGTGGGGCTCGAACGTGCCGCAGACGCGCACGCCGGACGCGCACTTCTACACCGAAGTGCGCTACAAGGGCACGAAGACGGTTGCGGTGTCGTCGGACTACGGCGAAATGGTGAAGTTCGGCGACATCTGGCTCGCGCCGAAGCAGGGCACCGACGCCGCGCTCGCCATGGCGATGGGCCACGTCGTGCTGAAGGAGTTTCACGCGAGCGGCAAGTCCGCGTACTTCCGCGACTACGTGAAGCGCTATACCGACATGCCGATGCTCGTCGTGCTGCGCGAACACGAAGGCACGCTCGTGCCCGATCATTTCCTGCGCGCATCGCAACTGCAGAACGATCTCGACGAAGCGAACAATCCGCAATGGAAGACGCTCGTCATCGACGAGCCGAGCGGCAAGATCGTCGCGCCGAACGGCACGATCGGATTCCGCTGGGGCGAGGTGAATCACAACGATGGCGCGAAGGTCGGCCGCTGGAATCTCGAACAGAAGGACGGCGGCTCGGGCCGCGATATCGATCCGCGTCTATCGCTTGTCGACGCCTGCGACGAAGTCGCCGAGGTCAGCTTCCCGTACTTCGGCGCGGAACACGAAGCGCTGCTCGCGCGTCGCGTGCCGGTGAAACGCATTGCGCTTGCGGATGGCACGAGCGCGCGCGTCACGACCGTGTATGACCTTCAGATGGCGAACTACGGCGTCGATCAAGGGCTTGGCGGCGCGAACGTCGCGACGTCCTACGATGACGACGTGCCCTACACGCCCGCATGGCAGGAAAAGCACACGACCGTGCCCCGCCATCTCGTGATTCAGGTGGCGCGCGAGTTTGCCGACAACGCGGATCGAACGCAGGGCAAGAGCATGGTGATCGTCGGCGCCGCGCTGAATCACTGGTATCACAACGACATGATCTATCGCGGCATCATCAATCTTCTGATGATGTGCGGCTGTATCGGTAAGAGCGGTGGCGGCTGGGCGCATTACGTCGGCCAGGAAAAGCTGCGTCCGCAATTCGGCTGGGCGCCGCTCGCATTCGCGCTCGACTGGTCGCGTCCGCCGCGGCAGATGAACGGCACGTCGTTCTTCTACAACCACACGAGTCAATGGCGTCACGAAAAAGTCGCCGTCAACGAAGTGCTCGGACCGACCGCCGACAAGTCGCGTTACGAGAACCTCTCGATGCTGGACATGAACGCCAAGTCTGAGCGCATGGGCTGGTTGCCCTCGGCGCCGCAGCTCGGCATGAATCCGCTCGATATCGTCGACGCCGCGAAGCGCGAGGGCCGCGACCCGATCGAATACACGGTGGAGCAACTGAAGTCGGGCAAGCTCGATTTCGCGTGCGACGATCCCGACAATCCCGCGAACTTCCCGCGCAACATGTTCGTGTGGCGCTCGAATATTCTCGGCAGTTCCGGCAAGGGACACGAATACTTCCTGAAATATCTGCTCGGTACGCAGAACGCGCTGTTCGCCGACGAAGCCGATGCGATCAAGCCCGTTGAAGTGAACGTGCGCGACGCGGCAGAGGGCAAGCTCGATCTGCTGACCGTGCTCGATTTCCGTATGAGTACGACGTGCCTCTATGGCGACATCGTGCTCCCGAGCGCGACCTTCTACGAGAAGGACGACCTCAACACATCGGACATGCACCCGTTCATCCATCCGTTGTCGGAGGCGGTGCAGCCCCTGTGGGAAAGCAAGAGCGACTGGGAAATCTATAAGGCGATCGCGAAGAAGTTTGCCGAGATCGGCGGCAAGCATCTCGGCACGCGCACGGACCTCGTCTGCACGCCGCTCTTGCACGACACGCCGGGCGAACTCGGCCAGGCGTTCGAACCGAAAGACTGGCGTCACGGCGAATGCGATCTGATTCCCGGCAAGACCGCGCCTTCGATGACGCTCGTCGAGCGCGACTACAACGCGATCTACGAGAAGTTCACGACCGTCGGACCGTTGCTGGAGAAGCTCGGGAACGGCGGCAAGGGTATCAACTGGAACACGGCGCACGAAGTCGAAGAATTCGCGGGCCTCTCCGGCGAGAACAAGGGACGTCCGCGACTTGAGACCGCCATCGACGCCGCGGAGATGATTCTCACGTTCGCGCCCGAAACGAATGGTCATGTCGCGGTGAAGGCGTGGGAAGCGCTCTCCAAGATCACGGGCCGGGATCATGCGCACCTCGCGCTTGGTCGCGAGCACGACAAGATCCGTTTCCGCGACGTTCAGGCGCAACCGCGCAAGATCATTTCCGCGCCGACATGGTCCGGGCTCGAATCGGAAGAAGTCAGCTACAACGCGGGCTACACGAACGTCCACGAGCTGATTCCATGGCGCACGCTCACCGGGCGTCAGCAGTTCTATCAGGATCATCGCTGGATGCTGGACTTCGGCGAAGGCTCGTGCGTCTATAGGCCCGCGATCGACACGAAGACCATTTCGCCAATGCTCGGCGCGAAGCCCAACGGCGAGCACGAGTTGGTGCTGAACTGGATCACGCCGCACCAGAAATGGGGCATCCATTCGACGTACACGGACAACCTGCGCATGCTCACGCTGTCGCGCGGTGGTCCGCACGTGTGGGTGTCGGAAGCGGAAGCGAAGGAAGCCGGTCTGAAAGACAACGACTGGGTCGAAGTGTTCAACGTGAACGGCACGCTGACGGCGCGCGTCGTCGTGAGTCAGCGCGTACCGCGCGGGATGTGCCTCATGTATCACGCGCAGGAAAAAATCATCAACGTGCCGGGCGCCGAGACGAGCGGCATGCGCGGCGGCATCCATAACTCGGTCACGCGCACGGTGCTCAAGCCGACGCACATGATCGGCGGATACGCGCAACAGGCTTACGGCTTCAACTATTACGGCACCGTGGGCAGCAACCGCGACGAATACGTCATCGTGCGCAAGATGAAGAAAGTCGACTGGCTCGAAGGCCCGCTCAAGGAAGGAGCAGCATCATGAAGATCCGCGCCCAGGTGGCGATGGTCCTGAATCTGGATAAGTGCATCGGCTGCCATACCTGTTCGGTGACATGCAAGAACGTGTGGACGTCGCGCGATGGCGTCGAGTACGCGTGGTTCAACAACGTCGAGACTAAGCCGGGTATCGGCTATCCGAAGCAGTGGCAGAACCAGGACAAATGGAACGGCGGCTGGGTTCGTAAAAGCGATGGACGCATCGAGCCGCGTCAGGGTCCGAAGCTGAAGGTGCTCGCGAACCTGTTCGCGAACCCGAATCTGCCGGCCATCGACGACTACTACGAGCCGTTCACATTCGACTACGAGCGCCTGCAGAACGCGCCGCTTTCGGAGACGCCGCCCACGGCTCGCCCCGTGTCCGCGATCACCGGCAAGAAAATGGACAAGATCCATTGGGGCCCGAACTGGGAAGACGATCTCGGCGGCGAATTCGAATCGCGCGGACGCGATGCGCTCTTCGAGAACGTGCAAAAGGAGATGTACTCGACTTTCGAGAACACCTTCATGATGTATCTGCCGCGCCTGTGCGAGCACTGCCTGAATCCGGCGTGCGTGGCGTCGTGCCCGTCGGGTTCCGTGTACAAGCGCGAAGACGACGGCATCGTGCTCGTCGATCAGGACAAGTGCCGCGGCTGGCGCATGTGCGTGTCCGGTTGCCCGTACAAGAAGATGTACTTCAACTGGAAGTCGGGCAAGGCCGAGAAGTGCGTGTTCTGCTATCCGCGTATCGAATCGGGCGAGCCGACGGTGTGCTCGGAAACGTGCGTGGGCCGCATCCGCTATCTCGGCGTGATGCTGTACGACGCGGATCGTATCGCCGAGGCTGCGTCGGTCGAAGCGACGACGGATCTCTATCAGTCGCAACTCGATCTGTTCCTCGATCCTAACGATCCGGACGTTCAGGCCGAAGCGCTGCGTCAGGGCATCTCGCAAAGCTGGCTCGATGCGGCGAAAAACTCGCCGGTGTATCGCATGGCGTGCGAGTGGAAGGTCGCGTTCCCGTTGCATCCGGAATACCGCACGTTGCCGATGGTCTGGTACGTGCCGCCACTTTCGCCCATCCAGTCGGCCGCCGATGCCGGTCACATGGGCTTGAACGGCATGATTCCGGACGTGAAGAGCCTGCGCATTCCGATGCGCTACCTCGCAAATCTGCTCACCGCCGGCGATGAGGCGCCGATCGTCGCCGCGCTGAGTCGCATGCTCGCAATGCGTGCGTTCAAGCGCGGTCAGAACGTGAACAACGTGAACGACGACGCTGTGTTGAACGATGTCGGTCTCACGGCTTCGCAAGTGGAAGAGATGTACCAGTTGATGGCGATCGCCAACTACGAAGACCGTTTCGTCGTGCCGTCGTCGCACAAGGAAATGACGGAGGACAGCTTCGATGAAAAGGGCAGTTGCGGGTTCGAGTTCGGCAATTGCAGTTCGCGGGGCGTATCGGAAGCATCGCTCTTCGGATCGCGCACGCATGGCGAAGTGAGCTACGCGGCCCTTCCGAAGTCGCGCAAAAAATCCCTCCAGGAAGGCTGATCGAGGATCAAACTATGTCGCTCTATCCCATTCTTTCCGCGCTGCTCGATTATCCCGAGCCCGCGCTCCTGGAGGCGCTGCCGGAGATCGAAGCCGCGCTGCACGAGTGGCCGCAGGCACGGGCGCATCTCGCGCCGCTCATCGCGTCGCTGAAGCGTCCGCTGATCGACGTGCAACTCGCATACGTGGCCACGTTCGATCGCAATCCGTCGCACTCGCTGCATCTGTTCGAGCACGTTCACGGCGAAAGCCGCGATCGTGGTCAGGCAATGGTCGATCTGCTCGACGAGTATCGCGGTCTCGGCCTCGATGTCGAATCGAACGAATTGCCCGATTACGTGCCGCTCTTTCTCGAAGCGCTGGGCGCGGTCGATCCGGATCGCGCGCAGTCGCTGCTCGATGACGCCATCCACGTGCTCGACGCGATCGGTGGGCGTCTCGCTCGCGATGAAAGCCCGTATGCCGCGATCTTCGCGGTGCTGCGCGAACTCGCGACAATCGAGCCGCGCCCGCTCTCGCATCCGCCCGTGCGCGACATGGACGAGATGCTCGCGACGATCGAGCCGGGCCCGGACGGCGTCGAACCGCTGCTCGCACCGCACGTGCGTCTGGAGACGCAGACCATTCGCTTTCACCCGCGCGGCGCAATGACGGCCGGCGCGGACGCACCCACCGCAAAGGACGCACGATGAACATGATCAACTCCTTCGTGTTCGGCATCTATCCGTATATCGCCGCCAGCATATTTCTCTTCGGCAGCCTCGTGCGCTTCGAGCGCGAGCAATACACGTGGAAGGCAGACAGCACCCAACTCATCGATCGCGGTAATCTCCGACTGGGCAACATTCTGTTTCACATCGGGATTCTCGGACTGTTCTTCGGGCACCTCGTCGGCTTGCTCACGCCAGTCGCGGTGTGGGATGCGCTCGGCGTCGAACATAGCGTCAAGCAGGTTCTCGCGATGGTCGCCGGCGGCGTGATGGGCACGATGTGTCTCGCGGGCCTGCTGATCCTGCTGCATCGACGCCTGACTAGCGCGCGCCTGTCCGCCGTGACGAAGGTCGGCGACCGCGTGCTGCTGCTGTGGATTCTGATCACGCTGTTGCTCGGCCTGTCGACGATCGGCGTATCGGCCGGTCACTTGGACGGCGCGATGATGGTGCGGCTCATGACCTGGGCACAGCACATCGTCACGTTCAGGGGCGATGCCGCGCAATATGTCGCAGATGCGCCGCTACTCTTCCGTGTACACTTGTTCATGGGCATGAGTCTCTTCGTGATCTTCCCATTCACGCGTCTCGTGCATGTGTGGAGCGGCTTCGCTTCGCTCGGCTATCTCGGGCGCGCGTGGCAACTGGTCCGCAGCCGCTGAAATCTTCGATCTAGCAGCATGTTCCTGTCTTCGTTTCGCGAACGCCTGACCACGCGCATCGTCACGCTGTCGACGGTGTCGCTGGTCCTGGTGCTCGCGATGATCGGCGGGACACTCTGGCTCTCATGGCAACTGCAAGGCGCAGGCGCCGCGATCAACGACGCGGGCAGCCTGCGCATGCGCGCGAACGCCGTGGCTATTGCGCTGTTGAAGGGCGAACGAGCGGCATCACCGCCGCTGCAGCTTCAGATCAAAGAGATGAACTCGACGCTGGATCGTCTGCGCAAGGGCGATCCGGCGCGCCCGCTTTTCCTCCCCAATGATTCCGATGTCCGCCGCCAATTCGATCACGTCGCGAATGAGTGGCACTCGCGACTCGAACCAGATGTTCGCGAAGGCATGACTGCCGCAGATTCACTGGCGATTTCGCGCTATCTGCTTCGATTGCGCACTTTCGTCACGGGCGCGGACCAACTGGTCGGTTTGATCGAACGCGAGAACGCGCGCAAGACCGCGTGGCTGCGCACGTCTCAGATGGCGCTCGCGGCGATGGCGTGCATCGGCACCGCTGCAATCGTTTATCTGCTCTATTTATGGATCGTCGTGCCCGTGCAGCGCCTGCATGAAGGGCTTGCGCGTATTGAGGCACGCGAGTTCGATGCGCGTCTGCCCGTTGAAACGCAAGACGAATTCGGACATCTCGCCGCGGGCTTCAACCGTATGGCCGCGGAATTGCAGACGCTCTATCGCGACCTCGCAGGCCGTGTCGAGGCGAAGACCGCCGAGCTCGCCGCGCAGAACCGCGAACTCACGGCGCTCTATGAAATGGCGGCGTTCGTGAATCAGCCGAACGATGTCGACGCGCTGTGCCGAGGCTTTCTCGCACGCCTCATGCTTCAGTTCGACGCCGACGGTGCGGCGGTTCGTCTCCTCACAGAAGATGGTCAAGTGCGCCTGATCGGCTCGGAAGGATTGCCTGCTGTGTTGCTTCAGGACGAACGTTGTTTTGCCGCCGGCACCGGCGCGTGCGACCAGCGTCCCTGCCGGCAAGTGGGTTTCGCGAGCGTCGCGGCGTTCAACATCGTGTCGCAGGGAGAAAAGCTTGGCGCATTTTCGCTGCACTTCAGCGGCGAGCGGACCATTCCGGCGTCGGAAGCGCAATTGCTCGAAACGCTCGGCGCGCATTTCGGTACGGCGCTCAAGAGCCGTCGGCTCGCGGCGCTGGCGCGGCAACTTGCGGTATCGCAGGAACGAAATCTCGTCGCGCAGGGTCTGCACGACAGCATCGCGCAGAGCCTGAATTTCATGAAAATGCACGTGCATCTGCTGGACGCGGCCACGCGCGAAGAGCGCATGGACGAGATCCGCGAGATCGTGCCGTTGCTCGCGGGCGGCGTGGCGGACAGCTACGACGACGTGCGCGAACTCCTGATGAATTTCCGCACGAAGCTTGGTAGCGGCGATCTACGGTCCGCCGTGGACGAATCCATCGAACGCTTTGGAACGCAGACGGGCATCGCTTTGTCGCTCGATTATCGCGAAGAAGGCGGCTTGCCCTTGTCGCCGGATCAGCAGTTGCAAGTGCTTTTCATTTTGCAGGAGGCGCTCTCGAACATTCGCAAACATGCGGAGGCACGGCACGTTTTCGTGACAATCGTCAATAATCGCGACTTCAGCCTCCTTGTCGAGGACGATGGTCAGGGCTACGATCCGAAAGAGATGGCCGTCCTTGGCGAGACGCATGTCGGCTTTCACATCATGCGCGAGCGCGCGCAAAGGCTCGGCGCTGCGCTTCGGTTGACCGGTGCGCCCGGACATGGCGCGCGCGTCGAACTCGTCTTGCCGGCCCCGGCGCGTCAGACTGCTTGAATATGGTCCCGCGCGGTCGTTTCTAGAGCTGCTTCGAGTTGTCATGACCATCCGCATTCTGTTGATCGACGATCACGCGTTGTTTCGCTCAGGCGTTCACGCGCTGCTGCAACGTCAGTCCGATTTCGAAGTCGTCGGCGAAGCGTCCGATGGGCTCGAAGGCCTCAAGCGCGCGAAGCAGTTTCGTCCAGACGTGATTCTGCTCGATCTCAACATGCCCGGACTTTCCGGACTCGAAACACTGAAACTGCTGGTGCAGGACGTCCCACAAACTGCGGTCGTCATGCTGACCGTATCCGAAGATCTCGACGAACTCTCAACGGCGTTGCGCGATGGCGCATGCGGTTATCTGCTCAAGAGCATCGAAACGGAGACGCTCGCAAGTGCGATCCGCAAGGCGGCGGCGGGCCAGCCCGTGATTGCCGACGACATGACGGCGAAGCTCGTCGCGAGCATGCGCGCACCGAAGGTCGCGCCGGTTCCCGCTCCAGCGGCGGCCGCGGATCCGCTTACGACACGCGAGCGCGACATCATGCGCGAACTGTCGCACGGCGCAAGCAACAAGGAAATCGCGCGCTCGCTCATGCTCGCGGAAAGCACCGTGAAAATCCACGTGCGCAACATTCTGCGCAAGCTCAATCTCACGAGCCGCGTGCAGGTCGCGATCTACGCGGTCGGGCACGACGCGATGCAGGCCACACACGCTGCCTGAACATTCGCGGCGCTGCATCGAAGCTCGCATCACATCTTGCTGTACACCATGAATTCATATCAAACTGAGTTGCCCATGACCTCTCACGCTCATTCCTTCGCGCCGCTCACGATTCGTGGCCGCAATCTGCTGCCGATCGTGCAGGGCGGCATGGGCGTCGGCATTTCCGCGCATCGGCTCGCGGGCAGCGTCGCACGTGAAGGCGCGCTCGGGACCATCGCGAGCATCGACTTGCGGCATCACCATGAAGACTTGCTCGCGATGTGCCGCGAAGACCACACGCGGCCGACGCTTGAGCGTGCGAACCTCATCGCGCTCGCGCGCGAGATCAAGGCGGCGCGCGAGTTGTCGGAAGGGCGCGGCATGATCGCCATCAACGTGATGAAGGCCGTGAGCGCGCAGGCCGACTACGTGCGCGTGGCGTGCGAAGAAGGCGCCGACGCCATCGTGATGGGCGCGGGCCTGCCGCTCGACCTGCCCGATCTCACGCAAGGCTGCGATATCGCGCTGATTCCCATTCTTTCGGACAGCCGCGGTGTCACGCTCGTGCTCAAGAAATGGATGAAGAAGGGCCGCTTGCCCGACGCCATCGTGATCGAGCATCCGGCGCACGCGGGCGGCCATCTCGGCGTCGCCGACGTCGCGGACATGAACCACGAGCGTTTCGGCTTCGAGCGCGTGCTGAACGAACTCGATGTATCGTTTGCGACGCTCGGGCTCAAGCGTGAAGACGTGCCGGTGATCGTCGCGGGCGGCATCAACAGTCACGAAGCCGTGCGCAAGTGGCTCACGGCCGGCGCGAACGGCGTGCAGCTCGGTACACCTTTCGCCGTCACGGAAGAGGGCGACGCGCATCCGGAATTCAAGCGCGTGCTGGTCGAGGCGACGCCCGACGACATCGTCGAGTTCGTCAGCGTGACGGGCCTGCCCGCGCGCGCCGTGAAAACGCCTTGGCTCATGCGCTATCTGCGCAACGAAGAACGCATTCGCACGAAAATCGGCGCACGCAAGCAGACGTGCCCGTCGGGGCTCGAATGCCTGAGCGCGTGCGGTCTGCGCGACGGCATCGAGAAGTTCGGCCACTTCTGCATCGATACGCGTCTCGCCGCTGCGTTGCGCGGCGATGTCGGCAATGGCCTGTTTTTCCGCGGGCGCGAGAAGCTGCCGTTTGGCGCGGCGATCCGCAATGTGCGCGATCTGATCGATCTGTTGTTGACCGGCGCGACGAAAATTTCTCCGGCCGCGTGCTGAGAAACTGAAACGTCGCATTTCGCTGCGAGCCGTGACCGCTCGTCCTGATCCTATTGGCGCGGAACGGGTCCGGTTTTAGGCTTGAGGTCGATGGCTCGCATGCCGCAATCCACGGAGCACCACGATGTCGAAGCGATTTCCGCTGAACCCGCAGCACCCGGAGCGCAACTGCTGGGGCTGTGACCACTACTGCGCGACGGATGCCATGCGTTGCGGAAACGGTTCGAGCCGCACGCAGCATCCGGCCGAGTTGCTCGGTGAAGACTGGTACGAGCAAGGCGACTGGGACCTCGATATTGCCGAGAACGCCAAATCGGTTCAGCCCGGGGTCGTCAAACCGCGCTGAATTGCGCGCTCAACGTACAACATCGCCGATCGTCACTTCGATGACGCCAGCGTTTTTCGTCGACGCCGGTCCGCTCGATCCAGTCAGATCGCCGGGCGCCGGCCGTGCCTGTCCCGAAGCCGACACGCGCGCATCGATGTTCACGCGTGCGAAAGCCGAGAGCCGGCGGCTCGGCGTCATCGACATGGAATCGTCGAGATAAACCGTCGCGGGAAGCTGATTCGCGCTCAGCCGCTGCACTGCGAGCGGCATGCGCGAGCCATCGTCGGCGAGCGCGTACACGAAGAGCGTATCTGTCGGGCGGACGCGCGTTTTTAGCTCCGGACTCAGTTTCACGTGCACTTCGATCGAAGCCGCACTTCCTTTGGCGATGACGGCTCGCGTCTCGTCGATATTCTTCTGCGCCTGCTGCGCGATCTGCGGTGCGAGATCCGGAACTTGGCTCAGGCGCTCCCAGAACCCGATTGCGTTCGTATAGTCGCGCCGGTCGAATGCGGCCGACGCAGCCAGCGCCAGCGCCTTCGGTTCACCCGCGTCGAGGGCGAGCGCCGAGTCGACGACTCGCAGCGCGGCGTCGTTGAGATTGCCGCCGTTCGCGCTTGCGATGGCATCGGCGTAATCGGCGAGCAAATCGGCATCGCGCGGATTCAGTGCGACAGCGCGCCGATAGGCCTGCGTTGCATCGGCGGGGCGCTCCAGCACCATGTACGAGCGCCCGAGCATCGCCCAGCCCTGGGCATCGCCGGGACTGCGCCGCAAGCGCGCGGCCAGAAGACTGACGGCCGCTTCCATCGATGCGGGCGTGTCCGCGTGCTCGCCCGCCGACGAAGCCGCCGCCGTCTGAACCGCGAGCGCCGCCGGATCGCCGATGCGCATGTAAAGCGTGAGCGCGGACGCCGGCACGAGCGCGATCAGCAAACCGGCGAGCGCGGCATGCGCCGTACCCTGTCGCGTGACGGGCGCGCGCAACAGCGGCGGCACGACGCAGGCGAGCGCGGCGAGCAGCATTGCGGCAGCGATCAGCCAGAACGGGATCATCGGGTCGTCCTCCTGCTCCGTCGCGCCTGCTGCGCGCGCCGCACATACCGCGCCATTGCAATCGCGCCCGCCGCGAGCACGGCGAACGGCCCGAACCACAACGCCCACGTCGCCGGCTTCACCGGCGGCCGGTACAACACGAAATCGCCGTATCGACGAACCATGTACGCCTGAATCTGCTCGTCGCTCGCGCCTTGCCCGACTTGCTCGCGAATGCGCGCGCGCAGATCGGCGGCGAGATCCGCGTTGGAATCGGCGAGGCTCTGGTTCTGGCACACGACGCAGCGAAAATGCTCGGCGAGATGGCGCGCGCGTTCGTCATCGGGCGACTGTTGCGCATGCGCGCAGCCGATGCACATAACGAGCAACAACGCGAGTCGTCTAATCACGCGCGTTCTCCTTTTGCAGCTTGCCGACGAGCGGAAGGATCACGCGATCGATCGACGCGCGCGTAAGCGGCCCGGCCTGCCGATATCGCACGACGCCCGCTCGATCGATCACGAAGGTCTCCGGCACGCCGTACACGCCGTAGTCGATGCCGGTGCGTCCGTCGCGATCGAAGAACGACGTCACATACGGATTGCCCGCCGTCGCAAGCCATTGCAGCGCGGGCTCGCGCTCGTCGCGGTAGTTCAGACCGTACACCGGCACCGCGCCGCTCGCCGCGAAGTCCATGAGGACGGAATGCTCGTCGCGGCACGCTTCGCACCACGACGCCCACACGTTCAGAATCCACACGCGCCCACGCATTGCGTCCGACGACATCGTCTGGTTCGCGGCGTCGAGACGCGGCAGATCGAACCCGGGCGCGGTCTTGCCGATGAGCGCCGACGGCAGGCGACGCGGATCGTGCCGCAAGCCGGCCGCGAGCACGGCGACGACGAGCCCGAATATGACGAGCGGAATCAGAAAGCGCTTCATCGTCCGGTTTCGCCGATCGTTTGCGGCGATTCCGCGGCAATCGCGACGGCCGCGGCTCGCCGCGGCGCGCGCAGCTTCGCGTAACGCCGATCCGCCGCCGCGAGCAAACCGCCGAGCGCCATCAAAATGCAGCCGCCCCAGATCCAGCGCACGAACGGCTTGATCTGGATGCGCACGGTCCACGCATCGCCGCCCGCCGGCTGATCGAGCGCGACGTACAGATCGCGCAGCACGCCTTGGTCGATGGCGGCTTCGGTCGTCGGCGTGTTGGAGACGAGGAATTCGCGCTTCTCGGGATACAGTGTCGCGACGGCGCGCCCTTCGCGCGTCACGGCGATGGTCGCACGCGTCGCGCGATAGTTCGGGCCGTCGATCGCGCGCACGTCATCCAGGCGGAAGCGATAGCCGCCCGCTTCGACGCTGTCGCCGGGCGCGAGCCGCGCATCCTGCTCGACCGGAAAGCCCTTCACCATCGTCACCCCGACGATGAACACGCCGATGCCCGCATGCGCGACCCACATGCCGACGGTCGCGAGCCGCACGCGTTGCCGTCCTTTAACGATGCGCTCGATCACGCCCGTCGCGATCGTCGTGAAGGTCCACGCGGCGAGCAGAAAACCGAGGCTCACGAGCGGTCGCGACACGCCTGGCAGAAACGCCGTCGCGACGCTCACGAGCGCGGCCCAGCGCAGACGCACGGCAAGTTCCGGCAGGCGCGCGACCTTCCAGCGCGCGAGCGGGCCGACGCCCATCAGAAAGATGGCGGGCGTCATCAACGGGACGAAAACGCTGTCGAAGTAGGGCGCGCCGACGGATATCTTGTCGAGGTCGAGCGCGTCGAGGACCATCGGATAGAGCGTGCCGAGCATCACCGAAGCGGCGGCGGCCAGCATCAGCAGATTGTTCGACAGCAGGAACGCCTCGCGCGACACGGGTTCGAAACCGATCGCCGATGCGGCACGCGGCGCGCGCCACGCAAAGAGCGCGAGGCCGCCGCCCGAAAACAGCGCGAGCAGCGCGAGGATGAAGACGCCGCGCGTGGGATCGGACGCGAAGCCGTGCACCGACGTCACGACGCCCGAGCGCACGAGGAACGTGCCGAGCAATGAAAGCGAGAATGCGCAGATCGCGAGCAACGCGCTCCACGCGCGAAACGCGCCGCGTTTGGCGGTCGCGGCGAGCGAATGGATCAGCGCGGTGCCGACGAGCCACGGCATGAACGATGCGTTTTCGACGGGGTCCCAGAACCACCATCCCCCCCAGCCGAGTTCGTAATAGGCCCAGGCGCTCCCGAGCATGATGCCGAGCGTCAGAAACAACCACGCGGCGAGCGTCCATGCGCGCGATGCGCGCGCCCACGCGGCATCGAGCTTGCCTTCGAGAAGCGCGGCGATGGCGAACGCGAACGCCACCGAAAAGCCGACATAGCCCATGTACAGCAGCGGCGGATGAATCACCATGCCGGGGTCCTGCAGCAGCGGATTGAGGTCGCGGCCGTCCATGGCGGGCGGCATGATGCGCGCGAACGGATTCGACGTCAGCAGCATGAATAGCAGAAAGCCCGCGTCGATCCAGCTCATCACGCCGAGTACGCGCGCGGCGAACGGCAGCGGCAGGCGCCGGCCGAAGCACGTCACGGCGGTCATCCACAGCGTCAGCAGCAGCGCCCACAAGAGCAGCGAGCCTTCGTGGCCGCCCCACACGGCGGTGAACCGATAGATGGCCGGCAGCGCCGAGTTCGAGTTCTCGACGACGTAGATCACCGAGAAATCGTTGCCGAGAAACGACGTCGCGAGACAGCCGAACGCAATCGCGATGAAGCCGAACTGCGCGCACGCGGCGGGCGCGGCGACGCGCATCCATCGCTCGATGGAAAGATGCGCGCCGAGCATCGGCAGAATGCCCGCGACGAGGGCGAGCAGCATCGCGAGAATCAGCGCGAAGTGGCCGAGTTCGGGAATCATTGGCGCGCTCCCGCGTTCGTGTCCGTCGACGCGCGCACCTCGCGCAGCGCGCGTTCAAGTTGCGGCGGCGTGTATTTTTCGTCGTGTTTGGCGAGGACTTCGTCGGCGCGCATGCGTCCATCGGCGCCGAGCGTGCCTTGCGTGACGACGCCGCTGCCTTCGCGGAAAAGGTCCGGCAGCGCGCCCGTGTAGATGACGGGAATCGACGCGCGCCCGTCCGTGACGATGAAGCTCACGGTGCGGCTGTCGGCGCTGCGCACGAGCGAGCCGCGTTCGACGAGTCCGCCGAGCCGGAAGCGCTGCGTGCGCGTCTCCTCGTGCGACGCGATCTGGCTCGGGCTGACGAAGAACATTACGTTGGCGCGAAATGCATTGAGCACGAACGCGCACGCGAGCGCGGCGCTCCCGAGGCCAAGCGCGATGAAAGCGAACCGGCGATGACGCGCTTTCATCGGCGCATCCTCGATTCACGCAACGCGCGATGCACGAGCCACGCTTCCGCGCTCATCAGCACGAAGGTGACGGCGAGCGCGGCCGTCAGGATGGGATTCGCCGCGAGCATCGTCAGGACGGGTGCGAACGTGTTCATGCGGCGCGCTCCTCGATTCGCGACGGACGTTCGTCGTCCGCTCGCACGCGTTCGGCCGCGCGCATGATGACGCGCACGCGCGTGAGCGCCACCGCGATCGCATACGACCAGAATCCCGCCGTCATCACGACGAGGCCCCATGCCATCGACTTTTCCATCGCGACGCCGCTGCCGAAGCCGAGCGAAGGCCCCTGATGCAGCGTGTACCACCATTGCACGGAAAAATAGATGATCGGGACATTCACCACGCCGATCAGCGCGAGAACCGAACACGCGCGGTCGGCGCGGCGCGTGCCGTCGATGGCCGCGTGCAGCGCGAGAAAGCCGACGTACAGAAAGAACAGGATCAGCTCGGAGGTGAGCCGCGCGTCCCAGACCCACCACGTTCCCCATGTCGGCTTGCCCCACAGCGCGCCGGAAATCAGCGCGATCGCGGTGAAAAGCGCGCCGGTCGGCGCGAGCGCGCGGGCCATCATCGCGGAAAGGCGCGCGTTCATCGCGAGATGCAGCGCGCTGTAGGCGGCCATCACGACGTAGATCAGCATGGACATCCACGCGGCGGGCACATGCACGAACATGATGCGGTAGATGTCGCGTTGCAGCGCATCGGCGGGTGCGATGGCGAGGCCGATCGCGAGCCCCGCCGCGATACATACGATCGACGCGAGCGCGAACCACGGCGTCGCGCGTGCGGCGAAGCGTTCGAAGTTGCGAAGAGACGCGTAGCGGAACCAGTTCATAGGCGCTATTCCATCGATATGCGTAGAGCCGCCGCGCTCGCCCACGGACACAGCCAGAGCGCGATGCACAACGCGGCCGCGAGCAGCGAGAAATTTGCGTTCGACCATGCGGCGCTCGCGGCGGGATCGGCCGCGCCGACGCCGAAGACGAGCACCGGCACGTAGAGCGGCAAAATCAGCAACGCGAGCACG
>NZ_FCOJ02000092.1 GCF_001545035.1 Caballeronia glebae
GGCGCACGCTGTGCGCCTGCCGCGACGTCCAGAGGACGGTCAGCCGCGTGGTTAGCCGTTTTCCGGCCGGTTCGGCGGAGCTTTCGCCCCCGTCGTCTTGCGCAGCGTTTTGACCTGAGCGTCCGTCACCGCCGGTGCGCGATTGCCCCAGCTTGAACGCACGAAGGTCAGCACATCGGCGATATCGCGGTCGGTCAGGCGGTCCGCGAAGCCCGGCATGCCGTAATGCGTCGGCGCGGCCTGGGTCCAGGGCATTTGTCCGCCTTTCAGCACCAGCGTGATGAGCGAGCTCGGATTGTCCGAATTCACGACCGGATTCAGGCCGAGCATCGGGAACGTCCCGCCGTAGCCCGCACCGCTCGTGCGGTGACACGCCGCGCAGTTGTCGAGATACGTCAGCTCGCCGTTGCTCGTGGCGGTACCGGCGCGCAGCTTGAGCGTGGCGGTATCGTCGGCTGTCAGCGGCGCTTGTGCCTTATGTACGGGCGTAAGCGTCTTCAGATAGCTCGCGATCGCGGTCAGATCGGCATCGTCCATGTGCTGCGTGCTGTCCTGGATCACGTCCTTCATGCCGCCGAACGCCGCCGCATGGGAAGTGCGCCCGCTTTTCAGGAACGCGACGATATCCGCCTGGCTCCACGTGCCGAGACCGTCCTTCGAGTCGCCGCGAAGGCTCTTCGCGAAGTATCCGTCGACCACGCCGCCCGACAGGTACAGCGGATTGGCATCGCTGATCGTCTCCATCTGCAGGCCCATGCCGCGCGGCGTATGGCACTCGCTGCAATGGCCGAGCCCGGCCACGAGGTAGCGCCCGCGCTCGACCGGTCCGGCGCTGGCCGGTAAATCTCCGGTGACGGGCGTGGCCCCGAACATCATGCGCCAGAAACGCAGTGGCCAGCGCATCGAGAGCGGCCAGGGAATGCCGGTTGCGCGGTTCGCCTGCGAGACGGGCTGAACCTCGTTCATGAAATAGGCGTAGAGCGCTTTCACATCCGAGGGCTGGACCGTCGCAAACGACACGTATGGCATAGCGGGATAAAGCGTCGAGCCATCTTTCGCGATGCCCTGCCGCACGGCGCGATCGAACTGTTCGAGCGTATAGTCGCCGATGCCCGTTTCCTTGTCCGGCGTAATGTTGCCCGAATAGATCATGCCGACGGGCGAGTCGATGCCGACGCCGCCCGCGAACGGCTTGCCGCCCTTCGTGGTGTGGCATGCGGCGCAATCGCCCGCCTGGGCGAGATAGCGTCCACGCTCGATCAACTGCTTGTCCGCGCCGCCGGGCGCCGATGCCGCGCTATTCGCGCCATCTGCGAAAGCCAGCGCAGCCCACGCCGCGCCCGCGACGATTGCCGACGACACCAGTGCCGCCGTGAGTCTTTTCATGTTCATCGCCGTCTCCTCAAGCCTGCACCAGCGGAGCCGGATGCTTCAGATATTGCTCGCGGATCGCCTTCGCCGCGTGGAAGGCGAGCGCGGCGACGAGCCCTGTCGGGTTGTAGCCCATGTTCTGCGGAAACGCGGACGCGCCCGTGACGAACACGTTATGCACGTCCCAGCTCTGGAGATACTTGTTCACGACGCTCGTTTGCGGCGACGAGCCCATGATCGCGCCGCCGGTCGTGTGCGTGGACTGATAGGCGCGCGTGTCGTAATGGTCGCCCTTCTTACGGATCGACTTGGAATACGACTCGTGCTTCATCGCCCGCGCGACTTCCTCCATGCGAGTGCCCATGTAGCCGAGCATCGCGTATTCGTTGTCGTGCCAGTCGAAAGTCATGCGCAAGAGCGGCAGGCCGTGCGCGTCGCGATAAGTCGGATCGAGGTCGAGATACGCATCGCGGTAAGGCATCACCGAACCTGAAATGCCGATGGTGAGAAAACGCTGATGGGCGTCCGTCACGCCGGCCTTCCATTTGCTGCCCCAGGCCGGCGTGCCCGGCACGGTCGGCGTGAAATTGATCGGGCGGCCACTGTAGGTGACATGACGAATGTTCGCGCCGCCGAGGAAGCCGAGCGGGCCGTGATCGAACTGGTCGCCGTTGAGGTCGTCGAGGGAGACGCCGCCGGCGCCCGTGCCGATGAACGGATTCATCATTTCGCCCTTGGGCAGCATCACGTTGACGGCGCCGTTCATCTGATACGCATAGTTCTTGCCGACCACGCCCTCGCCCGTCTTCGGATCGTAAGGCTTGCCGATGCCCGACATCAGCAACAGACGCACGTTATGCATCTGGAACGCGGCGACGATCACGATATCCGCGGGCTGTTCGACTTCACGGCCCTGTGCGTCGATGTAAGTGACGCCGGTCGCGCGCTTCTTGTCGGAGTCGAGCAGCACGCGCGTTACGTAGGCGTTGGTGCGCAGCTCGAAGTTCGGCTTCTTGAGCAGCACCGGCAGGATGGTGGTCTGCGGCGATGCCTTCGAATACATATAACAGCCGAACTGCTCGCAGAAGCCGCAGAAGTTACACGGCCCGAGCCGCACGCCATACGGATTCGTGTACGGCGTGGAAGCGTTCGCCGCGGGCGCGTGATACGGATGAAAACCCGCGTCGCGCGCCGCCTTCTCGAAGAGTTGCGCGCCGTAAGTGTTCGTAAGCGGCGGTGTCGGGTAATCGCTCGTGCGGCGCGCTTCCAACGGGTTGCCGCCCGCCTGAATCTGCCCGTTGAGATTGCCCGCCTTGCCTGAAGTGCCGAACACTTTTTCCGCGAAATCGAAATGCGGCTCAAGTTCTTCATAGCTCACGCCGAAGTCCTGCACCGTCATGCCGTCGGGGATGAATTTCTTGCCGTAGCGTTGCTCGTAGCGCGTGCGCAGTTCCAACTCTTCCGGAAGGATGCGGTAGTGCATGCCGTTCCAGTGGAAGCCCGCGCCGCCCACGCCGTTGCCGAGCAGAAAGGAGCCGTACTGGCGATACGGCACCGCCAGGTCGTCGACGCCGTGGCGGATCGTGACCGTTTCGCCCGCGAGAGGCTGAAACAACTTGCCGCGCTGTTGGTAGGCCAGCTCGTCGATCACCTTGGGATATTCGGCGTCCGTCGGCGTGTCACGCATGTTGCCGCGTTCGAGAGCGACGACATCGAGGCCCGCATCGGTCAGTTCCTGCGCGAAAATTGCTCCGGTCCAGCCGAAGCCGACGATCACGCAATTTACTTTATTCTTCTTGATCGCCATCTTCTTACGCTCTCCTGCCGTCGATCGAAACGGGACCATAGGGAAATTTCACGTTCGGACGATCGATCCAGTCGCCGAAGGCCGCGCGCGCGCCCGGAAAGCCGATCATCTTCCAGCCGGCCATGTCCTTGTTGCCGCCGTAGATCGGATCGGAGAAGAAGCCCTCCTTGGTGTTCTTGAGCAGATACGAGAAGAAGACGTTCGACGGCACCGCGTCGAATTCGATCTGCCCTTGCTCCATTTTCATGAGGATGGCTTCCTGTTCGGCGACGCCGAGCTGGGAGAAAGACTTGCCTTGATACTGCTGTGCACACCAGTCGTCGCAAGCCTTGATGCCGAGTCGATAGATGTCGCGCGGCGCGAGATTGAGCTGATAGCCGAGTTCAGGCGGCAGATCCGAGTGAAATGGCCCCTGCATGTACCAAAGCTTGCCGTAGCCGTAGGGCGTTTCCATCTGCCTGTCGATGAACTCGGGCACGCCTGCCTTCAGCGCGCCGGGCCCGTATTCGTCTTCGGGAATCAGGCGATCGACGGCGGAGAGAAGGAAGCGCCACTCGGCTGTCTGAAGATATACGGGATGGTAGTCGACGCGCGCCGGCGTATCCGCCTTGCCCGACGAGGGGCTGCATGCGGCTTGTGTCAGTGCCGCACCGGACGCGACGCTCGCGGCAGGCACGATGGCGAGCACCTGCCGCAAGAAGCGACGGCGCGGCTCGTGATTATTGGACATGGTTTGTTCCCGTTGAAGCGCGGTTTTCTTGTTGATAAGTAGTGCGAATTTGCAACCGCAGTCACCACAAGCAAAGCGAGTCGACGGACTGGCGCGCTAGCCCATGCGATCGTATCTTTTGATGTTTTTGAATTATGCGCAGGGTTAAAACGAGATAGTGTGGAAAAACTGCAAACGCCGAATGTGATAGTCCACTTCAATCAAGAAAGATCTTGCGGGGAGATCGCGCCATGCTGAAACGCGAACCGTGGCTGTGCACGGTCGAGTCAGGCCGGACAGTTCAATGCCCGGCCACGCGCCGCCAGACGAGAAGCGGCAAACGCATCACGAAACCCAGAAAAAGCCGCGCGTGCATCCAGGTCAGCAGCGCGTTGTCGCGACCATAGTGAAAATGCGAGACGCCGCCTTCTTCCGGCGTGAAGTACCGGACGGGCGCGTCGAGGTTGATCGGGCGCACGCCGCGCCAGCACAAGCGCACCACCGCTTCGGGATCGAAGTCGAAGCGGCGCATCCAGGTCTGCCTGCGCATCAGCGCGGCGAGCGGCGCGATCGGATAGACGCGAAAGCCGTATAGCGAATCGCCGATGCCCATCCACAGCGTTTCGAGATTCGCCCAGCCGTTCGAGATGCGCCGTCCCTGCACGCGCAATTGCGGCGCGCTCGCGTCGAACTTCGGGCGGCCGAGGATCATCGCGTCACGCGCGTTCATCGACGTTTCCATGAATTCGCCGATGAGCGCGGCGGGATGCTGACCGTCCGAGTCCATCGTCAGCGCGTGCGTGAAGCCGAGCTTCGCGGCTTCGTCGATGCCCGCGAGGATCGCCGCGCCCTTGCCGCGATTCTCCGGCAGCACGATCACGCGCAGGCCCGCATCGGCTTCGGCCATTCGAAGGAGGCGTTCGGCGCTGCCGTCGGTGCTGCCGTCGACCACGACCCACACCGGATTCCACTGCTCACGCGCGCCGCGCACGGTTTCATCGACTTTCTCGCCGGGGTTGTAGCTCGGAATGAGGACGAGATGCGTGGACGATGCGCGTGTCGAAGGCATTGGGAAAAACGGAACCGGAGGAAAGAAATACGACGAATTTTAACGTCTGCCGACGTCACCGCTTTCAGTCGCGCGGACGATGCGAGTCGAGCTCGCCGGCATAGAAGCGCTGCAATTCGGCGATGAACGCCTGCAACGCGGCGTGATCGCGTGCCGGCGGTGCGAAGCGTCGGCCGAGCGTCACGCGGTAGGTGATGGGCAACGCGGGCTTCCGGAAAATCTGCCAGCCCTTGCCGAGGAAGCCCGAATCCGTCTCGATGATGAGCGTCTGCACGGGCGCCTGCGCGCGCGCCGCGATCAGCGCGATGCCGCCCTTCAACGGATTCACCGACAGATTCGCGGTGCGCGTGCCTTCGGGAAACAGCAGCAGCGGCGAACCGCGCTGCAACTCGGCGACGGCGGCGCGGACCAGCCCGACGGACGTGTCGTTGACGATATAGCCCGCGAGCAGCGCGCCCGGCCCGAGAAACGGGTTGCCGGCGACATCGCCCTTCATGACGCAGCAGGTGTCGGGCACGCGCGAGGCGATCAGCAGCGCATCGAGCAGACAGGGATGATTCGGCGCGAGGATCATCGCGGGTTGGCCCGCGAGCGCGTCGAGTTCGGAGAGATCGAAGCGGCATGCGCCGAGCGTGCGCAGCAGCGCGAAATAGCCGTGCCACACGCGCTGCACGGCGGTGCGTCCGACGCGCCGCCCGGCATCGGCGCTCGACACGCGCCTCAAGACCCACGCGAACGGACACCACGCGAGGCACACGAGCGCGAGCACGACGAGCGCAAAATAAAACGCAACGCATTGCCAGGCGGATTCGAGCGCGCCCGCAAGCGATACTTTCTCGCCCGCGCCGCCGATTTTCCGATGGGCGTCACTCATCGCCCGCCACCCGATTCGCGGCGAGCAACGGCAAGAACGCGAGGCGCCACGCGCGCATTGCCGGCGTCGTGATCAATTGGCCGATAGCTCCGCGCGTTGCGCATCGCGCAGATTGCGGCGGCGCTGGCGATACGCGCGCAGCGAATTGCGCCAGTCGAGCGCGGCCGCGATGTAATAGATGCCCTTGAACGCGCGCAGCGAATGCCAGATCGGCGTCGTGCCGAAGATGTCGCCCGCGAGCAGCGACAGCAGCGCCTCCTTCATGCGCAGCGGATTCTTCGGGCCCATGAAGAGATTGCGCATCGTCGGCGAAGTCATGCGGTAGATGAACCATGAGAACTCGCGCGGGCCGTGACGCACGTCGCGGTCGAACTTCGCGAGCGCGGCCTGCGCGTTCGCGGGATTCGAGAGCGCCGCGTCGATCGCCTGCGCGCCGGCAAACGCGCTCTGCATCGCGAGCATCACGCCGGACGAGAACACCGGATCGATGAACGCGAACGCATCGCCGAGCAGCAGGAAGTTGCGTCCGTGCGTCATGTCGCCGGTATACGAATAGTTGCCGGTCGCGTGGACTTCGCTGATCAGTTCGGCGTGTTCCAGGCGCTCGGCGAGCGGCGCGCACAACGCGATGGTGTCGCGAAAGAACGTCTCGACCGAGCTGCCCTTCGGACGTTGCTTCAGATACGCAGGCCACACGACCGCGCCGACGCTCGTCGCGCCGTCCGCGAGCGGGATGAACCAGAACCAGCCGTGCTCGAACCAGAACACGGTGATGTTGCCTTCGTTCTCGCCCTCGTTGCGGCGCGCGTCGCGGAAATGGCCGTAGAGCGCCGACGAGTTGTGCCGCTCGTTGCGGCGCTTCGTCTTGAAGTGATTCGCGAGCAGCGTGTCGCGCCCGGAAGCATCGACGACGAAACGCGCACGCAGCGCCTCGCTGCGGCCATCGTCGTGCTCCGCGTCGATCGTCGCGCCCGAACCGTCCGGCGCGAACGCGACATCGCGCGCGCGGCAGCCTTCGCTCACGTGCGCGCCGTGCTTCGCCGCGTTGCGCAACAGGATGTCGTCGAGCGCCGAGCGGCGCACTTGATACGCGCTCGGCATCGACTTGTCCCACGCATCGGCGAAGAGGAAGCGCTGCGTGCGATTGTCGTGCTGCGGCGAGACGAACTCGGCCGCGAGCTTGACCATGCCGATAGCGCGCACTTCATCGGCGACGCCCAGCTTTTCGAAGAGCCGCAAATTGGCCGGCAACAGCGACTCGCCGATATGAAAACGCGGATGCCGCGCCTTCTCCAGTACGCGCACGCGATAGCCGCGATCGGCGAGCAACGTCGCCGCGGTCGAACCGGCCGGTCCGCCGCCGATCACGACGACATCCCAGGTTTGCGTGGATTCACTCATCTGCTTCCCTCAAGCCTGCTGTTCAAGCGATTCCGCCGTTGATCGACAAAACCTGTCCGGTGACATAAGCCGCCGCATCCGACACCAGATACGCGACCATGCCCGCGATTTCTTCCGCCGTGCCCGCGCGCTGCGCCGGCACGAGTTGTTTGATGCGCTCGGGCGGAAAGGCGTCGCCGAGCATGGGCGAATCGATCACGCCGGGCGCGACCGCGTTCACCGTGATGCCGCGCGACGCGAGTTCCTGCGCGAGCGCCCGCGTCGCGCCGATCAGCCCGGCCTTCGCGGCCGCGTAGTTCACCTGCCCGCGATTGCCCATCAGCCCCGACAGCGACGACATATTGACGATGCGTCCCCAGCGCGTGCGGATCATCGGCATCAGAAGCGGCTGCGTGACGTTGAAAAAACCGTCGAGCGTGACGTCGAGCACGCGTTTCCATTGCTCGCGCGTCATGCCGGCCATCGGCGCGTCGTCGTGGATGCCCGCGTTGTTCACCAGAATCTGCACGGGGCCGTCTTCGAGGATGCGCGCGAGCGCGGCGCCGGTGGCGTCGGGATCGGTCACGTCGAAGGCGATTGCATGCGCCGTGCCGCCCGCCGCGCGAATAGCTTGCACGCAGCTTTCAGCGCGCTCGATGCCACCGTTCGCGTGAATCCAGACTTCGTGTCCGGCCGCGCCCAGCGAGCGGCCGATGGCCTGTCCGATCGCGCCGCTGCCGCCTGTCACCAGCGCGCGCATGGGCTGGCTTCCGTCATCGATTGCATGGGCTTGTCCGTTTCTCGTGGCGCACGGGCGTGCGCGTCGTTGGAGCCGCGCCCCGCCTTATCGCGTGCGATGCGCGGCGACGTGCGCCGCGAGCGCGCCAAGGCTGGCGAAGATCTTCTGATTGTCCGGATTGTCCGAGCGCAGCTCGAAGCCGTACTTCTTCGAGATCAGGAGCGCGATCTCCAGGATGTCGATGGAATCGAGCCCGAAGCCTTCTTCATACAACCGCGTGTCGGCCGAGACGGCCTTGGGATCGACGTCTTCGAGATTCAGTTCGGCGACGATCAGCTCGGCGAGCTCTCTTTCCAGTTCATTCATCGTGTGTGCTTGCCAGCGCAAAAACGCGCCAAGGGCGGCTCGGTAGACGTGCGCCCCGTGCACTTCGCACGCCGTCGGCCGCCTATTATCGAGATAAGTGCAGTGGCGAAATTCTAGACGAAGCCCTCTGGGACGCCTAGTAGGAAAGGTAACGGGCCGTACAACAGGCAGCGCCAGTGTAATTTTGAGAAAAATCAGTGATTTCCCCGCAGGCCGGGACCCCCGCGCCGGTAGGGTAAAATCCGCGCGTCTGACGAATGTAAGATCATCGAACAATCGGTTACAGACCGGTCGCGCATCCGCGCGGGAAAATGATCGTCAGGCGGGCGACTGCCGAATTTTGTTCATTAACCGAGCGTTCAGTAAAGAACGCCGCAGCCGCGTCCCATGTTGCGTATTTTTTTCCTTCGACCATCGTCTTCCGGGCGGCTTTCGCGTGTGGCGGGAGCGCGCCGATGAACGCCGCCCGCTTCCTGCGCGCGGCGGGTGTCGTGGCCGCGATCGTCGCGTATCAGCTTGCCGCGCATCACGCCGCGTCCACGCCGGGCGCGCACGGGCTGGGCCTCGCGCTCGTGCTCGCGCCGCTTCTGCTCGTCGCGCTGAACGCCGCCGTGCGCTCGAACGCGCGCGCGTGGCTGCTGCCGTTGTGGGCGCTCGGGTGCGTCGCGTTTTGGCTCGCACGCGCGCCGCTCACCGTGCATTTTGGCTGGGGACTGTGGCTGGAGCACGCGAGTTTCAATCTCGCGCTCGCGTGGATGTTCGGCCGCACGCTCGTGCCGGGCCGCGAGCCGCTCTGCACGCAGTTCGCGACCATGGTCCACGGCAGGATCGAAGCGCGCGTCGCCGGCTATACGCGGCGCGTCACCGTGGCCTGGACGCTGTTCTTCATCGCGACCGCGTTCGTATCGACGATGCTGTTCGCGTTCGCGTCGATCGTCGCGTGGTCCACGTTCGCCAATTACCTCGCGCTGCCGCTCGTCGGGCTGATGTTCGTCGCCGAATATGCGTGCCGCCGCATCGCGCTGCCGGACATGGAGCCGTCGAGCATCATGGACGCCGTTCGCGCCTACATCCATTCGATGCAGATGCGTCGCGGCGGGGCGCAGTGATGTCGTCGAACTCATCGCACATGCAGACTTTTCCGCTGGTTTTCCACGCATCGCCGGATCAGACGATCGCCTGGCGCGACGGCGAAAGCGTCGCCGTGCGCGAGTTTCTCGCCGACGTCCACGCGCTCGCCGATGCGCTGCCCGAAGGCGGGCATGTGTTCAACGTGTGCACGGATCGCTATCGCTTCACGGTGAGCCTGTGCGCGACGCTGGTCGCCGGCAAGACGAGCCTGCTGCCGTCGACGCACACGCCGGAAATGGTGCGCGCCCTCGCCTCGTTCGCGCCCGACGCGTTCTGCCTGCACGACAACGACGAATGCGCCATCGACCTGCCGCGCTTTCGATACCCGCCAACGGCGGCGAAGCGCGTGTCCGGCGAAGCGAAGGTTCCGCAAATCGACGGCGCGCGGGTCGTCGCTTACGTGTTCACGTCCGGCTCGACCGGCGTGCCGGTGCCGCATCGCAAGACGTGGGGATTCCTGGTGAAGAACGTGCGCGCCGCCGCCGAACGGCTCGGCCTGCTCGGTCTGCTCGGCGAAAACCGCGCGACGCTCATCGGCACCGTGCCGCCGCAGCACATGTACGGCTTCGAATCGACCGTGCTGCTCGCGCTTATCGGCGGCCTCGCGTTCAGCAACCGCCAGCCGTTCTATCCCGTCGATATCCGCGCGGAACTCGACGCCGTGCCCGAGCCGCGCGTGCTCGTAAGTTCGCCGATCCATCTGCGCGCGCTCTTCGCCAACGAGGATGCGTTGCCGCGCGCGTCGCTCGTGCTGTCGGCGACCGCGCCGCTATCGGAAAAGCTCGCGCTCGATGCCGAAGCGCGCCTCGACGCGCCGCTGATGGAAATCTACGGCAGCACCGAAACCGGCCAGATCGCGACGCGCCGCACCGCGCGCACCGCCGCGTGGGAGCTGTTTCCTGACATCGCGCTGACCCCGCGCGCGGACGACGCCAGCGATAGCGGCGAACCGACGATGTGGGCGTCGGGCGGTCACGTCGAAGCGCCGGTGCCGATGGGCGACGCGCTCGAACTCATCGACGACACGCATTTTCTGCTGCACGGGCGCAAGGCGGATCTGATCAACATCGCGGGCAAGCGCACGTCGCTCGCGTATTTGAATCATCAACTGAACGCGGTGCCGGGCGTGGTCGACGGCGTGTTCTACATGCCCGACGAAACCGGTGCCGATAGCGAACCCGTGCGCCGTCTGATGGCGCTCGTCGTCGCGCCGAAGCTCGCGGCGGCGGAGGTGCAGCGCGCCTTGCGCGAGCGTATCGACGCCGCGTTCATGCCGCGTCCGCTGCTGTTCGTCGACACGCTGCCGCGCAACGCCACCGGCAAGCTGCCGCGCGACGTGCTCACGCAACTGATCGAACAGGAACGCAAGCGGCGCGCGGCGCTGAGCTTCACGGTGCCGCCGGACCATCCCGCGCTCGCCGGACATTTTCCCGGCCATCCGATCGTGCCGGGCGTCGTGCTGCTGGATCACGCGCTCGACGCGATCGGCTCCGCGCTCGGCCAAAATTTCGACGCGTGCCGGATCGAATCGGCGAAATTCCTGAGCCCGGCGCAACCGGGCGAGTCGCTCGACATCGCCTATGAAACGGCGGCGAGCGGCGCGATCCGCTTCACGATTCGCGCGGGCGAGCGTGCGGTGGCAAGCGGCGCGCTCGCGGCGCCCTCCGCAGGATCGACGACGAGCGCCACGGACATGCACGCATCGTGAACAAGCCGCGCAACCGCGACGACTGGGCCGAGCGCCAGGAACGCAGCAACTTCGCGTTGCTGCGCTTCATGACGTGGGTGTCGCTGCGCTTCGGGCGGCGCATCGGGCGCGTGCTGCTGCGGATCATCACCGCGTATTTCGTGGTGTTCGCGCCGCGCGCGCGGCGTGCGTCGCGGGGTTTTCTGAACCGCGCGCTCGGGCGGCATGCGGGCTGGCGCGACGGTTATCGGCACGTTTTCTCGTTCGCGTCGACGATTCACGACCGTATCTATCTGCTCAACGAGCGCTTCGATCTGTTCGATATCCGTACGCACGGTGTCGAAGATGTCGAGGCCGCGCTCGCGGGCGGACGTGGCGCGTTTTTGATGGGCGCGCATCTCGGCAGCTTCGAAGTGGTGCGCGCGATCGGCCGGGCGCAGCCGCATATCCGCATCGCGATCACGATGTACGAGGAGAACGCGCGCAAGATCAACGCGATTCTCGCCGCCGTGAATCCGGCCGCGCATCACGACGTGATCGGCCTCGGCAAGGTCGACGCGATGCTGAAAGTGCGCGAGCGGCTCGATGCGGGCAGTCTCGTCGGCATTCTCGCGGACCGCACGCTGCGCCAGGGGGGCGACGCGCTCGGGCAACGCGATTTTCTCGGCGCGAGCGCCGCGTTTCCGCTCGGCCCGCTGCATATGGCGGCGGTGCTGCGCCGTCCGGTCGTCTTCATGACGGGGCTGTATCTCGGCGGCAATCGTTACGACATCCACTTCGAAACGCTCGCCGATTTCTCGAAGATCGAGCGCGGCGAGCGCGCCGCCGCCGTCGATGCCGCGCTCACGCGCTATGTCGAGCTGCTCGAAAAGTATTGCCGCGCGGCGCCGTACAACTGGTTCAACTATTTCGACTTCTGGCAGGCCAACGCCGCGCGGGAACCCGCTCAGGCGAGCGCGGCGCGTCTGCGGGAAGCGACGAGGGATTCCTGAGCTTATGCGAGTTTTCGCCGCCGTTTTGACGGCCGCCTTGCTGTCGGCCGCATCGACGATCAGCGTCGCCGCCGACGCGCCCTGGACGCTCGATCGCCTGATGAACACGCTCGGCGCAAAGAAATCGGGGCGCGCACATTTCACCGAGACGCGGTATCTGAAGATCGCGCAGGAGCCGCTCGAATCGTCCGGCGAACTCTTGTTCGCCGCGCCCGATCATCTGGAAAAGCACACGGTCAGCCCGAAGCCGGAGAATCTCGTGGTCGATGGCGACATGCTCACGGTCGATCGCAACGGCCGCAAGGTCACGATTCCGCTGCGCAATTATCCGGAACTGGGCGCGTTCATCGAAAGCATTCGTGCGACGCTCGCGGGCAACCGCTTCGCGCTGGAAAACGCGTACAAAGTGCAGATCGCCGGCCGAGGCGACGACTGGACGCTGACACTCGTGCCGATCGATTCGCGCATGCGCCAGAAAGTCAGCTCGATCACGCTCGCGGGCACGGGCGCGGCGCTCGCGCGCGTGGAGATCAGACAGGCCGACGGCGACCGTTCGCTGATGCGCCTGCAAGACGCGTCGGCGCACTGAACACGGCATGCGCGCGGCTTTTCGTCAGCCTGCGGTCGTTGTCTGGCTGTGCTTTCTCGCGGCGTGCATGGGCGTCATCGCGCGGGCGAGCTTCACCGCCGATCTCTCCGCGTTCCTGCCGCGCTCGCCGAGCGAACAGCAGCGCGTGCTCGTCGAGCAGTTGCGCGACGGGCTCGTGTCGCGGCTGATTCTCGTCGGCATCGAGGGCGGCGATGCGAACGCTCGCGCGGACATCTCGCGCAAGGTCGCGGCGAAGCTGCGCGAGGACAAGCGCTTTTCGGCGATCAATAACGGCGAGCCCGTCGGCGCGGCGCGCGACGAGCGTTTCGTGTTCGAGCATCGCTATCAACTGAGTCCTTTGGTGACACCCGAGCGCTTCGACGGAGCCGGCCTGAAAGACGCGCTCGCCGACAGCCTCGATCTGCTCGCCTCGTCCGCCGGCATGATGATGAAAGACTTGCTGCCGCACGATCCGACCGGCGAAGTCACTGCGCTCGTCAGCCGGCTGGATAGCGGCGCGCAACCCGCGATGCACGGCGGCGCGTGGGCATCGCGCGACGGCACGCGCGCCGTATTGCTCGCGCAGACCGCGAGCGCCGGTTCCGACACCGACGCGCAAGCGAGCGCAATGGCCGCGATCCGCGCCGCGTTCGCGCAGGCGGCGCCGGGCGCGACGCCGTATCGCCTGCTGATGACCGGGCCGGGCGTCATCGGCGTCGAAACCCGCGACACGATCATGCGCGACGTGCGCTGGTTGTCGGCGGCAAGCGTCGTGCTGATCGTCGTGTTGCTGCTCGCGGTGTATCGCTCGGTGCCGACTTTGCTGCTCGGCCTGATGCCCGTGCTCTCGGGCGTCGCGGCGGGCGTGGCCGCCGTGAGCCTCGCGTTCGGCACCGTGCACGGACTCACGCTCGGCTTCGGCACGACGCTCATCGGCGAGGCCGTCGATTATTCGATCTATCTCTTCGTGCAATCGGCCGGTGTGGCGCGGCGCGAATCGCTGAAGGACTGGGTCGCGGGCTTCTGGCCGACGATTCGTCTCGGCGTGCTCACGTCGATCTGCGGCTTTGCGTCGATGCTCTTCTCCGGCTTTCCGGGCCTCGTGCAACTCGGGCTGTATTCGATCGTCGGTTTGTCGACGGCGGGCATCGTCACGCGCTTCGTGCTGCCGCATCTGTTGCCGCAAGGCTTCGCGATCCGCGACGTCTCGCGCCTCGGCAATCTCCTCGCGCGCGCGGCGGCGCGGGCGTCGCACTTGCGCGTGGCGCTCGCGGTGCTGCTCGTCGCGGCGCTCGCCACGCTGCTCATGCAGCGGCACGGACTGTGGAGTCAGGAGTTGTCCGCGCTCAGCCCCGTGCCCCAAGCAAGCCAGGATCTCGACGAACGTCTGCGCGCGGATGTCGGCGCGCCGGACGTGCGCTATCTCGTCGTGGTGCCGGCCGCGAGCGAGCAGGCCGCGCTCGAACACGCGGAGGCCGTCGCGCGGCAGTTGCAGCCGCTCGTCGATGCCCACGTGATCGCCGGCTACGAAAGTCCGGCGGCCTATCTGCCGAGCGACGCCGCGCAACGCGCGCGCATCGCGAGCCTGCCCGCCGCCGATGCGTTGCGCGCGCGTCTCGCGCTCGCCCTGCGCGATCAGGCGATCCGCGTGAAGCCCGAGGTCTTCGAGCCTTTCATCGCCGATGTCGAAGCCGCCCGCGCGCAACCGCTTCTGCGACGCGCCGATCTGCGCGGCACGTCGATGGCGCTCGCCGTCGATTCGCTCCTCACCGAACGCGACGGCCGCTGGACCGCGATGCTGCCCTTGCGCGCGACGCAGGACTCGGAGGTGCAGGCGCGCGCGATTCGCGCGGCGGTGTCGGCCTCGCGCGTGCCCGACGCGCTTTTCGTCGACATGAAAGCCGAAGCCGATCGCCTTTACCGCAACTACGTGCACGAGGACATCCGCCTGTCGCTCGGCGGATTCGCCGCGATCGTCGTGCTGCTCGTACTCGCGCTGCGCTCGCCGGTGCGCGCGGCGCGCACGCTCGCGCCGCTCGTCGCGGCCGTGATCGTCGTGATCGCGGGGCTGGCGCTCGCGGGCAAGTCGCTGACCATCCTGCATCTGATCGGCATGCTGCTGATCGTCGCGGTCGGGTCGAACTATGCGCTCTTCTTCAACTATCGCGCGCACGCCGGGCACGCCGCGATTTCGCCGCAAACGCTCGTGTCGCTGGTTATCGCGAATCTCGCGACCGTGCTCGGCTTCGGGCTGCTCGCGCTCTCCAACGTGCCGATGCTCAAGACCTTCGGGCTGACGGTCGGCCCCGGCGCCATTCTGGCGTTGCTGTTCTCGGCGATCCTCGCGCCGCGTTCGGCATTTTCACGATGAACGCGCCCGGCAAACCGCGCCGATGGACCCCGACGCCCTTGATCGGCGGCGCGGCGGCCGTGCATGCGGGCGCGCTCGCGTCGCTGATCGTCGCGCCCGCGACGTGGCCGTGGGCGGCGGGCGGCGTGATCGCGTCGCACCTCGCGCTGACGGCGGCGGGACTCTGGCCGAGAAGCGCCCTGCTCGGCCACAACTGGACGACGCTGCCCGAATCGGCGGGCGCGCGCATCGCGATCACGATCGACGACGGTCCCGATCCCGACGTTACGCCGCGCGTGCTCGATCTGCTCGATGCGCATCGCGCCCGGGCGACGTTCTTTTGCATCGGCGAGCGCGCGCGAACGTACCCGCGCATCGTCGAGGCGATCGTCGCGCGCGGGCACGCCGTCGAGAATCACAGCCAGCGGCATCGGCATAACTTTTCGCTGATGGGACCGCGCGCGTTGCATCGCGAGATCGACGCGGCGCAAACGACGTTCGAAGAAATCGCAGGCGTGAGGCCGCTCTTCTTTCGCGCGCCGGCGGGACTGCGCAATCCGTTTCTCGAACCGGTGCTGTGCGCGCTCGGCCTGCAACTCGCGAGCTGGACGCGGCGCGGCTTCGATACGCGCACGGCCGATGCATCGCTCGTCGCGCGACGTTTGCTGAACGGATTCGCGGCGCGCGACATTCTGCTCGTCCACGATGGCCACGCCGCGATGGATGCGAACGGCGCGCCCGTCGTGCTCGCCGCGCTCGACACGGTGTTGCGCGCGGCGGCGGATCGCGGCCTTGCCACCGCGACTTTGCGCGAGGCGATTGTCGGCTAGACTGCACGAGTCCATCGTCCACTCGCGTTTGCATGGTCCCGACCGCGCTCATCGAAGCCGCCAGCCGTCCTTACCGCGCCGCCGGACGATTCGCGTGGCACTACGCATCGGCCAAGCTGCGCCACGATCCGTTCTTCGCGCATATCCTCGCGCACGGCCTGATTCCCGATGACGCGCGCATTCTCGATCTCGGCAGCGGTCAGGGTCTGCTCGCCGCCTGGCTCGTCGGCGCACACGCCTGGCATCGCGACCACGGCGCAAGCGCGTGGCCCGCGAGCTGGCCCGCGCCGCCCGTGCCACGGTCGATTCATGGCATCGATCTGACGCCGCGCGATGTCGCCCGGGCGCGTGTCGCGTTGCAGGCGCATGAGGCGCGCATCCGCTTCGTATGCGACGACATTCGCGTCGCGCCATTCCCCGACGCCGATGTCGTCGTCGCGTGCGATGTGCTCCATTACGTCGATGAGAACGCGCAGGCGTCGATCCTCCGCCGCGTCCACGCGAGCCTCGCTGCGGACGGCGTGCTCCTGCTGCGCGTGAGCGATGCCGCCGCCGGCTGGCATGCGCGCCTCGATCGCGCCGTCGATTTCGGTATCCAGATCGCGCGTTCGGGACGCACGAACAGCCTCACGGTCCGCAGCGAAGCGCAATGGCTCGCGCTGCTCGGCGATCTACGATTTCAGGTGTCGGCTCGTCCGATGGGCAACGGCGCGCACGACGCCAATCGTCTGCTGATTGCGCGTCCGCTCGGCTGAGCCGCGCGGTGTCCGAAAGACCCGGTTTGTTACAATTCATCGCATCGAACGCCACCGGACTTTGGGAAACGGGCCCGTAGTGAACCCTCTTCTGTTTAAGCATTTCACCGCGACGAGTTGCGCGGGCCACGGACTCGATGCGACGCTCGCCGCGCTTTCGGACGCCCGCGGCGGACTCGCGCCGTGCGACTTCGAAGGCGCGGCGCTCGGTACGTACACGGGCCGCGTCGCGGGCATCGAGGACGCGCCGGTGCGCGCGGATCTCGCCGCATTCGACTGCCGCAACAACCGCCTCGCGCAACTCGCGATGACGCAGGACGGCTTCGACGAACGCGTCCGCGAAGCGATCGCGCGTTACGGCGCACAGCGCGTCGGCGTGTTCATGGGCACGAGCACGGCGGGGATTCTCGAAACCGAGCGGGCCTACCAGCGCCGCGACGCGCAAACCGGCGCGCTTCCCGCCGATTTCAACTACGCCAACACGCACAATCCCTATTCGCTCGCCGCCTTCGTGCGCGCGTATTTTGGGCTGCGCGGGCCGGCGGCGTCGGTGTCGTCGGCGTGTTCGTCGGGCGCGAAGGTGTTCGGCTCGGCGCGACGCATGCTCGAAACCGGCATGCTCGATGCGGCCGTGGTCGGCGGCGTCGATACGCTGTGCCTCACGACGCTCTACGGCTTCAACTCGCTCGAACTGCTCGCGCCGGGACCGTGCAGGCCGTTCGACGTGAAGCGCGACGGCATTTCCATCGGCGAGGCGGCGGCGTTCGGGCTGCTCGAACGCGACTCGGCCGATTACGCCGACGACGACGCGATCCGGCTGCTCGGCATCGGCGAATCGAGCGATGCGTACCACATGTCGTCGCCGCATCCCGAGGGACTCGGCGCGCGCATCGCGATGGAACAGGCGCTCGCGAGCGCCGGTCTCGCTGCGCGCGACATCGGTTACGTGAACCTGCACGGCACCGCGACGCCCAGCAACGACGCCGCCGAAAGCCGCGCGCTGACGAGCCTGTTCGACCGCGTGCCGTGCAGCTCGACCAAGGGCGCGACGGGGCACACGCTCGGCGCGGCCGGCGCGCTCGAAGCGGTGATCGCCGCGCTCGCGTTGCGGCATCGGATGATCCCGGCGGGCGTCAATACGAGCGAGCCGGACGCGGCGCTCGGCCTCGACTACGTGCTGACGACGCGCGCCGCGCCGTTGCGCGCGGTGCTGTCCAACTCGTTCGGCTTCGGCGGGACGAACTGCAGTCTCGTATTCGGACGCAAGGGAGCGGCATCGGCATGACTCCATTGCGTGCATTTATCGAAGGCGTCGGCGTGATCGGTCCGGGGCTCGCCCACTGGCCTTGCACCGCCGACGTGCTCTCCGGGCGCACCGTGCGCGACGCCGCGAAAACCGTCTTGCCCGCGCCCGCGAGCCTGCCCTCGGCCGAGCGCCGCCGCACCGGAC
>NZ_FCOJ02000024.1 GCF_001545035.1 Caballeronia glebae
CGGCTGCTCGTTTAGCAGCGTGCCGGCCCTCGGCACCTGCGCCGTGCCCGGCATCGGCACTTGCTGCGCCCACGCCGTGAGCGCGCTCGCACAGGCGATACTCGCGCCCGCCGCGCGCAGCACACGGCGCGGGCGCGTTGTCGCACGCGGGGAAGAAGATTCGGGTGTCATGGCGTCGTTCACTGCTGCATCCTCATCGGGCGGACCGGTTGCATCGGCTTTCAGCGCGCGACCGAGAGCCGCCAGTTGCCCATCAGATCGAAGGGCGCCCAGTAGAACGGATGGGCGAACTTGCTGTCGGCGAGCACGGCGAGCTGCGCGTCGCGCATCGCGTCGATGGCTTCCTCGCCCTTCGTGAGCGAGCCGTAGAACGTGCGCATGGTGAGCGCGGTCGATTCGTCGGCGACGGGCCACATCGACACGAGCAACGCCGACGCGCCCGCATAGAAGAACGCGCGCGTGAAGCCCATGATTTCGTCGCCGCGCTCTATGCGCCCGAGCGCCGTCTCGCACGCGGACAAGGTGACGAGCGCGACCGAATCGAACTTCAGGTTGTAGATGTCCTGCGCGAGCATCGGGTCGGGGCCATCGGCGGGCTGTTTCGCGGGCGCGAGCAGCACGCGCGAATGCAGCGGATCGATGGTGTCGGCCTGCGCATGCGTCGCCACGTGAACGATGCGGCCCCCGGGCGCGTTGTCGCTGAAGCTCTTGCGCGTGACGTCGCCTTGCAGAAAGGTCTCGCGTTGCGCGAAGAGCGGGCCGATCGAGCGGACTTCCGCCTCCGCGCCCGGCAGATCGAATTCCGGCGAGATGCGCGGATTGCCGAACGCGACGAGATTGCTCGCGATGCGCTGTTGCCGCCGCACGAGCTGCACCGCGATGCTCGCCGATGGCGCGAGCGCGAGCGCATGCCGCTGAATCAAAAATCCATCAGCATTCCTGAGCGCCTGAAACGGCATGTAATGCAGCGCGCCGTTGGGCACGATGACGAGCCGTTCTCCGGGACGCAGGCCGAGCGGCTGAACGAGCAGCGCATCGAGCTTCGCGCCGTAGGTGAGCGCCTGCGGACGGCCGCGGACGATGGCGTTGCGGAAATCGCTGACAGCGAGCGTCATGTCGCGACGCGGAATCGGCAGCGTGAAGCCCTGAATGCCGTCGCGCCGCACGACCCACGCGATCATCCTGTCGGGCAAACCGTGATATTCGACGATCGCCTCGCCGGGTTTGAGCGCGCTCGTCACGTCGTCGAGCGAGAGCGCGCGCCCGTTCAACTGCGTCTCGTCCACGCCCGACGCGAGCCGGTTGCGCACGACGTCGAGCAGCGCGCGGCTGCGGCTCTTCTCGGAGAGGCTCCACGCGAGCGCGTAGTCGCCGTCCTCGACGACGAGCGCGATCGTTTCCTCGAACACCGTCTGCGTATCGGAGAAAAGCCCGGTCTTGAACTCGTCGCTGCGAAAGCGCGCGCGGATGGTTTCCGAATCGTCGAGCGCGGCGAGCCACGCTTCGCGCGCGTGGCGCCGGTCGCCGAGCGCGAGGTACGCGCGGCCCATGCCCTCGTGCGCCCACAGGTTGTCGTAGCTCGCGTCCGAGCCGCCTTTGCCCGCGCTCGCGGAAAACGCGTCGAGCGCCGCCTGCGGCTTGTTTTCCGCGAGCAGCAGATTGCCTTCGATACGGCGGCGCAAGGGCGCGAGCAAGCTGTCCACCACGCCTGACGTCGTATCGAAGGTCGCGCGCGCGCCGGCCGCGTCGCCGGTTGCGATCTGCGCGTTGGTGATCGAGAGCAGCACCATCGGCCGATACCGCGCCGAGGCCACCGCGAGCGCCGCGCGATATTGCCCGAGCGCCGCCGCCGGATCGCCGCGCCGCGCCGCGATATCACCGAGCACCTTGTGCGCGGGCGCGAGCACTTGCTCCGGGCTCTTCTCGCCGGCCGCGATGGCTTCGTTCGCGTAGCGTTGGGCATCGTCGAGATCGCCGGCGTAGCTGTAGGCGATGGCGAGATCGCGGCGTGACAGCGCGCCGAGATGGGCGTCGTCCGTCTGCCGCGCGACGACGAGCGCCCGCGACGCCGCCTCGATGCTCTCGCGGAAATCGCCGCGCTCGGCCGCCGCCACCGACATGCTGCAGTACGCGTAGCCGTCGAGCTTGACCTGATCGCGCGCGAGCAACAGCCGCCCTTCCTGCGACAGCGTTGCGATGGTTTCCGCGTCGCGCACGCGGGCTTCGGCCTGGCGCGCGGCCGGCGTGAGCGCTTCATCCGGCGTGGCCGCGTGCTGCGCGGTCTGCGCGTGGACGCTCAAGGTTGCAACAAGCGCGAGCGCCGCGCATATCCACTCGATCGGTTTCACGGATGCCTCCTCGCAGGCCGTCGCCTCGCATCGGCGCAACTGAAGCGGCCGGCGCGGTGCCATCACTAGACGAAACACCGCGCGCGATTTGAAAAGCGCGGCGGCTTCGTTCGTCTGTTGCTGTGTACGAAGCCACACACGAAGCCACGCCCGATCCGATGATGGACAGCCCACGTCCGCGCTTATTTCCGTACCTTTGCGCGCTGCTGCTTTGCGCGCTCGCGGCGAGCGCCTGCAAGTCGCCGCCGCCGCCGCCCGCGCCGACGATCGTGCGTTTGAGCGTGACCGCGCTCGGCGGCGTCAACCCCGATCGCTCGGGCCGTCCGTCGCCGGTCGTCGTGCGCGTGTACGAACTCAAGACGACCGCCGCTTTCGACAGCGCCGATTTCTTCACGCTCTACGGCCGCGACCAGGCGACGCTCGGCGGCGATCTCAACGCGAAAAACGAATACGTGCTCAGGCCCGGCGACAGCCGCAGCGTCGAGCAGACCGTGCAGCCGGGCACGAAGTTCGTCGCGGTCGTGGCGGCGTATCGCGACATCGAGCGATCGCGCTGGCGGGCGAGCGCGCCCGTGCCGCCCAACCAGACGACGCTGATGAACGTGCGCATCGACGCCGCCGATGTATCGATCGCCGCGCAGCCCGCGCCGCCGCCATCGGGAAAGAAACAGGCCGCGAAGTGAAGGCGCGCGGGTTTGCAAATTCGCCGCGCTAAATCGTTCTTTGAGCGGAGCGTCCGGATTCGCCGGGCGTAAGCGCGACGCTATCGCCGCGAGCCCACGCCCACACGAGGCACCATGACCTGGCACCAACGCATGATCTGGTCCGAGGGGCTGTTCCTCGAACCGCAGCATTTTCAGCAGCACGACCGCTTCATCGAGCATCTCGTGCGCTCGCATACGCGCGCGACCGAGGCGTGGTCGTGGGGCTGGGCTGCCGTGATGCTCGACGAGATCGCGCTCGGGCTCGGCAAGATCGCGCTCGCGTCCGCGTTCGGCGTGCTGCCCGACGGCACCGCGTTCTCCTTTCCCGACGACGCGAGCGCGCCGCCGCCGCTCGACATTCCCGCCGACGCGCGCGACGAGATCGTGCTGCTCGCGCTGCCGCTCGCGCGCGCGGGCGCAAAGGAGTTCGACGCCGACGGCCGCATCGACGGTCCCATCGACGGCTTGCGCTTTCGCACGACCGACACCTCCGTCGCCGATGTGACGACGAGCACGGACCGCGTCGCGCAGATCCGCGTCGGCGCGCCGAACCTGCGGCTCATGCTCGCGCGCGACGCCACGGACGCCTTCGCGACCATCGGACTCGCGCGCGTGCTCGAACGGCGCGCGGACAATCGCGTGCTGCTCGATCCCGCCTACATCCCGCCGATGCTCCACGCGCACGCCGACCCGCGCCTGCTGGGTTACGCGCAGGAGCTTGCCGCGCTCGTGCATCAGCATGCCGACCGGCTGGCGAGCCGCCTCGCGAATCCGGGGCGCGGCGGCGTCGCGGAAATCGCCGATTTTCTGTTGCTGCAAACGCTCAATCGCTTCGAGCCGCAGTACGCGCATCTGCTGCAGGTGCCGCTCCTGCATCCCGAGCGCCTGTATCAGACGACGCTCGCGCTCGCCGGGGATCTCGCCGCGTTCGACGAGCGCCGCCGCGTGCTCGCGTATCCGCCCTATCGTCACGACGATCTCGCCACGTCGTTCGAGCCGCTCATGCGCGACGTGCGGCAACTGATCGGACAGGTGCGCGAACCCGATGCCGTCGCGATCGAATTGCAAAGCCGCAAGCCCGGCGTGCGCGTCGCGCTCATCAACGATCTGGAACTCGTGCGCAGCGCCGGCTTCGTGCTCGCCGCGAACGCGCAGATGCCGGGCGAAGCGCTGCGCACGCGCTTTCCGACGCAGGTGAAGATCGCGCCCGCGGAAAAGCTGCGCGATCTCGTCAATCTCGCGCTGCCGGGCATCGGCCTGCGCGCGATGCCGGTCGCGCCGCGCCAGATTCCGTTTCACGCGGGCTTCTCCTACTTCGAGCTGGATCGCGGCGGCGAGCTGTGGAAGGAGCTGGAGCAGACCGGCAACCTGGCGATGTATATCGCGGGCGATTTTCCGGCGCTCGAACTGGAGTTCTGGGCCATCCGGCGCTGAGGTCATTGAAGTCATTGAAGTCATTGAGGTCATCCAACGACATGACGAACCACGACGATCCCTTCGCCGGATTCGAATCCGACCAGACGATGATCAAGCCCAATCCCGGCGCGCGGCGGCGCGGCGCGGGCGGCGGGAGCACGCAAGGCCCGTTCGCGCCGGGCGCGGCGACCGGCTCCGATGCGCGCGCTTTCGACGCCGCCTTCGCGCCCGGCGGCGCGGTGAATCCGCTGGTCGCGGCGTGCGCGCCGCTCTTGCAACTCGCCGTTCGCATCCGCGCGATGAGCGCCTGCGCCGATCCCGCCGCGCTGCGCGATGCGCTCGCCGCGGGCGTGCGCCGTTTCGAGGACGAAGCGCGCACGAGCGGCGTCGCGGCGGAACAGGTGACGGCGGCGCGCTACATCGTCTGCACGATGATCGACGAAGCCGCCTCGGGCACGCCGTGGGGCGCGGGCGTCTGGGCGCGGCAAAGCCTGCTCGTGACGTTTCACAACGAGGCGTGGGGCGGCGAGAAGGTTTTCCAGTTGCTCGCGCGGCTCGCGCAGAAGCCCGCGCAACATCTGCATCTGCTGGAACTGGCGAGCATGGTGCTCGCGCTCGGCTTCGAGGGACGTTATCGCGTGGCCGCGCAAGGCAGACAAACGCTCGACGCGATCCGCGCGCGGCTTTATCAACTGATCCGCAAGGAGCGCGGCGAGCCCGAGCGCGCGCTGTCGCCGCACTGGCAAGGCGTGCCGACGGCGCGGCGCCGCGCGACCGACGTGCTGCCGGTGTGGGTCGTCGGCGCGTTCGCGCTGCTGCTGCTCGCGCTCGCCTGGCTCGCGATGAGCTTCCAGCTCGGCAGGCTGTCCGACCCGGCGTTCGACACGCTCGCGTCGATCCGCGCGGGCGCACAACGGCCGCTCGTCGTGACGCAGGCGGCGAAGCCCCGGCTGGCCGAATTCCTCGCGCAGGAAATCCGCGATGGCCTCGTCGCCGTCGATGACCGCGTCGATCGCTCGGTCGTCACGCTGCACGGCGACAACGTCTTCAGGCCCGGCAGCGCCGATGTCTCCGCACAGATGCGGCCGTTGCTGGCGCGCATCGCGGCGGCGCTGAACGCGGTGCCCGGCAACGTGCTCGTGACGGGCCACACCGACGACCGGCCGATCCGCTCGGCGCGCTTCCCGTCGAACTGGGAGCTTTCGCAGGAGCGCGCGGCGAACGTGCGCGATTTGCTCGCCGCGACGGTCGCGCCCGAACGCCTCAAGGCCGAAGGCAAAGGCGACGCCGATCCCGTCGCGCCGAACGACTCGCCCGCCGGCCGCGCGCGCAACCGGCGCGTCGAGGTGACGCTGTTCGCGAAGCCCGGGTCCTGACATGAAAAAGCTTTTCTCGATCCTCTTTCATCCGGTGCTGCTGCTGATCGTCGGGCTGCTGCTCGTTTCGGCCGCGATCTGGATCGCCGGGCCGCTGCTGTCGTTCGCGCATGGCTATCCGCTCGAATCGACGACGGCGCGCTTCATTGCGATCGGCTGCATCGTTCTTTTGTTCGTGCTGCGGCGGCTTTGGGCGGCGTGGCGCGCTCGGCAGACGCAGGCCGCGCTCAACGCCGGGCTCGCCGCGCCTCGCGAAGCGCCGCGCCGCGAAACCGCCGCGCCGAACGCGGGCGAAGCGGAAGTCGCGACGCTCGGCAAGCGTTTCGACGAAGCGTTGACAGTGCTGCGCGACGCGCGCATCGCCGCGTCCGGAAGAAAACCAGGCTGGCGCGACTGGGTCACGCTTTCGGGCCGGCAATATCTGTATCAGTTGCCGTGGTACATGTTCATCGGCGCGCCGGGCGCGGGCAAGACCACGGCGCTGGTGCATTCGGGCTTGCGCTTTCCGCTCGCGGAGCGTTTCGGCACCGACAAGATTCGCGGCGTCGGCGGCACGCGCAACTGCGACTGGTGGTTCACCGACGAAGCCGTGCTCATCGACACCGCCGGGCGCTACACGACTCACGAGAGCGACCGCGAGACGGATCAAACCGCGTGGCAAGGCTTTCTCGCGCTCCTTAAAAAGACGCGCCCGCGTCAGCCGATCAACGGCGTGCTGTTGACGCTCGCCGTCCCCGATCTGCTCGCCGCGACGCAAGCGAGTACCGGCGAGAGCGCGGCGATCTTGCGCGCGCGCATGCGCGAGTTGATGCAGGCGTTCGGCACGCGCTTTCCGGTCTATGTGCTCGTCACCAAGACGGATCTGCTCGCGGGTTTCACGGAGTTTTTCGCGGACATGTCGAAGGAAGAGCGCGCGCAGGTGTTCGGCTTCACGTTCCCGTACGATCCGAAACGCCCGCTCACCGAAGCCGATTTCGGCGCGCGTGTCGACGCCGAGCTTGACGCGCTCGAAGCGCGGCTCGTCGCGCGCCTGGCCGAGCGCCTGAACGCGGAAAGCGGACTCGCGCAGCGCGCCGCGATCATGAGTTTTCCGCAACAGTTCGCGGCGCTGAAACCGCTCGTCGCCGAGGCTCTGCGCGCGACCTTCGTCCAGTCGAAACACGACGATGCGCCGCTCCTGCGCGGCGTCTACTTCACGAGCGGCACGCAGGAAGGCACGCCGATCGATCGCGTGCTCGGCTCGCTCGCGCGCGCGTTCGGCATCGAGCGCGGCGTGCAGCCGCCGCGTCCGTCGAGCGGGCGCAGCTTCTTTCTGGAGCGGCTTCTGACGCAGGTCGTGTTCGCCGAACAAGGAATCGCCGGATCGAATCTGCAATGGGCGCGCAAAAAGCATCTGTGGCGGCTCGGCGCTTATGCGGCGATCGCGGCCGTGACGCTCGGCGCGCTCGCGCTCTGGGGCACGAGCTATCTGCGCAATCGCGCGTATGTGGCGGACGTCGGTCACACCGCGCACGCGGCGAAGGAAGCCGTGGCGGGAACCTCGGCGGCGGGCACGAATCTCGTCGCGCTGTTGCCGTTGCTGTCGGCGGTGCGCGCGCTTGCTTCGACGCCGCAAGTCGATGCGCACAATCCGCCGCTCGCGATGCAATGGGGCCTGTGGCAAGGCGCGAAACTCGACGCCGGCGCGACGGGCGCTTACGAGCGTCTTCTGACCGATCTGTTCCTGCCGAAGCTCGCGGCGCGCATCGAGGAACAGGCGCGCGGCGCGACGCCCGCGAATCCCGGCTACGCGTATGAAGCGCTCAAGGCGTATCTGATGCTGAACCAGCCCGATCATCAGGATGCCGATGCGCTCAAGGCATGGATTCTCACCGACTGGGACCGCTCGCTGCCGCGCGAGGTCGGCAACGAGGAACGCGCCGCGCTCAGCCGGCATCTCGATGCGCTGTTCGCGCGCGGCGTCGTGCATCCGAATCTGCCGTTCGACGAGCGTCTCGTCGCGCATCTGCGCGGCATGCTCGCCGCGAGCACGCTCGCGCAGCGCGTGTACGGGCGCGTGAAGCAGCAAGGCGTCGGCGCGGATTATCCGGAATTCACCGTGGCGCATGCGGGCGGACCGAACGCGTCGCTCGTCTTCACGCGTTCGAGCGGCGCGCCGCTCACGCGCGGCGTGCCGGGGCTCTATTCGTTCGACGGCTATCACAAGGCGTTCCTCAAAGCCGTCGATGAAACCGCCGCGCAACTTGCCGCCGACGAGCCGTGGGTGCTCGGCATCCGCGACCAGAGCGGCCTGCCGCGCGGCGATCCGGCGGCGATGCAGCGCCTCACCGAAGACGTGCGGCTGCTCTATCTTCAGGATTACGCGCGAATCTGGAACGACTTTCTGAACGATATCCGCGTCGTGCGCGCGGACACGCTTTCGCAGTCGGCGCAGATCGCGCGCATCCTGTCCGCGCCCGACTCGCCGCTCGCCGCGCTCGCGAAGGCGGCGTCGCGCGAGACGACGCTCGGCGCGAAGCCCGAAAGCGAAACGACCGTCGTCGATCGCGCCAACGACAAGATCGGCGCGGCGCGCGAGAAGCTGCTCAAGGTCATCCGCGGGTCCGATCCCACGCAGATCGCGCCGGTCGCGCCGGGCGCGCAACTGGAAAGCATCGTCGATGACCGGTTCACCGGCCTGCGCGCGCTCGTGACGAGTCCGGGCGCGGGGCAGGCCGCGCCGATCGCGCAGACGCTCGCTGTCATCAACGACGTCTACACGTATCTCAGCGCCACCGACGAAGCCCTGCAGCAGAAGACCGCGCCGCCGCCGTCGGACGCGCCGGCGAAGCTGCGCACGCAGGCCGCGCGCATGCCCGAGCCGATCCGCTCCGCGCTGCTCGATCTGGGCAGCCAGGGCGCGGCGCAGTCGCAGGAGGCGCGGCGCGTGAATTTGTCGGCGGATCTGAAGGAGTCGATCTCGGCGTTCTGCGTTCGCGCGGTGAGCGGGCGCTATCCGTTCAATCCGAATTCGGCGCGCGACGTGCTGCCCGAGGACTTCGGCACGCTGTTCGCGCCGGGCGGCAAGTTCGACGATTTCTTTCAGAAGAACCTCGCGCCCGACGTCGATGTTTCCGCGAAACCCTGGGCGTTCAAGAAGTCCGATTCGTCCGCGTCGCAGATCAGCCCGGCCGGACTCGCGCAGTTCGAGCGCGCCGCGACGATCCGCGGCGTGTTCTTTCGCGGCGGGGGCAAGACGCCCGCGCTCGCGTTGCAGTTCAAGCCGCTCGACATGGACCCGGCGATTCTCTCCTTCACGCTCGATGTCGACGGGCAGGTGCTCACCTACGCGCATGGCCCGCAGATCGCGACGGCGGTTCAGTGGCCCGGCACGCGCGGCTCGGGACGCGTGAGCCTGCAACTCACGCCGCCGCCGACGAGCGGCGCGAGCAATCTCGTGTTCGAGGGACCGTGGGCGCTGTTTCGCATGTTCGACCGGCTCGACGTGCAGCCGACCGAACAGCCGGAGCGCTTCATCGTCACGTTCGATGTCGAAGGGCGCAAGACGCGCTTCGAAGTGACGGCGAACAGCGTCGAGAATCCATTCCGGCTCGCCGATCTACGCGCGTTCTCGTGTCCGGAGCGGCTATGAACGACGCAGAAGGCGAAACGCTCGCGGACGGCGGCTCGGCGATCGCGGGCTGGTACGGCAAGCTGCCCTCGCTCGGCGATTTCGCGGCGCGGCGGCTCTCGGACGCGTTCGTCGCGCCGTGGGACGCGTGGCTCGCGGAGCGCGTCGCGCAAACGCAGCTCGCGCTCGGCGACGCATGGCTTTCGACGTATCTCACCTGCCCGGTGTGGCGCTTCTTCGCGATGCCGGGCGCCATCGCGCCGACGCTCGGGGCGTGCTGGACGGGCGTCGTGATGGCGTCGGTGGATCGCGTCGGGCGGCATTTTCCGTTGACCATTGCGGCCTCGCTGCCGGCGGCGCCATCGACGGGCGGTGAAATCGCCGCGCTCTGGCAATGGCTTTCGGCGATCGAAGGCGTGGCGCTCGCCGCGCTCGATTTCGATCACAGCATCGAGCGCCTTGACGCGCAACTCGCCACGCTGCCGGTGCCGCAGCCCGTGTGCGCCGGCACGCGCGCGGCCGTGTTGCACGAACCGTGGATCGCGCAGTCGGCCGCGACGCTGCCGGACGCGCTCGCGCGCACGCTCGCGCCGCTCTGGCAGACTGAAATCTACGGCATGAGCATGTGGACCTCCGCGCAGACGACGCCCGCTCCCGCCGATACCGCCAACGCGCAAGATCTCACGCCGCGTCCGTTCACGATCTGGCCGGTGTACGGCCTGCCCGACACGGCGCTTTTCACCACCCTGTTGCGGGACTTCGGATCATGAATGCGACGGGCGGGCTACCGGAAGAAGGCGGCGGCGCGACCGGCAACGGCGGCAAGACCGAAACCAATCCGGGCGACGCGGGCGACGACAAGACGGTGATCGTGAGCGGCGCGCGCGCGCCTTCGGCGGACGCGCCACCCGCGCACAGCGTCCTGCCGCCCGGCACGCGGCTCGGCGAGTTCGAGATCGTCCGGCTCATCGGCGAAGGCGGCTTCGGCATCGTCTATCTGGCGTTCGATACCTCGCTCGACCGCTACGTCGCGGTGAAGGAGTACATGCCGGCGGCGCTCGCCTCGCGCGTGGGCGTGACGCAGGTTCAGGTCAAATCCGGGCGCTACGAGCCGATGTTCCGCGCCGGGCTCAAGAGCTTCATCAACGACGAGGCGCGGCTGCTCGCGCGCTTCGATCATCAGTCGCTCGTGAAGGTGTACCGCTTCTGGGAAGCCAACGGCACTGCCTACATGGCGATGCCCTACTACAAGGGCGCGACGCTCAAGGACACGCTCAGGGCGATGAAAAAGCCGCCCGACGAAGCCTGGCTGCGCGCGCTGCTCACGCCGCTCATCGACGCGCTCGCGGTGCTGCACGCGTCCGATTGTTTTCATCGCGATATCGCGCCGGACAACATCATCCTGCTGGAGGAAAGTCATCGGCCGGTGCTGCTCGACTTTGGCGCGGCGCGGCGCGTGATCGGCGACATGACGCAGGCGCTCACCGTGATTCTCAAGCCCGGCTACGCGCCGATCGAACAGTACGCCGATGTGCCGTCGATGAGGCAAGGACCGTGGACCGATCACTACGCGCTCGCCGCGCTGGTGTATTTCGCGATCACAGGGAAAACGCCGCCGCCCTCGGTCGGGCGCGTGGTGAAGGACAGCTATCAGCCGCTCGCGAAACTGGCGGCGGGGCGTTATTCGGACCGCTTTCTGAAGGCCATCGATCATGCGCTCGCGGTCTCGCCCGCGCATCGGCCGCAGACCGACCGGCAGTTCGCCGCCGAACTCGGCATTTCGCTGGACGACGCGCAGGCCGCGCGCGCGAGCAGCGGCGCGCTCGCGAGGACGGCGCGGCGGCGCATCGGCTGGGCGCTCGGCGCGGCGTGTGTGCTCGCGCTGGCGGGCACGCTCGGCTGGCTCGCGCCGAAGTTCGGCTCACGCGTGCCTTCGGCGGATCGCGTTGCCAGCGAGACGAGCGCGGTGGCGGTTGTTGCTTCGACGGCTTCGGCAGCTTCGACGGCGTCGGCGCCTTCGGTCGTCGCGACCGAAGCGCCGCCCGCGCCCGCCGCGCTGCCGCCTTTCACGCCCGATGGCGAATTCGCGCGCATCGTTTCGCTCGCCGATCCGTCGTTCGACGTCAAGGTGGACGTGCCCGTCGCGCGCGCCGTCGTCGACCACGACCTGTTGCGCTTCGCGCTCACGAGCAATCGCGACGGCTATGTGTATGTCTTCGTCGTCGATCCCGCGAATCAATATCTCCAACTGTTTCCAAACGCGCTCGACAGCGACAACCGCATCGGCAGAAAAAAGCGTCTCGTGCTGCCGCGCCCGAACTGGCCGATGCAGGCGGGCGAGCCGGTCGGCGCGAATCATTTCGTGGCGATCGTGTCGGCCGCGCCGCGCGAATTCCCCGCGCTCGGCCTCGCGCACGATGCCGTCTTCGCCAGTCTCTCGACCGAGGCGCAGCACGCGGCGGCCGCGGAGCGCACGCTCACCGCATCGCCGTTCGCGGGCGTGCCGGCGTGCGACGTCAAAGCGCCGTCGTGTCCCGTCGCGTATGGCGCGGCGACCTTCAAAATCGACGTCGTCCGTTCGTCTAGATAGAGGATTTGAAGCGAAAGCGAAGCAGGCAGCGCTTCGGCCGCGAGACGAGGGCACCATGGCATCACGAACGAGCGGCGCCGCCGCGCAGCCGGGCACGACGTCCGGCGAATCCGTTGCAGAGCCGCCGGCGATCAATGCCGTGACGAGGCGCCCGCGCCCCGCCGTTGCCGCCTTTGCACTGGCCACGGCCGCGCTCGCCGGATGCGCCGGCTCACCGCCTTCACCCTCCACCCGAGCGAACGAAGCCGCCACCTCATCCACGGCGAGCGACGACGCGCGCATGGTCAGCGCGTCGGGCGGCGAGCCGGGCGTCGTCGCTCCGATGCCGGCGAGTCCATCCGCGTCGGTCGGCCTGAACGCCGCCCCTTTCGCGACAAAGAACGCGCTCTATACGCCGGTGCCTTTTTCCAGCTTGCCGGGCTGGGCGACCGACAACGTCGCCGAGTCGTGGGACGCGTTCCGGCGCAGTTGCGGCGTGCTGAGCGGCAAGCCGGCGTGGGCGGCGCCCTGCGCGGCTTCGCGCGGCGTGAATGCAGCCAACGCCGCCGCCGTGCGCCGCTTCTTCGAGGACAACTTCACGGTCTATCAGATACTCAACGTCGACAGAACCGCGCGCGGCGTCCTGACCGGCTATTACGAGCCGATTCTGAAGGGCAGCCGCGAACGCCGCGCGCCGTATCTCTATCCGGTCTACGGCGTGCCGACCGACATGCTGTTCCTCGACGCGCGCCGTCTTCCACCGGGCGCACGCGGCACGCCGGTCGCGGCGCGCATCGAGGGCCGCAGCGTGATTCCGCTCTCGACCGTTTCCATGAGCGGCAAGATCTATACGCTGCGCGTCGGCGACAGCGTGCCCGACATCCGCGACAAGAAGCTGCGGCTGCGTCGCGAGGGCGCGGATATCGTGCCCTACTACTCGCGCGCCGATATCGAGCGCGGTTTGAGCAAAGCGCCCGTGCTGGCCTATGTGGAAGACCCCGCGATGCTCTACTCTATGCAATTACAGGGCGCGGGAAAGATAGTCCTGCCCGACGGAAGGAGCGTCATCCGTCTCGCCTATGCCGAACAAAATGGCTTCGCGTTCAATCCGCCCGTTGCCAGCGCGGGAAGCAAGGGTCGCAAGATTCTGGTGCGCGGCGTGGAGCTCGATCTGGAAGAAGGCACCGTGAGCACGCAGAACGGAAGAAACGATGTCGGCGGCGCGGCTTCGGACGACGCGCCGCAGTCCTCGCTGCTGCGCGGCGCTCAGGATGCCGACGCGGATGACGCATCGGCGGCCGTCCACGGCGATGCCGGCGGGCCGCCCCAGTCACCGCTTCTGCGCGGCTTCACGCTCGCGAAGAGCGCCGCCGCGCCCGCCGCGCGTCCGGCGCGGGTGAGTGCGCCAACGACTGCGAGCGCAGGCATGACGCCGTCCGCCCGCGTCACGGACAAAGGCGCGACGCCATCGCTCGCGGGCGGCGCAGCACTCGGCTATACCTTCGCGGCATCGGACCCGAGCTACGTGTTTTTCCGCACGATTCCCGATTCGCCGAGCGGTCCCATCGGCGCACTCGGCGTGCCGCTTTCCCCGGGCCGCTCGGCGGCCATCGATCCGCGCACGACGCCGCTCGGCGCGCCGGTTTTCGTCAACGCGAGCGAGGGCGGACCGGCGGGCGCATCCGTCACGCGTCTTCTGATGGCGCAGGACGCGGGCGGCGCGATTCGCGGAGCCGTGCGCGCCGACTATTTCTTCGGCACCGGGCCACAGGCCCAGCAGCAGGCGAGCCGCATGAAGCAGCCCGCGCAGATGTGGGTGCTGTTGCCCAAGGGCCTGCGTATCTCCGCGAAGGAAACCGGCGTGCGCGTGCGAGGCGGTCCCGCGATGCCGCGCGCGGATTGCGTCGTGAGCGATCCCGACCTGTGTGTCGACGATGCGCAATGACCGACGCCAACGGATAAAAACATGAAGTTTCTCGTCGCCGATGACCACGAACTGATCCGCCAGGCCGTCAAGTCGCTCTTGCGCGGCATCGATCCCGACGCGCAGTTCGACGAAGCCGATACCTGGGAAACGCTCGCGGCCGCCGCGCGTCCGGAAGCGAATCACGATCTCGCGATCGTCGATCTGCACATGTCCGGCATGGAAAGCGCGGCGTCGCTCTCGGCGCTCCTGAAGGCGAATCCTGCGCTGCCGCTCGTGGTGCTGTCGGCGGAAGAATCCGTCGATGAGATGCGCGCGGTGCTGGCCGCGGGCGCGCTCGGTTTCGTGCCCAAGCGCGAACCCGCCAACGTGATGGTCAAGGCCATCGAACTCGTGCTCTCCGGCGGCGCGTATGTGCCGATCGAAGCGCTGAGCCTGATCGATCCGTCGCCTTCGCGGCTCGCGCGTCAGAGCGCCGCCGAGCGAGCGCGTCCGGTGACGAACATGCAGGCGACCGCGCTCGCGCCGCATCATCTGCACCTGATGGAAAACCTGTCGCCGCGCCAGCGCGAGATCATGCGGCTCGTGCATCGCGGCTGCACCAACAAGATGATCGCGCGCGAGTTGCAGGTGGCCGAAGGCACGGTCAAGGTCCATCTCTCGGTGATCTTTCGGGCGCTCGGCGTGCATAACCGTTCCTCGGCGATCGCGCTCATCAACGGCTGGCTGCAGAGCGGGCGCACGCTCTGAGCGGCGCGCTTCGCTCAGGCGGCTTCGTCCTGCCCGCGCGGCTGGAGCAGCATGTCGAGCGTGCGGCGCAGGCGCGTCGGCGTCACGGGCTTGTGCAGGACCGGCAAGCCGGCGGCCACGAGCGCGGCAAGCCCCGGCGAACCCATGTCGCCCGTGATCACCACGCTCGCGGGCTCGCCGTGTCCGCGCCGCCGCAATGCTTCGCGCACAGCCTGCAACACCTCCGCGCCGGTCTCGTGGCGATCGATCTGGTAATCGCATAGCAGCACGTCGGGCACGAAGCCCTCGGAGATCGCGCGCACCGCCGCCAGCTCGTCGCGGCAGCCGCGCACGCTGCATCCCCAGCGGGTGAGCAGCGCACCCAGCGCGTCGAGATTCGCGGGATCGTCGTCGACGCACAGCACGCGGCGTCCCTCGATACACCCGAGCACCGGAAGCGGCGCGCAAAGGCTCGACGTGATGAGGTTCTCATCGCCGATTCTGACGGGCACGCGCATTGTCGTGCCGCGTCCGGGCGACGAGCGCAGCGTCGGCTCCGAGCCGAGCAGCCGGCTGAGGCGTCGCACCGTCGCGAGACCGAGGCCGTGTCCCTCGCGAGGACCGTGATGATCCAGCGGCGCCTGATAGAAATCCTCGAAGACGAGCGTGTGCTCTTCGGGCGCGATGCCGATGCCCGAATCGCGCACCTCGACATGACAGCGTTGCGAATCGCCGCCGTGGCGCACGCCGATCCATATCGAGCCGCGCTCGGTGTAGCGCACCGCGTTCGACACCAGATTGCCGATCACGCGTTCGAGCAGCACGGGATCGGTAAAGGCGACGCACGGCGTCGGCGCGATGCGCAACGCCAGTCCCTTCGCGGCGGCGGCGGGCCGGAACTGCCGCTCGATGCGCGCGAGCAACTCCGAAAGACGGAAATGCTGCGGGATGACCTGCGTCACGCCGCTTTCGATACGCGCGAGATCCAGCACCTGATTGAAGAGCTGATTCAGCGCATCGACGTTGGCGATGATGTGCTGCGCGGATTCATCGCGCTCCTGCGCGCTCGCGCCGTTATCGGTCAGCGCCTGCGCGAGCAGGCCGATCGCGTGAAGCGGCTGGCGCAGATCGTGACTCGCGGCCGCGAAGAAACGCGTCTTGGCGAGGCTCGCTTCCTCGATCACGCTTTTCTGCAGCGCGATGGTGTGCGCGAGCCGCTCCTGCTCGACACGCGCCTTCACGATGCCGCGAAAAAGACCGCGATACTGCGAGCCGGACAGATGAATCGCGACGACGCACACGGCGAGCACGACGCCCAGCGCGAAGCGGCCATCGGCGGGCTGCATCAGGCTCAATACCGTGACGGGCAGAAGCAGCGTGAGCACCGCGCTCGACAGGTTGAGCAGATTCAATCCGTTCGCGCCGTATGCGAGCGCGGCCAGCGTGACGAGCAGAACCGCCTGCGCGGCGACGAAACCGGCCGATTCGTTCTCGAAAGCGAAGCAGATGGCGACGCCCGGCGCCGCGTGAAGCAGCACGTTTCGCAGCGCGTGCAGGCCGATCCAGCGACGCGCGCCGAAACGCAGCGGATCGCGGCGGCGCCAGGCCCAGAGACAGATCGAGACGCCATTAGCGATCCCATGAAAGATCGCGCAGCCTAGAACGAGCCACCCGGCGTGCGGACGCAAAACCAGCGCGGGATAGAGCAGCGCGATCGCGCAGCAATGCGCGATGAAAGACGCGGGGTCCGCCGCATAGAGCGCACTGGCGAGGTCCTCGTCGATCTCGCCATGCTCACGATCGCCATGCATCTGCCATCCCCTTGTTGCGTTGATTGCTTCGGGTTGGCTCCGGCACGCTGGCGACGTTGCGAAACATGCAACGGCTATTCCCCTGCCTGACCGGTTTACCCGAAAGTTCTAGTCGACGGATATGACTAACTTCATATTGGTCGTTTCATAGGAGAAAACCATACTCATCACGTTGCCACCGATTTGAGGGGATTGACACGTGGAGACCTTGATAATGAATCCCGTCGCAGAGACGGGTGCGCCCTCGATGCTCACCGACCTTTGGCGCCGGCGCACGCATCTGTCGCAGGACGAAATGGTTTCGATCTATAACCTCGTGAAAGGCGCGTTGCGCGGTTATCACCCGCCCGAATTGCAATCGCTCAGAGAAGACAAGGAGGAACTCGTCGCGCAGTTCATCTACGCGAAAGTGCTGCGGCTCGAACCGGGCCACGGCGAATCGCACGCGAGCGAGCACAGCGCGCCGTCGAGCGGTTATGCCGTATGTACGTATTTCAGGCGCTTTCTTATCGATTGCCTGCGCAGCGCGAGCAATCAGCGCGACGTGTCGATGGAGATCGACGGCATCGTTCAACAGATCGACGAGCACGCGCACGCCGCCGACGATCCCGTCGCCTCCGTCCTGATGCAATACGGCCTCGACGAAGCGCGCGTGCGCCGTCTCGCGCGCGGCTTCATCGAAGCTCTGGACAAGTACGAACAACTGGTTCTGGCGGGCACGCTGGGCTGGTGTTCGGAGGACAAAGGCGGCTTGTTCGGGCTGGCGACGCGGCATCACATCCCTTCGTACCACTATCGGGCGGTGAGGCTCGGCGTGACGCTCAAGAAGTCGGCGCAAAGCGCGGATTTCGCCGCGACGAAGATCGGCAGATGGATCGGCGGCACGCTCGGCATTCCGATCAGCGCCGACAATCAGGCCGCGATTCTGCTCGTGCTCAATCTGCTCGCGGTCGAATCGGCTCAGGGAATAACCTGATGGCGGGATGAAGCATCAGCGGTGGCCGGTCAGCGCGAATTCAGTCGTCTTCACGGCTTGCGCGAGATAGTCGACGAACGAGGCAATGCGCGCGGAGATCGCCGTGTTGCGATAGTAGACGGCGTTGATCGGCTGCCGCACTTCCTGCGTGTGACGCGCGAGAATCTGCACGAGCTTGCCATCGCGCCGGTCGCGCAGCGTCATGAAGTCAGACAGGCACACGATGCCCGCGCTTTCGAGCGCGAGATGCCGCAGCGTCTCGCCACTCGACGAAGCAATCGCCGGCGTGATCCGATAAGGTTCTTTATCGCGTCCCGCAAGCGGCCAGACGTTGAGCGATTCCGGCTGCGTGAAGCCGAGCAGCGAATGATTCGCCAGCTCGTCGACGCGCTTCGGATGGCCGCGCGTCTCCAGATAATGCGGCGTCGCGAGCACGCGAATCCGGCTGCTGCCGATCGGGCGGCTGTGCAGCGTCGAATCCTTCAGCTTGCCGATGCGGATCGCGACATCGGTGCGGCGCTCCAGTAGATCGATCACGCCTTCGTTGCTGTTCAGTTCCAGTTCGACATGCGGATAGCGCTCGCGATATCCCGCAACCAGCGGCACGATCACGTGCAGCATGAAGGGCGTCGCGGCATCGACGCGCAATAGGCCCGAAGGCCGCTCGCGGCGCGCGGCGATCTGCTCTTCGGCGCTTTCCACGGCATCGATGATCTCTCGCGCGCGCTGCAGAAAACTCTTGCCCTCCTCCGTCAGTTCCAGGCGTCGCGTGGTCCGGCGCAAAAGCGTTGTCTGCAGCTTTTCTTCGAGCCGACCGAGCGTTCGGCTCGCCCCCGAAACCGTCTGATCCAGTTGCTCCGCCGCCGCCGTGATCGAACCCGTGTCGACGACGGTCGCGAAGGTTTGAAGCTCGTCGAGAGTGACTTTCATAGTTGACTTCGATTCAAGAGTTCTTCGTTTATAAACCGCCATTTTCGCAAAAATAAAGCCGCCGTTCCGTGCCCGGAAAATACGCCTTCCACGACGATCTCCCGACGCGTCCCTAGGCTCTTTCGGCCAAAGCGTCGTTCGCATAAGACGCGCGGCTTGCCGAGTCGCCCGCAAGACACTAAGACATACTGAGTGAGTACTTTCGGCGTCACGAGGCAAAGGAAGGTGCATCATGAGCAAGAACATCGTTTTCTGCGCGGATGGAACCTGGAACGGTCCGAACACCGATCACGACAACGACGGCATTCCGGATACCACCAACGTATTCAAGGCGTTTCTGCTGTTATCCGGCGAGCCGGACCCCGCCTCCACGCTGCTCGCCTCCGAGCAGGAAATCGCGGAGCCGGGGCCGGAAGGACAGGTCGCCAAATATCTTCATGGCGTCGGCGATTCGCGCAACGTCATCACGAAACTGGTGGGCGGCGCGTTCGGCGACGGCCTCATCGCGCGCATCGTGCGCGGCTATACCTTCGTATCGCGCAACTACCAACCGGGCGACCGCATCATCCTGATGGGCTTCAGCCGCGGCGCGTACACGGTGCGCGCGCTCGGCGGAATGATCGCGAGCGTCGGCCTGCTCGATACGAGCCGCTACGACGCCGACGACAAGGCGCTCGCGTATCGCATGGGCATTCTCGCGTGGCGCAAGTATCGCGAGTCGAGGCCGCCGGCGCACGGCTCAGGCGGCCTGAAGGGTCTGCTGGAGAAGATCGTCAATTTCGAGCCGTCGCTCGCGTTCACGAGACTTCAGCCGGACGACACGGTGCCCGTCGATGAAATCCGCGCCATCGGCGTATGGGACACGGTGGGCGCGCTAGGCATTCCGCTTTATCTCGACAGCGAAGACTCGACGGTCGATCTGTTCCGCTTCGCCGACACCGCGCTCAGCCCGAAAGTGAAGTTCGGCATTCACGCGATCAGCCTCGACGAGCAGCGCGGCGATTTCACGCCGACGCTCTGGGATACGCGCGCAGGCATCACGCAGGTGTTGTTCGCGGGCGCTCACGCGGACGTGGGCGGCGGCTATCCGAATGGCGAATCGGGTCTGTCGGATATCGCCTGTGAATGGATGTTGAAGCGCCTGGCCGATCCCGCCATCGGCATGCGTCTCAAGACGCCGCCGTGGACCTTGCAGCCGGATTTTCTCGGCAAGGCGCATTCGCCGTGGACCGAAGCGCCCTTCTCGTTGCGTCCCTCGGGCCCGCGCGGTCCATTCGCCTTTCCGCAGGACATTGGCGCGCATGTTTCGGTCGCGCAGCGCCTGGGCCTCGTGATGGTGGCGGGCAGGCCGGTGCCGGTTCCGAATCCGTATCTGCCCGCCGTGCTCGGCACGCTCTTCACCACGCACACGAGTTGGATCACGTCCTGAAAAATTTTCGGGCCCGGGACTTTCGTACCCGGGCCCGCTTCGCTAGTGCCACTTCGCGCCCTTATGGCGATTTCGGCCAACGACGTCCCACAGCTTGCGCGCCTGTTTCTGCACCGACTTCGCGTGTTCCTCGTGGTGAGGCTCCGCGTCCCCGGGCGCAACCGTCGCGTCGCGTTTCGGCCGCTTGAACATATCGGCGAATCTCATCGCAACCTCCTTTTGCGGCAAGCACACCGCAAAAACAGTTTACTCCGGCTGGCGGCCCGCATCGCAAGGTTTCAGCGACGTTTCGCGAAGCGATCTTTCAAACCGCCGACGTCATGCCGCGCGGTTGCGTCAGCATCGCCGGCTGCAGGATTTCGTCGAGTTGCAACTGACTCAACAGCCCCTTTTCGATGACGATCTGCGCCACGCTTTTACCGGAAATGAGCGCTTCCTTCGCGACTTCCGTCGAGTGCGTGTAGCCGATATACGGATTGAGCGCCGTCACGATGCCGATAGAGTTTTCGATGATCGCGCGCAGCCGGTCGCGATTCGCGCTGATGCCATCGACGCATTTCGACGCGAGCGTGAGGCACCCCGCGCGCAAGTGGGCGATGCTTTTGAAAAGGCTATGCGCGATGATCGGTTCGAACGCGTTGAGCTGAAGCTGGCCCGCCTCGGCGGCGAAGCTCACGGTCACGTCGTTGCCGATAACTTCGAACGCGATCTGATTGACGACTTCCGGAATCACCGGATTCACCTTGCCCGGCATGATGCTCGATCCGGCCTGCACCGGCGGCAGGTTGATTTCGCCGAGTCCCGCGCGCGGCCCGCTCGAAAGCAGACGAAGATCGTTGCAGGTCTTCGACAGCTTGACCGCGACGCGCTTGAGCACGCCGGAAAGCTGCACGAAAGCGCCGACATCCTGTGTCGCTTCGACGAGATTCGGCGACGTCGAGAGCGCGATGCCGGTCACATCGCTCAAATGCCTGCACGCGAGCGGCGCGTATTGCGGATGCGTGTTGATGCCCGTGCCGATCGCGGTCGCGCCGAGATTGATTTCGCAGATCAGCATGGCCGCTTCCTTCAGACGCTCTTCGTCCTCGCCGAGCATCACGGCGAAGGTGCTGAACTCCTGGCCGAGCGTCATCGGCACGGCGTCCTGAAGCTGCGTGCGACCCATCTTCAGATCGTCGCGGAATTCCAGCGCCTTGCGTTCGAACGACGCGCGCAGCACGCCCATCGCGTCGATCAGTTGCATGATGCCCGCGTAGGTGGCGATCTTCAGCGCGGTCGGATAGACGTCGTTGGTGCTCTGCCCGAGGTTCACGTCTTCGTTCGGATGCAGCACGCCGTATTCGCCACGCGCATGTCCGAGATGTTCGAGCGCGAGATTGGCGATAACTTCATTCGCGTTCATGTTGGTCGAGGTGCCCGCGCCGCCCTGAATCACATCGACGACGAAGTGCTCGTGCGCCGTGCCCGAGCGCACTTGCCTGCATGCCTGCACGATGGCCTGCGTTTTCACTTCGCTCAGAAGACCGAGGTCGTGGTTCGCGAGCGCCGCCGCTTCCTTCACGCTCGCCAGCGCATTGATGAGATTCGGGTATGCGGAAATCGCGATGCCCGTGATGGGGAAATTCTGCAGCGCGCGCAGCGTGTGAACGCCGTAGTAGGCGTGGCCGGGCACGGCGAGATCGCCGAGCAGGTCGTGTTCGATACGTTCGGTGGGTGCAAGCATGGATTCCTCTCAGGTTCTATAAATGTCGATAGTTCGATGCGGACGTTCACTTCGCTTCGCTTTCCAACTGGCCGAACGAAGGCGCGTTCATGGCCGCGCGGCGTTCCAGCCGTGCGACGCGCTTGCCTTCCCACTTCGCGATGGCGGCCGTCGCGATGCTGTTGCCGATCACGTTGGTCGCGGTGCGCCCCATGTCGAGAATCTGGTCGATAGCGAGCACGAGCACGACGCCCGATGGCGGCAGATGGAACATCGGCGCGACGGCCGCGACGACCACCACCGAGCCGCGCGCGACACCGGCCATGCCCTTGCTGCTCAGCATGAGCACGAGCAGCATGACGATCTGCGTGCCGATCGGCATGTCGATGCCGAACGCCTGCGCGATGAAGATCGCGGCGAACGCCTGATACATCATCGAGCCGTCGAGATTGAACGCGTAGCCGAGCGGCAGCGTGAAGCCGACCACTTTCTTGTCGACACCGAACTCCTCCAGCTTCTCGGTCAGTCGCGGATACGCGGCCTCGCTGCTCGCCGTGGAGAAGGCGAGCATCGCCGGCTCGCGGATCGACTTGAGCAAGGTCCAGACGGGTTTGCCGAGGAACGCGTATCCGACGAGGATCAGCGCGGCCCACAGGAGCGCGAGCCCGGCATAGAAGCTCGCGACGAGCTTGCCGTAGGTGGTGAGCACATCGAGGCCATGCACCGTGATCGCCGATGCCAGCGCGCCGAACACGCCGAAGGGCGCGAGGCGCATCACGTAGTCGGTGAGCTTCAGCATCGCGGGCACGAGTCCTTCCACGCCGGCGATAAGCGGCGCGACGCGCGCATCCGACTTGATCACGCTCAGCACGATCCCGAGCAGCACGGAGAAAACGAGGATCTGAAGGATGTCGTTGCGCGCCATCGCATCGAGCAGGCTTGTGGGAAACGCGTGCGTCACGAAGTCCTTGAAGTTCAGGCCGGCGGTGTTGAGGCCGGTGGCGACGTCGGCGCTCGTCTGCGTCATGTGCAGGCCCGCGCCGGGTTGCAGCAGGTTCGCGAGCACGAGGCCGAGCGCGAGCGAAAACAACGACGCGCACACGAACCACGCGATCGAGCGCAGGCCGATTCTGCGCACGTCGCTCGTGCCTTCCATGCCCGCGAGTCCCGACACGAGCGTCGCGAAGACGAGCGGCGCGATGATCATCTTCACGAGCCGCAGGAAGATATCCGTGATGATGGAAAAGTAGTCCGCGATAACCTTGGCTTGCGCGGCATCCGCGGCCATGCGATGACAAACGTAGCCGACAGCCACGCCGAGCACCATGCCCGCGAGGATATAGAGGGTGAGCCGATTCTTCATGTGTCTCCGTCCTGGAATGGCGCACGAACGGTCGGTCGGAACCGGCGTGCGCTCGCTAATGGCAGGCGCATCGAAGTTCGACGCGCCGCTTTTTTGTGTCAGGACGGAATCTTATGGAAAGCAGAAAAAACGTGAATGCTAGTGCTGCATACCGCTATGCAAGTTTCGCATAACGTCTGAACGGCCTTGTTCGGCGGGGCGCGGAAAGGGAGGTTAGGCGCAATACGGTTGGCGAGCGGTTGGCTTCATCATGCGAGCCGCTCGCCTTCGGTTAGCTCACCGGGCGCAGGTAGGTGAGCAACATGTCGAGATGCATTGCGGAAATTGTTTGCTGACGGTCCGGCTCGGCGTAGTTGCGGCCCGTGAACATGTCGATGGTGAAGCGGTTGGACACGATGTAATAGCCCATGCCGACGAGCGTCACGTAAAAGTCCAGCGGATCGACGCCCTGACGGAACTGACCCGCCGCCGCACCACGTTCGAGCGCCGCGCGCAGCAGGTCGACCACCGGCGAGATGGTCTCGCGCAAGTGGCTCGAACGCTCCAGATAACGCCCTTCGTGCAGGTTCTCGTTATTGATAAGGCTCAGCCATTGAGGGTTTTCCCGCAGATGCGCCCAGATGGACTGGGCCAGTTCGCGAATCGCGTCGGCCGGTTGCAGGCCGGACAAATCGAGGCCTTGCTCGCGCTGCGAAAACTGCGCGTACATCGCTTCGAGCACGGCGACGTACAGCCCTTCCTTGCTCGCGAAGTAGTAGTAGAGCATGCGCTCGTTGGTGCCCGCCGCCGTGGCAATGGCGTCGACCCGGGCGCCAGCAAGGCCTAGCTTCGTGAACTGTTCCGTGGCGGCTTCGAGAATGCGCCGCCGTGTGCCTTCCGGGTCTCGTTTTACTCGTTGTTGTTCGCTCATATATTTGCGGGCTACGGATGGAATTGCGACTGTCATTGATGGTTGGCATTATGCCGACCGTCACGGGCCTGGACATAGATTCGAGTATACGTAATGTTGCCGCCTTGACGATGAGAAAATGAAGCATTAGTGGAATTACCGCGCCGGTAAATGACGCAAGCCGGTAGAGCGCCGCGTGCACGTTAGAACACTGGCTGCCGACGACCGCGCAGTCACACATAGAGATCCAGGAATGAACGCGACCCCGCCACTCAATCGAAGACTCGAACAGGCTCGACGCCTGCTCGCTCTCGCCCAGACGGGACTGCACTACACGACCGCCGTCTTCGACAAGGAACGCTACGAAGAAATCGCTACGATCGCGCATGAGCAGATCGCCGAAATCGCCTCGATGGAAGCGGGCGAGGTGGCCGATCTCTTCGCATTCGAGTCAGGTTATGCCAATCCGAAGCTCGACGTCAGGTGTGCGGTGTTCAACGCGTCCGGGCAAATTTTGCTCGTGCGCGAAGCGGCCGATGGACGATGGTCGCTTCCCGGAGGCTGGGCCGACGTCGGCTTGTCGCCTGCGGAGAACGCCGCCAAGGAAGTGCGCGAGGAAAGCGGTTATACGGTCGATATCGTCCGACTGCTTGCCGCGTGGGATACGGCGAAGCATCCGCATCCGCCGTCGGTCTTTCACATCTGGAAGCTCGTTTTTCTCGGTGAGATCGTGCAGACCGGCGATGTGATCGGCGTGGAAACCGATGCCGTCGAGTTCTTCAGGCTCGACGACCTTCCGCCGCTGTCGCTGGGCCGGATCATGCCCGCGCAAATCCGGCGTCTCGACACGCTGCGACGCGGCGGCGAGGTCGAATTCGACTGAAGCACTTCGAGCGCGCTTCGCTGTCGGCAGAATCGATGGCGAAGCTTTTGGTGCCGGTGCAAACGCAAGACGGTTAGTTGCATATGAAACGCGCTTAAATTAGTTGGTAATCCGATGCAATCCCTCTAGCCGATAACCGACGCTTCCTGATGCGCCTTCGTCAACTCCGCCATGCTGTTGAAGCGGAAGTCGATCTTCGGCTGAGCGCCCGGGTCCATCGTCGCGCCAAAGCCGGGCTGCGAATGACGACGATAAATCCAGCACGATGCAAGGCCGAAGCCGTTCGCCGGCCTGTGATCGTGGAAAAGGCTTTCGGCCGTATGCAGGATCGATTCTTTCCGGATGCCGCGTTCGCCCAGCTTTTCCAGCATGTATTCGAAATTGCGCGGCGAAGGTTTATACGATCCGACATCCTCCGCCGTAATGATGGCGTCGAATTCAACCTGTAGTCTCGCATTGCTATGGGCAAAGCTTTCGTTATCGACGTTAGAAAGAATCACGAGCTTGTAATGCTGTTTCAGATAGCGCAGCGCATCCGCGGAATCCGCGAACGCGGGCCAGTTGCGAATCGAACGTCCATAGGCAATGCATTCTTCCTGGGTGAAGGAAACGCCCCACTCTTCAGCGAGCCGCTTATACACGATAGCCAGCAACTCCTGATAGCGCTTGCCCGGCGTGTACTTCTGCTGCGACGACTCGTGACGCGCATGAGCTTCCAGAACTTGGTCGCGCGTCAACGGGGGCTCGACGCGATCCAGTAACGGGCGCAGTGCTTCGAAAATCCCGGTTTCCCAGTCGATCAGCGTGCCGTAGCAGTCGAAAGTCAGCGTGTCGAAGTCGGTCAGTTTCACAATCGCTCCTGTCAGTCGAAAAAAATGTTATGGATAACAGCGTCCCGTGCCGTGATGTTACATAACCGTGCGTTTTCGAGTATTCGTTACCCGGAGTTGGTGTATCGTCCGTTCACCGCTTCCGCTCAAACACGCTATACGCCAGTTTATGATCCTATGAAACTTCGGGTCGTCTTTGGCGATCGCGCGAGCATCGCATTCGAAGAGAAGACGCGAGCGCTCGCCGTGAGTTGCCGATCGATTCAATCAACCGCTTCACGCAATCGACCTCTTCAGATGCCCAACAACACACCCGAACCACAAGCCGTCTGTAATCCGATTTCCCGCAGCGCGATCTTCATCGTCGCCACCGTGGCGCGCGGCGAAGGAGCAGCCGATGTCGTGCGCTCATGGTGCGGCGACATCGCGGCGCTCGTGCGCGCGGTCGGCACGCGCGCGCCGACCGCGAACCTGTCCTGCGTATGCGGCTTCAGCGCCGATGCCTGGGACCTGCTCTTCGGCGCGCCCCGCCCCGCTTCGCTGCATCCGTTTCGCGAGTTCGGCTCGGGCGATCGCCGCGCGATCGGAACGCCCGGCGACATCCTCCTGCATATCCGCGCGGATCATATGGATCTGTGTTTCGAGCTCGCGTCGCAGATGCTCGACAAACTAGGCGATGCGGTCACGGTCGTCGATGAAGTGCATGGATTTCGTTACTTCGATCTGCGCGACATGGTGGGCTTCGTCGACGGCACCGAGAACCCGACAGGCAAGAGCGCGGCGCACTACACGATCGTCGATGACGAAGATCCCGGTTTCGCCGGAGGCAGCTATGTGATCGTGCAGAAGTATCTGCATAACCTGGGTGCGTGGAATGGCCTCACCGTCGAGCAACAGGAATTGATCATCGGACGCGAAAAGTTATCCGATGTCGAACTGGACGATTCTATCAAGCCATCCTGCTCGCATAGCTCGCTCACGACGATCGAGGAGAATGGCAAGGAAGTGAAGATCCTGCGGCATAACATGGCGTTCGGTCGTCCAGGTGCAAAGGAGTTCGGCACGTATTTCATCGGCTATGCGCGCACGCCCGCGCCAATCGAACAGATGCTCGAAAACATGTTCGTCGGCAGGCCGCCGGGAAATTACGACCGCTTGCTCGACTACAGCCGCGCGGTGACGGGCGGCCTGTTCTTTGTGCCGTCCACTGATTTGCTCGACGCGCTTCCCGACCGCGACCCAAATGCCGCGACATCTTCCGCCAGTGAGAACCCGCCTGAAGATGTCCGCGCAGGAACATTGAACATTGGCTCACTCAAAGGAAAATCACAAGATGAATAACTTGCATCGAGAGCTTGCGCCGATCTCGGGCGCGGCATGGTCGCAGATCGAAGCCGAAGTCGCGCGCACCTTCAAGCGCGCGCTCGCGGGGCGTCGCGTCGTCGACGTGAAGAGTCCGGGCGGCGCCGCGCTATCCGGTATCGGCACCGGACATCAGACGAGCGTCGCTTCGCCGAAGCAAGGCGTCGCGGCGAAGCTATACGAAGTGAAGCAACTCGTGCAACTCACCGTGCCGTTCACGCTGCAGCGCGAAGCGATCGACAGCGTGGAGCGCGGCTCGAACGACGGCGACTGGCAGCCCGCCAAGACCGCCGCGAACGAACTGGCGCTCGCGGAAGACAGCGCGATCTTCGACGGCTTCGCGGCCGCCGGCATCACGGGCATTCGCGAAGGCAGCTCGAATGCGCCGACGTTTCTGCCCACGGACGTCGCCGATTATCCCGCCGCCATTAGCCAGGCGCTCGAAAAGCTGCGGCTGGCCGGCGTCGACGGTCCCTACTCCGTGCTGCTCGGCGCGGATGCCTATACTGCACTCGCCGAAGCGAGCGATCAAGGTTATCCGGTCATCCAGCACATCAAGCGCATCGTGAGCGGCGATCTCGTATGGGCGCCCGCGCTTCAGGGCGGCTGCGTGCTCTCGACGCGTGGCGGCGATTTCGAACTGCATCTCGGGCAGGACTTGTCGATCGGTTATACGAGCCATACCGACACGGCCGTGCAGCTCTATCTGCGCGAAACGCTCACCTTCCTGATGCTGACGAGCGAGGCGTCCGTTTCCATCGCGGCGGGTGAATAGCAGCATCGGAAGACACATTTTCTTCATGGAGCACGATCATGCCCAGTCAATCAAGCGGCTTGAGCGACGAGTTCATCGCAAAGCAGCGCGAGCGTCTTCTCGCGCTGAAGCGCGAATTGCTCGCTGGCGAGGAAGGCACCGTCGCGAGCGAGCGTCGATTGCGGGAAGAGCGCGGTGACGAAGCCGAAGAGTACGAGGACGATGCGCAGCGCATGGAGCAGGACATCGCGAATCAGGCGTTGCGCAACGTGAACGATGGGCGCATCGGCGAGATCGAACGTGCGTTGCAGAAGATCGCAGAAGGCACGTATGGCCTTTCCGACGAAAGCGGCGTGCCCATTCCGAAAGCACGCCTCGACGTCATGCCCGAAGCCGTACTCACCGTCGAAGAACAGGAGAAGCGCGAAGCGGGCCAATGAGCTTGCGAGGCGTCCGCCTCAGTTGTCGAACGTGCCCCGGTACTCGGGCGCGGCGTCGCTGCGTGTATTCATTTCGAACATCACGCCGCCCGGCGCGCGGCAAAAGAAACGCGAGCCGCGCCCGTTGTTGAAGATGTCGGTCTCCATCGCCACGCCTTCCGACCTGAAGCGCTCGTAGAGGTCGCGCACGTCATCGAGGCTCGGCAATTCGAAGCCGACGTGAAACGCGCGCGGCCACGCCGGCGCGTCGTCGTTCGCGTGATCGATCACGACATCGAAGCCGGGACACTTGAGTATGTAGGAGCGGTCCCACGTTCCCGCTATCGTGAAGCCGAGATATTGCTCGAAGAAGCGCGCAGTCGCGGATGTATCGGCTGAAGGAAAACTGAGGTGATTGAGTTTCATGCTTTGGGTCGAGTCTTTCATTCGTCGGTCTCTCATGGATTGATGGGCGACGGCTGTGTGCCGTTACCGCCCGAGGACTTCAGAATATAAGCAAAAGCTCACATTCGACTACTCGCATTGCTGATAGCCGCCGAAAGCGCGCCGCGACGCCGCTTGCATCGTCGAGTCCGGTTCGATTGCTCGCATTTACGCGCCGCCACTTCTCGACATATAGCCGAAAACAGCGGCCCGAACGCGGCGTTCGAGGTTATCGAGGTCGCGCTCGCCGCGTTCGCCCGCTGCGTCGACCATGCCTTTGACGATGGCGAGCAGATCAGCCGCGGCCACATCGGGATACGGATGACGCGGCGCGGCACGACCGACGACCGTCTCGACCAACGCCTCCATTTCCCCCTTCGCGACTTCACCGCGCAACGCCGGACGCCCTTCCGCGATGTCGAGCAGGCGCGCGAGCATCGGACGCTGTAACTGCTGGCGCACGGACGCGCCGATCAGATATTCCAGCGCCGCCTTGCCGCTACGTTTGGTGAGCGCAATCGACGCGTCCTCGTAAAAGCGCGTGCTTTCACGGCGAATCAGCGCGACGACGAGCGCGTCCTTGCCCGGAAAGTATTGATAGAGCGAACCGATGCTGACGCCCGCGCGACGCGCGACCGCATTCGTGTTGAAGCCTTCGAAGCCGTCGCTTTCGAGCACCTGCGCCGCCGCCTCGACGATGGAAGACACCGTCGCTTCCGAGCGCGATTGCGCCGGCGCTTTTCGCAGGCGAAACGGTTTGTGCAATGGACGCTGGCTCATTCATTTCCTCTCGCGAATTGCTGCGCTGATTGTACAAAGCCCGGTCAAGCATGTTTCCAGTCGACCTGATAACCTCGTGCGAAATCTTATCGAAGGAGCGGGAAGCATGAGCGCATCGACCGAATACGTGCCGCCGGCCGTGTGGACCTGGACCAAGGAAAGCGGCGGACACTTCGCCAATATCAATCGGCCGATCTCCGGACCGACGCATGAAAAGGCGCTGCCGGTGGGCCGTCATCCATTGCAGCTCTATTCACTGGCCACGCCCAACGGCGTGAAAGTTACCGTGTTGCTCGAAGAGTTGCTTGCGCTCGGTCGTCGCGATGCCGAGTACGATGCGTGGCTCATTCGCATCGGCGATGGCGATCAGTTCGGCAGCGGCTTCGTCGAGGTCAATCCAAATTCGAAGATTCCCGCGCTTGTGGATCGCAGTGGCGCGACGCCCGTGCGCGTCTTCGAATCCGGCGCGATCCTGCTCTATCTCGCAGAAAAATTCGGCGCATTCGTGCCGACCGAGCCGGCCAAACGCGCCGAGTGTTTATCGTGGCTTTTCTGGCAGATGGGCAGCGCGCCCTATCTCGGCGGCGGATTCGGCCACTTCTATGCTTATGCGCCGAGCAAGATGGAATATCCGATCGATCGCTTTGCAATGGAAGTGAAGCGTCAACTCGACGTGCTCGACAAGCGTCTCGCGAATAGCACTTATATCGCGGGCGACGAATACACCATCGCGGATATAGCAATCTTTCCGTGGTACGGCGGCCTCGCTAACGGCTGGTTATACAACGCCGCCGAATTCCTCTCAGTGCATGAATACAAGCACGTGCGCCGCTGGGCCGACATGATCGGCGCGCGTCCCGCCGTGCAGCGCGGCCGCATGGTGAACCGGACTTTCGGCGAGCCTTCGAGCCAGTTGCATGAGCGCCATGACGCGTCCGATTTCGACACGCGCACGCAGGACAAGATCGCCGTGGAGAAGTAACGAATGGAACTGCGTTAGCGGCGCAACGCTCAATCATGCGGGAAGAAATCGACGAGAGCCGTCTAGCGAGTCGCTCGCCGTTGCAATAGACACCGCGCCAGTCGGCTCGATGAAATGCGATTCGTTGAGCACAATGCGTGCGGACCCTTGCGTCACGAAGAGCAAGCGGCATGTCGAAACGGGCACGGTGCGGGAGCCGTCGATAACCCTCAACGCCGCGACGCCGGCATCGCGGCGGACCATAACATTGAAATCTAGAACTGACTCGTCGAGCAGGCGGCCATGTAGTTTTCGTTCTCCCGCGAACGCGAGTGACGAAAATCGGCCGGCGACCGTATTCGAGACAGCGCCGTCCGATACATCGATCAGGTCCATGCCCGAACCCCGCAGGATCGCGAGGATTCTATCGATACCGGATAAACCGAGAACGCACCATCGGCATTCACATCGGCGACGCTCACGCGTAGCGCGAAGTTATCGGGATCGTTGCGCGCGGGGACTCTGAGCAAGTCGCGCGTCGTGCCTCGCCGCGTTCATGAAACCATGCGGCGCGCGTGCTTACCGATCACGTTGGTCAGGAGACGCACGATGGTCAACGCGGTCATGTTCCGCACGTCGAGCGCGGGATGATGCTCGACGAAGTCGATGCCCGCGAACTGTGTTTTCATGCAGAGATGCCGGATTTTGACGTCCGGTCTGTGCATAGGATTGATGCCTCAGAGTCCGCAGCGGCGCGGTCGTTGGCATCGATGGATTTAACCTTCTGAATATCCACACGCGACAGTTTGCGGAACCAGGCTCGCTTCTTTGAAAGGCTCACCGATGAAAAGCTAGATGGCAAAGCGGGCGCCTATCAAACCGATGTCAACTCAAAGCTGGCCATGCAAAGATATCGCCTGACATTCGAGGGAAGGAGCGTTTTTAAGTGCGGTAGACGTACACTCGCGTGCCAACGGGACTTGTCTCCCATAGTCGCTTCATGACAGCCTCCGAACCGACTCCCATACAGCCATGACTTGCACCCTCATATCCTTGGTTTTGAAAGTCATATGAGAGGTGAAAAGCCTCACCAGCGTGCTTATGGTGATCCTTATCCCACGAAATAAACATTGCATAGGGCATAGGTGTTCCATAAGTATTGGAAACGTGGTTACGGCTCTTATATGCAATATGACCATGACCTTCCCCCGTAGCATATCTTTCGCCGCGCGCATCTCCTGGGCGCACATGGTACGACCACTGCGCAGTGCCGTTTTTATACACAGTCGCGACATACGTAGTCTTATCTACGCAGATAATATGCTTGGCCTTAAAGCAAATAAAGGCGCGCTGTCGGGTGCCGATGCCGTATCAAAGCTGAAACCGGCTGGCAAAACGGGACCTGTCGTCTTACCGTCGTGAGGTTCGATAACCGGATTAACAGAGTATGAAGTACTGGCTTGAGCCTGAATCACGCGAATTGCATCTGCAACAGACAGACCTTTCCACGGATCTGGAGCCGGCGCGGGACCAGGCACCAACTCTTTAGCGGATAGGTCTGCCGCCGCCTTCGAAGGCATAACACTAACGCCTGCGGCCAACCCAACTGCAGCTAGGGCAGCAATAACGCCCACCGTACGCCATTGCCAATGGCGCGTACCCAGGCGAGAACTATTCACTCCTTTCTCCGCTCAATCGAAATCATATTAAGGTGGTCGCGCAGGAGATATTGCCGTAGGCATCCAGGCACAGATTCAAAACCGGGCGATAGCGAAGTCGTGCGCGGCTCATTTCCGGCCGCTGACCAGCCATGCAAAAGAACCACCCGACCGTGTCATATTTCGTTTTCGTGGGGATTTGCCTAAGGCGATAAATCAATTGAAGCGATACGGCTATCCAAGCTCTTGGTGGAATTATCGACTAACCTCTTCTGACCGTTCTGCGACATTTCGCAGCTTTTATGGTCATAATCATCGCCAAGTCGGCGGGCTTCACGATGCCGTCGGGCACGAACGCGACGTACTGTCGCGGAGCCGCCCCAGCACAGTTGTCACGTATACCGAATCGGACAGTCGTGCATGCGCAAGCTGCCCAGCGTGGCGATCCTCTATTTACGATCACGGAAGAAGAGTCGAGGTAACACACAGGGCGTCGCTATGGGACGCTATAGAGGAACCGTGCGCGATCACGTTGCCCGCGCCGTCGATCTGGCCCGCGAGCGGCTGTATGTCCACCGTGCCGCGCCCTGCGCCGCCCCGTCCTGACGCGCCGCCCCCACCCTGCCGAGGTACGCGGTGACGCATAGCGCAGCGCCACGCGCGTTCGCGCAACTACCGAAGCGCCTAGACCCGAGACAGCCGGCGCCGATGCATAAAATCGCACGAACGTCATCCGTTTTTTAAAAATGGTTTCTTCATTGCAGTGCGCAAAAACTGGATTGACGCCGCCCCGCTGATGCTGTCACGATTCGTAGGCCATACGATCCGCCATAACTTTTCGCGTCCGGTTTTGTAAGACGAATAGCGGATAGTTTGCAAATGAACTTGCTACAGCAGCCCTATAACGTGATAGCCGGCACACGGGAGAACGTCCATGCTGAACGCTCGGGTTGGCGCCAGGTCCGCGGATAACGTCCGGATCATTGCGGCTTTGGTCATGCTGGTGGCGGCGGGTTTTCTCGCGATCCGCATGGTCATCATCTATCACTATTCGCTCAGCTACGCGGCCGATCATCCAAAGGCCTTCAGCGATTTCAATTTCTACTATTACGCGTTCAGCAGCGTGCTGAATTCGCCGCACGATCCATCGCTCATCTATAACAACGAACATCTGGTTGCGTATCTGTCGACGCTCGGGGCCAATCTCGACGATATCCTGATCTATTGTTATCCCCCGCAGTTCGCGCTGATCTTTTCGCCATTCGCGCTATTGCCGTCGTTCGCCGCGAAGCTCGCCTGGGTCGCGATGTCTGTCGTACTGTGCATCATCGGCGCGGTGCTTCTCGCGAAGATGGCGTATCGCGGCGAAGACAAGCGCGTGACCGCACTGCTCATCGGCGTGACGCTGCTGAGCTTTCCGGTTCTGCATGACGCGTATCTCGGGCAATCGAATCAGCTTCTCTTCTTTCTTCTCGCGACGCCGTTCTTTCTGATCGAACGCGGCAATCGTTGGCTCGCGGGGCTCTTTCTCGCGTTCGCCGTCGTCTTCAAGGTGACGCCGCTCGCGATCGTCGGCTTGTTGCTCTTGGGGCGTGAATGGCGCACCGTGATATCGACGGGTGTCTGCGCCATAGCAATTACGCTCTTCACCGCGAGCCGGCTCGGCTTTCGCGTAATCTGGGAGTATCTGACCGTCGAGATCGGGCGCGCGCAGACGTATATCCTCGGCGCGGGCGGCTTGCCCGGCAACAGTTCGGTGCGCGGCGCATTGCAGACGATATCCGAAAAGCTCGGCACGCCCGCATCCGAAGCGACGCTTCACGCGACATCCACGATCTTCGCCGCGATCATTTGCGTGTTCGCGTGTTATCTCGTCTTCTTCCGCCGCCGCGACAGGCGCATGGACTACGCGCTCGCATGCATGACGATGCTCCTCGCCGCGCCAATCCTCGAACCGATCCACATGGTCGTCGCGTTGATTCCCATCGTGATTCTTATGGGCACGGCGCTTGAGAGCCACGACCTGCAACTGTCCGCGATCCCGCCGCGCATCGAAATGCTGCTTCTCGCGATTGCCGTGCTCCTGCTGTTCTTCATGGAGCGATCCGCGATGTACACGGTCTCCGCGCTAATTACCTACGTGCTGTGCGTGGCGCGCTATTTCGCGCCGGCTTCGGCACTCCGGCGCGATCGGCATGCGGAATCGGAAGGCCCAGGGTCGGTTCGCATTTAAGACAGCCATGCGGTTGCACCGTAAAGGGCCTTCGCACAGCACACAGGTCAATTCAAAGGCTTAACGCCGTCATCAGTTTTGTTTATCGCGTTTTCGAGCGCGATCATCTCATCATCGTGTGAAATTTGCTCCGCGACTTTGTGCCGGGCTCCGTCCCGCAAGGCTCGCGGCGATTCTAGCTGCAATAGCGGCGCACGGATAAGAAACCCGACAAACGAAACCACTTCCGGCATTTCTTTGGAAGTAGAAACGGCTGCGCGCAAAACCATAAATAGAAGAAGGGACCGTTCGAAAACTTGCCGTACACAAGATGTTTTTTCTGCTGTCCGGTTTACTTCTACATCAGAACAAAGTAACCTTTCCTCGCTGACTTAATCCCGGCAACGCACGCTCAGAGCGTAAAGCGTTTCGCGCCACCGTCAGAAATTTTGACGTCACCCAAGTTATATCGCTGCACCTGTTACCGACGATCAGCGCGACTCGAAGTCCGCGGATCATCATCGAGCGCTAGCCATTCCGAATGTATGTCGATCCCGCGCGCGGATTTGCTTTAGCGAATCTGCACTGGCTCGGCTCTTCCGGCGCATCCATCCGCGTCGGATATGGCACTCATCCTGAACACAATCATTCGGATTACTAAGCCATTCTTTCAACCATTCCTGATGTGCGCATCTCCGTTAGTTATGCAAATTGTTATGAAGAATAGAATCGCCTCTTTCATTCCCCGGTCCGTCGCGGCGGCCATCGTCGCAAGCATGATGCTTGCCGCCTGCGGCGGCAGCGACAACCCCGCCGACAGCGCCGCGACCGGCAAGAGCGCTGCATCGCCTAAGTCCACCGCGAAAGCCGCGAGCGGCAACGGTTCGATCTTCTATGGCGCGAATGGCCATAACAGCAACGGCGGCGCATACGACTTCACGAGCGTGCAGACGCAGCTTTCGCAACTGCAGGAAATGGGCGCGACGATCTATCGCAATGACGTGTACAGCCAGACATCGGCGAACATGGTTGCGAAGATCGCGAAGACGATGGAAGAAGGTGGCGTCACCATGTATCCGGTGATACTCATGAACCTAAACTACAACAGCGAGGACGAGGCCTACAAGGCAGGTTATACGCTCGGCCAGCAGACCGCCAACAGCTATCACTATAAGTACTACGAGGTCGGCAACGAGTTGGAAGCGAAGGCGCTCATCGGCGATGTCGACGGCACCGTCTGGTATCAGTACAACAACTGGTCGTACACGCTCGCGCGCGGCGCGATACGCGGAATGATTGCAGGCGTGAAGTCGGTCGATGGTTCCGCGAGGATCGTGCTTGGCGGCACGTGGTTGCACACCGCTTTCTTCCAGATGCTCGCCGACGGTTCGCAACCCGACGGCACCTGGGGTCATCCGGCCGTGACCTGGGACGTCACGTCGTGGCACTGGTATTCGAATCAGGGCGACATGACGCACGCATGCGGCGGCACGGGATGCCATGACGTGCTTCAGTTTCTGCACGACATGGGCAGACCGGTCTGGATCAACGAGTTCGGCGTGCGCCCCGAACTGGGCTCGTACAGCCAGATCGCGACCTACATGACCGGCAGCCTGATGATGACGCAGTTCGCGAGCCTTGCGTCGAAGTACAACATCCAGTCGATTCAGGCCTTCGAACTCTATGACGACAGCGAAGGCGCATACGGTCTTCTCGAAGCCGACGGCGTCACGAAGAAAGCAGCGTATTGGGCATACAAGGACTTCGTGCAGAACAACCCGATGTGATTCCATCGGCGGTAAGAAACGGAAAGGCGGGCACGTTCAAGCATTGTCGCGAAGGCGTCGTTATTGCGGCTTTGCAGAACCCGATAACAACAAGGCCAGCGATGCAGATCAACAGTGCTACCACCGCCGCCTATTCGAACGCCGATACGCCTTCACCGCGCCGCCTTTCCCCTGCTGATAACACGGCCGACGATACCGCCGTCGCACAGCAAACAGACCAGCCGTCATCGGTGAAATCATTCGCTTATGGCGCGCTCGGCCTCGAACGCCCGGAAGTACAGGCAACCGATACGAACGGCTTCTATACCGCGGGCAAATGGGTGGCGGCGGCCGCGACCATCGGCGGCATCGTGTCCCTGTTCGTTTGATGCGCGCTTGACGCATTCCTTCGCGAATTAATACCTCGAAATAACTCGCTGGTTTGGCGCTTTGCTCCGCATATCGAATGGCGGCGCATCGCGGGAAGATATCGATGCGTGATGTCCGCAGACACGCCGCTCATCTTCTTTCGACACGACGCCAAGTTCATGCAAGCTCGATCTTCACTCGAACGCCGCTTCCCCTCCCTGCGCCGCGCGCTCCTCGCCGTGTCGCTCATGTTGCCGATGCTGTTTCACGCTGAAGCACGATGACCGCGACGATCGAAGCACCGAACACGATGCGTGTGCGCATCGTGCGCTAAGCCCGAGCGATAGCAAGGATATGTTCTGCAAGCTCTTCGCTCGTGCGCTCCTTGCCATCGGCGCAAGCGCGCTTTCCGGCTGCACGTGGACGCTGATCACGGCCGCCGATGCCGCAGGCTCGCTCGTCCAAGCGGGCTTCACGGTCGCTTCGAACTATTCGTCGCCGACATCGGTGACGGGCTCGCCCGCCGCGCTGCAATCCGTGTGCATCGAACTGAATCAGAGTGTCGCGACCGGCGACTTCGTGCCCGCGCTGCAGGTCGCGTTGCAGCGGCGCGGCGTGAACTCGGCGGTCTATAACCCTGGCACGTCGCCGCCCGGTTGCGAGGCGATGTTCGTCTACGCCGCGACCACAAGCTGGAACAAGCGCGCGTTCGGCAGCGAGCCGATGCCGTATCTGTCGGCGATAGATCTGACAATCGTGCGGCAAGGACAGATTCTCGTAACCGCGCGCTACGACACCAATGGTCTGAACATGGACCGCTTCGCGAGCGCGCGGCAAAAGCTCGATGCGCTGGTCGACCGCATGGTGGTCTCGCGCACACAGTGAAGAGCGCTTTCCTTACGGCATCTTTCCGATGCGATTTCACGCGTGCAAGCGGTGCTAATCTGCCGACGCAGTAGTTGTTGACCGATCCCTCTTGCGGCTCGCCATCGTTTTTCTGGCGAGTCGCCTTTTTTCATCACATGATTCCGGTCGTCCGCTCGCGAAGCGGATGCCAACAGCGCATGCGCAGCCCTGCGTCGCGTATTCCACTACGAAGCGAGCGCCACTGCGCCGCGCCGTTTCCGACACCGTCCGCTCACGGACACATCACACTCGCCGCTACGTTCGATCCCGAGGTCGACGAACCGTTTTCGAACGATCTCGTAGTTCATCCATACAACCGGCGGCAAGCAATCGTCGCTTTGCGACAGGAATGCTAGGATCTCTACTTTCAAGTGGTAGGACCAGTGAGGCGAACCATGCTCGATAACAATCAGGAAGACGCATTGCAGATCGCCGACGTCGTCGCCGGGCGCATCGAAAGCCTGATCGTCGACGGCGTGCTCAAGCCGGGTCAGGCGCTGCCTTCCGAGCGGCGTCTGACAGCAAAACTGGGCGCGTCACGCTCGGCTGTGCGAGAAGGCCTGAAGGTGCTGCGCACGCGCGGCATCATCGAGACCTCGCACGGACGCGGCTCGTTCGTCGCCGCGCTGACGACACAACCCGCGCTCACACCGATGATGCATCTGCTCGGCTCGCAGCCGCGCACGCTTTACGACATCTTCGAAGTGCGGGAGATGCTCGAAGCGGAATCGGCGCGTCTGGCCGCACTGCGCGGCACGCAGGCGGATTTCGCATTGATCACGCGGCGATATGAGGAGATGCTCGCCGCAAACGAAAGCGACGTGGCCGATTCGACTCGCGCGCGGCTCGATTACAATTTTCATCTTTCGATCAGCGAGGCGTCGCACAACCCGGTTCTCGTCCACACGCTGAGTTCGCTCACCGATCTGCTGCTCAGTTCCGTCTTCGCTTCGGTGAACAACCTCTACCATCGCGAGGCGCAGAAACGCGTCATCGACAAGCAGCACGCCCGTCTCTACAAGGCGGTCCTCGGCAAGCAGCCCGAGCAGGCGCGCAGGGCAGCGGCCACGCACATCACCACGACGACCGTGTGCATGCGGGAAATCGAGGCGGAGGAACAGCGTCTGGTGCGCGCGACGCTGCGTCTGAAGGGCTGGGAATGACCGCGGCCCGGCGCGCGTTGCACAGGCGTGCGCGAACGCGGACGTCCGCATCGTCGTTGATTCACGCGTGACGATTCGCCTGGCACGACAAAAATAAGTGGTCGGACCAGTGGTTCGAGCTCTCGACAGTCTCTTACTGGCACGGAACAATGCGCAGCAGCATAGCCAGTAGCGGCATAAGCCGCACGATTCAGGAGACTTGATGATGAACCCGCACAGCCCGACAGGCGCTCAAACCGCAACCGCCGAATTCGAAAACGCGACCTACGCGAAAGTAGCCTGGCGGCTCTTGCCCTTCCTTTTCATCTGCTACGTCGCGGCCTATCTGGATCGCGTGAACGTCGGCTTCGCGAAGTTGCAGATGCTCAATGACCTGAAGTTCAGCGAGTCGGTGTACGGGCTCGGCGCGGGGATTTTCTTCATCGGCTATTTCATCTTCGAAGTGCCGAGCAACATCCTCTTGCATCGCGTGGGCGCGCGCGTGTGGATCAGCCGCATCATGGTGACGTGGGCCGTGGTGTCGGCGGCGTCGCTCTTCGTGAAGACGCCCGCGATGTTCTATACGCTGCGCTTTTTGCTCGGCGTCGCCGAGGCCGGATTCTTTCCGGGCATCGTGCTGTATCTCACGTACTGGTTTCCGGGCACGCGACGCGGCCGTATGAACGCGCTCTTCATGATCGGCATTCCGGTGGCGGGCGTGGTCGGCGGTCCGTTGTCGGGCTGGATCATGCAGGCGTTCAACGACATACAGGGCCTGTCGAACTGGCAATGGCTCTTTCTGATCGAAGCAGCGCCCTCGCTCGTGCTCGGCATCATGACGCTGTTCATGCTGCCCAACGGCATTCGCGCGGCGTCATGGCTGAGCGAACAGCAAAAGCAGCTTCTCGAAGACAACATCGCACGCGAAGAGCCCGCCGGCGCGGACCATTCGCTCAAGCACATCGTGTCGAACGGCCGGGTCTGGCGTCTCGCCGCGATCTACTTCTGCTGCATGATGGGTCTGTACGGCGCGAGCTTCTATCTGCCGACGCTCATCAAGACGGCGGGCGTGAAGGACGCGCTCGACATCGGCCTCTACACCGCGATTCCCTATGCAGTCGCAATGGTGTCGATGATCCTCGTCGCGCGCTCTTCCGACCGTCGCAACGAGCGCCGCTGGCATCTCGCGCTGGCGGCCGTCGCTGCCGCGGCGGGCTTCTATGCAAGCACGCTCCACACGGGCAACCTGGCGCTCGCGCTGGTCACGCTGTCGGTCGGCACGGCGGGCGTGTTGTCGATGATGCCGGTCTTCTGGACCTATCCGAGCAGCGTCATGACCGGCACCGCCGCCGCAGCGGGCATCGCGATGATCAATTCGATCGGCAATCTCGCGGGCTTCGTGAGTCCGTCGATCATCGGCTGGATGAAGGACGTCACGCACAGCACGAACGCCGGTCTGGTCGTCGTCGCGGGCGCGCTCGTCGTCGGCGCGGTGTTGACGCTCACGCAGCGCGCGACGGCTACGTCACCGTCCGAGCCTTCGTCGTCGGAACCGCGTCGCGCGTGAGGTCATCATGTCCGCCACCGCTCCTTCCGCGCTCCCGTTCGGCACGTCGCGCACGAGCCTGCTCGCATCGCTCGGCGACATCGCCGGCACGCAAAACGTGCTCACCGGCGACGCGCAAACGCGCCGCTATCGCACCGGCTATCGCTTCGGCAGCGGCCGCGTGCTGGCGGTCGTGCGGCCCGGCACGCTCGTCGAACAATGGCGCGTGCTCGCCGCATGCGTCGCCGCGCGCGCGATCGTCATCACGCAGGCATCGAACACCGGTCTGACGGGCGGCTCGACGCCCGACGGCGACGACTACGATCGCGATATCGTCATCGTCAGCACGACGCGCATCAGGCGCGTGCATCTGATCCGAGACGGCAAGCAGGTGGTCTGCATCGGCGGCGCGACGCTCGATCAACTCGAACGCGCGCTGAAGCCGCTCGGACGCGAGCCGCATTCGGTGATCGGCTCGTCGTGCATCGGCGCGTCGGTGCTGGGCGGCATCAGCAACAACTCGGGCGGCTCGCTCGTGCATCGCGGCCCGGCCTATACGGAGATGGCCGTGTTCGCCGCCGTCGATGCATCGGGCGTGCTGCGCCTCGTGAATCATCTGGGCATCGATCTGGGCAGCACGCCCGACGAGATTCTGTCGCGCATCGAGAACGGCACGTTCACCGAAGCCGACGTTCGCGATGGCGCGGCTGCGTCGGATCACGAATACGCCACCCATGTGCGCGATATCGATGCCGCCACGCCCGCGCGCTTCAACGCCGATACGCGGCGTCTGTTCGAAGCATCGGGCTCGGCGGGCAAGGTGATGACCTTCGCGGTGCGCCTCGACACGTTCGCGGCGGAGCAAGGCGCAAAAGTGTTCTACGTCGGCACGAACGATACGAGCGTGCTCACCGATATCCGCCGCCACGCGCTCGCGAACTTCACGCATCTGCCGATCGCGGGCGAGTATCTGCATCGCGATGCGTTCGATGTCGCGAAGAAGTATGGCAAGGACCTGTTCCTCATCATCGACAAGTTCGGCACGCAGCGGCTGCCGCTCTTCTTCGGCCTGAAGACGCGTTGCGACGCATGGTTCGAGCGCCTCGCCTTCACGCCGAAGCATATGAGCGATCGCGTGCTGCAATGGCTCAGCGAGCGTCTTCCGGAACATCTGCCCGCGCGGATCGTGGCGTATCGCGAAGCGTATGAGCATCATTTGATGCTGAAGGTGCCGGCGGCGGGCATCGACGAAGCGCGCGCGTTCCTGGCGAAGCGTTTCGCGGACGGCGGCGGCGCATATTTCGAATGCACCGATGAAGAAGGCCGCAAAGCCTTTTTGCATCGCTTCGCGGCGGCGAGCGCGGCGGTGCGCTATCGCGCGGTGCATCATCGCGAAGTCGAGGATATCGTCGCGCTCGATATCGCGCTACGACGCAACGATCGCGACTGGTTCGAGCGGCTGCCGGAGAAGATCGAGCGTCCGATCATATTGAAGCTGTATTACGGGCACTTTCTGTGTCACGTGTTTCACCAGGACTACATCGTCAGCAAGGGCAACGACTGCATGGCGCTGGAGCACGAGATGCTCGAATTGCTCGATGAGCGCGGTGCCGAGTATCCCGCCGAGCATAACGTCGGACATCTCTATGAAGCGAAGCCGCAGCTCGCCGAGTTCTACAAGCAGATCGATCCGTGCAACTGCTTTAATCCCGGCATAGGCAAGACATCGAAATTCGCGGCGTATCGGGATGATGCGGTCGAGGCGACAACTTAAGCGATCAGCTTCGCCCGCAGCATCGCCACGTCCGCGGTGCTTACCGACAAGCCTTGCGCGAGATAGTTGTTCAACGTGCAGAACCCGTCATGCATCTCGTCGAACGCCGCTTCGATCGTCGCGCTTTGCGCCCGATAAAGCGGCGCGACGGTCTGCACATTCGTTCCGAGGCGCGCCGCATGCGCCTTCATGCGCGCGTCGATCTGCGTCTGCGCCGCGGTGTTCGTCAGCAGATAGTCCTGGATGATCACATCGAGCGGCACGTCGGCGATGGCGAGCAGCAGCGCCGCCGCCCAGCCCGTGCGATCCTTGCCCGCCGTGCCGTGAATCACCTGTGCGCCCGACACGCGCGCGAGCCGCGTCAACAACGAGCCGAACTGCAAACGCGCGGCCGGGTCCGTCACGAGTTGACGCTGCCGTGCGCTCATCCATGCGCTCGCGGCCGCCGCATCGACGGGCATCACGCCGGATGCGTCGAGCGGCGCGACCTCGTGCGTCTCGCGCACCGCATTCGCCGGCACGCGATCGGGCGCAAGCGATGCCTCGGCCACTACGCGAAGATCATGCACCGCCCGCAGCGACAAACGCGCGAGCAACGCAGCGCCGGCATCGTCGGGCGTGAGCGCGCCCGAGCGATAAAACACGCCGCGCCGCAAGCGCCCGCCATCGACGGTCGGATAGCCTTCGCCCACGCCGGCCACATCGCGGAAATTTTCGACCGTGGAGAGCTGCGGCGTCTCCGTCACGTTTTGATCTTCGCCCGCGCCGCCGCACGCCGAGAGCAGCGCGCTCGCGCCGAACGTGGTCGAAAGCAACGCGACGCGCGCGCCGCCACGAATGAAAGCGCGGCGCGACAAAGGCGTCGGACACATGGACGAAGCAGGCATCATGTTTCTTCAAAGGGAATGACGATGCGCACGATCAGCCCGCCGCCCTCGGCATTGCTGACCTCGCAGCGACCGCGTTGCTCGCGCGCCAGACGTTCGACGATGGTGAGTCCGAGCCCGCAATGCCCGTTGCCGCCGCGCGCGGGATCGAGCCGCACGAAGGGGCGCAGCGCTTCGTCCATGCGCTCGTCGGGAATGCCGGGTCCGTGGTCGCGCACTTCGATCAACCATTCGCCGTCTCGCCGCGCGGTGCGAATCTCGACAGGCGGCTCGCCGTATTCGAGCGCGTTGTCGACGAGATTGGTCATCAGCCGGTCGATGAAGGTGCGCGGCAAGCTGAACGCATCGCCCGCTTCGAGCGACAGCGCGAACAACGGAACGTCGCCGTCCTCGGGCGATGCGAACTGCTCGGCGATGAACGCATCCACACGGGTCGTCGCGCTCTCCGCAGACGACCGTCCCGCGAATTCGAGAAACTGCTGCACGATGCGCGTCATCGAATCGATATCGCGCAGAAAATTCGCGCGCTCGCGCTCGTCCTTCGCGAGCACGCTCGCGCGCAGCGACAGGCGCGTGAGCGGCGCCTTCAGATCGTGCGCGATGCCGGCGAGCATCACGGCGCGGTCGTCGTCGGCGTCGGTGAGTTTTTTCATCATCTGATTGAACGCGCCGATCAGTTCGCGCAATTCGCGCGGACCGTTTTCCTCGACGGGCACCGGCCGCTCGCCGCCACCGAAGCGCCGCGCGGCCTGCGCGACGCGCGTGAGCGGCCGCTGCAATTGCCACGTCCCGATGAGCGAGAGCACGAGCGCGCCCGCGAGCAGCACGACGCCTTCGGTGATGAACGGCGCGGGCGGCGGCAAGTCGATCGGCGCGACGATCCACACGTTGCTCGACGGATAGCGCACCCATAGCCGCGATTTGTTGTGGCCGTCGATATCGATCGCGATCCGCGTTCCGGGCGGCAGCCGGCCGGCGAGCTGGCGCGCGAGATGTCCGTGGCGCGTCTTCGCGGGATCGCGCAGCGTCAGCGGCTCGGGCATGTTCCACACGGGCACGATATGCACGCGCGTCTCGCGCATGAGCCGCCCGCCGAGCGCGACGTCGTTATGCGCGGCCTCCAGCACGATGAGCAACGCACGCGCGTAACCATCGGCCTCCTTGTGCGGACCCTGCACATGGAGAATCGCGAACCATCCGCCCTGCAGCGCGAGCAGCACGCAGATCGACACGATCGCCATGCGTCCGAACAGCGAATCGATGAAACCGCGCACTCTCCGCGCGGATTGCCAGAAACCCGAACGCATGCGACTCAGGCTCCGATCCAGTCGGATGCGGGATCGTCCGCATCGGGCACGAACACGTAGCCCTGCCCGCGCACGGTTTGCACATGGCGCGGATGCGACGGATCGGCTTCGATGAGGCGGCGCAAGCGCCAGATCGGCACATCGAGGCCGCGATCGCGAAAAGGCAGGTCGTCGCGATGCACGAGATCGTGGATCAGCACGCGCGACAGCACCTTGTACGGGTTCTTGACGAAGACCTTGAGCAGCGCGAATTCGCTGTCGCGCAGCGCGATGCGCTCGTCGCCGCGCAACAGCGAGCGCGATACGAAATCGACTTCGAAGCGCCCGAAACGCTCGCGCGGCGCGGGCTCCGGACGGCTCGGCGCAGCCGTGCGCCGCCGCAGCACCGCTTCGATGCGCGCGAGCAGCTCATGCGGATCGAAAGGCTTGGCGAGATAGTCGTCCGCGCCCGATTGCAGTCCCGCGATTTTTTGCGCAACGCTGTCGCAACCGGTCACGAAGATCACCGGAATGTCCTCGCCCGCCGCGCGCAGATCGCGCAGCGCGCGCAGGCCGTCGGTGTCCGGCATCATGATGTCGAGCACGACGATGGACGGACGTTCGAGCTCCAGACGCCGACGCAACCCGGCGCCATCGTGCAGCACGGAAACGTCGATGCCTTGCTCGTTGAAAAAGCGGCGCAGCAGATCGCGCACCGCGGGATCGTCGTCGACGATGAGAACCGATGTAGCCATCCCAAAATTCTATTCGTACACAATTGCCTTACAGCGCCTCACGCGCGCGGCGCTACGTTACGGATTCTTACGGGACCGGTCTTTCGCGCGATGAAGACGCGGCGCACGCGCGTGCCATTCCCGCGACAACCCGGCGCGCGCGTGAACCGCGCGCAAAACGCGGCTGAAACACGCCGTAACGGAAAGAAATGGAAAGTTGGCAAGCGTCGCGAGGGCTTCGGCCTTGCGCTTAGAATCCGCGAATGACTCCACATGTACTGATGGTCGACGACGACCCCGTCGTGCGCGATCACGTTCGCGACTATCTGCAACAGCACGGCTTCGACGTCTCCGTTCTTCATGACGGCACGGAACTGAAGCGCCGCGTGCGGGCCGAGCGTCCCTCGATGATCGTGCTCGACGTGATGATGCCCGGCAAGGACGGCATCAGCGCGCTGCGCGAATTGCGCAATGCCCGCGACGATATCCCCGTGATCCTTCTGACAGCGCGCTCGGATGTGCTCGATCGCGTGATCGGCCTGGAACTCGGCGCGGACGATTACCTCGGCAAGCCCTTCGATCCGCGCGAGTTGCTGGCGCGCATCCGCTCGATCCTGAGACGCCGCGAGAGCACGCCGCCCGACACGGCGAGCGCGCCCGAAATACGCCCGGCCTATCGTTTCGGCCCGTTCGAAATGGACTTCGGCGCGCGCGAACTTCGCCGCGAGGGCGAACGCATCACGCTGCGCTCGGGCGAATTCGCGCTGCTCAAGACGCTCGTGAAGAACGAGATGATCGTGCTCACGCGCGCGCAGCTCAACGAGAAGATGCGCGGCAACGGCGCGCATCGCGATCGCAGTCTCGATGTCGCGATCTGGCGTCTGCGCCGTCTGCTCGAAATCGATCCGTCCGAGCCGCGTTACGTGCAGACCGTATGGGGTCAAGGTTATATCTTCGTACCGCACGGCGATCCGACCGCGGCCGGGCGCATCGCGGCGCACGCGGGCATCTAGCGGCGCGGCGTCATGCTCAGAAAGTCAGCACGCTCATGAAGAGGCGTTGCAGCCAGCCCATCGTCGTGGAATCGGCGAGCATGCCCACGCCCGCCTGCTCGATGCGCGCGTTCGCCACCTTGTTCGACGCGACGTAATTGCCCGCCTCGATATCCTTCGGATTGACGATGCCCGAGAAACGCAGCCGGTCCTGATTGCCGCTCATCGCGATGATCTTGTCGCCCGCGACCACGAGATTGCCGCCCGGTAACGTGCCGATGACCGACACCGCGAGCGTGCCGCTCATCGCCGATAGATTGCTCGTGCTGCCGTTGCCCTTGAACGACGTGTCCGCCGAACCGACATTGAAAAGGCGCGCAAGCCGCGCCGCCGCGCTGCTCGACTTGTCGGCGGCCTCGGCGCTGATGCTGCTCGCGCGACTCGCTTTGGCATCGGCGGAATTGCTGCCTTGATACGACTCCGCGAGACGGATCGTCAGCACGTCGCCGACCTTTTGCGCGCGCGACGTTTCGTACAGCGAGCCCGAAGCGCCCGCCTGATAGATCGCGCCCAGCGTATTGACGTTGACCGGCTGCGCGACCGTGGGCGCATACGTGGGCATCTCGACGATCGAGCGCGATCCCGCCGACGAACACGCCGCGAGTGCGAGCGCGAACGCCGCGCATGGCAATGACGCCAGTTTCATGAACAATCCTCTCCTATGAATCAGGGCGTGTCGTGTAGGGCGGCGAGACGCCATCGGTCGGTCGCGTCGCGCAGCCACGCTTCGTAGGCCTTCAGGCGATAGATCACGCGCGCCGAAGCCGCCGCGCCGTTCGCTTCCAGCGTGATCGAACTGCTCGCGTTCTCCCAGATGCGCGTCCGATAACCGTTCGCGCGTTCGACGCGGCTTCGGCCGAACTTCGACGACAGCGCGTCGGCGAAGTCATCGGCCACGCGCGCATCGATCACGAACGACATGCGATACAGACGCGGCGACGGATCGCCCGGCATCGCCATGAAGCGCAGCACGTGATCGCGCGCGGGCGCGCCATCGACAACCGCCATCGATTCGCTCCAGCCGTTTTGCGTGCGATGCGCCCACTTGCACGCGATCGACAGGCTGTGCGCATCGCGCAGCACCATGCCGAGCGATGCCGCTTCGAGGTCCGTGTCGCATACGGCGACGCTGCCGGGCGGCGTCGCGCGCGCGGGCTCGTCACGGCGGAACGCGTCGAGCGCGATACCGAGTTGCAGGCCGCGAAAGTCGAACGGCTTCTGCGCTGCGGCGAATGCGGGCATCGCCATGCAAACGAGCAACGCGCAACGAAGAGACGTTCGCTTCATATCAGTCGATGGCAGTGGCGCAGGCGTCGAAAGGCGTGGACGCGGCATGCCCCACGACCGGCACGACCTTCAGCAACGCCGATGTCGCGCGGCACGGCAACGCGGCGAGCGCGCAGCCGTCGAGCATGAACGGGCACGCCGCCAGCGCCGCGCACGCGAGCGCGAGACGAAAAGACTTGCGCATGATTTACGCGGTCGTGTCGACGTGATTGCCGAGATGCGCCGGATTGCTCGGCGACGTCTTCGCGGCGGGCGTGCCGGTGTCGACCGTGGGCGTGTCGGCGGCGTGCTTGATGGGCAGCGTGTGCGGCACCGTTTGCGCCGTATGTTGAGTGGTTGGGCTGCTGACGTTCATGCTGCGCGCTCCTTCGGGATGAGAGACCGTTGCGGATTGCAACGCGAGCAATCATCCGCGAGCGCGCGAAGTCGCGATCATGCGAGCAACACGCCCTTTTCCCGAGTGCTTACTCGCGCTTACTCAGCCGTTACCAGTTCTTTCCAATGTTATGGATCGGGATGCTGCGGCGCAGCGCGGCGCGCGAGATGGTATGACTGTTTCGATAGCAAAAGCGGGTTAACGTGAATTAAAAGTGGTCGAATACCTTCATATAGTCAATCTATCTCGGCGCCCTTGACCGGATAGCCTAAAACCCAAATACCGGAAAGGCATCGGGATAAATAGAACAACGAATTAACAGGTTATTCCATAATCATTCGAATAAGCTCGGATACATAGCCAACGGATTGGAGGAACCACTGACATGAAACGCCGCACCGTGTTAGTTGCGATGGCCGCCGCGCCCTTGAGCGCAATGCTCCCGCTTCCCGCTTTCGCGCAGAAACCTATCGTGCTCGGTTTCGCGCAGGTGGGCGCCGAAAGCGAATGGCGCACCGCCAACACCGAGTCGATCAAATCGAGCGCGAAGGACGCCGGCATCGACCTGAAGTTCTCCGACGCGCAACAGAAGCAGGAGAATCAGATCAAGGCTATACGCTCGTATATCGCGCAAAAGGTCGATGTAATCGCCTTCTCGCCCGTTGTGGAGACAGGCTGGGAAACCGTGCTCGTCGAAGCGAAGAACGCGAAGATTCCCGTCGTGCTGACGGATCGCGCGATCAGCAGCAAGGACGACACGCTATATGTAACCTTCATCGGCTCCGACTTCACCGAGGAAGGCCGCAAGGCGGGCCGCTGGCTCGTCGAGAAGGAGAAAGGCAATTCGGGGCCGGTCAATATCGTCGAGTTGCAGGGCACCGTGGGTTCGGCGCCCGCCATCGATCGCAAGAAAGGCTTCGAGGAAATCATCAAGTCCGATCCGAAGTTCAAGATCATTCGCTCGCAGACCGGCGACTTCACGCGCGCGAAGGGCAAGGAAGTAATGGAAGCGTTTCTCAAGGCCGAAGGCAAGAAGATCAACGTGCTCTACGCGCATAACGACGACATGGCGATCGGTGCGATCCAGGCTATCGAGGAAGCGGGCATGAAGCCGGGCAAGGACATCATCATCATTTCCGTCGATGGCGTGAAGGGCGCATTCGAAGCGATGATGGCGGGCAAGCTCAACGTTTCGGTGGAATGCAGCCCGTTGCTCGGGCCGCAACTGATGTCGGTCGTGAAGGACGTCAAGGCCGGCAAGCCCGTGCCCAAGCGCATCGTCACGCAGGAAAGCATCTTCCCGATGGAGGTCGCGGCGAAGGAATTCCCCAATCGCAAATACTGAGCCCCGATGACATCGCCAGTACTGGAGTTGCGCGGCATCGACAAGCGCTTCGCCGGCGTCCATGCGCTGCAGGACGTGAACCTCACGCTCTATCCGGGTGAGGTTCACGCGCTCATGGGGCAGAACGGTGCGGGCAAATCGACGCTCATCAAGGTGCTGACCGGCGTCGTGAGTCTCGACGCCGGCGAGATTCTGCTCGACGGCCACGCGATACGCCCCGACTCGCCGCTCGCCGCGCAGAAGCTCGGCATCAGCACGGTGTATCAGGAAGTGAATCTGTGCCCGAATCTCTCGGTGGCGGAAAACATTTTCGCCGGCTATTTTCCGCGGCGCGGCGCGCTGGCCGGTTATCGCATCGACTGGGACGCGACGCACCGGCAAGCGCGCGAATTGCTTGCGCGCATCGGCCTCGATATCGACGTGACGCGCGTGCTGACGAGCTATTCGGTCGCGGTGCAGCAGATGGTCGCGATCGCGCGCGCGCTGAAACTGTCGTCGAAAGTGCTGATACTCGACGAGCCGACTTCCAGTCTCGACGACGACGAAGTGCGCCGCCTCTTCGACGTGCTGCGCCGCCTGCGCGACCAGGGTCTCGCGATTCTCTTCGTCACGCACTTTCTCAATCAGGTCTACGCCATCTCGGATCGCATCACGGTTCTGCGCAACAGCCGGCGCGTGGGCGAATGGCCCACGGGCGAACTCGGCACGCAGGCGCTCATCGCGGCGATGCTCGGCCGTGAACTCGCCGCCGCGCAAGCGCGCCAATCGCCGCCCGACGACATAGAAACGGCCGCGCAGGAAGCGGCGCTCCTCGACGCCACGCGCCTCGGCCAGAAAGGTCAGCTTCAACCGCTCGATCTGCGCGTGCGCGCAGGCGAAGTGGTCGGCGTCGCCGGCTTGCTCGGCTCGGGACGCACCGAACTCGCGAAGCTGCTCTTCGGGCTCGAAAAGCCGGACGAAGGCGAGCTGCGTATCGATGGCGTGCCGGTCTCGTTCACGACGCCCGCGCAGGCGATCCGCCACGGCATCGCGTTTTGTCCTGAAGAGCGCAAGGCGGATGGCATCGTCGCGGAGCTTTCGCTGCGCGAGAACATCGCGCTCGCGTTGCAGGCGCGCATGGGCGCGCGGCGTTGCCTCACGCGAGCCGAACAGAACGCGCTCGCCGAACGTTTCGTGCGCGCGCTCGGCATCAAGGCCGCGACGCTCGACATGCCCATCGGCCTTTTGTCCGGCGGCAATCAGCAAAAGGCGCTCATCGCGCGATGGCTCGCGACCGAACCGCGCCTCCTGATTCTCGACGAGCCGACACGCGGCATCGACGTCGCCGCCAAACAGGAAATCATGGACGAGATACTCCGGCTCGCATCGACTGGCATGGCGGTGCTGTTCATCTCGTCGGAGATATCGGAGGTGGTGCGGATCGCGAATCGCATCGTCGTGTTGCGCGACCGGCGCAAGGTCGGCGAGCTTCCCGCTGGAACCAGCGAAGATATGGTGTGCGAAATGATCGGAGCCGAACATGGATGACACCGCGCGCCGCATGACCCTTCGTTCGATGATGGAGCATCGACTCGGCTGGCCGATCGTGACGCTCGTGCTGCTGCTCGCGTTGAACGCGGCGTTCAATCCGGGCTTTCTGCACGTCGAGTGGCGCAATGGGCATCTCTACGGCAGTCTCGTCGATATTCTCAATCGCGCCGCGCCGCTCGCGGTGGTCGCGCTCGGCATGACCATCGTGATCGCGACACGCGGCATCGACATCTCCGTGGGCGCGGTCGTCGCCATCGCGGGCGCGGTCGCCGCATGGGCGATCGGCGGCTCGATCGCGGGCAACGTCACGCGCTTTGCGTTGCCCGTCGTAATCGTTGCCGCGCTCGGCGTCGCGTTGCTATGCGGCCTGTGGAACGGCTTGCTGGTCGCGCGCGCGGGCATGCAGCCGATCATCGCGACGCTCATTCTGATGGTCGCGGGACGCGGCATCGCCCAACTCATCACGAACGGCCAGATCATCACGATCTACTACACGCCCTACTTCTTCTTCGGCGGCGGTTATCTGCTGGGCTTGCCCACGTCGATATGGATCGTCGCGCTCGTGTTCGTGCTGCTTTATCTCGCGATCACGCGCACGGCGCTCGGCCTGTTCCTGCAGGCGATCGGCATCAATCCCACGGCCGCTCGCGTCGCGGGCGTGCAGGCGAGAAAACTCACGCTCGGCGCGTATGCGTTCAGCGGCTTGTGCGCGGGCGTCGCGGGCATTCTCATCAGTTCGAACGTGAAGAGCGCCGACGGCAACAACGCGGGCCTCCTGCTCGAACTCGACGCGATTCTCGCCGTCACGCTCGGCGGCACCGCGCTCACCGGCGGGCGCTTCACGCTCGCGGGCAGCGTGATCGGCGCGCTCATCATCCAGACGCTCACGTATCTGATCTATTCGCTCGGCGTGCCGCCGGAGGTGAATCTCGTGGTGAAGGCTATCGTCGTGTTCGCGGTGATGATGCTGCAATCGGGCGAGTTCCGCGCGACCGTCGTGAAGTTCGCGCGCCGCCCTGCCCTTGCGGATCGAGAGGTGCGCCGATGAGCTCGCCGCTGCCCAAGCCTCCGGGCGTCACGCTCGCGCATCGCCGCGACGCCATCGCACCGGCGCGCAGAGTCTCGACGAGCCGCTATCTGCCGCTCGCCGCGACGGTCACGCTCTTCATCGCGATATCCGTGCTCGGCTCGGTGATGTACACCGGTTTCTTCTCGCCGCAAGTCTTTCTCAATCTGCTGATCGACAATGCGTTTCTGATCGTCGTCGCGGTGGGCGAGACCTTCGTGATTCTCTCCGGCGGCATCGATCTTTCCGTGGGATCGGTCATCGCGCTCACGACGATGGTCTCCGCCGCGCTCGTCGAGAAAGCGGGCTGGCATCCGCTCGTCGTGATCCCGCTCGTGCTCGCGATGGGCACCGCGTTCGGCACCCTGATGGGCTGGCTGATCGCGCGCTTTCGCCTGCAGCCGTTCATCGTCACGCTCGCGGGCATGTTCCTCGCGCGCGGGCTGTGCTATCTCATCAGCATCGATTCGATCAGCATCATCGATCCGTGGTACGCGGCCGTATCGCAGATTCGCGTTCCGGTGATGAGCGGCGCGTCGCTGTCGCTCGGCGCGGTGATCGCGCTCGTGGTGCTTGCCGCCGCCGTGTTCGTCGCGCACTACACGCCGTTCGGCCGCACCATCTACGCGGTCGGCGGCAATCCGCATTCCGCGCTTCTGATGGGCTTGCCCGTGAACGCCGCGACCATCGGCGCCTATGCGTTGTCGGGCTTCTGCTCCGCGCTCGGCGGCGTGCTGTTCACCTTCTACATGCTCTCCGGCTACGGCCTGCACGCGATGGGCCTCGAACTCGATGCGATCGCATCCGTCGTCATCGGCGGGACGCTGCTCACGGGCGGCGTCGGCTATGTTATCGGCACGTTGTTCGGCGTGCTCTTGCTCGGCATCATTCAGACCTTGATCTCGTTCGATGGCTCGCTCAGTTCGTGGTGGACGAAGATCGCGGTCGGCGCGCTGCTGCTCGTGTTCTGTCTGTCGCAGCGCGCATTCGGCGATCGCGCGGCGGCGAAGCGCTGACGAAGACATGGACTATCGCCATCCACAACCTCGCAAGAGCATGCACGCGCGCATCGTGCAGGAGCTCGGCATCGATATCGTGAGCGGCAAGCTCAGGCCCGGCGATCGTCTTCCCGCCGAGGCGAAGTTATGCGAAGCCTATGGCGTGAGCCGGCCCGTGCTGCGCGAAGCGACGCGCGTGCTGGTCGCGAAAGGACTCGTGCTGTCGAAGCCGCGTCTGGGCAGCGTCGTGCGTCCGCGCGACGAATGGCACACGCTCGATCCCGACGTGCTCTTCTGGACCATCAACAGCGTGCATGAAGGCGAGTTCTTCCAGTCGCTGCTCGTGGTGCGCAGGATTGTCGAACCGGCGGCGGCCGCGCTCGCCGCATCGAATGCAACGGAAGAGGAAGTCACGTGCATCCGCGACGCGTACGAGCGGATGTCGCAAGCACCCACGCCCGAGGCGTTGCTCACGCCCGACCTGGAGTTTCATCGCGCGATCATGTCGGCGACGCATAACGACTTGCTGATGTATATCGGGCACATGTTATCGCTCGCGCTCTCGGAATCGATCAAGCTGACGAGCCGTCATCCGGATACGCATGCGCTGTCCTTGCCGCGTCACAAGGCGATTCTCACCGCGATCGCGAACCGCGATCCGCTCGGCGCGCGTCACGCGAGTCTCGTGCAGCTCGACAATGCACTCGCCGATGCGCAAAGCGTGTTGTCGGCGGTTTATCAGGAGTGAGGCTGCTCAAGTGCTGCGCCGCCATGCGTTGTCCTTCAGCGCGTTCGCGAGCATATCCACGGACCACGCTTCATCTAGCGCCTGACGCAAAAGCGCCTGCTGACTCTTCGGCGCAAGGCCGCCGATGGGCGGATCGCGATCGAGGTTCGTCGGGAATGCATAACCTTCCGCGCAAGATGCGATAACCGTGTCGATCTGCGCATCGCTCATGCGCCGCGTCGATTTGAAGTCGAGCAGCACCGGATAGACCGACTCGCACATGCGCGCGCGATCGAGTGTTTCCATCGCGCGTCCATAAGCCGATGAAACCTGCAGCAGATTCGCCATGCGCTGCACATCGCGCGTGCGGTTCGCGCCCGCCGCATGAAAGAGCGCGGGGCTGAAGAAGAGCGCGTCGCCTTTTTCGAGCGGCAATTGAACGTAGTGCGCTTCGAAGTACTCGCGGAAGTCCGCGCGACGCCACGCCAGATAACCTTGCGCATAGCGTTGCGAAAATGGCAGCAGCTTCGTCGGACCGCTTTGCACGGTCATGTCGCTATGCGCGACCGCGCCTTGCAGCGTGAGAAACGGCGACATCGCATGGACATGCGCCGGATAGCGCCGCACTTCGTCGGCAGTCTGGAAGCCGAGGTGATAATCGCGATGCGCCTCTTGCGCGTCTCCGCCCGGACGCACGACATTGACTTGCGATGTCATCTGAAAACCGGGGCCGAGCCATGCAAGCGCCGCGCATTCGATGAACGGATTCGCGAAGTAGCGCGCGAACACACGCGGCGCCTGCAGGCATAACTTTTCCTGAGCGTTCCAGATGCGATCGTTCGCGCCCGCCTTCGCGAAGTGATCGGCCGCGCTCGAACCTCGTTCGCGCTCTTGCCGGATTATCGATTCGAAGATCGCGGTGGCCTCGTCGATGGGTTCGATGTCAGCGTATGCACGCTTGAGCACGAACACGCCCGCGCCGTCTCGCAAGACCGTCGCCCATTCCGCCTGCAACGCCATACGCTTCGATGGATCGTTCAACGCGTCGGCGAGCGCGCCGCAGTCGTAGAGCGGAATGTTGCGCTGGATGTCCCGCGCGAACGTCAGCTTGTGTTGCGTGTCGCGCTGCAGCAGGCTCGCGAATGCATCGAGCGAGCAATCGCTCTCCATGTACCAGTTCGTCTCGTTCATGTCTCGCTCCGTTTTTAACAAGCATAGCGGCAGATGCGCAATGCGTGGAAGTCGGAGATAACGGCGGCCAAGCCGCGCACGATTTTCGTCACCGAGCAATGTTCACCTCAACGGATCGTGGCCCCCAATTCATCAGCGAGTACCGCCAGTGCGAATGATGAAGTGGTTCCGCTGATGTGCATGCGGCGCGTGCTTCGAGCGCCGCGCGACTAGCGATTCGGCCGGCGCGGCACGGGCAGGAAATGCAGCAAGGCTTTGAGCGTATAGATGACGATCACGGTCCCGGCAAGATCGCCCACGAACATTGCAAAGAATCGCGAGACGATATTTTGCGCATCGCCCTGAAGATAAAACCAGATGTTATGCAGCAGCGGGCCGGCTATCGCATAGGCTATGGTAAGAATCATCAGTCTGCCCGCCGTCAGATTCGATAGCGACGCATCGAGTCCATAGATCTCACGCGCGAGACGATACACGGCATAAGGCGCGACGGTCGCGATAATGCCGCCGACAAACGATCTCACCGGATCGTTGGGAAAGAAATAAAAGAAATCGACGAGCCAGCTTGCGAATAGCAGTCCCAGCGCGCCATCCACTCCGAGCAGCAGCGTGCTGAGCAGACGAATACCGGCCGGGAGATAAATCCAGTTCACGCCTCGCACGAACTCTGAATGAGTAAAGATTTCCTGATTGGCCCAGAGCGAAGCTATGAAGATAAGCGCAGTTCCGACGACAGAACCCAGGCGCAATTGAAGGGTAGACATTGGCGGCGTGCCAGTGGGCGGCGGCAAGGACGCACATCTTACCGTAGCACCGCGCAGCGCTCATGCCTCGCGCATCGTCCGCATATGGTGTTCCGATAACTCACCGTGATTCGCGGATAGTTCGAGTTTCGCCGCAATGCGCTCCAGCTCGTTCAGAAGCGATTCGAGTCGCACCCGCTGAATGGGCGCGATGGCGGGCGCATGCTGCAATTCCTCGATGCGCTCGCGCCAGTACGACACGGGCCACGCCGCGCTGCGATGCCAGTGCCGCGAGCGGATCATCCTCGCGAGATGATCGATCTCCTGCTCGATGAAATGCGCTGTGATGTAGTTGTAGTCGCGTTCCTGAACCACGCCCTGCCCCCGGAAAATCGCTCGGGCAAAGAGAAATGTACTCGCTCATTCGCTCTTTATTGCGCCCTCGATCGATGTTCTATCTTATCACTTACTTATCAGGGTGATAAATACAATACCGCTTACGGTTTGCCTTCTATCGCAAGTGCTATGATCGGCTCGTCCCCTTCAAACAGTTTTTCATGGTCAAGAAGAGCGCATTCGATGCCTATTTCCGCTTCCTGAATCTGGCTCAGGCGGTACAGGCATTGCCCTCGGTGCCGAAGCTCGACGCCGCCGAGGAACGCTTGCTCGAAGCACTCACGGCGTCCTGGCACGCGGGCCATACGCTGACCGTTACGGAGACGATGGCGCTGTCGGTGGCGGGTGCGCCGGCTACCGTGCATCGCAAGCTGACGAATCTCCGTAAGCAAGGGCTCGTATCCGTCGACGAGAGCAGCGACGATCTGCGCGTCAAGACGGTCGCGCCAACGCGAAAAGCATTGGAATACTTCGAGAAGCTCGCGGCATGCCTCGACGAGGCAAATAAAAAGCGCTGAACAGCGCCCTCGCAAGTTAAGCGTCGTGCTCAGAACCGGTCGATCATGCCGATCTGCACGCCACGCACCGGCGCGCCGGGATAAGCCGCTGGAATCCCGACGACGTTCACGCCACGCAGCGTGAAGGTCGCGTCGCCACGATTGCGCAGCATCGCACCGCTCGCATAAAGCAGCACCTTCGGCGAAAGGTCGTACTCGCACGCGACGCTGAACTGGTCCGCGTCGTTGTCGCCGCCCGAACGGTCGCGCGCATACGCGTAGCCGAGCGACGCGCGCAGGCGCGGCGTCGCGGCATAGCGCATCGAGACCGAAAGGCCGTCGTTGTGATAGCGCGGCGTTCCACCATCGCCATTGAAATACGACACGAAGGCCGTCGTCTTGCCCATGCGATACGACACGCCCCCGAGATTCGCGCGCAAGCCAGCGTCGCCTTGCGTCTGCTGATGCGCGTAGGAAATGCGCAGCGGCCCGTTGTTATACGCGAAGGTCTCGTAATTGCCCGATAGCCCGTTGCCGTCGCCGCTGTCGCGCAGCGCGACCATGAGCGTCGTCGTGAAGCCGTGAAAATCGGGCGACAGATACGTGATGCCGTTATTCGTATAAGGCGTGATCTTCGACAGATTGTTGAGCCCCGACGCGATCGTGCCCGCGCCGAAGGCGTCGAGCCCGCCCTTGAACGGGATATAGATCGGCGAATACTGGCGGCCCATGCGTAGCTCGCCCCACGGCGCGCCGAGCCCGATCCACGCCTGCCGGTTGAAGATGGTGTTGGCCGTCGCGAAGGTGCCGTCGGCGGAGCTGAAGCCGCTTTCGAGATCGAAGAGCAGACGCGTGTCGGCGCTCAATTGCTCGTAACCGCGCAAGCCGAAACGCGAGCCGCGATACGCGCCCGAATCCATGCGCGGCGTCCAGGACGAGCCGGGGTTCGTCACTTCGATGCTGGTGTCGATGGTTCCGTACAGGGTCACGGCGCTCTGCGCGTGCGCTGTCGTTGCGCAAATTCCGCACATCATCGACATGGCCAGCAAGCGGTTGAAAGTGTTTGTCAGGCGCATGAAATCTTCGGCTCGATATTGAGCCGACGCGATCGAAATACAGGGATGAGTGTTACGAGGCGGCGGCATTCACACCAGGCAATGCCGTCCGCCATGATAATCGCCCGAGCGGACGATTAGCGATTCAATGCATATGCGATGACGTAATCACCACGATCCGGCGATTGCCGCGCGCCGCCCGCCGAGATCAGCACGTATTGTTTGCCTGTCTTCGGCGACACATAGCTCATCGGCCCGCCCTGGCTTCCGACCGGCAAGCGCGCCTTCCACACTTCGCGGCCGGTGGCGCTGTCGAACGCGCGCAGATAGTAGTCTTGCGTGCCCGCGATGAACACGAGGCCGCCTTGCGTCGCGAGCGTGCCGCCGAGCGTCGGCATGCCGATGGGCATCTTCATGCGCATCTTGATACCGAACGGCCCGGTGTCCTCCACCGTGCCCACGGGCACTTGCCACAAGAGCTTTTGCGTCTTCAGATCGACGGCTGAGAGCGTGCCGAACGGCGGCTTCTGGCACGGAATGCCGAACGGCGACATGAAGCGGTTCTTGTTCACGGCATACGGCGTGCCCTTCAGCGGCACCGCGCCCATGCCCGTGTTCACCGCTTCGCCGCCGTCGCTCGCGACCGCGTTGTCGGTCTTTTGCGGAATCATCTGCACCCAGAGACCGAGGCGCATGTCGTTCACGAAGATGACGTGATGATTCGGATCGGTCGACAGGCTGCCCCAGTTCATGCCGCCGAGCGAGCCGGGAAAGTCCAGCGAGACATCCGTGCCGGGCACAGTGAAGAGGCCCTCGTTACGCATCGACTTGAAGCTGATGCGGCACATCAGCTGATCGAACGGCGTCGCGCCCCACATGTCCGATTCTGTCAGCGTACCCGAGCCGATCCTCGGCATGCCGACCGAGAACGGCTGCGTTGCGGAATATTGCTCGTTGGGGATCGTGCCCGTCTTCACGGTGCGTTCCTCGACGCGCGTGAGCGGCTTGCCCGTCATGCGGTCGAGCACGAAGATCTGGCCGGATTTCGTGCCGAACACGACCGCGGGTTTCGTCGAACCGTCCTTTTCGGGGAAGTCGATGAGGCTCGGCTGCATCGGAATGTCGAAGTCCCACAGATCGTTGTGGACCGTCTGGTACACCCACTTTTCCTTGCCGGTGGTTGCGTCGAGCGCGAGGATCGACGTCGCGTACTTATGATCCAGCGGCGTGCGATTGGCGCCCCACAAGTCCACGGACGAACTGCCCATCGGGATGAACACGGTGTTCATCGCGGCGTCGTAGGACATCGGCGCCCAGGAGTTCGGCGTGCTGCGCGCATACGTCTCGCCCGGTTGCAGTCGCACGTTCGGATCGTCGTGGCCCGGATCGAACGCCCAGCGCATCTCGCCCGTGATGACATCGAAACCGCGCATCACGCCGCCCGGCATGTCGGTCTGCACGTTGTCCGCCACGCGTCCGCCCACGACGACGGTCGTGCCCGCAAGCGTCGGCGCCGACGTCAGTTGATACTTCGGATCGTCGGCCTCGCCGAGACCCGCCTTCAGATTCACGAATCCGTGCTCGCCGAAGCCTTCGCACAGCGCGCCGGTGTCGGCGTCGATGGCGACGAGGCGCGCGTCGATCGTGTTCATCAGCAAGCGGCGCTGGCAGCTTGCGCCTGCCGCGACGGAAACGGGCGTCACAGGCGTCGAGCCAGCCACGGAAGGTTGCGTCAACGGCTGGGTCGCATCGAAATAGGCGAGGCCGCGGCAGCGGTTCCACGCCTGCGACTTCGCGTCGATCTCGCGCTTCCAGATCTGCTTGCCGCTGTCGGCATCGACGGCGATCACGTTGTTATGCGGCGTACACATGTAGATGCGCTCGCCGATCTGCAGCGGCGTCTGCTGATCTTCCGCGCCGTTGCCGGTCGGACTCTCGGGGACATCGCCGGTATGGAACGTCCACGCGACCTGCAGATCCTTCACGTTGTCGCGCGTAATCTGATCGAGCGCCACGAAGCGGCTGCCGCCGGGCGTATTGCCGTAGTTGCTCCAGTCCTTTTGCGCGTGTTCCTTCGCCACGGGCACGAGCGGCGTTTCGCCGCCATCGGACGCGACGGTCGGATGCGGCTGAAACATCCGCACGAAGGTGACGACCATGCCGAGCGCGATGACGGCGGCGAACGCATACGCACGCTTCGAAGCGGGCTTGCCGGTCTCACGCCTGCGCAACGCCGGCCACGTGAGCAGCGCGAGCGCCATGAAGCCGGAGGGCAGCATCAGACGCGACACGAGCGGCCAGAAATCGAAGCCGGCGTCCACGGGCGCCCAGATGAGCGTGCCGATGAAAACCGCGCCGAACGCGATCACCGCCGACGATTTCGCCCGCATGAACTGCACCGCGGACACGACGATGACCGCGCCCGCGATCAGGAAATACGTGCTGCCGTGCAAAAGCGCGAGCTTCACGCCGCCGGCGAAGAAAAACAGACCTGTGGCCAACAGCGCGAGGCCCAGTAAAACACACGCCGCTCTCAGACCGGCCGAAAGACGGGCTTCACTCGTAGACATTCAATCTTCTCCAGGAATCTGCCATGGCGATCTGGCATCGGCCGACGACAAGGAACGCGGCGGCCGTGTTGCGCCGCGCGATGAAATGCGTTCCGTGAAGTCGATGCGTCGAGCGACGCATGTCGTCATTCGCCGATACCGCAACACGCGAGAAACCGGCGACGCGTGCATGCGTGCGCCGGTGTGCGCGGCTGGATCGCCTGCCCCGCGCGGCCGATACGAATCGGCCGGGGCATTAGCGTTAACCTTTATATTCTAACTGGATAGTTAAACACTTGCATAGTTCGTTGTCCTGTCTCACGGCGCGCGCTCACACTTCGTGCTCGCTCTTGAACGCGTCCCCTTCGTGTTCGAGCCATGAGCGAAACAGCACGATCAGATCGTGCCCCGCCTTTTCATCGGCGACATAGGTGCAATAGCTTCGCGACGGCAAGCGCGGACCGTCGAACGGCGCGACGAGACGGCCTGCCGCGAGATCGTCCGCGACGAGCGCCGTCGGGCCCATCGCGACGCCCATGCCATCGACGGCGGCCTGCAAGGTCAGATAGAAATGATCGAAGGTGAGCACGGCCGCAGGCGTGAGCGCCGCGATGCCCGCGCGCGCGAGCCAGTCCGGCCAGACGCGCGGCAGGCTCGACGTGTGCAGCAGCGTGTGCCGCCGCATGTCTTCGGGCGTGTGCAACGGGAGACGTTCAGACAGCGCGGGACTGCACACGGGCAGGCGCTCCTCGTCGAGAAAGGGCCGCATCGCGTAGCCGTAGAACGTGTCCGGGCCGCCGCGAATCACCATGTCGTAATTGTCCTTCAGGCTTTCGACCGGTTCATTCGATGTCTCTATCCTGACCTCGACATCAGGATGACGCGTGCGGAATTTTTCGAGCCTCGGCACGAGCCAGCGCAACGTGAAGGTTGCGGGCGCATTCACGGTGAGCGTTCGCGACACAGCCTCGGACAAGCCGTAGCGCGCCGTGGCCTGCGAAAGCCGATCGAAGAGCGGGCCGATTTCCGCGAGATAAGCGCGCGCCGCCGGAGTCAACATCACGCGGCGGTTGTGACGCTCGAACAGAGGCGCGCCGAGCCACGCTTCGAGCAGACGCACCTGCTGGCTGATCGCGCCGTGCGTCACATGCAGTTCGGCCGCGGCTTCCTTGAAGCTGCCGAGTCGCCCCGCAGCCTCGAAAGCGCGCAACGCGTTCAGAGAAGGCAATATCGGTCTCATTCACAAGAGTTTTTCTAACGCGACGACGCAATTTATATGGTTTGCGATGGCCTTACAAGATAGTTATTCTACGAAGTACTCGTCACATAACCGACACAAGAAAGCATGTTCACCTACACCGGCGGTGTCGTTCTCCTCGCAGCCGTGCTTCACGCGAGCTGGAACGCGATGCTCCACGGCAACCGCGACCGGTTTCTGTCGATGACGTGGATGAGCATCGCCATCGGCGTTGTTTCCGCGCTCGTCGTCTGCTATCTGCCAATGCCCGCGAAAGCCGCGTGGCCGTACATCGTCGCGTCGGGACTCGTGCATATCGTCTATAACGTGAGCCTCGTGCGCTCGTATCGTCGCGGCGATCTCGCGCAGGCTTATCCGATCGCGCGCGGATCATCGCCGATGCTCGTCACGCTCGGCGCGGCCGTCTTCGCGCACGAGGCGATCGGGCCGGTGCACGCGTTCGGGATCGTGCTGATCTCGGGCGGCATCATGGCGCTCGCTTTGCAAGGCGGCCGCGTGTCGCGCGCGGGCGCGCTCGCCGCGTTCACGACGGGCGTGACCATCGCGATCTACACGGTGATCGACGGCATCGGCGTGCGTTTGTCCGGCGGCGAAGCGCTCACCTATACCGCGTGGATGTTCATCTTCTACTGGTTCATGCCGCTGATCTTCGTCGCCAAACGCGGCACGGCGGCGCTCTTTACGCCCTTGAAGGAAGCGCCGATGGCCGTGGGTTCGTCGCTCGCGGGCGGCCTCGTATCGATAGCGGCCTACGGCATCGTGATCTGGGCGATGCAATCGGGCGCGATGGGCACGGTGTCCGCGTTGCGCGAGACGAGCGTCGTGTTCGCGGCGCTCATCGGACGCGTGTTCCTGCAAGAGGCGGTCAGCGCGAAACGCTGGCTCGCGTGCGTGGTCGTCGCGGCCGGGGCCGTTTGTCTCGGGCTATGAACGGCCCGCATGCTTTCACGCGTAAGGCACATGCGGCGAACTGAAGGCCAAGCGTGCCTTTGATCGACGAATCGGGATTGCGCAGGGTTCGGTAGATTGCCCATCGTGGCATCGGGCCCCACGGCGATACGTGGAGCGCGATGGCCTTGTGTAACCCGGAAGAAATCGAGAAGATCCTTGCAACCCGTCCACGAATGGCACGCGGCGCCCCTGCCCGCCGACGAAGCGAAGCGGCTCCAGTTGCTGCGCAGCCTCGACTTGCTCGACACGCCGCGAGAAGAAGTCTTCGACCGTGCGACGCGTGTCGTCGCCGAGTTGTTGCAGGTGCCGATCGCGCTGGTATCGCTCGTCGATGAACATCGGCAATGGTTCAAGTCGCGTCTCGGACTCGATGTATGCGAAACCGCGCGCGATGTTTCCTTCTGCGCGCACGCGCTGCATTCCGAGCGCCTGCTGCTCGTCGAGGATACGCACACCGATGCGCGCTTCGCCGGCAATCCGCTCGTCGCGGGCGCGCCGCATATCCGCTTCTACGCGGGCGTGCCGTTGCGCTCGTCGAAAGGTCTCGTGCTCGGCACGCTCTGCGCGATCGACACGAAACCGCGCAAGCTGAGCGCCGGTCTGCAAGCCGCCTTGTGCGATCTCGCGGCCACGGTCGAGCGTGAGATCGTGCAGCGCGAAGCCGCGCGCGAGACGCGCGAAATTCAGGAAGCCGATCGCCGCAAGCTGCGCCTGTCCGAGACGCGCTTTCGCACGATCTTCGAACAGACGCCGACGGGCAAGGCTATCGTCGATCTGGACGGCCGCTTCGTCGAAGTCAATCCGAAGTTATGTGAAATCACAGGCTATAGCGCGGATGAACTTGTCACGATGACGTTTCAGCAGATCACCGAGGAAGCGGATTTATCCGCCGATCTGCAGCTCGTCGCCGAACTGCTCGACGGCACGATCAAGACATATACGCTTGAAAAACGCTATCGCCGCCGCAACGGCGAGCCGGTGTGGATCGAGCTTTCCGTCGCGCTGATCCGCGACGAGCGCGGCGAGCCGCTGCACTTCGTGAGCGTGATGCACGACATCACGAGCCGCAAATACAGCGAACAGGTATTGCGCGATTATCGACAGGAACTTGAACGCCGCGTGCTCGAACGCACCCGCGAACTCACTAGCAGCCGCACCGCGTTGCAGACGATCACGGACAACCTGCCGGTGCTGATCGCCCATGTGGATGCGGACCTGCGCTACCGTTTCAATAATCAGGTGTATCGCGAAGTGTTCGACGTCGATCCGGCCGCGTTGCGTGGCAAGCGCGTGCGCGACACGATCGGCGCGGCGACGTTCGAGCGTTGCCAGCCCTACTTTCGCCGCGTGCTCGCGGGCGAACGCGTGACGCACGAGGACATCGTCTACGAGGGCGCGCCGAGCCGCATCTGGAACGCGACTTATATTCCCGAGTTTCAGCGCGATGAAGTCGCCGGCTTCTACATCATGTCGCAGGACATCACCGAGACCAAGCGGCGCGAGAACCAGATGCGCTCCGAAGTCATGCTCGATGCGCTGACAGGCTTGCCGAACCGGCGCGCGCTCGCCGAGCAACTCGCGCTTTCGGTCGATGCGGCCCGCGACGATGCCGTGCCTTTCGCGCTCTTCTTCATGGACCTCGACGGCTTCAAGAACGTCAACGACCAGCACGGCCACGATGTCGGCGACGCGCTGTTGAAACAGGTGGCCGCGCGGCTGAAGAAGGCCACGCGCGCGGGCGATCTCGTCTGCCGCCTCGCGGGCGACGAATTCGTGCTGCTCGCCCGAGGCCTCTCGTCGCCGGGCGCGTGCAGCCGCATTGCGCAGGACATCTGCCGCGCGATTGGCCGGCCGTTCGAACTCGGCCGTGCCGAAGCGCATCTCGGCACGAGCGTCGGCATCGCGATGTGCGCGGGCGGCTTCGACACGTCGGCCGAAGCGATGCTCGGCGAAGCGGATCGCGCGATGTACGAGGCCAAGCGCAAAGGACGCAACGGCTTTCGCTTCGCCTCCGTGCCAGCGGACGTCGCGCCCGCCATCAACAATTTTCTCGACGTCGAGTGCCAAAGCGCGTTGCGTCATTGATTTTCACGATACGGAATTGAGGTCCGTTTCACGAAAATCCGCGCTGCATGGCAGCACGCGTCGGGTTGCATATCGGAGGATGGGCTTTCTCATCATGAGAGCGCGCGGTTAGCGCCTTGATTTGAATCAAGTTTTATTTGGTGCGCAACGCCACGCATCCGCGCCGGCCGGCCACGTTTCTTCGATAACCTCTTATACAAGAGGTGTAAGTTCGCCAATGCGAACCGCCCAGTGCTTTCCAATCACGCTGGAGAAACGCGATGCAAAATGTTTATATCGAACCGATGCCGAAGGGCCAGTGGGGGCCGATCGACGGCTATGCGCTCGAATTCAACGACGGATCGAGAATGACGCAGCAAAGTTATCGCTCGGAGCGGCTTGCCGTCGATGAAATCAGGCTGCGCGGTTATGCGCCGATGGTCGCGAAGGTGCGCGTGACGGATAAGACCGTCGACGAGCATTGGCAGGCTGCCGAATAAATATCCATCAGTGCGCTTCGCGTCCGGCGCGAAGCGCGTTCCTGCCGATTGCTCTATCTTCCTTCTGCGCGCAGCGAACACATCGACGCCGCGCGCGATGTCATCAAAACGTCGACTGACCCATGCACGATGCATGTCTGTCCGCGCCGATCGAACCCCGCCAGGTGCGAGCCATCCGCGCGATGCGTCGATCCGCCAGGCACGCACTCAACCGCGCCTCCCGCCAGGAGATGAAGCATGTTGATTGCCTGCGTTGCCTATCAGGACGGCCGAAAACTCGGCGACATCACCGTCGAGGAAATCAGCGACTACGTGCAAAAGCCGGAGTGCTTCGTGTGGGTCGCGCTCAAGGACCCCGATCCCGCCGAACTCAATGCGATGAAAGAAGAATTCGGCCTGCACGAACTCGCCGTCGAAGATGTGCGCGCGCATCATCAATGGCCGAAGATCGAGGAAAACGGCGATTCGCTGTTCGCGGTAATGCACACCGTCGAGTTAGAGGAAGACGGCAATTTGTTATTCGGCGAAGTCGATGTATTCGTCGGCGCGAACTATGTGCTCTCGGTGCGCATGCGTACAATGCGCGGCTTCAAGAAAGTGCGCGAGCGCTGCGAGAGCGAGCCGCCGCTTTTGAAGCAAGGTTCCGCGTTCGTGCTGTATGCGCTGATGGACGATATCGTCGACGGCTATTTCTCCGTGCTGGAGACGCTCACCGCCGAGCTCGAAGTACTCGAAGACCGCATTTTCGCGCGTCAGGCGCACAGCGACTCGCGCGAGTTGATCGAGGATCTATATCGCTTCAAGCGCCGGCTCGTCGTGCTGCGGCATCACATCGGCCCGTTGCTCGAAGGCGTCGGCAAGCTGACCGGCGGACGCGTGCCGCGCATCTGCGAAGGCATGACGACATACTTCAAGGACGTGTACTTTCATCTGGAGCGCATCGTCGGCGCAATCGAAGGACGCCGCGAAATGGTGATCACCGCGATTCAGGTCAACCTCGGCATGATCGCGCTGACCGACAGCGAAATCACCAAGCGCCTCGGCACGTTCGCGGCGATGTTCGCGGTGCCGACGATGATCGCCGGCATCTACGGCATGAACTTCGAGCACATGCCGGAATTGCACGCGCGCTTCGGTTATCCGGTCGTCATCGCGGCGATCGTCATGATCGATACGCTGCTTTTTCGATGGTTCCGGAAAGCGAAGTGGATCTGATCCGCGCGCCTTTCTTCAGCGGATATGACACGCGCGTTACTGCGGCTCAGTTCTTCTTTTTGCTCGGCCGCCAACTGTCGTCGGCCGTCATGGCGGGTTTCACCGGCGGAGCGATGGCCGCCACCTTTTGAAATTCCTTCGCGCCGGCCTTTGTCTGAGCGACGGGCGCTGTATGCGACGCCGCGCGCGTCTGCCGTTGCTTCGGCTCCGTCTTCGATGCATAGCTTTTCTTTGCTTCGGCGCACGCACGATCGGACTTATGCGGACACGCCGCGGCGGATTTTGACACGGGTTTGGATGCAGGCACCGAAGCCGTTTTCGAAGCCGTTTTCGAAGTGGTTTTCGAAGTTGTCCTTAGGGTTTGTCTGGAGCTAGAAGTCGAGTTCTTTTTTTCGATCGAACGTTCGGGAACGACACGTTGCCGAGCGTTTTCCTTGCTCGATGCCTTGACCGGAATGAACGGCGACGCGGATTCGACTGACGGATGCGGCGCACTACGCGATGCGCCGTCCACGATCCTGTCCGCCGAATCGATATTGCTGAGGGTTACGTCGGTCTTCGTCGGAGCCGGACTAACCGTGCCCGCGACGGCCACGGGAAGCGTTCCCGCGCGCGGTGTCGAACCCTGTTGGTCGAAATAAGCACGTGCCAGAAAACACGCGACGAGCACGGCAGCCCCCATCACGACCGTGGCAAGTATCGAGTTCGACGCGCGCTCTGTTTCGAGGACAGCCGCGCTGCTGGCTTGGGACGCGGGCGCAGGCAAACGAGGTTCATAATCCCTCACACGCGCGGGCCATCTCACGGGGACCAACTCGCCGCGCTCGTGAATATTGCGCGTGACGCCGCGCGCCGCCTCGACTGCCCGCAAAGCTGTCTCCGCGCCCCTCGTCAGCACGGCCCCGTGCCGGTCGGCGCCGCAGAACGGGCACACGCTTTCTTCTACTGATGAAAGGGTTTCACATCGGGGGCAGATGACGAAATATAGCGACGAGCCATCGCCTCGCTGTTCCATTGTCACACTCCGTCCGAATCAGTTCGGAACGCCGATCGACAATCAGCGATCGTCCGGTCGCAAGTAATACATACGAATTACCGTAGCACACCGGCCATTGTTTCGGAAGAACAAACATACCCTTTCGAACAGCATGTATTCATCAGGTGAAAGGTGCGGAAAGCGCGTGTCAGATAGGGCTATTCGCGGCCGCGATCGTGCGACTAACCCTTCGCTCTCTCGCCCACCACAGCGCGCGGCAGATGCGGCGCGGTCTGCGCAATCTGGTCCAACTCTTCCCGCACCGCATCGACCACACAGGGGTCGCACGCACAAGCATCGGCGGCGTGAATCGCTTCGAGACGCCGCCGCACCGCGCCATACTGCGCGCCCGCCCGGCGATGCAATTCCGCCCGCTCGCTGTAGCGCAGGAACGTCTGCAATGAGGCGAGCACCGCGGCGCTCAGACTCGTCATGCCGATCACGATGCGCACATCCGGCGACACCATCGTCGCGACAAGCGAGAGAAACGCCGACGTGCCCGTCGCCGCCGTGATGCCGATGACGGCGAGTCCGAGCCGTCTGCCGCAAAGCGTCAGCTTGTCGGCCATCGTGTAGTGACGAATCTGCGATTCGCGCGCGCGCCTGATCCACGCCAGCACGAGCGCCGACGTGTCGCGCGGAGGGTCATAGGAGGACGCGGGGGCCGTCCGTTGCGATTGAAGTAGGGTATCGGTCATGTTCTAAGCACTGTACGAACAGACCTCATCTTCGCCGCGAACGCGGACAAATCGCGTCCCGATGCCGCGCCGCTTCAACGCTCGTTTCGCGGCGCCTGAATCATCTTCCAGCCATTGCCGGCGGGATCGCGAAATCCGGCATCGACGCTGCCAAAGCGATCGACCGGCTCTTGCGTGAACTCCACGCCGCTCGCCTTCAGCCGCTCGTAAGTCGCGCGGCAGTCGACGACGGAGAGCACGAGCGGCGGCATTGCGCCCTTGGCGACCATCGCGCGCAGGGTTTGCGCGGTCGCATCGTCGTGAATCGGCGCGCCCGGCGCAAACAGCCCGAGCTGAAACGACGGCTGATCCGGATGCTGCACGGTGAGCCATCGATAAGTGCCGTTGCGCACATCGGTGTGAACGCGAAATCCGAGCTTGTCGACATAAAACGCGAGCGCTTCGTCCTGATCGTCCACGTAAATGCCCACCACGTTGATGCCCTGGTTCATGTGACCTCCTTCGTTGAAGATGGCCGCACTGTACCTGTCGCATCGCGCCGCCGCTTCTCCAAAACTGCGATCGTGAGATCGGGACGTTGCGCGGCCTTCAGCACGCAGGCGGGCACGCAATCGAGCGAGGCTATGCTGGCGCGCGATTGCACGCGCATCGCGCCCGGACTGTGGCCGGTGATATCGCGAAAAATGCGACCGAATGTTCCGAGGCTTTCCCAGCCGGTGACGAAGGCGATGTCCGTGATGGCGAGATCGGTATCGCGCAACAGCGTGACTGCCTGCTCAATACGCCGCGTCAGCAAATAGCGATGCGGCGGAATGCCGAACGCCCGCTTGAACGAACGCGCGAAATGGGCCTCGGAGACGCCGCTGACCTCGGCCAACCGCTTCACGGGCCAGTCCTCGTGCGAGCACGCGTCCATGCGGTCTTTGGCACGCAACAGACGCCGCAGCAGAGCCGGATCTTGCAGGGCGTCGTCGCTATCGGGGTCGCTTGGCGGCATGGCGTGCGGGCGGGTGAAATGTGCGGCTAGTGTAGCCCGGCGCGCATAAGAAAAACGTCGTGCGGACGGAATCCGCACGACGCGAAAGTCGCTCATTCCTTGGAGAAAATGAGCTAGAGGGGATGGAAGTTATCTTAGCGCCCGACGTCGCTCCGCGATGTGCCGGAAAACGGGCGAATTGCTGCCCACTTCGCGCAATCGGTCTTGCGCTACAACAACGGCAGCGTGAGCCGGATGTGTTCCGCGAACGCCGCCGTCAATATCGAAGGACGCTCGCGCGCGAACTTCAACGATATGCCGACGCCCGGCAGCGCGGGCAGTCCGGTATCCGCGTTCAGCACGCAGAGATCGGCGGGCACGGCCGTCTGCGTGATGACCGCGAAGGCCTGCCCCGAGCGCACGAGCGCGATGAGACCGGCGAGACTGCTGCTCGCGTACGCGATGCGATACGCCCTGCCCGCGCGCTGCAACGCGTCGCACGCGGCGATGTGATCGAGCGTGTCCGGATCGGAAAGCGCGAGCGGCAACGGATCGTAGTGCGCGGAATCCATCCCCGGGCAGCCGATCCAGACCAGTTGCTCGCGCCGGATCGCATCGCTGCCGGCGCGGTCGTCGGGCAGCGAGAGCATCGCGAGATCGAGTGCGCGCTTTTTCAGTTGCTCGGCGAGCCGAGGCGTCGGACCGCACACGACTTCCACCAGCGCGTGCGGATGCTGGCTCGAAAACTGTCGCAGCAAGCTCGGCAGAAAGACGGCAGCGTAATCGTCCGGACAGCCGAAACGAATGCTGCCCGATAGCCCTTTTCCGCACAGATCGGCCATCGCCTCGTCGTGCAGGCGCAAGATGCGCTGCGCGTGAACCAGCAGGCGTTCGCCGGGATTCGTCAGCACGACGCCGCGTCCGGTGCGCTGAAAAAGCGGCTGATCGACGATGTCCTCCAGCCGCTTCATCTGCTGGCTTAGCGCGGATTGCGTCCGGCCGATGCGCTCGGCCGCGCGGCTCAAAGCCCGCATCTCCGCGATGACGGCGAACGAGCGCAACAATTCGATTTCGAGTGACAGGCTCAAGGTATTAACACCTCTTCTATCTCGCATTAGAACTATTCGATTCTATAAAACCGGAGCGTTGTCTACACTGCAAATTCGTTCCGCTATTTCGTTCCGCTACTCGCCAGGAGAAGCACGGTGTCCCTGAACAACGACGCAACTTTCTGGCGCAACGCCAGACAACATCTCATCCGCTACGGCGGCACGTTCGAGCCGATGATCATCGAGCGCGCGCAGGGCAGTTTCGTCTACGACGCGGACGGCCGCGCGATCCTCGATTTCACGTCGGGACAGATGAGCGCGGTGCTCGGTCACAGCCATCCCGAGATCGTCTCGGTGATAAGCGAATACGCGGGCAAACTGGATCATCTGTTCAGCGGAATGCTGTCGCGTCCCGTGGTCGATCTCGCGACGCGTCTCGCCGATATCACGCCCGCCGGACTCGATCGCGCGCTGCTGCTCAGCACCGGCGCCGAATCGAACGAGGCCGCGATCCGCATGGCGAAGCTCGTCACTGGAAGGTATGAAGTCGTCGGCTTTGCGCAGTCGTGGCACGGCATGACGGGCCACGCCGCGTCCGCCACGTACAGCGCCGGGCGCAAGGGCGTCGGTCCCGCGGCGGTCGGATCGTTCGCGATTCCCGCGCCGTTCGCGTATCGCGCGCGCTTCGAACGCAACGGCCGGTACGACTGGCTCGCGGAACTCGACTACGCGTTCGATCTCATCGACCGGCAGTCGAGCGGCAATCTCGCCGCTTTCATCGCGGAGCCGATCCTGAGTTCGGGCGGGATCATCGAATTGCCGGAAGGCTATATGGCGGCGTTGAAGCGCAAGTGCGAAGAGCGCGGCATGCTGCTGATTCTCGACGAAGCGCAAACGGGCATCGGCCGCACGGGCACCATGTTCGCGTTCCAGCGCGACGGCGTCACGCCCGACATTCTCACGCTGTCCAAGACGCTCGGCGCGGGTTTGCCGCTCGCGGCCGTCGTGACATCGGCGGAAATCGAAGAGAAAGCGCATGCGCTCGGCTACTTGTTCTACACGACGCACGTGTCCGATCCGCTGCCCGCCGCCGTCGGCCTGCGTGTCCTGGACGTGGTCGAACGCGATGGTCTCGTCGCGCGCGCGAACGTGATGAGCGCGCGGCTCAGACGCGGCCTGCTCGATCTGATGGAGCGCTTCGACTGCATTGGCGATGTGCGCGGACGCGGCTTGCTGCTCGGCGTGGAGATCGTGAGAGATCGCCGCACGAAGGAACCCGCCGACGGTCTCGGCGCGAAGATCACGCGCGAATGCATGAATCTCGGCCTGAGCATGAACATCGTGCAACTGCCCGGCATGGGCGGCGTGTTTCGCATCGCGCCGCCGCTGACCGTGAGCGAGGAAGAGATCGATCTGGGGCTCGATCTGCTCGGCAAGGCTATCGAGCGATCGTCGTAGGCATTCGAGGAGATCGACTTAAAAGTTATCGCTTTTGCAAATAAAGCGTGCCTTTTCGGTCATGTGCGAATGACCTTCACATTGGACGGCAAAAAAACGTCGTGCCAGCCTCGGCACGACGCCTTCAAACAAGGCCGTCAACGCCGCATGAGGCCCATCACCAGCGTCACGAGGAATATCACGAGGAATATGAAGAACAGGATCTTTGCGATGCCCGCCGCACCCGCCGCGATGCCGCCGAATCCGAGCGCGGCCGCGATGATGGCGATGATGAAAAAGACCAACGCGTAATACAACATGATGTTATCCCCCTCTCGTTCGAGTCCGCCGCGCGCCCCATGTGCGCGGAGTTCCCTAGCATAAGCAAGCAGTATTCCTTACCGGGTGGAGCGGAGATTTTTGCCGTGCTATCCTTGGCCTCGCCTGCATACGCCATCAAGCCCGCATCACGCTGCGAGCGCGGTTCATCCGTTTTTTACACTGCCGTCAAGAAGACTCGTCACCTGCCGTTAATAAAAAAAAGAAGACGTGAAGATTGAATCGGCGTGTTGAACGCTCGTTCGCGCGCTGCTTCGCGCTATCGAATGGTCATGCATTTACGGGCAACATTCCAGCGAAGCACTCCCAAAAAAAGGGGCCATGCTCGCATGGTTGACGATCTGCGGTTCAAGGTCGATCGCTTCGCCATCTTGAGCATCAAGACATACGCGCGGGCATCCCACCACCGAAGCACGATAGAGACACTCGTTTGGATTCTATTCATCCGTCGATAGCTTTAGGGCGCCGCGCTTGTGGCCCCACTGGACAGAATTGATGAAACCGGCAAGGAATTCGCTGCGGTCACGCGTTGGCCGATATATCGCATATGGTGTGATCGCGGCCGCGCTCGTGGCGGGCGTCAGCATTCTGCATTGGCGCAATGAACAGCGGGCCGCACATTCGCAGCCCGCGGCGCTGACGGGCGTCGCCAATCAGATGCGTCATGACGCATCGCCGTGGACGCATCGGGAGAAAGACGCTTCGGAAATGCTGACCGATATTCGCGCGAAGAATGTCGCGACGATCGGCGTCAGTCCCGATGCGATTCTCGTCTCCACGCTCAACGGCGAAAGGTATTTCGTAGCCGACCACAACGGCGCATTCTCCAACGCGCTGCTGCTCGGCGACATGAAGCCCGACGCAGCCTCGCCGTATCAACTGGTCTGGTTGCCGGACGCGGACGTGCGAACGGGTTTCGCGCGCTGGAGCGAGATGTTCGATCGCTCGCGCGACGGGCTGAGCCTCTTGCTGCCGTTACTGATGATCGGCGGCCTCTTCTGGTTCATGCGCCGTGAAACGCGCGGTGGCGCGCAACTGCTCGGTCAATCGCCGACGCTACGTTTCGATGACGTCATCGGCGCAGGCGAGGCGAAAGCCGCACTCAACGATGTGCGCGCGTGGCTCACCGAGCCTGCGCAATTTACCGGCATGGGCGTGCGTGCGCCGTGCGGCATCCTGATGACGGGCGGCCCCGGCGTCGGCAAGACGCGCCTTGCGCAGGCGCTCGCGGGCGAATGCGGCGCGAACTTCATCGCGATCACGGGCAGCTATTTCAGCGCGAAGTACTACGGCGTCGGCATTCAGAAAGTGAAGCATCTGTTCGAGCTCGCGCGCAAGAACGCGCCGACCGTGATCTTCATCGACGAAGCCGATGGTCTCGGCAAGCGCACCGATACCGGCGGCGGCCCGGTCGAAGCGGAAAGCAACCGCATCATCAATCAACTGCTCGCGGAGATGGACGGCTTCGATTCGAACGAGGGCGTGATCATCGTCGCGGCGACGAACCATCCCGACAATCTCGATGAAGCGCTGCGTCGTCCTGGCCGTTTCGACCGTACGGTGCAAGTGCGGCTGCCGGGCGTCGAGGATCGCGCGGAGATCCTGCGCTTCTACGCGGACAATCTGAAGACGAAGCGCGACGACATCGACTTCGATCAGCTCGCGCGTCTGACGACGGGCCTGTCGCCGGCCACGCTCGCGATGATCGTCAATCAGGCGGGACTCGTCGCGCGCAAGGCGGGCGACCGCGAAGTGTCGGCGACGCACTTCCTCGAAGCGGTCAAGATCGCGCGCATCGGCGATGTCAACGGCGCGGAGCGCGCGCTCTCGGATGACGAACGCACGCGCATCGCGGTACACGAAGCGGGTCACGGGCTCGTCGCGGCGCTGCTCGGCACGGGCGTGCTCGAAGAAGTGACGATCCTGCCGCGCGGCGGCGCGCTGGGCGTCGCGCTCATCACGAAGATGCAGGACAAGCACCTGTATCGCGAAACCGAATTGCGCAACGAGATTCAGGTGCTGCTCGGCGGACGCAACGCGGAACTGCTCATGTTCGACGAAGCATCGAGCGGCGCGGCATCGGATCTTCAGGAGGCGTCGCGTATCAGCCTCGACATGGTGTCGAAGTTCGGCTTCAACGAAGAAGGCAATCTGTTCAGCCTCGCCGCGTTGCCGCAGCAATATGCGGGCTTGCAGCTGAAAAATTCGATCGGCCATGCGAACGCGTTGCTGCATGACCTGAGCGATGAATGCTTCGCGCTGCTGCAGGCAAACGAGCCGGTGTTGCGCGCGATCGCCGATCAGTTGCTCGAATCGGAGACCGTGGCGGGCGAGACGGTTTATCGTCTGATCCGCGAACACGCGGCGGCGCTGGTTGATGTGGAGGCGGCCAACGAAGTGCTGGCCGCCTGAGCGGTTCTCGCATCGCCTAGCTTCGAACGGCCTGACGCAAATCGAACGGCGTCTCGCGCAGCCTTCTGCCCGTGAGCCTGAACACGGCATTGCCGATCGCAGGCGCTACCGACGGACTCGACAACTCGCCGACGCCGCCGGGCTTCGCCGGATCGCCCTGCATGATGTGTATGTCGATGCCGGGCATATCGCTCATGCGCATCACGCGATACGAATCGAAATTGGTCTGCTGAACCTGGCCGTGCCGTATGTCGATGCAATCGGCAAGCGCGTGTCCGAGTCCCCACATCAGGCCGCCGTACAACTGCTCTTCTACGCCGCCGGGCGACACCGCGAGTCCGCAGTCGGCCACGCACGTGAGCTTCTCGATCACGATGCCGTCGTCGCGACGTGCCACGCGCGCGATCACCGCGATGTAACTGCCATACGCGCGATTGGTCGCGACGCCGAGCGCTGTGTTGCGCGGCAGCGGCTTGCCCCAGCCAGCGCGCATCGCGGCCTCGCGCAACACGGCGACATGCCGCGCGTCCTTCATATGCGCGACGCGAAACTCGACCGGATCGCGATGTCCCGCATGCGCGGCTTCGTCCATGAACGATTCGACCGCGAATACGTTCGGGATATAACTCACCGCGCGATACCAGCCGGTCGGCACGCCCGTTTCGTGACGCACCCAGCCGATATCCGCATGCGGCGCGCCATACGCGAACTCATACTTGCTGATTGCCTCCGTCGTGCTGTAGTCCATGCGGTCGGGACGATCGAAATAGCCCGGCTCCCATTGCTCCGGCGATGCCGCCATGACCGCGCGCAGTTGCAGCGCGCGGAGATCGCCGTGTGCATCGAGCACGGCCTTTGCACGATGATGGCTCGCCGAGTGATAGAAGAGCGCGCGCATTTCGTCCTCGCGGCTATTTATCAACTTGACGGGCTTGCCGGTCTGCAAAGCCAGCCACGTAACTTCGAAGAGCCAGTACTTGGATTCACGCGCACCGAAGCTGCCGCCCGAAACCAGCTCGTGCAGCACGACACGATTCGCCGGAATGCGGCCGATTACCTGCGCCGCCTCCTGCGCCGTCGATGGCACTTGCAAACCGCCCCAATACGCGATGCCGCCGTCTTTCGCCCACGCAGTCACGTTGATGGGTTCGAGCGGATTCGCCGCCTTGTATGGCATCGAATACGAAGCCTGGATCACGCGCGGCCCACGCTTGAAGACGGCTTCGGCGTCGCCGTTCGTAACAGTCGTGACGACGCGCGCGGCGGGATCGTCGAGCCATGCGGCCTGATGCGCGACGACGTCGCGGCTATCGAAGCTTTCGAACAGACTGTCTTCCCATTCGATGCGCAACGCGGCCCGCCCCTTGTGCGCGGACCAGTAATCGTCGGCGAGCACGGCGACACCCGCCTGATTGCCGCCGAGCACGTCCGGGCGTGCGGGTATCGGCAGCACTTGCCGCACGCCGGAGACGGCGAGCGCCGCTTTGGCATCGACGTTGCGCACGCGCGCATCGATCATGGGCGCGCGCGCGACGACGGCGACGAGCATGTCCGGCAAGCGCACATCGATGCTGTACGCGAACGCGCCGCATACCTTCTGCGCGGCGTCGCGCTTCTTGCGCAGCTTGCCGATGTACTTGAACTGCGATGGGTCTTTCAACGGCACGTCTTTGGGCGCGGGCAAACTCGCGGCGACGACTGCGAGCGAACCATAGCTCGCACGCATGTCGTTCGCCTTGTCGCTCGCCTTGCAGATCACGAAGCCGTCGTCGGTCGTGCACGCGGACGGCGAGACCTTCCACTGCTTCGCGGCCGCCGCGATCAACATGGCGCGCGCTGTTGCGCCCGCGTGCCGCAAGCGGTCGTATTCGAGCGCCACGCTCGTGCTGCCGCCCGTCGAAAACACCTTCCACAAGGGATGAATGTAATCGGCATAGAAGGGATTCTCGGGCGTGATCACGTCGATGCGAAACGGATCGACATCCAGCTCTTCCGCGACGAGCGCCGCGAGCGCGGTACGCGTGCCGGTGCCCGAATCGTGCTTGTGAACGACGAGCTTGATCGTGTCGTCGGGCAGCACGCGCACCCATGCGTTCGGCTCGAATTCGCCATCGCGCGGATGAGGATCGCCGCTCTTCGCCAACGCCTCAGGCAAGCGGAAGCCGATCGCGAGTCCCGCCGCCAGCAGCGCTGAACCTTGCTTCATGAAGCGGCGGCGCGCCGCGCCATGCGTGGCCGTCGAAGTGTGTTCGTCGATACGCATTCAGGCCTCCGCCGCCGCGCGCTTGATAGCCCGGCGAATGCGCGCATACGTGCCGCAGCGGCAGATATTGCCCGACATCGCCGCCGTGATGGCGTCGTCGCTGACGGACGTTTTGCCCTTGAGAAACCCCGCCGCCTGCATCAACTGTCCCGACTGACAATAGCCGCATTGCGGCACGTCTTCCGCGACCCACGCGCGCTGCAAAGGATGCGTGCCGTCCTTCGAAAGACCTTCGATCGTCGTGATGCGTCTGCCGGCCACGGCCGCGATCGGCAAGAGGCACGAGCGCACGGCCTCGCCATCCAGATGAACCGTGCACGCGCCGCAAAAGCCGCCGCCGCAGCCGAATTTCGTGCCCGTCAAACCGATCCGGTCGCGCAGCACCCACAACAGTGGCATGTCTTCCGGTACATTGTCGAGCGAGTGCCGCGCGTCATTGACGACGATTTCGATCATGCGCTGTCTCCTGAATGTCGTTCGAGCTTGCGGCCATTATCGGAAGCCGCCGGGCATGAACGCCAGCGACGATTTCTTTGATCATCCGTAAGCCCGGCTAACACCTATGTTGAAGCGCTATCCTTCGCTCCAGTCGATGCAGGCCTTTTTGCAGGCGGCGCGCGCCGGCAGTTTTTCGAGCGCCGCGCGGCAGTTGTCGCTCACGCATAGCGCGATCAGCCAGCAGATCCGCACGCTCGAAGAGTTCGTCGGCCAACCGCTTTTCGTGCGCGAAGGCGCGCGCGTGGTGCTGACCGATGCGGGCGCGCTCTTCGCGAATCAGCTAGGCGATGGCTTCGAGCAGATCGATCGCGCGTTGTCGTCGGTGAAGGAGCGCGCGGTGAAGCAGTCGATTACGCTCGACGTCGATCCCGAGCTTGCGCAAAGCTGGCTCGTCGCGCGCCTGCCCGCGTTGCTCGGCGCACTGACGGGCACGTCGCTCACGATGCTCTCCGCGCCCCGTCATGATCGCAGCGCCTTCGAGCGTGTCGATCTCGCGCTGCGTTATGGCTACGGCGAATGGGATGGCTTCGAGAACGCGCTTATCTGCGGCGATCGTCTGACGGTCATGGGCTCGCCGGCGCTGCTGGATTCGCGCGGACTGGCCATGCCGCTCGCTCCGCAGCAAGTGCTCGCGCTGCCGTTGCTCGGCTACACGAAGCGCTCATGGATTCCGTGGCTCGCCGCCGCGGGCCTCCCGGAAACGGAACCGCATGCGGTCGCCGTGTTCGACAACGCAGCGGGACTGATCGCGGCCGCGAGCGCGGGCGTGGGTGTCGGTCTTGCGCGCGGCCTGCTCGCCGCCGACGCGCAACGCAACGGCACGCTCGTCGAACTCACGCAGGTCGAGATCCCGACGCACTACAACCTCTACGCGGTGTGGCCGCGCGAGAAGTCGGCACGCGTGGCGCCGCTCGTCGAAACGATACGCGAGCTCGTCGCGCAAACGGTCAACGCGCGCGAGCGCAACTGACGACTTCGCGCACCGTGTCGAGAAACCGCGCCAGCACCGGCGACGGCGTTTCCGCACGATAACGCGCATGCAGCGATACCTCGGGACAGGGCGATGCGAGCGGCACGAATGCGACGCCGCCACTCGACAATTGCGCAGCCGATGCCGGCAGCAGCGCAACGCCCAGCCCTTCACGCACGAGACACAGAAGCGTATGAAGTTCGACGACTTCCTGCTCGATGCGCGGCGTGAATCCCGCCTCGACGCAGCAGTCGCGCAGAAACCGCGCGAGTTGCGAATGCAGCAGCCCGAAGGACAGAAAGCGCTCGTCTCCAAGCTCACGCAACGCGATGTCCCCGCGTGAGGCGAACGGATGCGAAAGCGGCAATGCAACCACGGCGGGCTCGCGCAGCACGACTTCGCTGACGATCTCCGGATCTTCGTGCGACACGCGAAAGAAGCACACATCGAGCCGCCGCTCTTTCAACGCCTGGATTTGCGCGGCGGGCGTCATCTCGTGAAGCGTCCATCTCACTTGCGGATGCTTGCGCGCGAACACGCCGAGCGCGCGTGGAATCGGCTCGACCATCGCCGAGCTGATAACACCTATCTCCAGGCTTCCCACTTCGCCGCGCCCCGCGCAACGCGTTAGATCGATCGCGCGCTCGAACTGCGCGAAGATCAGCGGCGCTTGTTCTTTCAGTGTTTTCCCTGCCTCGGTGAGTTCGACGCGATGTTGCGAGCGCAGAAAAAGCGCCGTGCCCATTTCCTCTTCGAGGATGCGGATCTGCTGACTTAGCGGTGGCTGTGAAATGTGCAGCCGCGCGGCTGCGCGCCCGAAATGGAGTTCATCGGCGAGCACCGCGAAGTACCGCATGTCCATATCGCTAACGTATCAAGATCGTGGTCAAAAAATATTGTACAGAGCGTGCATAACTTGTGAGACTGCATCGCAAGCAGCAGTGCACGTCAGTGTGACACTCGATGCCGGCGAGGGGAAGGCGCATCAACATGCGTCTTGCAAAAGGCCGCATGGGCAAGCTCGCAAGAGCTTTTGTTCCATCGATGCGCCTGCCCGCGATCCGGCAACTGGACACGCCAGTTCCCCTCAAGGAGATCGAGACCATGATCATCGACACAAGCTGTTATCCGACCAATCTCGTCGACCTCGCCTGGCGCCATGACGGCGAACCCTTTTCGGGCGAGCGTCTGATCGAGGTGATGGACGGCCCGTACATCATCAACGGCAAGCCGCGCCGCATCGACAAGGCTTTCATTCAGCCGCCCCAAGGCAACACCATCTATACGTGGACCGACGGCGAGCGTAGCGGCCGCGAGTCGATTGACGACTATATGGCGTACACCGTCGAGATGACGCAGAAGTATCCCGAGCGTCTGCTCGGCTGCTTCGTGTATAACCCGCGCTGCGGCCCCGAGAACGGCGCCGACGCGATCGAGTTCTATGCGAAGGAACACGGCTTCAGGATGGTGCAGTTGCAGGCCAACATGCATGCGTACCGCCCGGACCGCGCGCTCGACTGGCTGCGCCCCGCGTTGCGCAAATGCGCGGACCTCGGGCTCATCGTGAAGCTGCATACCGGCGACGGACCGTACAGCATTCCGAGCGAATGGTATCCGCTGATCCGCGAGTTTCCGTCGGTGCCGTTCATCATGGCGCACTTCGGCGTGCAGACCGGCGGCGTGTATTGCTTCGAGCCATATCAAATGGCGCTCGATACGCCGAACGTCTATTGCGAATCGAGCTGGTGTCTGCAATCGCGCATCGTCGAGTTCGCGAAGGTTCTGCCCACGCACAAGATCCTGTATGGCTCCGACACGCCGCCCAACGAGCCGGGCATGTGGCTGCGCCTGCTCGAAGTGCTCTGTCATGAGCCGCCGCAGGGCCTCAATCTCGACGAAGACACGCTAGAGGATTATCTCGGCAACAACCTCGCGCGCATGCTCGGCCTCGAACCGAGCGCGCCGCCCGCAAGCGTCGAAGAAGCGCAGGCCTATCTCGACCAATTCAAAGAAACAGACTACGCAGGAGCGCGCTGATGATCATCGATACCCATCTGCATCCGACCAATCTCGTCGACGAAGCCTGGCGACACACGGGCGAGCCGTTCACCGGCGAACGTCTTCTCAAGATGATGGACGGTCCGTACATCATCAACGGCAAGCCGCGCCGCATCGACATGGGTTTTATCCAGCCGCCGCCGGGCAACACCGGTTATCGCGACGGCAACCGGCGCGGCCGCGAGGGCATTCGCGATTACATGTCGTATATCGCGGAGCTGACGCAAAAGTATCCCGATCGTTTCATCGGCAACTTCACGTATAACCCGCGCTGGGGTCCGGAGAACGGCGCGGCCGAGCTCGAATTCCACGTGAAGGAGTACGGCTTCAAGATGCTCAAGCTGCACGCCAACATGCACGGCTATCGGCCGGATCGCGCGCTCGACTGGCTGCGTCCGGCGATGAAGAAATGCGCGGAGCTTGGGGTCGTCGTGCTGATTCACACGGGCGACGGGCCGTACACGATTCCCACGCAGTTCTATCCGATCATCCGCGAATTCCCGATGGTGAATTTCATCATCGGTCACTTCGGCATTCAGACCGGCGGCAATTACTCGTTCGAAGCCTTCTGGATGGCGATGGACACGCCCAACGTCTATTGCGAATCCGGCTGGTGTTATCAGTCGCGCATCGTCGAATTTGCGCGCCAGTTGCCGCGCGACAAGATCGTGTTCGGCACCGATTCGCCGCCGAACGAGCCGGGCATGTGGCTGCGCGAACTGGAGATGTTATGCGGTCCCGCGCCGCAAGGCATGGATCTCGATGAAGACGGTCTCGAACACTACATGGGCAACAACATCGCGCGGCTGGTGGGCATCGAGCCGACCAAACCACCGAAGGATCTTGCCGAAGCGCAGAAGCGGCTGAAGGCCACGTATGTAACGAGCGACGAAGTCGCGCAGACTGCCTGACCTCACGCGGGCGCGGTTGCTCACGCGCCCTTCTTCCTTTCGATGGAGCTCACGATGGCCGATAACTTCTTTCGCGCCACACAGGACTTTCATAGCTTTGCGCGCGCCTATCGCGAGCGATATCCCGATGATGTGTTGACGCTCAAGCAACCTGTGTCGGCCGATCAGGATGTCACGGCGATCGTCGCGGCGCTTGCCGCGCGCGGACAACATCCGATGCTAGTATGCGAGCAAGTCGAAGGCATCGATACGCCTTTGGCCACCAACTTCTTCGCGTCGCGCGAGCGCATCGGCCGTCTGTTCGATGTCGATGCGCGCGGCCTCTTCGACGCATATCAGCAACGCGCGAACGCGCCGGTCGCGCCCGAGTATGTTGCAAGCGGTCCCGTACTCGATGAAGTCGTCGAGGCCGACGCGGTCGATCTCGCGCGACTGCCGATGATCCGCCACTTCGCCACCGACCGCGGCGCGTACATAACGAACGCGGTGATCGTCGCCGAAGACCCCGTGACCGGCATCGCCAATCTCAGCTATCACCGCTCGATGCTGCACGCGAAGAACGCGCTGGCGACGAGCCTGCATTCGCGCGGGCATCTGTGGCGCATGCTGCAGAACGTAAAGGCGCGCGGCGATACGCTGAAGGTCGCGATGGTGATTGGCGCGCATCCGTTGTTCATGCTCGCGGCGGCGTCGCGCGTGCCTTTCGGCGCCGATGAGCGCGCCATCGCCGGCGGACTCTTCGGCGCGCCGCTGCAACTCGTGCGCACGCCGCGTTACGGCATCGGCGTGCCGGCGGCCGCGGAGTTCGTGCTCGAAGGCACCATCGATCCCGATGCGCGCGCCGAAGAAGGACCGTTTGGCGAGTTCACGGGCTATTCGTCGGACCGGTCGACCAACAACGTGCTGCGCGTCGACACGATGATGCGCCGCCGCGACGCGTGGCTCGTCGATGTCGTCGGCGGTCCGTATGCCGAGCATCTCACGCTCGCCCGCCTGCCGCGCGAGGCGGAAATGAGCGAGAAGCTGAAGGCGCGCTTTCCATCGGTCACGGCGCTGCACTATCCGAACTCCGGCACGCACTTTCACTGCTATGTCGCGTTGAATCAGACGCGCGATGGTGAAGCGCGCCAGATCATGCTCGCGTTGCTCGGCTGGGACCCGTATCTCAAGCATGTCGTCGCGGTCGATGGCGATATCGACATAACAGACGATTCGCAAGTGCTCTGGGCGATCGCCGCGCACGCGCAGCCGCACGAGGATGTGTTCATCGTCGGCGGATTGCCGGGCAGTCCGCTCGATCCTTCATCGTCCGTGGACGGCACCACGTCGCGCATGGGAATCGACGCGACGCGCGGCTCGCGTTTCGACGGCATACGCGCGCGCATCGGCGAAGAGGTAATGCAACGCGCGGCGCGCATTCTGGAAGGAGCCACGCAATGAGCACGCGGCGCATCGCGGTCGGCATCAGCGGCGCATCGGGCTTCATGTATGGCGTGCGCCTCCTGGAATTGCTGCGCGAACTCGATATCGAAACGCATCTGACGATCTCGCGCAGCGCGCTTTTGACAATGCAGCACGAGACCACCCACAAGCTCGCCGACGTCAACGCGCTCGCAAGCTTCACTTATCGATGCGATGACATGGCCGCCGCCATTTCGAGCGGTTCGTTCCGCACGCTGGGCATGATCGTCGCGCCGTGTTCGATGAAGACGCTCGCCGAAATCGCCAGCGGACTTTCATCGAGCCTCATTTCGCGCGCGGCCGACGTCACGCTCAAGGAGCGCCGCCCGCTCGTGCTGCTCGCGCGCGAAACGCCGTACACGCTGGCGCATTTGCGCAACATGATGGCCGTCACCGAGATGGGCGGCATCGTCGCGCCGCCAGTGCCCGCGTTCTACGCGCGCCCCGCTTCCCTCGACGCAATGATCGATCACACGCTGGGCCGCGTGCTCGATCTGTTCGCCCTCGATTGCAACTCGGTAAGACGCTGGAAAGAACACGAAGCCTGACTTACTCAAGGAGACAAGCAATGACTCACATTCATACGACGCACAACGCGTTCCGGAAGATTCCCGTCACTGTGCTGACCGGTTTTCTCGGCGCGGGCAAAACGACGCTGCTCAACTACATCCTGCGCGAAAAGCACGGCCACAAGATCGCGGTGATCGAGAACGAGTTCGGCGAAGTCGGCATCGACGGCGGGCTCGTGCTCGAATCGACCGAAGAGATCTATGAAATGACGAACGGCTGCGTGTGCTGTGTCGGCGCGGTGCGCGAGGATCTCGTGCGCATCGTGAGGATGCTGGTGGAAAGGCCCGAGCCGCTCGATCACATCATCGTCGAGACGAGCGGGCTTGCCGATCCCTATCCTGTCGCGCAGACCTTTTTCATCGACGATCCGATCGCGCAGCGCGTAACGCTCGATGCCGTCGTCACCATGGTCGATGCCAAGCACATCGCCGCGCATCTCGACGATCTCGTGCTCGATGGTCGCGACAACCAGGCGGTCGATCAGATCGTGTGCGCGGATCGCATCGTCGTCAACAAGGTGGACCTCGTGACGCCGCACGACATCGCTTCGTTGAAAGAGCGGCTACGCGGGCTCAACGCGACGGCTGAGATCGTCGAGTCGAGTTACGCGCAGATCGATCTGCGCACGATTCTCGGCGTAGGCGCGAACGAGTTCGCGCAGCAGCTCGTCGAAGCAGATGGCGATCGCGAACACGATCATCACGGCCATCACGAAGAAGATCACGACGATCACCATCACGATGAAAGCGTGACGTCGGTGGGCATCGAAGTCGATGCGGATATCGAGCTCGAAGCGCTGCAAACCTGGCTCACCGAACTGCGCGCATCCGATGCGACGAACCTCTTTCGCATGAAGGGCATCTTCGCCGTGAAGGGCCAGCCGTATCGCTACGTGCTGCAAGGCGTGCACGACATCATCGAATTGCGCGCGGCGCAGGCGTGGGGCTACGAACCGCGTTCGAGCCGCATCGTGTTCATCGGACGCGCGCTCGACCGCACCGCGCTGACCGAGCGCTTCCATGCCTGTCTTGCAGTGCCGGTCGCGGCCTGACGAACGCAGCCGCCGATAACGATATTCAGGAGACACGTGATGAACACCGACCAACACCCCGTCGATCGCGTCCTGCCCAAGCGGCAGATGATCACGCTCGGCCTGCAGCATATGCTCGTCGCTTACATCGGCGCGATTGCCGTGCCGTTGATCGTCGCATCCGCATTGAAGATGTCGCCCGCCGACACCACCGTGCTCATCAGCACGGCGCTTTTCTGCTCGGGCATCTCAACGGTGCTTCAAACCGTCGGCGTCTGGAAATTCGGCGTGCGTTTGCCGATTCTCCAGGGCGTCGCGTTCAGCAGCGTGGGGCCGGTCATCGCGATCGGCTTGAGTCCGGGCGGCGGCTTCGCGGGCGTCTGCGGCGCGGTGATCGGCGCGGGCGTCTTCACGATGTTCGCTGCGCCGCTCGTAGGACGTCTGCGACGCTTCTTTCCACCTGTCGTGACCGGTTGCATCGTCACCGTGATCGGGCTGCAACTCTTTCCCGTCGCGTATCAATGGGCGGGCGGCGGCGAGAATGCGCGGCACTTCGGCGCGCTGCCGTTCCTCTGCGTCGCGCTGTTCGTCGCGCTCGTGATTCTCGCCGTCAACCGCTTCGCCAATGCGTTCCTGCGCAATCTGTCGGTGCTGATCGGCCTCGTCTCGGGCAGCGTGCTTGCGTGCTCGCTCGGCATGGGCGACTTCGGCAACGTCGCCAGCGCGCCGTGGTTCACGATGCCGTTGCCATTCCACTTCGGCATGCCCGTGTTTTCCGTGGTGCCCGTACTCACGATGATCGTCGTGATGGTGGTGCAGATGGTCGAGTCGATGGGCCTCTTCGTCGCGATCGGCGATATCGTCGAGAAGAACATCAGCGAGGAAGACGCCGTGCGCGGCATGCGGGCGAACGGACTCGCGAGCGCGATAGCCGGTATGTTCGCCGCGTTTCCGTTTATCGCGTTCATGGAAAACGTGGGGCTCGTGATTCTGACCGGCGTGCGCAGCCGATGGGTCGTAGCGGTGAGCGGCGTCTTGATGTGCGTCGTCGCGCTGGTGCCGAAGATCGGCGCGATCGTGGCCTCGACGCCCGCTGCGGCGCTCGGCGGCGCGGGCATCGCGATGTTCGGCGTCGTGGTCGCCGCGGGCGTGCAGACGCTCTCGAAGGTGGACTTCGAACGCAATCGCTACAACGTGCTGATCGTGGGCTTTACGATCGCCACCGCGCTCATTCCCGTGATGGCGCCGCAGGTCTTCAAGCAAATGCCCGACTGGACGCAGCCCTTCGTGCACAGCGGCGTCGTGCTCGCGTGTCTCGTGTCGGTCGTGTTGAACGCCGTGCTCAACGGCGCGCATGAGGAAGACGTCGTGCCAGCGCAAAGCATGGTGCGCGAGTAAAACGTGTCGACAGGACAATCATTCATGAACACTCGAAACGAAGCAGTACTTATAAAGAATCCCGTCGCGGTGATGAGCGGACTGCGCGGTGACGCCGCACGTCTCGGCCAAGTGGATATTCGCATCCGTGACGGCGCGATCCGCAGCATCGCGCCGAATCTCGAAGCGCGCGACGACGAGCGCGTCATCGATGCGCGCTCGTGCGTCGTCTATCCCGGCTGGGTGAACACGCATCATCACCTGTTCCAGAACCTGCTGAAAGCGGTGCCTTCGGGCATCAACGCCGACCTGCAGGAATGGCTCGCCGCCGTGCCGTATCCGCGCCTCGCGCGCTTCACGCCGGAACTCGCGCGCATCGCCGCTCGCCTTGGCATGGCCGAGTTGCTCTTGTCCGGCGTGACGACATGCGCGGATCACCACTATCTTTATCACGCACAAGGCTCGACCGAAACCGGCGACCTGCTCTTCGACGAAGCCGCGTCGTTCGGCCTGCGCTTCGTGTTGTGCCGTGGCGGCGCGTTGCAGGCGGCGGGCGATCATCCGGGCTTCTCGAAACTCGCGCTGAAGCCCGAGACGCTCGATCAGATGCTCGCCGATATCGAGCGTCTGAAGGCGCGTTATCACGATCCGCGCGCGGCATCGATGCGTCGCGTCGTCGTCGCGCCGACCACGCCGACCTTCTCGCTGCCGCCCGATCTTCTACCCGAGATCGCGCGCGCCGCACGCGGCATGGGTCTGCGCATGCACACGCATCTTTCGGAGACGCGGCGCTATGTCGATTTTTGCCGCGAGCGCTTCGACAAGCTGCCGGTCGAGTTCGTCGCCGATCACGAATGGCTCGGCCCCGATGTGTGGTTCGCCCATCTCGTGCATCTCGAAGCGAGCGAGATCGCCACGCTCGCCGAAACCGGCAGCGGCTGCTCGCACTGCCCGGTGAGCAACGCGCGGCTCGGCAGCGGCATCGCGCCAGCGCCGCAAATGGCCGCGGCGGGCGTGCCGATGTCGCTCGCGGTCGATGGCGTCGCATCCAACGAGTCGGGCAGCATGATCAACGAGGCGCACTTCGCGTGGCTCGTGCATCGCGCGGCACAGGGCGCGTCGGCGACGACCGTGGAGGAAACGATTCACTGGGGCAGCGCGGGCGGCGCGGGCGTGCTCGGACTCGATGCGACCGGCACGCTGGAAGTCGGCAAGGCCGCGGACCTCGTGTTGTATGACATCGACGATCCGCGCTTCTACGGTTATCACGATCTTGCGGTGGCGCCGGTGACATCGGGCGAACCGGCGCGCGTGCGCTATAACATCGTGAACGGTCGCGTGGTGGTCGATGACGGCGTGATTCCCGGCTTCGATTTCGACGCGTTGCGCCGCGAGGCCGCCGAGGGCGTGAAAGTTCTCCTGGCCGATTAGGGAGACATCGCCATGCCGACGAAACGCTTGCGGCTCGGAATTCTGACGCCTTCTTCCAACACGGCGCTCGAACCGATAACCTGCGCCATGCTGAGCGCGCTGCCACACGTGAGCGCGCACTTCGCGCGCTTCACCGTGACGAAAATCAGCCTGACGGACGAGGCGCTCGGCCAGTTCGACGCGAGCCGCATTCTCGATGCAGCGGAGCAGCTCGCCGATGCGCGTGTCGATGTTATCGGCTGGAGCGGCACGTCGGCGGGCTGGCTCGGCTTCGAGCGCGACGAAGCGCTCTGCCGCCAGTTAACGGAAGCGACCGGCATTCCCGCGACCACTTCGGTGCTCGCGTTGAACGAGATCCTCGCGAAGACGGGCGTGCGACGCCTGGGTCTCGTCTCGCCTTACATCGACAATGTGCAGGAACGTATCATCCGCAACTACAAACGGCGCGGCATCGAATGCGTGGCGGAGCGGCATCTGGGCTTGAGCGAGAATTTCAGCTTCGCCGAAGTGCCCGACACGCTGCTCGCCAACATGATGCGCGAGGCTGCGTTCGCCCGACCCGACGCGCTGACGACGTTCTGCACGAACCTGCACGCGGCGCATCTCGCACAGTCGTTCGAGCGCGACACAGGCATTCCCGCGTATGACACGGTCGCCACTGTCGTGTGGAAAGCACTCAGGATGTTCGATGTGGATATGTCGACGTTATCGAGTTGGGGAAAGTTATTCTCTTTGCGTCTATAACCTTAAGGAATGCGCCGCGTCGCTATGAATCACGCCGTGTCGCCGCTCTTTCTTCGAGACCGGTATTCCGTTGGCGACATCAGGAATTGCTTTCTGAACACCTTCGAGAACCTTTCTCCATTGGTCAAACCGGTCCTGCGCGCAATCTTATCGATCGGCAAGTCGCTTTTGACCAGCAATTCGCAACTCAAATTTAGCCGCGCGCGCAAAAGATACTGCGACGGCGTCAGCCCGATTTCACGCTTGAACAAGCGCAGGAAATTGCGCTCGCTCATCGCGACGGTGCGGGCCGCATCGCCGACGGAGATCGGACGGCCGCAATTGCGCTCCAGCCAGCGCGCCGATTCCTGCGCTTTTTCCGCGAGCGTGGTCGTCCCGATCGTGCTCAGCATGATCGGCAGATGCTGGTCGTTGGACGAGGCCAGCCGATCCGCCAACGCCGTGGCGATATCGTAGCCGAGATCGCGCTTCACGAGCGCGAGCGAGTTGATCAGCGCATCGCCGCGTTCGGTCGACGTCGTGCTCTTCGACGTCGCGGCACCCCATACGCCACGCCCAACGGAAGCCCAGTCGCGCCGGGCGACGCCCGCGGCGGCGAGCAACGCGTCGCCATTGCCGAGCGACCCGACCGCGCCGCTTTGCGAACAGGCGATCCTCAGTGAGTCGAGCAGCCCCTCATCGGCGGCCGCACGCGTCACACCTGCGCCGCCCGCGATATACAACGCATCGAAGCCCTGAAACCTCTGGCCGCCCAATCGCTCGGTCCAGACGCAGACCGACGACGAACAAGCTATCGCGCCACCGCGAGCGGAGACGAGACGAACGCTATAGGTCACGCCGTTGCTCAGGATGGAGGACTGCAGCTCGTTGGCGATATGAAGCGCCTCGGCAAGCGTTCCAGCACCGAGAAGAGAGAATCCGTCATACAACACGATTCCTATGAGTTTTGTCGATCTCTCTTCGGCTGCGTGATAAAGGTTGTTGAACTCTGCATCGCCGAAGGCTGTAACGTGAGACATGGCGTTATCTTCCTATGTTTCGGTTGCAGATCTGCGGAACTAATGAACGTACCAATGCTATCGATTCCGTACTATTTCGGGAGCGTAGTTTCCTATTGCGTCCGTTCTTTCCGCCGTGGCCGGTAAAAGCATGGTTTTGGCCGAGATCGACGCATCCGGCCGCCATAACAACACGACTGTTCGATCTAGTCCGCTTCCTGTCAGATTCGACAGGAAAGTTATTGGAATACATTTAATACGGACATCGAATCTATCAGCCGTTTGACGCGGTAAATACAGAGCGGCGTTTATTGGAGTGATGTTTCCCTCGTTCGATCGCCACGCCTCGACGATTCCCGAAACATAACCTCTGCTTCCGTCATCACCTTGTCGAAACCGGACTATGGAACTACCACCGGCAACCCGGCCAACATCTTGCCGAATTCCGTCACGCACGAGGCCATGATTCGTGCGAGCGCTACGCTCTGTCATGAAACGGAACGCTAGGGGAGGACTTGTTATTGCACAGCGCCTCGGTCTCGTAGACGAGCACATCATTGCGTAGGCATGCGTGGGGCACCACCTCGAATCATGGAGTCGCTCACATGAGTTTCAGCAAGCGGTACTCGCAATACTATGATCTTTTCTATCACGAAAAGAACTACAAGGCCGAGGCCGCGTTCGTCACGGACCTGCTTGGCCGGTATGGAATAGTCAGTGGTCATCTAATGGATCTCGGTTGCGGAACCGGACGCCACGCGGCGGAACTGGCGGCCACGGGCTTCTCGGTTTCCGGCGTGGACATGAGCTTCGACATGCTTGCCCGCGCCGATGCCAGGCGAACCTCGCTGCCGGGCACGGTAGCGAAGAGGCTGAAGTTCCAGCAAGGCGACGCGCGCACCGTCCGCACCGAAGAGACCTATGACGCGGTCGTATCGCTATTTCATGTCGCAAGCTATCAGACGACGAACGCCGACTTCATGGCGATGTGCCACACCGCCGCGACACATCTGCCGCGCTCCGGACTCTTCCTTTTCGATTGTTGGTACGGCCCGGCCGTTCTTGCCGACCCGCCCAAGGTTCGCGTCAAGCGCGCCACGAGCGATGAGACCGCGGTGATACGCATTGCCGAGCCGCTGATGCGCCCTCATGACAATACCGTCACCGTCAACTACACGATCATGATGACGGACGGGAAGACGCAGTCCGTCGAAACCGTTCTAGAGACGCACGTCATGCGCTATATGTTCAAGCCGGAAGTCGAGCTTATGCTGGATCTCAGCGGCTTCGAGGTGCTCGACAGCGTGAGGTGGATGGGTGGCGAACTGAGCGCCGCGGATCTGTCCGCAACTTTCGTCGCGAGAAAGAGATGATGCCGGCATCGCGCGCGCCGCGCGCGATGCACTCGGTTCAGTAGGCGTTGGTCCCGCGCAGCCCCTTGAACACCGTCGCGGCAATGATGCGCATATCCAGTGCGAAGGTCCAGTTTCCCAGATAGTACAAATCGTGCGCAACGCGCGCCTCCATCTTTTCTATCCGGTCCGTTTCTCCCCGAAATCCGTTGACCTGCGCCCACCCGGTTATGCCCGGCTTGACCCGGTAACGATGGATATAACCTTGCACGACCTTCTGATAAAGATCGTCATGTTCTAGCGCGTGCGGACGCGGTCCGACGACGGACATATCGCCGCGCAGAACATTGAAGAATTGCGGCAACTCATCGAGACTCGTGCGTCGAAGGAACGCGCCGACTCGCGTCACACGTGGATCGTTACGCGTCGCCTGCTTAAGCACGCCGGCCTGTTCGGTATGCAGGCGCATCGACCGGAACTTGTAGATGGTGAACTCGCGACCGTCCGCGCCCTTGCGACGCTGCCTGAACAGCACAGGCCCGGACGAACTGAGCTTGACCGCAATAGCAATGCAGATCAAAAGCGGCGCAACCGCGATAAGCGCCGCGAGCGCAAATAGCCGATCGAATACATCCTTCTGCAACAGCGCCCGCTGTGAAAGCGGAGAAGCCACGAGATTGATCGCGGCCACACCGAGCAGGTCGCTCACGCCGCTCTCGAAGAGCGCCAGGCTGCGCACGTCGGGGATGAATCGCACGTTGACCAGATCGTCGCGAAACTCGTTCACGAAACGCAGAATGGCTTTGTCTTGCGACAGCGGCAGCGCGAGCCAGACCTCGTGCACATGCTGCTCGCGCGCGTGGCGGACGAACGCGTCGAAATCTTCGAAGATGGGTACATCTGAAGTTATCTGCAATTCGGGCGAAGTATTGAATACCGCGATAGTACGAAAGCCGGAATGGCTTGCGCGTTCGATTCTTTTCATGATCGATTCGCAATGCCGTCCGCAACCGACGACCGCCACGTCGTGAAAGTTCATCCCGGCATGGCGCATGCGCGCGAGCACCGCGTGCGTGACGAGACGTCCCACGATCATCAACGCGCCCGACATCGCCGTCCAGTAAGCGAACCACAAGCGCGAGACATCGTCGAGCCGATGCAGCGAGAACATCAGCACGAGGACGCAGGCTTGCACCACCAGCCAGGCGAGCGACACGCGGCTCGCCAGCACGAGCTTGCTGCGCCCGCGCCACGACTCGTACACGCCGAAGCCCGGGAACAATACGAGAGAAAACGCCGCTGCAAAAGCCACGAATGGCATGTAATAGCCGGGTTCGGCGATATTGTCGAACCTGATCCGCGATGCGACGGTGGCGCCCCCTATCACCATGGCGACATCGAAGAGCCTTGCCAGCAATCCTTGAATATCGCGCATGTTATGCCCCGCCTTCGAGAGCTTCGTCGATAAGATCAAATGCGGCCGTAGCAATCGTCCAGGCGCACGATATCGTCTTCGCCGAGATACGAGCCCGATTGAACTTCGATGATTTCGAGTTGCACCTTACCCGGATTTTCGAGCCGATGCCGCACGCCGAGCGGAATGAAGGTGGATTCGTTTTCCGACAGGAGGAACTGATCGTCGCCGCGCGTGACGAGCGCCGTGCCACGCACGACCACCCAATGCTCCGCGCGATGATGATGCATCTGCAGCGAAAGCCGCGCTCCCGGCGCGACGACGATGCGCTTCACCTGGAAGCGCTCGCCGTGCTCGATCGAATCGAAAAAGCCCCACGGACGACGGACCTTTCGATGCGTTTCGGCCTCGGGCGCGTGTTGCTCGCGGATACGCGCGACGAGGCGCTTGATGTCCTGCGCATGCGAGCGATCGACGACCAGCACGGCATCGTCGGTATCGACGACCACGAGGTTCGCGGTGCCCACACACGCGACGAGTCTTCCGCCATCGGAGCGCGCGTAGCTGGACGTCGCGCCTTCGAAAACCACGCGGCCGCTTCCGACGTTGCCCGAACCGTCCTTTTCCATGGCCTCCCACACCGCGTCCCAAGAACCGAGATCCGACCATCCCGCCGAGAGCGGCACGACCACGCCCTTGCAAGGCGAGCCGGCGTCGCCGATGTGCTCCATCACTGCGTAATCGATCGAGTCGGACGGCACGCGGCCGAATTGATGCGGACAAGGACGGAAGAAGCGACCATCCGCCTTGCCATCCTTGAGCGCCGCTGTGCATGTCGCATGCATTTCGCCATTGAGATGCGCAAGCGCATCGAGCCACACGCTAGCGCGGACGATGAAGATACCGCTATTCCACCAGTATGTTTGCGCGGCGACGTATTGCGCGGCGAGTTCGGCCGCGGGCTTTTCGACGAATCGGTCGATAACATGAGCGCCGTTTTCGAGCGGCTCGCCGAGGCGGATATAGCCGAAGCCCGTATCGGGCCGCGTGGGCGGAACGCCAAGCGTCACGATCATTCCGCGCTCAGCGTATTCCGCCGCTGTCGATATAGCTTCGTGTAGCGCGGGAAGATCGGCGATGGAATGATCGGAAGGCATCACGATCAGGATCGCGTCTTCATCACGCGTGACGGCCGCAAGCGCTGCGAGCGTAAGCGCGGGCGCCGTATCCCGGCGCGCTGGTTCGAGAATGATCTTCGCATCGACGCCGCATAGCCGCACCTGCTCCTCGGTCGTGAAGCGATGTTCCTCGCCACACACGATGATCGGATGCGTGTCGACGTCGAATACGCCTGAGAATCCGTCCATTCGTAAGACCGTAGCCTGCAACAACGAGTCGCGTCCCACCACACCGATGAGCTGCTTCGGAAACTGCTCGCGCGACATCGGCCAGAGGCGCGTGCCCGATCCGCCCGCGAGTATGACGGGCACGATGCGACGGCAAGACTGCATATCCGGCGCTAGCGCATTGGTTATCGACATCGAGCCGGCCGAACTCATTGCGTTCTCCATGGCTGCACTCCGTGATGTGTCGACCCATCATCGGTGCGAGGGATGACGGTCATATGAAGCAGACGATGCCCCGCGCGCATGGCTGCGGGATCTCTAGAGATACTCGCCCATCATGTTTCGAACCGCCGCCACCACGTGATCCTGCTGGGCCTCGGTTAGCGCAAGTCCACTCGGCAGATAGAAGCCGCGCCGGCCCATGCGCTCGGCGACCGGATAACTTTCTCCGTCGAATAACCCCTGTTTGCGAAACACCGGTTGTTCGTGCATGGGCCAGAAGAATGGCCGCGCGCTGACGCCTGCATCGGCCAGTATCGCGCGTGCTTCGTCTGCGCCTATGGGCAAGCGATCGTCCAGCATCACGCCGAATACCCAATAAATGTTCTCGGCATAAGAACACGCGACCGGCGCCAATTCGAGTCCTCGCACGTCGTGCAGAAGCGCTTCATAACGCCGCCCCAGTTCGCGCTTTCTCGCGACATGCTCATCGAGATTTTCGAACTGCGCAAGCCCGACCGCCGCCTGAAGACTGCTCATACGATAGTTCCAGCCCAGCTCCTCATGCACGAATCGCCTCTCGGGTTTGAAGCAAAGGTTTCGCAGGCTCCTTGCGCGCGCGGCGAGTGCGTCATCGTCGCAGAGGATCATGCCTCCCTCGCCCGTGGTTATGTGCTTGTTCGCATAGAAGCTGAAGCAGGAAATATCCCCGAAGCTACCGCATTGCTTTCCCTCATAAGTCAGCCCGATAGCCTGCGCCGCGTCTTCGATCACGGCAAGGCCGTACTTCTTCGCGAGATCCAGCACCGGCTTCAAGTCGACGGGCAGACCGAAGGTATGCACCGCCATGACCGCGCGCGTGCGCTCCGTGATGGCCGCTTCGATCTTCGCTACGTCCATGTTCCATGTATCCGCATTCGAATCGACGAGTCGCAGACGCGCGCCGGCGCGAACGATCGCCGACGCGCAGGAGATGATCGTGTGCGTGGGAATGATCACTTCATCGTCCGGACCGAGATTCAGTGCGGCCGCGGTAACGTCCAGCGCCGCACTTCCGTTCGCGACGGCGATCGCATGCTTGCGGCCCACATAGGCGGCCATGGCCCGCTCGAAGCGCTCGACGAATACACCGTCCGACGAGATCCAGCCGCTTTCGATGCATTCGTTAAGGTATGTCCTCTCGTTTCCCTCGAGCAGGGGTTCGTTTACCGGAATCATCAGGTCCCTCTCCTGGTGTCAAGATCGATGCTTTATGGCTCGTCTGAGCCGGTCCGCTAACGAAGGAATTGCTTCATCAACGGCCTGCATGCGTTCACGGAGCATAGGACCCGGGAAAGGCTCGCCAGGCGGGGTGGCCGAATATGCCATGACGTTGGCTGAAGCGGGTTTCGCCCTGATAAGCGGTGCTTGGTACGCTGCTGGCGGCGGCACATCGATGACGAGGAAAGGCTGGTCGCGACAATACCTTGCCACCGTCCGCCACAAGCTGATGGTTGCCCGGATGCCTCGCTAATCTGGCAATCGCACATCGGGCCTCACGCTCCGATCAACGCACCTCAATGGACGATTGAGCACCAACATGAATAAAGGTTCTCGGATATTTGTTGCCGGTCACAAGGGCATGGTCGGCTCGGCCCTTGTCCGGCATCTCGCCAGTCGCGGCTATCACCACTTAATCACGCGTTCCAGACAAGAACTCGACTTGCTGGACCAGCGCGCGGTGGCCGACTTCTTTGGCCAGGAAAGCATCGACGTCGTGCTACTCGCTGCCGCAAAGGTCGGCGGCATACATGCAAACTCCACTCAACCGGCATCGTTTCTCTATGAGAATCTCGTCATCGAGACCAATGTAATTCACGCGGCCTTCACGAAGCGCACGCCCGAACTGGTCTTCTTCGGTTCTTCCTGCATCTACCCGAAGTATTGCCCTCAACCGATCAAGGAAGAATATCTGCTCACGAGCGGCTTCGAGCAGACCAACGAAGCCTATGCGATTGCGAAGATCGCCGGGCTCAAGCTTTGTGAAGCTTATAACCGCCAGCATGGAATGCGCTATATCTCGGTAATGCCCACGAACCTTTACGGTCCGAACGATAACTATGATCTGCAAAACGGGCACGTTCTGGCCGCGCTCATCCGTAAGGCACACGAAGCCAAGATGAACGGACTTCGGTCGATCTCAGTCTGGGGTTCCGGCTCGCCGAGACGTGAATTCCTGCACGTGGACGATCTGGCGTCGGCGGTATTGGCATTGCTCGACAGCGACAACGCCGAGGGCACATTCAATATCGGATGTGGACGCGACATAGCGATTGCGGACCTCGCTCGTCTTGTTTGCGACGTCATAGGCTTTCAGGGCTCGCTCGATTTCGATAGCTCGAAACCAGATGGAACGCCGAGAAAGTTGCTCGACGTGTCGAGGCTCTCCGCCTTGGGGTGGACGCCCACGATTTCACTCAGGGACGGCATCGCGGCGACCTATGCCGACTTCACGAAGAACGCGCAGCGTACCGGGTACGTCGATGCGTGACAATCGCATTCCAGCGAACATAGTCAACGGGGGTCGAACATGTTTCGCATGGTAGTCGATCAGTTGAAAAAGCTGCGGCGCAGTGAAGCATTCAAGTACTCTCTCGCCACACCCAGCCGCTCGATGTTATTCGCGCGGCAGCGGCTGAACCGCGGTGTTTTCTCCATCGAGATAAGGGAGAACTGCGGCTTTTTCGCCATCATGCAAATGGTTCTTTTCATCCTGACGCACTGCGAAGAGAACCGGCTTACTCCACAAATATCTGCACGAGGCGGCCTATACGGCGACGCCAAAGGCACGATCGACTGGTTTTCGGCGCTCTTCGAAAGCGTCCGGCCTGCGAGCGGCGAGAAGATGGCGCACAGGGTATGGACGTCCACCGTGCGCGATCCGGTTCAACTGGGTTTCCGACAACGCTATGACGCGGCGCTTCGCTTGCGAAGCGCGAGCGATTTGTTTCGCTCGTATTACCGCCCCGCAAAGCATATACGTCAAGAAGTCGAAACGACCTGTACAAGACTCAAGATCAGCGCGTCGACATTGGGTGTGCATTTCAGAGGCACCGACAAGAAATTCGAAGCGGCGACACTTCCTTGGGCAGACTTTTGCCGGCTCGTCGAAAAGACGCTTATGCTCAACCCGCAGTTCACCAACATATTCGTTTCCAGCGACGAGCCTGCTTTCATCGAATTCTTCTGTGCGTGGCCATTTCAGCGCCCGATCAATGTGGCGCCCGCTAAATTGTTGTCCAACGGCGATAAGCCGGTGCATTTCAGCGGTCATCCCGGACTGGAGATCGGGCGCGAAGCACTCGTGTCAAGTCTGCTGCTTTCGAACTGCGGCCATCTCGTGAAGATGCCCTCTTATTTGTCGGCATGGTCGAAGATATTCAACCCGGACCTGCCGGTGACCTTGGCGGCGCCGCCGAAATCCAAGGAGTTCTGGTTTCCCGACAGTCAGATCTGGGTCGGGCAAGAGCAGAACATGAGCGGCAGTCTGGTCTGAACCAAGCCGCACGCGCGCCGAGACAGGACGGCACAGGTTTATTTTCGGCGAACCGCGCCACCGTATAGCGACCTGGCCGTGCGCAGCGTGTTATCCCTACGCTCACGTGAAGTGAGGAGCAGAGAGACGAGTTGAAACGTGACCAGAACAGGAACCACGTAAGCAACCGCAACCATCAGCGATCCACGCAGGACGAACACCATATAAAACGAAAGATAGCAGCCGAGCGCTCGCCGAAGCGGTACTTGCGACTCGACCAATACGTCGACGCGACGAGAGAAATAGCCTAGCAAGAAACCATAAGCTAGGACGCCTGGCCACGAGAAATCAAAATAACCTTCCGCAGGCAACGGCGCGGACAAGTTGAGGAACCACATGCTGTAATTTCGCTGCAGGTACTCGCCTACCAGGATCGCGGTCGCCAGCGGCTTGTCGGGCCAGACAGTGTGCGGAACGAAAAACAATAGCGAACCCGCAAGCTGCCTGCCCGCATTGATTCCCTCCCGGCTCACCATTTCCACGATGGTTTCCGTATTGGCCCACGCGTCGTAGGTTGTGGAGGCGAAGTGTTCCTCGAAGAAGCTCTCGATCGTCGACAGCGAAATCGGCCACTTATCGATTCTGTTATTCGTGAACAACTCGGAAAGAGGAAAAAATAGTCCGCTCAAAACGAATACCATCCAGAACACACGCGACGGACTTCTGAGGTGTCGCTGAAATGCCAATGCGAGCAGCGTCAGGTAGATAGGTCCAAGCGCGTTTCGTTTTTCGGTGAGTGGATTTTGACAAATGAGTAGCAGGACGAGCGCGGATAGCGCGAATGCGATCCAGAACAGCCCGATTCGACGTGGACGATGTGAGACGATAACAATAAAAACGGGAACGATCAGAAAGAAGAGCACCTTTGCACGAATCATGTCTAAAGGTGTGACGTCGATCCCATCCAGATCGCCGGCCTGGAGTTGGCTGGCGAAATTGAATGCGCTATACGCGGCCACGGCGCAGACCGCCAGAACAGGAATCAGCGCGGCATATCTGAGCGTCAATGGCGCCGATGAATGACTCGATGGTACTTGAATCGTGCGCGGGAATAGATGCCGGGCGCCGAGGTAGGAGACGATGAACACGATAAATATGAGATTCGCCTGCAACGCCGATGCGTCGTCGAAAGGCATGGTGTTTACGAGAACCTGGGCGTTATAGGCTAGCTGGAGAACCGGCGCGAGTATCAGAAAAGTAATCTCGAAGACCACGACGGAAGCGTCCGCGAAGGATCGACTTCTATCGAACAAGTTCATGCCGAGATGAAAGAGGACCACACCGAGCAACAAGACATGGGACAAGAACATCAGCGGGTCGTGTCCCGAACTCATCCCCAAGGTATATAGCTCCACCGCGAGCAGGAAAATAGCTAACGCAAGATATGAGACCACGTTCGCCGGGCTTTTCATGAGGCCGCCATGTTGTTTGGTGAGCGCGCTGCGTGAACTACTGGCTGCATACCAGACTTACGGGTGAGCGGGTGGATCCCCCGCCGATGTATAACGGGTCTTGCGCAGTGCCTGTCGAAACGATCGAGGTATTAGACGTTACCTGAGCGACGGTGGCTCCGTTTCGAACGATGGCGAAACTCGGTGCGCCAGGAACTGCCGGAACGCGAAATACGTTCAAGCCCGCCACACCATTAGACGTGTAGTCGGTGCCGCCCGCCGTTATCCGCATGACAGCTGGAGCAGTCAAGAAGGCGACCATTTCGATGTCGTTCACTACCGAGCCCACGCCCTCTTCGACCATAGCAGCCTCCGGCGTCGAAGACCGGCCCGGCGAAAAGATTTGCCTGCGATGAAAGTAGAGAATGCTGTCTCGAACAATCGGCGGGGGATTGCCGGTTTTAGCCCATTCAATGTAGTACGCCGCCAGATCGTAAAACGCATACTGCGTACCGACAGAAGGCGAGACGTGTGTCGATTCCGAGTAGTCGTTCCAAGTAACGATTTGCACGTAGGCGGGATCTCGCGATGTCACTTGAGACCATTGGGCGCGAAAGAGCGCGGAATTTTGCGCTTCCCAGAACTGCGAGTCTTTTGGCCGGGAGTCCTGAGGCGCGACCGGCGTCATGATATCTGCGCCGAAGGATTCCAGATTCGTGAGCGCCTGATCTTCCCAACCTCCTTTATCTATCGATTCCGGTACGGTCCGAACGCCCCAGAACGAGAAGGAATCCGTAATCGTGCGAAAGTCGGTAGCTTTGGAAGGGTCCAGAAGAATCGGAATCAAGGTGACGTTCACGCCCGCGGAGGCCGCCCCGCGAATCACATCCGCCCAAAAATTCTGACTGACATTCTCTGCGTAGAAAGGGGCGATTGCCAGGCTGCCGTCGGCCAGCCGAAACGCGTTCTTCTGTCCTGCGATAACACGTATGGCCGCGACCATGTCCGCCACACTCACACCGTCGAGCGACGCCATATCCGGTTCAGCCAAAATCATGAAGTTAGGCGCGACATGTTGCGCAACCGAATAGACGCGCATTACGTCGTCCCACAGTGTGCCGCTGTTGAGTTGCAGGATATCCACGCCGAAACCATCCAGGTCTATCTTCCTCGCGCGCAATATCTCAACTGCGAGCGCGCGCTCCTTATACACGCTAGTGGTGTAACGGGTTAAAGGTAAGGGCCGATCGCGCAAGTAGCCGCCAACGCTCGCGTATTTGCTTCCTTCACCACTACGCGTCAAGTATTCCGTGCAGTAATAGTCCGAGCGCGCTGGCAGGTTATCGATCGAGAGAGGAAACGGAGTGAAGTAATGGGCGAATACATAAGGTCGATGGCCGGTTCCTATCAGCGCGGTGCTGATCGCGAAGGGCCAGGCCGACGAAGGTGACTCCGTATCAACGAGCGACTGTGCGTTTTTCTGTAAAGCAGCCCACTGTGCGCTAGTAGGATCGGCGGCACGCGCCGAAGTCGATGCCACCGAAACCATCGATGCCAGGGCGATGGCCGCCACAGCGCGACGGGGTCCGCCGTGAGGCCCGTGGTCCGTGCCCGCTCGACCGACGCTACACATCTGCAGATCGTTCATGTTTCGTGAAGTCCCGATGGACGAGGCGTCATGCCGTCACGAATCGCCTCACGTTGCGTTGTCAGCGAAGTTCCGCCAAACGCACTCGACGAGCCGCGCGTATTCGAGGCAGTGGGCGACGCTTCGACGCCATGAACCGGGACGGCTGCCGAACGGTAACGCCTCCTGCGACCGAGAGTATTGAGCACGGCCCCAGTCACCCGAACGCCGATCGATTCGAACGCGTCGACGCACGCCGTAAGATCGGCGAGCCTCGTAAGATTCGACCGCGCGACGACGAATACGCATCCCGCCTGTCGCGCCATGACGAGCGTCTCCGCCGCGCTTAGCACAGGCGCAGCGTCCAGGATCACGAACTGATAACGATCGCCAACAGACGTCAGTGATCTTCCTAGTGTATCCCTTGATAAGCTGGCGGGCACCCCGTCCTTTTGCACTCCGCTGGGCAATAAGTCGAAATCCCCGGCTGAGCCATGTCGGACAACTTCTTCGAACGTGCTGCGGCCGGAGATAACATCGGAGAGTCCGGGCGCAGCTCCGGCATTTCGTCTCTTGGATAACCGGCCCGCGCGAGCATCGGCATCTATCAGCAGCACACGAGCGCCATTTTGAGCAAGTTGAGCAGCGACTTGCTCGGCGACGAATGACGTTCCTGTCCACGCATTGACCCCGCTAAAAAGCGCAATGCGCGCACCGGATTCGTGCATCTTATGCTCGAAGATGGCTGAAAAGCGACGCAAGCTCTCGCCCGACGGAAGTCTCGAATCGGGGCACTGGCTCGACTCGCGTGCATGGACGCCGTCGATGCCTTGGCGATAAGATGCCGCGCGAGAGACGTCTCCAAACGCCCCGCTCACAAAGACAGGCAAGCCCGTGCGTCGCTCGATATCATCGGGACCGTCAATCTTTCCCGACCAGGCCTTTTTTGCGAGCGCCAGAAGAATTCCCAGAAAAGCGCCGCCCAATATTCCTAGCGCAACGATGAGCCAGCGCCGCGGCTTTATCGGTTCTTCCGGCAGCGTTGCGTCGTCGATCAACCGTACCTCATTCACTCTGCCGGCCTTGATGAAGCGAAGCTGCTGCATGTTGGAAAGCAGGCCTGCATAGAGTTGATTGTTGACGCTGATATCACGTGAAAGCCGCAGCGCCTGTTGTTCGAGTTCGGGCAACATCCGAGCTTCGGCTTCCAACTGCGTTGCACGTGCACTTAACGTAGTGATTTGCCGGTCGACTGCAAGTACCGTGCTGTCGTCCTTCGTGAACCTTCGCAACAACTCTTGCCGTTGCACTTTAAGGTCTGTCATCTTCGCCTGAACATCGGCTAGCTGTCTGATGACTACGTTCGCCTGCTCGCTGAGGTTGACCGAGCCTGTCTCGTTCTTGAACCGGCTAAACCGATCTTCCGACTTCTCGATTTGGCCCTTGAGAATGGGCAGTTCCGTGCTCAACGCTTCCATGGACTTCTGCGCATCGGCGCTTCTTCTGGCCTCCTCACCCGACACGTATGTCGTGCCGATCGCATGAAGCAGATTCCGAATAAATACGGGATCGGTGCCTTCCAGAGACGCGCTGACTATGTTCGATTCTTTCCCGCGCTCCGTGACGCTCAATCTTCCCTGAAGGTTATCGACCACTGCCGAGCGCGATAGACGCCGAAGATCGAACACCTGGCCTGCATCGCCCGGAAGAGCATCGATCTTGAGCGAGATTGCGCCGTACTTCGTCCTGAAGGTTTCTAAAGTTGAAATGGCGCCCTTGAAGGTCTCGCCGTCAGGTGTTACGAGACGATAGTGGCCGCTTCCTTCCGACACCACTTGCAATCGCTTCTTTCGCAGGCTCTCGGGCAACTCCGCAACGGAAGCCGATCCCCGTTGAACTCCGCTCGCTTCAGTGTCGCCGCCGATTCTGCGCCAGGCTGCGCTCAGCTTAGATTGCGCGCGAGTCCAGATATCACGCCGCGGAACAAGCGAGATGTCCAGATGCATCGGAGCAATCGCGGCTTCCAGAACGCTGCGCGACGTAATCTTCTGAATCTCCGTTGCGGCACGAGGCTTCACCGCGAACAGCGACGAGACATCTTCGAGCGAGCTTCGACCCGCGGACTCGGGTGGCTCTTGAACCTGCAACAACATGCTCGTTTGATAGATTGGAGTTGCGAGAATTGCATACTCCGACGCGACACTACCGAAGATTACAGTCGTGGCGACGATAACCTTATAGTTGCGTTTCAGGAACCGTATATACGATTCCGTGACGGTGTCTGCGATTTCGCCACGCGGCAAGGCAACGTCGTCTGCGAAGTCCTTAGTCATCTGTAACGCTCCGACAATCGTCAGTGAAAGTTTCACGTGTTGCCGACCAAACACTCCACCAGCTCCGACAGCCTTGAATGTAGCCAGCCCGCTGCTGCGCCGGCGCGCTTGACCGAATGTGGCAAGACATTGGCGCGAACGGCAACGCGGCCGATCAACGTCAGTGCGTTTTCAAGCCGGTCGTTCGCTTATGCCGAACTCGCGCCTTTATCATCGGGAACGCTCAGATGGGCAAATATGCGCCTTCTGAAAAGGCTCAGATACACGCAGTAGTCCGACACCACGCTAGCTATCACCGTCGCCCACACCACCCAGGCGACTTCGTGGAATGTGGAAACGAGCCAGAACTTGAGCGAAAGGGAAACCGCGCAACTTACGCAGACCGCTACCAGTTGTGATTTCAGTTCGCCAACGCCGTTGAGAAAGATGCCGAATGCATTGCCGAATGCATCAACTACCGACATGACAGCAACCGCGCAAAGCAGCGCGACCGGAATACTGAGGTGATTGCCGACCCACTTGCTCAGGAGCCACGACGAAGCCGCGAATATCGACCCGCTAGTCACGATGGCAATCGCCCCTGTGCCTAACATCGAGAGCTTCAGCGTCATCGACAGGAAGTTCGTATCTCCTCGCGCCTTTGCATCGGCGTAGAGGCCCCACAGCGGAACCGTCAGCATCGAGATTCCGACCGTCAGAAACTGGAACAGCCGTTGCGCGACAGCGAGCTTCGCGACTTCGGCCACGCCCAGCAACTTCGCGACGATGAGCGCGTCGAAGCCGCTCGCGCACATGACGCCCACCTGCAAGCCGAAGAACATCGATCCCATGCTGAGGATCTTTTTCGAATCGCACCACATCGTGGCGCGCCCCGCGCCCGAGATTGCGCCCAGCAATCCTTGTCGATTCAGCCGGAAAACGAGGCACGACGACATGCAAATCTGAATGCCATAAGTGACGCACAAGAGCCACGGGATCGATGCATGACGCATGCAAGACCAATACAAGAGCGGCAGCGAGATCAGATAGCCGACGGAGCTCACGATATGCTGCTCCCAGCCTCGCTGAAGGCCGTGACACACGCGCTTCACGCCACCCAAAGGAATGTTCAGGCAAGTCAGAACGAGAAACAGCGTCGCGGCCGTGAGCGTTTCGTTCGCGGCGTCGGCGCTGTGGCCGAATATGCGGCGCAAGTCGAAGATGTGGAGCGCCACGTACAGAAAGACCCCGCAAATCGCGCCGACAGTACCGAGCAGCCATACGCCATGCGTGATCAGTTCACGAATGCGGCGCGGGTCCTCATTCGCTCGCGCCCCTGCAACGAGGTTGAGAAGAGCATTGCCAATGCCGAAGTCGAGCATGGCAAGCGTTGCGGCAAGGCTTGAGAACGTCATCCATACGCCGAATCGCTGCTGACCCAAATAAGGCAGCGTCCACGAAACGGATGCAATCAACACGATGAACGCGAGGCCTGAACTGCAGACGTTGCACGCGATCGTGAGCGCGGCTCGCCGGTATCGGTCCCTGTCGCGTCCTTCCGATCGGCCGACGCCGAATGGCAACATCTCGAACAAACGCGAAGACATTGCGAAAAGCATACGGCGCGGGGCGGCAAGAGGAGGCGGCATCGCTTAGGCGCACGTAACCATCGTGCTTCGAACCGCGGCCCTGGCGCAATTATGCCGCGTGTAGCCACACTCAGGCGCGCCCGGCAGACACAACGGACGGCTTACGCGCGGTCCGTCGATTCTCGCAATCACATCCTCGATCGTCGTCACGTCCGGGCCTCTCTCGGTGGTTTTACGCCGCTCTCTTGATCGAACGATGACGTCCGTCCCGGGAGAATGTTCTTCCGTTTGTCTCGCGCGCCGTTCGCGAAACGCCTTCAGGCTCTAAGAGCCCTTAACAAAATGAACGAAAGGGCTGTTAACCCTCGATGAATGCTGTTAACCTTTTCATTGTTTCGACGGTGAAAAGGACATGGCCAAGCCGCTACTCGACGACGACCTTTGGGCACTCATCGAACCGTTGCTGCCCCCTCCGAAGCCACGTCGGGCCCGTTATCCGGGGCGC
>NZ_FCOJ02000119.1 GCF_001545035.1 Caballeronia glebae
AATCGTGCTGCCCTGCGCCGTGCTCGCACTCGACTGCGACTGGCTCTGACTCTTGCTCGACCCCGCCGACACGTTGACACCCACCGTGGTCGCCGCCTTGATCGGATCGCCGCCCACCGCGTCGTAGGCGTTCTTCGCCGCCAGCGCCGTGGTCGCGCCCGCCAACGCGATCAGCCGCGCATCGCCGTTCACGTTGCGCGCGGCTTGTCCCATCTGCTGCGCCGTCTGCCCGGCCGCCACCACCGCGTTGCTCACGCCCACCGTCACGCCCGATTGCCGATAACGATGCTGCTCCGCTTCGTTATTCGTGTCGTAGGCCGAGCCGATCGAGACCGACTTGCCGGACAGACTCACGTCCTGCCCCGCGTGCAGCGTGCTATCCATCACGTTCAGGGCGTTGGCCGCCTTGATGTTCAGATTGCCATCGAGCGAGCCGACCACGCTGCCATTGTGGGTCACGGCGCGCGATTGCTGTTCGTCTGTTTGCGAGCGCGTGCCGACGGTCATCGAGAGGGCGCCATTGCCCATCAGCCCCGACTCGCTCTGATGGTCATAGCTCGACCCGCTTTGGGTGTCCTGCGTGGTCGTCACCGTGACGTTATTCGCCGCCGTCAGATTCACGTCGTTCTGGCCAACGATCGATGCGCCCTTGATCGTCAGATCGTGGCCCGACTGGATGTTCACGGAATCGCCCGATACCGTGCTGCCCACGCCGATATTCGTCTGCGTGTTCTGCATCTGGTCGGTCGTGGTGCTGTGCACGACGCTACCGCGCTCGGAATGCCGATACGCGTAATCGTCGTGCTCCTCGCGCCCATCGTTGAGCGTCACATCGCCCGTAGCCACGATATTCGCCGCGCCGGCATCGGTCCCGAGCGACGAGCCCGTGAGCGTCACGTTTCCGCGACTCTTGTCCGCGCTCACAGCGGCGAGCGTCGCGTTGCCGCCCGCGGAGAAGGTCGAGCCTTTCGTCTCTTCGTCGTAGCTGTGCTGGATAAACTTGTCGCGATCGTCCGTGGCAACGTTGTCGAACTTCCGGCTATCGGTGACTGTGGTTGCCGACAGGTTGCCACCCGCCACGACCGCCATGTCCTGGCCCGCGCTCACCTGCGCACCCTTGAAGGTCATGTCGTTGCCCGACTGCATCGCGAGACTGCCGCCCGCGCTGATGCCGCTCGTCTGATTCAGCGTCGTGTTCTCTTCCCAATGGTGATCGGCGTTTTTCGCCACCGATTGCGAAGTCGTCGACTGAACGGTATCCACGAGCATGTCATGACCCGCCGTGATCTGCGCGTTGCCGCCCGCGCTGATGCTCGCGCCATGCATCGTCAGATCGTGCCCCGCGGCCACGACCATATCGCCCGTCGATACGATCGTGCCTTGCGCACCGACCAGCGTCTGCTGAACCTTGCTGTTGCCCGCCGCCGAACTCACGCCCACCGCATCGACGAGCGTCGTGTTGACGATGTCGTGCCCCGCCAGCACCGCCACGCGATTGCCCGAGATGCGCCCCGATGCGTTCAGCAGATCGTTCGATGCGGAAATGACCGTCGTGCCATCGCTGCCGATGCTGCCGCCGCGATTGAGAATGTTCGTGCCGGTGATCACCGTCTGCGTGCCACCTTTGATCACGCCGCTATTCGTCACACTGCCGGTGGTATGAATTTGCACATCGTCAGCCGAGATCAATGCGCCAGTCGGCTGAAGATCGTTGGCGTGCGCCTGCGCCAGATACACCACGGGTGCGAGCACATGCTGTGTGGTGCCATCGGGCAGCGTGACCAGTTGATCCACCAGCCACACGATGTCGCTCGTGAGCGCGTCCATCTGCGCCGCCGTCAATGCCATGCCCGGCATGAGATTGAACGCCTGAGCATAATTCACGCCGCTAGACATCAGCGCACGGTATTCGTCTTCGGCGGACGTGTAGCCTTGCAGATACACCCGGCCCGCCAGTTGCGTGATCTGGTTGCGGATGAGTTGCTGCTCATACAGACCGTCGCCCAGGCGCTTCTCGGTCTTCATCGGATCGAGGTTCAGCGCGTTGAGCATGTAGTCGCTGGAGATGAAGCTCGTGTAGCTCGTCAGACGCGGATCGGTTGCGATCAGATACGGCGCGTCCGGAGCCGTGTTGTAGTGGTACAGGCCGCTGGTGGGCAGCGGGATGGTCAGCGCCCCGGTAGGACCGGCCACCGATTGCGGGGCGTTGACCGTCTGGGCGTTGCCCGTGACCGTGCCCGTCGTCGAACCGTTCGCGGTATTGACCGTGGCGCCGCCCGAGGCCGTGCCTGCTGCATCGCCGCTCGCGGCATTCACCCGGGCGCCGCCCGAGGCCGTACCCGCTGCATCGCCGCTTGCGGCATTCACGGATGTGCCGCCCGCCACGCTCACGCTATTTCCACTGCCGCCCGAGACCTGCGTCATCGCGGTATTCGCACCAAGCGTGCCGCCCGTCGCGCCCGTGGCCGAACTGGCCGCCGCGACGTTCGTGTTGTTCACCTCGCGTGCGTAGATGTCGATCAGATTGTTCGCGACGATCGTACCACCCGTGCCGCCGATGGCCACCGGAGCCAGCACGATCGACGGTTGCGTGATCGTGCCCACGTCACGGTTCTTGTCCTCGTTCCACGCATAGGTCGAGACGATATCCTGCCGCTGATACTGATACAACGTCTGGCCGATGTTGTTGACGATCGTGCCGCCCACATTGCCGTTGCCGCTCGCATCGAGTTCGCCGTTTTGCGCGGCATTGCCGATGCGGATTGCATCACCCGCCGCGATGGCGCTGTACGCGTTGTTGACGATGCCCACGTTCGCCAGCGTCATCGCGCCTCCGGCGAGCAATTGGGCCTGCGGCGCTTGCGCACCCGCCACCCGGTCCCGTTGCGTCGTCGTGGTCGTGTCACGCGCGACTTCCACGCGCTGCCAGCCGTTGTGTGCGTCGCCGCGCGTCAGATACTCCGTGGCCGGGTCGTAGTTGATGTGCGGATCGTAGGCGTCCCAGTAGTTGACCGTGATCGTACCGTTGCTGTTTTCCGTGAGCGTGTTGTAGTAGATCGTCGTGGGCGTACCGTCGATGTCGACGACGAGCACGCGATCCACGGCAGCCGGCCCGCTCGTGCTCGACTCAACATCGGCGGCGCTGAAACTCACATTTAACGGAGTCTTGTAGCCGTAGTCGAATAGCGTCTGGTTGCAGCCGGAACCCGTCGGGCCTCCAGGGTCGCTCGCACTTGTGCCGCCATTACACGCGATGTACTTCGCCCGTTTGGTCTGGTGCTCCTCCTCGACATCAGTGGTCACCGTCTCTACCGTCGGTGCGGGACGCGTGTTCGTCAACGTATCGGTCGCGACCTCGATGTTGCCCAGCGCTTCGATCGTCGATTGATCGTTGGTTACCGAATTTGCACGCGTCGCCAGCAGGCCATTCGCATCGCGCGTGGCGTCGCCCGCGATGTTGATGTTGCCGAGACTAAACAGGTTCGCGCCTTGCGTGTTGCTGATGTCGCCGCGCGAATAGACATTCAGCTCGGAGGCCGCCGCCATCACCGCCGCCGCGCCGACGTTGGCGACCGACTGCGTGCCGTTCACCGTGACCACACTACCTATGATCGTTCCGGTGTTCGCAAGCGTCGCGCTTTGGGTCGAAACCGTATCGCCTTCGATGCGGCCTTGGTTCGTGATCGTGTTCTTCGCATTGACGGTCGTGCTCGCCGAGTTCAGGTCTCCGCTCGCCTGGTTATCGACGTTGTTTGCATTGACCGTCAACGCGTTGACCGCCGCGAGCGTGCCCTGGTTCGTGAACGTGCCCGTAGTCGTGAAGCTCAGATCGCGATTGGCCTGAATCTGATTCACGCCGTCGAGCGTGTAATCGCCATCGAGGGTCACCGCGCCGTCGTTGCCCACAATGATTCGACCGTCTCCAGTCAGCGTGTTCGTCGTGAGCGTGAGGTTTTGATCGCTGCCGATGGCGCCGTTCTGATTGGCGAGCGCGCCGGTCCTGATCGTGACGCTGCCGCCGCTGCCCTGATCGTTTCCGATGCGGCCCGTGGAATTATCGATCGACGCGGTATCCAGGCTCATCGCCCCATTCGCGTGGACGGAGCCGCCCGCGTTCAGTAATGCCGCATTCCGGCCGTTGAGCGTGAGCGCGTTCGCGCCCGAGAGCGTCGCGTTCGTATTGTCCGCCAGTTGCGCGATGGTTAGCGCCAGATCGTGCCCGGCGAGCACTTGCGCACCGTTCGTGTTCGACAGCGCGCGCGCGTTCACCGACACATCGCCATTGCCGCCGATCGTGCCTGCCCCCGCCACGCCGTTTGCATTGTTGTTGACGATGACATCGGCCGTGATCGTCGTCGCGCCCGTTCCGCTATTGGCAACGCGGCCGTTTGAATTGTCGATCGATGCGCCCGACATCGACAGAGTGGACGTCGCGCCGTCCGCCTCGATTTGGCCGCCGACATTGTCGATGTCGCCCAGCGCGCTCACCGAGAGGTCCTGGCCGGCCTGCATCAAACCGGCGCGGTTCGTGATCCGCCCACTCGACTGCGCCGAGAGCGTGCCTCCCGCAACCAACGTACCGCCGGAGTTATCGACGCTATCGCCCGACACGCTCACATCGCCATTGCCGCCGATCAATCCGTCCCCGGTGTTGCTCAATGCACCGCGCGCATTGACGGTGGTCGCGCTGGGCCCGCCGTTGGCGATCGCGCCCTGGTCGTTGGCGATGGCCTGCGCCTGAACGTTCAAGGAGCCATTCGCTTGGATGATGCCGCCGCGATTATCCAGCGCGCCCGCGTCCGTGATCGAGACGTTCTGCGCACCGACATAGCCGCCGTTGCGGTTATCGAGCGAGGCCACATCGAGCGACACGGATGTTTGAGCGGCCAGCGTGCCGCTCTGATTGGAGAGCGCGCCACCTTTGATATCGAGTGCGCCATTGGTGGCAATCGTGCCGCCGTTGTTCGAGATCGCATTCGTCGTCTGGACCGACAGCGTGCCCGTGCCGGAACTGGTGATGACGCCGTTGTCATTCAGCAGTGCGGCGGGCGTGATTGTCAGGTCCGCCGCGTTGGTCTGAATCGAACCCAATGTGTTATTCAGGGTTCCGCTGATCGTGAAGCGCGTCGCACCCGCGCCCACCTGCGTGATCGTGCCGTTGCGATTGATCAGATCATAGGTCGATAGCGCCAGTTGGCTGCCCGCGATCGTGCCAGCGTTGGTCAGCATCGTGCCGGCGGACACCGTGGTCATGCCGTTCGCGGCAAGCGTGCCGCCATTGAAGAGCGTCTGCACCGCGCGCGCGATCAGGTTTTGCATCGCGGTGATCGATCCGGCATTGACCAACGTGCCTGCCTGCCCGCTCACGTCGCCGTTGCTCGCGATCAACCCGTTCTCTGCGTTGTTGAGCAGGCCGGTCGTGGTGAGCGTCACGCTGTTGCTGTTCAGCGCCGTGATGCGACCGTTGCCGTTTTCGAGACTTGCCGCCGATGCACGCAACGCGCCGCCCGACTGCAACGTGCCGCTCCAATTTGATAGCGCGCCGCTCACGTTGGCGTTCAATGCACCGTTGGTCGCAATCGTGCCATTCACGTTCGACAACGAACCGGTGTTGATCGACAGCGTGCCCGTGCCTGAATCCGTGATCCTTCCGCCGTCGTTGATCAGCGCAGCCGGCGCCATGCTCAGGTCACGGGCGTTGGTCGCAATCGTGCCGCTGGCATTGTCCAGCGTGCCAGTGACCGCGAGCGTCGTTGTGTCCGTGCCGGTTTGCGTGAGCGTGCCGTTGTGGTTGACGAGGTCCGTAGCAGCGACGTTCAGTTGAGCACCGATAATCGCGCCATGACTGTTGTCGAGCGTCGTGGCCTTCACGGTCGCAGTGCGGCCGGCGGAGATAGCGCCGAAATCCGTCAGCGTCGTGCCGGCGGTCACCGTCGCCCGGCCGTTCGCGGCCAGCGTCCCTGAGTTGAGCAGCGATTGCGTGGCTGCGGCGACGAGGTCCTGCACGGCGGTGATCGAACCCGCGTTGACGATTTGTCCCGCTTGCGCGACGACATTGCCGTTGCCGCCGATCGTGCCGCCCTGCGCATTGTTCAACAAGCCCGAGACAATGAAGTTCAGGCCGTCGGCGTTAAGCGAAGCGATCCTGCCCGCGCCGTTATCAAGACTCCCCGCGGACGCACTCAACGCACCGCTCGCCTGCATCGTGCCGCCCCGGTTCGAGAGCGCGCCGCTCACGTTCGCGTTCAATGCGCCGTTGGTCGAGATCGTCCCGTTCACGTTGGACAACGAACTCGTGCTAATCGACAGGGTGCCCGCGCCAGAGTCGGTGATCTTGCCGTCGTCGTTGATCAGCTCGGCGGGCGTCAGGCTCAGGTCGCGGGCATTTGTCGCGATTGCGCCTTTGGCGTTATCGAGCGTGCCCGTAACAGCAAGCGTGGTTGCCCTCGTGCCGGTTTGCGTGAGTGCGCCGTTATGGTTGACGAGGTTCGTTGCACTGACGTTCAGTTGATCGCCCGTGATCGTGCCATTGCTGTTATCCAGCGTCGCGGCTCTGACGGTCGCCGTTTGGCCGGCGGAGATCGAGCCGCCCGCATCGGTAAGCGTCGTGCCGGACGTAACGGTCGTATTGCCGTTCGCGGCGAGCGTGCCGGCGTTCGCAAGCGACTGCGTAGCCGTGGCGACAAGATTCTGCACCGCCGTGATCGAGCCCGCATTGACGAGTTGACCGGCTTGCACGTTCACATTGCCATTGCCGCCGACGCTCCCGAACGCGCCGTTATCCAGTCGGGTGGTCGCAGACAGCGACAAGCCGCTGGCGTCCAGCGAAGCGATATGTCCGTTCGCATTCGCCACGCTGTCGGCACGTGCATCGATTGCGCGTGCGGCCTGGATCTCGCCGCTCTGATTCGATAATGCGCCACGCACCTTCGCTACGAGCGCGCCATCGGTGATGATCGTGCCACGGTCGTTGGACAACGCGCCCGTGTCGATGGACAACGTACCCGTGCCCGCGTGAAGAATCTTGCCGCTTTCGTTGATGAGTGCGCCCGGCGTAAGCGACAACGACGTCGCGTTGGTCGCGATGGTTCCTTCTGCATTGTCCAGCGTGCCACTGACGGCAAGCGTGGTCGCACCCATGCCGGTCTGCGTGAGCGTGCCGTTGTGATTGACGAGGTTGGTCGCGGTGACGCTCAATTGATCGCCGGTGATCGTGCCGTTGCTGTTATCGAGCGTTGCGGCTTTGACGGTCGCCGTTTGTCCGGCGGAGATCGCGCCACCCGCATCAGTGAGTGTCGTGCCGGCTGAAACGATCGTATTACCGTTGGCGGCAAGCGCACCCGAGTTTGCGAGCCACTGCGCGGCACCCGCTACGAGGTTCTGAACCGCCGTGATCGAACCGGCGTTGATGAGCTGACCGGCCTGCGCCGTCACACTGCCATTACCGCCGATCGTGCCGCCCTGTGCGTTGTTCAAGAGGCCCGAGACGGTGAGGCTCAGTCGGTCCGCGTTGAGCGAGGTGAAGTGTCCGGCTGAGTTGTCGACGCTGCCCGCGCGAGCGGCGAGCGATCCAGCCGACTGGATCGTTCCGCCCTGATTCAGGATCGCATTGACGATGTTCGCCGTGAGCCAGCCGCCGGAAATGATCTGCCCGTTGCGATTCGACAGCGCGCCCGCCGTGATCGACTGCGCGCCACCCGATTTGAGCGCGCCGTTGTCGGTCGCGAGCGTACCCGCGGCATTGACATTGATGACGCCGCCCGCGGTCGAGGTCGCACGCGAGACGTTCATGTCGCCCGCATTGGCTATCAAGGCGAGATTACCGTTCGCGGTGGTCGAACTACCCGCGAGATTCATCGAAGCACTCGCGAACGTTGCATTGCCGCCGGCTGCGTTGCGGCCATTGGCGTCCAATGCGCCCGACGCCGTGACCGTCAGATCTCCGCCTTGAGCAATCGAGCCGTCCTGATTGATGCCCGCGCCGAGCGTGCCGGTCGAGGCGATACTGCCCGCATTGACGCTCGTGTTCTGCTGCGCGGCCAGCGTGCCGCTGTTGGTCAAGGTTCCTGACGTGGATACGACCACATCGCGCTGCGCGTAGGTCGTACCACTGTTATCGATTCCTTGCGCGGCGTTGGCGCTGATCGAACCGCTCGCCTGAGTCGTGCCGGCGAGCACGAGTTGCCCGTTACTCCTGAGCGTCAGGTCGCCCGCTTGGGCGGCCAGGACGCCACGATTGCTGACACCGACACCATACTCGTTGCCGATCAGC
>NZ_FCOJ02000012.1 GCF_001545035.1 Caballeronia glebae
GCCGGCAGCGCAAAGGAAGCGCTCGCGCTCGCCGCCGACGACTCGAACCCGCCCGATCTCGCGCTAATGGATGTCGGCATGGCCGGCATGAGCGGCATCGAGCTGGCCGCGCTTTTTCACGAGCGGCATCCGGCAATCCGCGTGCTGATGTTGTCGATGCACGACAACGTGGAGTACGTAAAGCAGGCGGTGCGCGCGGGCGCGAGCGGCTACGTGCTGAAGGATTCGCCCGCCGCCGAAATCATTCAGGCGATCGGCGCGGTGCTCGCCGGCAAGACCTTCTTCAGCGCGGGGCTGGCGGCGCGCATGATTCAGGCACAGTCGATGCAGACGCCGCTCGAACGCCTGACGCCGCGCGAACTCGACATTCTGGATGCGCTCGCCGAAGGGCTATCGAGCAAGCAGATCGCGCAGCAGCACGGGTTGTCGGTGCGCACGGTGGAAACGCATCGGCTGAATATGAAGCGCAAACTGGATATCGACGGACAGGCCGAGCTGATCAAGTTCGCGGTGGAACACCGCCGCACATGAAGCCCGGCCCGGCCGGAAAAAGCGAGCACGCAGCTCAGCCCGCCGAACGGGCGTTGTGGTCTGACAGGAACTTGATGAGAGCGTCGACGCCGCCCTTTTGCAACTGGCCGGCGAATTGTTGCTGATAGACCTGGATGAGCCACGCGCCCATCATGTCGATGTCGTAGATTTTCCAGCCCTGCGAGGTCTTCTCCAGGCGATAGCGCACCGGATTGTCGCCGCCCGTGGAAACGACGTGCGATTCGACGACGGTGTCCTTCGCGTTGGCGTCGACGTTGGGCGCGTCGAACTTGAAGGTCACGTCCTGATCGCGCAGTTGCGCAAGCGACGCCGCATACGTGCGAACCAGCAACGTCTGGAATTGCTCGTAGAGCTGCTTTTGTTGCTCGGGCGTGGCGCTCGCCCAGGCCTTGCCGACCGCGATGCGCGTCGTGCGCTGGAAGTCGGTCGCGGGCAGGAAGCGCGTTTCGACGAGCTGCGTGATCTTCGCCATGTCGCCGCCGCGCGCTTGCGGATCGGCTTTCATCGCCTTGACCGTGCCTTCGACGGCATTCTTCACGACGGCGTCGGGACTCGTTTGTGCAAGCGCCTCGCCTGCGAAAGACATCGAGGCGAGGAGGAAAGCGAAGCAAATAGACAGATAGCGTTTCATGGCACCCGTTCTTTAATCAGGTTTGGTGGCGCGGGTTGTGCGGCCTTCGGACGTTGCAGGAGCGGCCGGACGGCTGCGCGTCAGTATACCGACACCGCGGCGGCGCAACAGTTCAAGGACGACCGTTGCGGTGCGCCCGGTATACTTGCGCGTCACCTCGCGTCGTTTCGTGGAAATGATCTGGTTTCCGGCGGTCGGCATCATGCAATTCGCGCGTTCGCACGCGCAAAAATAACAGGCACACCAGGTAGCGTCTTCATGCTGACGTCCAACATCACTCGCTTCGTTACTCTCGCCATCCGCCGGCCGGCGTGGATTATCGCCGTTTCGCTTCTGCTCGGCGTGCTCTCCACGATTTATGTCGTCCATCACTTCAAAATCAGCACCGACGTCGCCCAGTTGATCGAGACGGAGCCCGAGTGGGCGGCGCGCAGCAAGGCCATCGACGAGGCGTTTCCGCAGCGTGGCGCAACTTTGCTGATCGTGGTTCAGGCGCCGGCCCAGGAATTCGCTAATGCCGCCGCGGACGAACTCGCCGCCGCGCTCGCGAAAGAGCCGGAGCGCTTCAAGTCGGTCTCGCAGCCCGCGGGCGGCGCGTTTTTCGAGCACAACGGCCTGCTCTATCTGCCGACGGACAAGGTCGGAGAGATCACGAAGCAGCTCGTGCAAGGGCGTCCGCTCATCAATACGCTCGCGCACGACCCGACACTCACCGGCCTCGCGCAGACGCTCAACACTACGCTCAACCTGCCGTTGACGCTCGGACAGGTCAATCTCGGCCAGATGGCGGGTTTGCTCGGCAAGAGCGCGACCGTGCTCGACCGCGTGCTGGCGAATCAGCCGGCGGCGTTCTCGTGGCGCGGCCTCGCGGATTCCTCGGCGAGCGATGCGCCCGGGCGCGCGTTCGTCACGGTGCTGCCGGAACTGGATTTCAACGCGCTGAAGGCGGCGGCGGGCACATCGGACGAAATTCGCGCGAAGGCCGCGGAACTCGGCCTCGACAAAAAGTACGGCGCGACGCTGCATCTGACCGGCGCGCAGCCGCTCGCCGACGAGGAATTCGCGTCCGTGCAGGACGGCGCCGCGCTCAATGGCGCGCTGACTTTCCTCGTCGTACTGACCATCCTCTGGCTCGCGCTGCGCTCGAAGCGCATGATCTTCGCCGTGTTCGTCACGCTCTTCGTCGGACTCGCGATCACCGCCGCGCTCGGGCTCATGATGGTCCACGCGCTCAACATGATCTCGGTCGCGTTCATGGTGCTGTTCGTCGGGCTCGGCGTGGACTTCGGCATCCAGTTCGGCGTGAAGTACCGCGAGGAGCGCTACAAGCACAAGCGGCTGGATGTGGCGCTCGCGGAAACCGCGCGCCACGTCGCGGTGCCGCTCACGCTCGCCGCCGCCGCGACCGCGGCGAGCTTCTTCTCGTTTCTGCCGACCGCGTACCGTGGTGTGTCGGAACTGGGGCTGATCGCGGGCGTCGGCATGTTCGTCGCGTATGCCACCAACATGACGCTCCTGCCCGCGCTCATCAAGGTGTTCGCGCCGCCGGGCGAAGCGCATTCGCCGGGCTTTCCGGTGCTCGCGCCCGTCGATGAATTCCTCGACAAACATCGCAAGCCGGTGCTGATCGGCACGCTCGTCGTCGTGATCGGCGCGCTGCCGCTGCTTTTCGATCTGCGTTTCGACTTCAATCCGCTGCATCTGAAAGACCCGCACACCGAGTCGATGGCGACGCTTACCTCGCTCAGGGATTCGCCGCAAGGCGCGGTGAACGACGTCGCCGTGCTTGCGCCCTCGCTCGCCGATGCCGACCGTATCGCCGCGAAACTGCGCACGCTGCCGGAAGTCGGGAGCGCGACGACGCTCTCCTCGCTCATCCCCGACGATCAGCCGAAGAAGCTGGCGATCATCAAGGCCGCCGCCGATCAACTGCTGCCCGCGCTCGATCAGAAGACGGCCGCGCCCGTCACGGACGCCGTGCGCGTCGCGGCGCTCAAGCGCGTGTCGAGCCAGCTTTCGCTCGCCGCCGACGAGCATCCCGGCCCCGGCGACAAGGAAGCGAAGCATCTGTCGGAAACGCTCGCGAAGCTGGCGCAAGCCGACGCCGCGACGCGCGACCGCGCCGAGCACGCGATGGCCGAGCCGCTGCGTATCGCGCTCGCGCAATTGCGCGCGCTGCTCACGCCGGAGGAGATCACGCGCGAAACCCTGCCGCCGCAAATGGCCGCGTCGTTCGTGACGCCGCAGGGCCAGGCGCTCGTCGACGTCGCGCCGAAGATTCCGCCCGGCGTCGATCCCAACGACGACGGGTTGCTCGCCCGCTTCGCCGACGCCGTGCAGAAGGCCGAGCCGGACGCGATCGGCGGGCCGATCTCCGTGCGCCATTCGGCGGAAACGATCATCAAGGCGTTCGAGCATGCGGCGCTCTACTCGCTGATCGCGATCGCGGTGCTGCTGTGGATCGCGCTGCGTCGTTTTGGCGACGTCCTGAGAACTTTGGTACCGTTGCTCGTCTCCGCGATCGTCACGCTGGAGCTGTGCGTCGTCTTCCGCATGCCGCTCAACTTCGCGAACATCATCGCGCTGCCGCTGATGCTGGGCGTCGGCGTCGCGTTCAAGATCTATTTTGTGATGGCGTGGCGTTCGGGGCAGACGCGCCTGCTACAGTCCAGCCTCACGCATGCCGTTATGTTCAGTGCGGCCACGACCGCGACGGCGTTCGGCAGCCTGTGGTTTTCCCATCATCCGGGCACGTCCAGCATGGGGCGGCTGCTGGCGCTGTCGCTCTTTTGCACGCTGATCGGCGCGGTGGTTTTCCAGCCGGTGCTGATGGGCAAGCCGCGCAAGGTACGCGCGGCGGCGCGCGCGAAGCTCAGGGCGGCGCAGCGACATGACAACCTAAGAGGAATTGAAGAATGAAGTCGGGATCGACGGCTTTGACCGCTCGTGCTGTGCGTAATCTGGGATTGAGTCTGACGATGGCGGCGGCGCTCGCGACGGCGGGCTGCGCGACCGGCCCGGATCGCAATCCGAAGGACCCGCTCGAACCGTTGAACCGCAAGGTCTTTGTGTTCAACGACACGCTCGATACCTACGTCGCCAAGCCCGTCGCGCAGTTTTATGTCGATTACACGCCGAGCCCGTTCCGCACGGCGGTCAGCAATTTCTTCTCGAATCTCGGCGATTTCTCCAACTTCGCGAACAACCTGCTGCAGTTGAAGATCACCGATGCGACGCAGGATCTGATGCGCATCGCGATGAACTCGCTGTTCGGCATCGGCGGCCTGATCGATATCGCATCGCCGGCGGGTCTGCCCAAGCATCATCAGGACTTCGGCCTGACGCTCGGGCATTACGGCATGCCGGCGGGACCGTACTTGGTGCTGCCGCTGCTCGGCCCGAGTTCGGTCCGCGATTCGACGACCTGGCTCGTCGACTGGCGCGTGAATCCCGTCAGCTACGCCAATGCGGACATTCGCTGGCCGCTCTATGGCGTGAATTTCGTGAGCGCGCGGGCGGATTTGATCGGCGCGACCGATCTGCTTTCGGCGGCCGCGCTCGACAAGTACGCGTTCGTGCGCGATGCGTACACGCAGCGGCGTCAGTATCTGCTGACGGGCGGCGGCGCGAGTACGCTGCCCGACTATGGCGACGAAGGCACGTCTGCGCCGGAAGGCGCGAGCGCGCCGGGCGAAACTGGCGGCGGCAGCACGGAGCACGGCTTGCCGACGTATGACGATCCGGGCGCGGAGGCCTCGCCCGCGGGTGGCGTCGACGGCAAATCGCCCGCACCGCAAGAGAATACGCCGAAGGATCAGGCGTCGCCGAGTTCCAGCAAGGAGCAGGGATTGCCGCAATATGACGATCCGGGCGCGCAGCCTGCGGGGAAATGAGCGGGGCTTTTGGCTTCGTGTGAAGAAAAAACGGGCGAACGCCCGTTTTTCTTTTAGTGTGCGGCTTCTTCCGCCGCTTCCTCAAGCAAATCGTCGCCGGAGACCTTCGGCGCTTCCACCGCGCCGCCATCGCGACGATACGCCTCGAAAAGCTCATCGGCGTAACGGATCTGCGTGCGGCCGTGCGGCGCGGATTCGCCTTGCTCGTTCAAATTCACGAACACCATCTTCTCGACGGTCAGAATGCTCTTTCGCGTGATCTTGTTGCGGACTTCCGCACGCAGCGTGATCGAGCTGCGGCCGAAATGCGTCGCGGTGATGCCCAGTTCGATGATGTCGCCCTGACGCGCCGAACTCACGAAGTTGATCTCCGACATGAACTTGGTGACGACGCGCTGGTTGCCCAATTGCGAGATGGCGTAGATCGCGGCTTCCTCGTCGATCCAGCGCAGCAGGCTGCCGCCGAACAGCGTGCCGTTCGGGTTCAGGTCTTCGGGCTTGACCCATTTGCGGGTGTGGAAATTCATTTTCTTTACCTCACTTTCTGACTACGCGCGTCGCGCAAACAAAGCGGACACGCATCTGATTAGGGTTTTCCCTGATTATATCGAGATAAGGGTTAACCCACAGAAAGCAAGGGCGATGCAGAAAACTCAGGCCAGCACGAGCGCCCGCGCCGATTCCAGCGCGTGCCGCGCCTGCACGAGCGTTGCGCGGGCGTCGCGGGCGTCGGATGCGAGCCGCAGAAACGCGCCCAGTTGGGTCGGATCGCGTAGCAATTCGCGCAAAATCGGTCCGATGGCCGTCGTACCGTCGTCGCGCAAACCGGCGGTCGCGGCGGGCGGCAAGGTGCGCCAGGCCGGATCGACCACCGCGCGGCAGACCGCGAACGGCAAGCCACGCGCCGTGGCGATAGCGCCCGCGATGTGCGATTCCATATCGACGGCCAGCGCGCCCGTCGACGAATGCAGCGAGCGCTTTTCCGCCTCGGTCTTGACGGGCGCGGCGACGCCCGCCATCTTGCCGCGCCGCGTGACGCGCTCGACGGGCGTGCCCGCGAACGCATCGACGATGCGCGCGGACCACGCCGCATCGGTGCGCAACTCGCCGAAAGGCCCGCACACGCTTTCGGCGACGATCAGCGCGCCCGGTTCGAGATCCGGCGCGAGTCCGCCCGCCGTGCCGAAGCTGATGATGCCCGAGCAGCCGCGCGCGAGCGCATCGGACAGCGCGCGTTCGAGCCAGTCGGCGCGGGCTGCGAACACGACATCGACGCCGCGTCCGCGCACGATCTTCGCCTCGAACGCCATGCCGGTCACGGCGACGACGGGCGCGTTCACATCGCCGCCGTCACGCGCGTGAGCCCGTCGCGCGTCAGATTGCGATAGCGCGCGAGCGCCCACAGCGGGAAGAATTTGCGATACCCGTGATACCGCAGATAGAACACGCGCGGGAAACCCGTGGCGGTGAAGCGCGTTTCGTCCCACAGGCCGTGCGCCTGTTGAGTCTTCACTAGATAGCCGACGCCGCGCGCGACCGCCGGATGCTCGACCAGACCCGCCGACATGAGTCCGAGCAGCGCCCACGCCGTCTGCGACGCGGTGCTCTGCGCCTGTTCATATCCGCGATAGTCGAGTTTGTAGCTCTCGCCGTCTTCGCCCCAGCCGCCGTCGTCGTTCTGAATGCCGATGAGCCAGTCCGCCGCGCGCTTCATGCGCGGGTCCGTCGGCGCGACGCCGGCCGCGTTCAGCGCGCACATGGCCGACCAGGTGCCGTAAATGTAATTCAGGCCCCAGCGTCCGTACCAGCTTCCGTCGCGTTCCTGATCCCGCACGATGTAATCGAAAGCGCGCCGCGCGGGCTCGCTATTGAACGACGTCTCGCCGAGTTGCGCGAGCATCGAGAGACAGCGCGCGGAGACGTCGACGGTCGGCGGATCGAGCAGCGCGCCGTGATCCGAGAACGGGATGTTGTTCAGGTAGTACTGCGTGTTCTCGGGCTCGAAAGCGCCCCAGCCGCCGTCGCTGCTCTGCATGCCGACGACCCATTCGCGCGCCCGCGCGATCGACTCGCCGTACAGCGCGGTGCCGTTTTCGCGATCGGCGCGTTCCATCGCCATCGCGACGACGGCGGTGTCGTCGACATCGGGATAATGCGGGTTCGCGAACTGGAAAGCCCAGCCGCCCGGCCGCACGTCCGGACGTCGCGAGACCCAGTCGCCGCGCACATCGAGAATTTGTAGCGGAACGAGCCAGTTGAGGCCGCGCGCCACCGCCGAGCGCGCCTTCGGCATGCCGGTTTCGAGCAGCGCGTGCGCCGCGAGCGACGTATCCCAGACCGGCGACAGACACGGCTGGCAATACGCTTCGCCGTCTTCGGCCTCGTCGATGACGAGCAGCTTGTCGATCGACTTGCGCGCGATCGCGCGGTTCGGATGCTCCGGCGGAAGCCCGAGCGCGTCGTACATCATCACCGAGTTGGCCATCGCCGGGAAAATCGCGCCGAGGCCGTCCTCGCCGTTCAGGCGCTCGTCGACGAAACGCACGGCTTCATCGATCGCGCGCTCGCGGCCGGCGTTCGGCAACAGCGGATCGGCGACGCGCAGGATCGAATCGACCACGCGAAAGAATGCGAACCAGCCGCGGCTCTGATGCCCCGAGCGCGACGGCATGCCGGTATTCACTGGCGGATTCGTGAACACTTCGTCGATACGCACGTCGCGCGGATTGCGGGCGCGCGGGCGCTTCGCGTTGAGCACGAGCATCGGCACGATCACCGTGCGCGCCCAGTACGACACCTTCGACAAATGGAATGGGAACCACATCGGCAGGCGCATGATCTCGACGGGCATCATCGGCACCGCGCGCCACGACACGACGCCGAAAAGCGCGAGCATGATGCGCGTGAACACGTTCACCTTCTCCGCGCCGCCCGCGGCCAGAATCGCGCGGCGGGCGCGCTGCATGTGCTCCGCGTCGGGAGAATCGCCGATCATCTTGAGCGCGAAATACGCTTTCACGGTCGCGGAGACGTCCATCGCGCCGCCGCTGAAAAGCGGCCAGCCGCCGTCCTCGCGTTGAATACGGCGCAGATAGCGGCCGATCTTCGCTTCGAGCTTCTCGTCGGCGGTCTCGCCGAGATAGTGGACGAGCAGCACGTATTCGGCCGGGATGGTTGCGTCCGCTTCGAGTTCGTAAAGCCAGTAGCCTTCCGGATGTTGCGCCGCGAGCAGCGCATCGGTCGCGTGGTTGACGGCGGCGTCGAGCGAGGCGTTCGAAACCTGCGCGCCCACGGCGGAGAGGGATAAATCGTTCATCAGCGTTCCAACGATGGGTTCAACAGCGCGTCCGCGGCCTTCTGGCCTGAGCGGATCGCGCCTTCGATCGTCGCGGGCAGACCGGTCGCCGTCCAGTCGCCCGCGAGGGTGAAATTGCGCCAGCGCGTGCGCGTGGCGGCCCGCAAGCCTTCCTGCGCCGGCACGGCGGCAAAGGTCGCGTGTTCATCGGCGACGATTTGCCACGGCGGCATCGGCGCGGCGGGCGTGCGCACCGCCTTCGCCGTTTCCCGCCATACCGCCTGCGCGAGTTCTTCGCGTGGCGTCGCGAGCCATCGGTCGGCACTCGACAGCGTGACCGAGAGCCGCCCGTCAGCCGCGAAAAGCCGGTCCGACATGCCGTTGACGAGGCACGTCAGCGGCTGAAAACCCGTGGGTGCGTCGGCGGCAAAATGCACGGTGACGATCGCGCGCGACGCATCCGGCGCGCTCAGGTCCGGCACGAGGCGGCGCGCCGCATCGGGCGGCACGGCAAGCACAACGCCATCGTCCGGCGCGAGCGCAAGCGGCTCTGCGCCGTCGAAAGCCAGCGAGCTTACACGCTCCGCCGAATCCGTGCCGGATATGCCGATGCCCGCGACGCGCGAGCCCAGCCGGATCTCCGCGCCGCCGTACTGCAAAAGCCTGAGCGCGGGCTCGACGAACGCGTGCGACAGTCCGCTTCGCGCGACGAGCGGACGGCACGCCTGGCCGCCCTGCGCAACCGTCTCGCGCAGCAAGGCGGCCGCGAGTTCCGCGCTGGCCTCGGACGGATCGGCGTTGAGCATCGCGCGCAGAAGCGGTCGCGCGAGCAGGTTCCACACGCGATCCTTGCGCCGCACCGATTCCTCGATCGTGCGGCCCGGCTTCGCCCACAAGAGCGGCAGGAACGGCAGGTAATCGGCGGGCTGCGTGCCGGGCACGCGCGCGTCGGCGTCGAAGATCCAGCGCGGCAGGCGCCCGGGCGACATGCGGATCGTCCACGCGTCGCCGCTCGCCGCATCGAAGAAAGGATAGTCGGGCTGCGTCGGGCCGATCAGCGTATCGGTCGCGCCGATCGCGCGCAGATAGGCCATCGTCGATTGATTGCCTGACAGCAGCAAATGATTGCCGCAGTCGAGCGTGACGCCGAGCTTCGCATCGAAGAAGGAGCGGCAGCGTCCGCCCGCGTGAGGCGCGGCCTCGTGCAGCACGACGCGCGCGCCGCGACGTTGCGCCTCGACCGCGGCGGCAAGTCCGGCGATGCCCGCTCCGACGACGAAGACCCGCCGGGACATCAGATCAGGTTGCGCGCCACGATCCACAGCAGGCGCGAGCGCGGCGTGCGGACACGCGTGCGCGGCAGGTCGAAACCGCGTTTGAGATTGGCGTCGAGCACGGTGCGATACGCCGCCGACATGATGCGCGGCGCGCGCACTTGCGAGCGCGGCGAGGCCGCCATGATCGCGTCGGACTGCGCGTAGTGGTTCTTCGCGCGCTCGGCGAGCACCGCGCACACGCGCGGCAGACGCGCATCGCCGACGATGGTCGCCGGATCGGTCGTCGAAATGCCTTCGCGCGCGAGCAGTTCGCGCGGCAAATAGACGCGGCCGATTTCGGCGTCTTCGTCGATATCGCGCAGGATGTTGGTCAGTTGCAGCGCGCGCCCGAGATGGTGCGCGAGCCGCCGGCCGGCGTCCTCGTGCATCCCGAAGATTCTCACCGACAGCCGCCCGACCGCGCTCGCGACGCGATCGCAGTACAGGTCGAGCGTGGCTTCGTCGGGCGCGACGATATCGCCGGCGGCGTCCATCGCCATGCCGTCGATCACGGCCTGGAAGTCGTCGCGGGAAAGCTGGAAAGCCTGGATGTGCCGGGTGAGCGCTTCGAGCGATTTTTTCGGCGCGCCGGCGTAGCACGCGTCGATGTCCTCGCGCCAGCGGTCGAGCGCGAGCGCGCGCTCGCGGCGCGGCAGCGCGCCTTCGTCGGCGATGTCGTCGACCGCGCGGCAGAACGCGTAAATCTGGTACATCGCGTCGCGCTGCGCAGCGGGAAGGATGCGCATCGCGAGATAGAACGAGCTTCCGGACGACGCTTTCGCGGCGTCGGGAGCAGGATCGTCGGCGATGGTGTTGGAAACGGCCAAGACGAACTCCGCTGTGGCGCCCCCAAGGGCAAATTAAGAGATCGGGCGCCGGTCTCGGTGCAACCCGGCGCGCGCGGAACCACCTGGCGCTGAGCGGGACGATCGAAGAGGAAAGCCGGCGCAAGCCGGCTGCGACTGCGCCGGAAGCGGCAGAGAGTATATCAATACTTTGCCCTATTGCGCCGGCTCCGCGCCGGGCAAGGCGCGGCGCATCGGGCGACGCATCGGGCGTCGTTTCAGGCGAAGCCCACCGAGCGGTTGCGCCCCTCGCGCTTGGCCGTATAAAGCGCCGCATCGGCCTCGTTGATGAGCGCTTCGTATGACGACGTCACGCCGGTGCGCGCACGCGCCGCGCCGACGCTCGCCGTTACGGGCACGCGCGCGCCCTGCACGTCGACGGGCGTCTCGCCGATCTCGCGGCGCAGTTTCTCCGCGACGATCATCGCGTCCTCAAAATTCGTGCATGGCAGAAGCAGCGCGAATTCCTCGCCGCCGAAGCGCCCGAATATGTCCTGCACGCGCACGCTTTTCGCGACGCGCTCGGCCATCACGCGCAAAACCGTGTCGCCGACGAGGTGGCCGAGATCGTCGTTGATGCGCTTGAAGTGGTCGAGATCGAAGAGCAGCATCGACAACTCGCCGCCGTAGCGATGCCAGCGCTGGAATTCGTCGCGCAGGCGCAGCTCGAAATAGCGCCGGTTCGCGATGCCGGTCAGACCGTCGCGGTCCGCGAATTCCTGCAATTTCGCGACCGCTTCGTCGCGGGCGCGCTGCATCATGCTCGCGTGCGTCACGTCGGAAATCGTCACGCAGACGGCGCGCACTTCGCGCTCCAGCGTGAGCGGCATGAAGGTGCAGTCCTGCTGCATGTAATCGACGCCGCCGGTGATCGGCCGGTCGTGATCGAATTTGAAGAGATACGGCCGCTGCTCCCACGAACTGAACGTGAAGCTGCCGAGTTGAAACACGCTTTCGACCTTGCGCGTGAACCACACGCGCGGCAGTTCCGGAAAGCTCGCGAAAATCGATTTGCCGATCACCTGCTCGGCCGTCCTGCCGCTGTGGTCCTGCATGAACCGGTTCCACATCAGCACGTTGAGATCGCGATCGAGCACGAAGATGCCGAAACCCACGCGCTCGATCACGAGTTCGCTGAGCGCGTGCCGCAGTTCGTCCATGCTCACGATGGCATCCCGTTCAGAGTTCAGAGGCTCGACAACAGCGCATCGAGCGCGTCGTTCAGATGCACGATGGCGTCTTCGGCCATGAGCATCACGAGGTGCGCGCGGAAACTGTGGTCTTCCAGCGCGAAATTCACTTCGAGCAGGAGCGCGGTCTTCCACGCGAGCATCGCGGGCTGGAAGACTTCATCGAGCCCGATGTCCGAGCCGAGCATGCCCGGCGGCGAAAAAATCGGCGAGCGGCCGAGGCGGTCGAGAATGCACGACACGCACGCGCCCATCAGCACCGTCGCGATATCGAAGACGAGCTCGGTGCGCGTCGTCGTCGTGTAGGTGGATTTGGTGTAAGGGTCGTCGACGAGCGCGCACAACTGATCGACGCTGCCGCTCTTGCACAGCACGATCGCCTCGCCCTTGATGTCCGAGCGGAAGCCCTGGCGCACGGCCGTGACGGTATCCGTAATGCCGGTCATTTCGGAGAGCGCGGCGGACGCCTCGGCCACGCTCACGACGCGCACGCGCGGCACCGACAGTTCGATGAACGTGCCGAGCAGCTTCGAGAGGCGCGTCGCGGCCTGGCCCATCGCCATGTTGGCGACTTCCTGCAGCGCGTCGCGCTGATCTTCGTTGAGGGCGGCTTCAGTCATGGAGACCGTACTCCTTCAAAACGGGGCGCAGCGCTTCGGGCGTCACCGGCTTCGGCAGGAACGCGATCGCGCCGAGCGCTCGCACGCGTTCCTGGGCCATCGGCTGAACATCGGCGGACACGACGATGACAAACGTGTTCAGGTCCTCGTGCTGCAAGGCGTCGAGGACCTGATAGCCCGTCATGTCGGGCATCGTGAGATCGAGGAACATCACCGAGGCGCGGCCCGCCCGATAGTGCTCAAGGGCCTCGCGGCCGTTGGTCGCGTAGGAGATCTCGACGTCCCAGTCCGGGGGCAGCGCGCGCGTCAGCACCCGGCGCGCGAGCAGTGAATCATCGGCAATGACAATCGGCAACGGCATGGTCGGCAGGATCTTTTAGGCGGTTTTCGGGCTGAGGACGGTCGCGTCGATACGCACGACAGGCCCTCGTATTGATTACGGCATCCGCGCGGAGATCTTTAGGCAATCTTCACGGCAGAACCGGCGTGAGCCCTCTCGCCCGGCGGGAATGCGGACGCTGTCGGAGATGCAGTTCGGCGGCGATGAGCCAGGCGCGGCGGCTGTGGACGTAGGCGCGCCACGCGGCGGGCGGGCGCTGGGTGATCAGCGTGCGCCCCTCGCGCGATGCATATTGGCTCTCGATCGGCGTCATGTTGCCTGCCCCGTGCGTGATCCGGCGGTGCCGGACCGTGGCCTTCTTTTTCCTCGCTCGGTCGCGCCGCCCGCTGGCGTCTGGCCGTGCGGGCTGTACTTCTCCCCGACGCGCGCCGGGAGGCTCTCTTGTATTCTCCGGCCGACGCTCTGAACGGCGTGTGAGGTCGAAGGATTGCATTGTCGGACGATCAGAATGTCAAAGCAACTCGTTGGGGCGTCAAGCGAGAATTAATATGATGAAATAAGGTTTAAATCGGGCGAATTTCACTCAACGCTTTCCGGTCCCATACGTTCCATGCTTTTGTGTACGTTTGCGCTTCCAATAATCTCGCTAACTGCTCGGCACAACCGAGGCTTTCCTCGACTCGCAAAGCGCCGCACGGCCCGTCTTCCGGCATGTTTTGTGCGTCCTAGTCGCGGTTACACCGCTAACGCCCGTCCAGCCGCGCGCGCACGTCCGCCCGCGCGTCCGGAAGGCATGGACTACGAGTAAGTTTTCCAATTCGCTGCCAAAAATGACGCCGCAACGTGAGGAGTCCGATGCCGGTCCTGCCGCGCAGTCACGGCAGGAGGAACCGCCTTTCCCGGTGGTGCCCGAGCGCAATTTCGCGGCGCAACGCCTCACGCTCTACGCGCTGCTCGTCGCGGCGATCGTGCTGCCTTGCGTGTATGTCGCCGTCACCGCGTATAGCGATTACCACGCGCGCGTCGCCGACGCCTCCGATCTCGTCGCGCGCAATGCCCGCCTCGCGGAAGAGCACGCGCTCAAGGTCTTCGATCTGAACGTGACGCTCAACGAACGCATCGTCGATTTGCTCGATGATCTCGACGCCGAAGCGATCCGCCACGAGAGCGCCACGATTCACCAGCGCCTCAAGTCGATCAGCGATAGTTATCAGCAGGTCGCGGCGGCATCCGTATTCGGCGCCGACGGCAAGCTGCTCGCGACGAGCCGCGTCTGGCCGACGCCCGATATCTCGGTTGCGGAGCGCGACGACTTCGCCGACCTGCGCGCCAGTAAGCAGAACCAGCAGATTTCCCGCGTGATGATCGGCCGCGTCGCGGGCGAGCAGGTGTTCAACACGGCGATCGCGCGGCGCACGCCGAAGGGCGCGTTCGACGGCATGGTGTCGATCGCGCTGCGGCCGGCGTATTTCAGCGCGTTCTATCGCGAACTGATTGGCGACAATCCGAGCGTCTCGCTCGGCCTGTCGCGCGCGGACGGCGAAGTGCTCGCGTGGTATCCACCGCGCCCGCCGGATCGCATGGCGCTCGCGGCCAGTTCGCCGCTGCGCGAGGCGTACCGCGCCGGACGCCGAAGCGGCGTCGTGAAAATGATCTCCGGGCTGGACGACCAGTTGAAGATCGTCGCGTTCCGGCGCGTCGGCACATATCCGCTCTACGTGTCGAGCGGCTATCCGATCGCGACGATCTGGTCCGCGTGGTGGAAGCATCTGAGCGTGCTCGCGCTCTCGATCTTCGCGCCGTGCGTCGTGCTGTGGGGCGTGATCGCGCAATCGCTGCGGCGTCTCGCGACCGAAGAGGAAGCGTGGGAGCGCTGGCAGGCCGAAGCGTCGATGCGCCGCTCGATCGAATCCGCGTATCGGCAGGCGCGCAAGATGGAAGCGCTCGGCAATCTCGTCGGCAGCGTGGCGCACGACTTCAACAATCTGCTGATGATCGTCTCCACTAACGTGCAGATCGCGCGGCGGCGCGGCGCGCCCGGCCTCGACCGCGAACTCACGGCGATGGAACGCGCGTTGAAAAGCGGCCAGTCGCTCACGCGGCAACTGCTGGGCGTCGCGCGCAAGCAGCCGTTGCGAAGCGAGATCATCGTCATCGGCAAATGGGTGCCGGCGGGCCGCGAGTTGCTGCGCGCGTCGCTCGGCGCGAAGGTCGCGCTCAATGTCGAGGTCGCGCCGGACGTGTGGGCGATCCGCGTCGATCCGGCGGAACTGGAACTCGCGCTCATCAACGTGGCGGTGAACGCGCGCGACGCGATGCCCAACGGCGGCACGTTCACCGTGCGCGCCGACAACGTGCGCTTTCGTCACGAGGACGGCTTTCCGATCACCGGCGAATTCGTGCAGATCGCGCTGGAAGACAACGGCTTCGGCATGAACGCCGAAGTGCTCGGGCGCGCGTTCGAGCCGCTTTTCACGACCAAGCCGAAAGGCATGGGCACGGGCCTCGGCCTGCCACAGGTGTTCGCGTTCTGCGAGCGGGCGGGCGGGCTTGCGACCATCGACAGCGCGATCGGCGCGGGAACGGCGGTGCGCCTGTATCTGCCGCGCGCGGCGGCGAGCGCGACGGGCGCGGCCGCGAAGGACGAACAGGCGGCGGCGCAGGAAGCGGACGGCCTGCGCGTGCTGCTCGTCGAGGACAACGAGGAGGTCGCCGCCGGCACCGAGGCGCTGCTCACGATGATGGGCCACCACGTCACCTACGTCTTCAACGCCGACGCCGCCGCCACGGTTCTCGAAGCGGCCCGCGCCGGTGCTTCGACCGGTTTCCCGTTCGACGTCGTGCTCTCCGACATCCACATGCCGGGACAGATGAACGGCATCGATCTCGCCGAGATGTTGCAGCGCTTCGAGCCGCGCATTCCGGTGATTCTCGTCACGGGCCACGCCGAGGAACTCGACCGCGCAAGACAGGTTGGCGCGCGCGTCTTGTCGAAGCCATTCGACATCGCGCTGCTCGACTCGCTCCTGCGCGCGATTCGCGACGGCGCGACGCCGTCCGACCTGCGCGCGGCACGCCCCGTCGATCGTTGAATCGGGCGCGCCGCAATCGGTTTTTGCACGCGCGTTTGTAAAAGCGCCGCCATCTTTCCCGCGCTATCCCGCGCGCGCCGGTCCATGCGCATCCGGCACGCGAGTTGCATGGATGTCGGCATGTACGGCGACGGTCGTCGCCGATTTTCGGAATTCGCCCATCCGCAGGAGGCGTACATGCGACACACCGTCATCGGAGTTTTCGACACCTTTGCGCAAGCCGAGGACGCGCGCGCGGCGCTGATCGTCGCCGGCTTCTCGCGCTCGGATATCGAACTTGAGGCCAATCCCAAGCGCGACGACGCAGCCGCGCAGTCCGACATGCCCGATGCCGTCACGCATCAGGAGCCGGGCGTGCTCGCCAACATCGAGCGCTTTTTCAGCATGCTCTTCGGCGGACGCGATCAACCGCCGGAAGTCGCGCACTATTCCGAAGCCGTGCGACGCGGCGCGATCCTCGTCGCCGTCGATACGCCGAGCGTCGAGCAGGCCGACGTCGCGCGCGCGACGCTGAGCAGCCAGGGCGCGATCGATATCGATGAACGCGCGGCAAGCTGGACGACGCTCGAACGCGGCGCGCCGGAAGTGCCCGCCGCGGCCGCCGACGACCGCGATCATTCGGTACTCGACGAACTGGGACTCGGACGCGGCAGCGCGGTGCCGGGACGTGAGCCGGTGAACGATCCGGAGATGACGCCGTCACGCGCGCGGGCTTATCCGCGTGCCGATCTCGGCGATCCGGCCGCGGTCACGCCGCGCGATTACGTGAGCGATCCCGCCGACGATTTGCTAATGCCGCGCGGCGGCATGCAATCGCAGTCTTCGCAATCCCAGTCGCAATCCCAGTCGCAATCCCAATCGATGATGAGCGATGCCGAACGCGCCGCGCGCGATCCGCTTGCCGGACGCGATCCGGTCACGGGCCGCGATCCGTTCGCGACGACCGGCATCGATCCGCTTGCCGATCCGCTCGCGGCGCGCACGGAATTGGCGGGTGACTCGCTGTCCGAGCGCGGCGCCATTGCGGGCCGCGATCCGCTGCGCACGACAGGCGCCGCGCCGACGGACCGCGATCCGCTGCCCGGTGTGCGCACCGACACGGGTTCCGAATGGCGATCGGTCGAACCGCTCAGTCCGCTCGACGAACCGGCGACGCCGTACCAACCGGGCTCGACGCGCGCGGCGGGGTCGTCGCCCGATCCGGTCATCGCTTCGGCGGGGACGCAGGCGGGCGGTCCGGTCGGCCCGGCTCCCACGGCGAATCCGCAAAACGTGCCCAACGAGTACATGGAGTATGAAGAGGACTTCCGCGCCGATTACGTGACGAAGTATTCGGCGACGGGCGAGCCCTACGAGGACTATCAGGGCGCGTACCGTTACGGCGCGACGCTCGGCAACGACGACCGTTATCGCAGCCGCGCGTGGGACGATCAGATGGAATACGAGATGCGCCGCGACTGGGAAAGCAGCCATCCGGAAGGCGATACGTGGGAGCGCTTTAAGGCCGCGATCCGTCACGGCTGGGATCGCGTGACGGGACATCATCACGTCTGAGTTCCGAGTCCGCTAATGAAGACGGCCCGCTCGCGCGGGCCGTTTTTGCGTGTGGACGGTGAGCGCTTATGCCGCCCGATCACGCACCCATGCGACATATTTTTCCATGAACGTCTGCAAATACTTGCGCGTGTCTTCGCTCACGATATTGCCGTTCTCGTCGATGCGCTTTTCGTCGTGCTTGATGTACATCTCCGGCTGATTCATCAGCACGATGTCGAGATACGCGCACACGCCGCGCAGATGCGACTGAGCGATCGCCGTGCCGATCGCCCCCACCGACGTCCCGATGATCGCGCCAGGCTTGCCGCCCCACGCGCTTTGCCCCCACGGACGCGAGCCCCAGTCGAGCGCGTTTTTGAGCACGCCGGGAATCGAGCGGTTGTATTCCGGCGTGACGATGAGCAGGCCGTTTGCATCGGCGATCTTCTGCTTGAACGCGCGCGCGGCTTCGGGAAAATCGCTGTCGTAATCCTGGCTGTAAAGCGGCAGGCTGCCGATGTCGAGAAACTCGAACGAGAAATCGTCCGGCGCAAGCGAAACGAGCGCGTGCGCGAGCTGCTTGTTGAACGAACCGCGCCGCAGGCTACCAACGACCACCGCGATTTTTAAGGCCATGACATCTTCCCCGTGAAAGGATGAAAAGGTGGATAAGGCGGACGACGAACCGCTCCGGAAACGCCGTCCTCAGACGACGCGCGTGCACATGATAGGCGCATCGCGAGGCAATCGTCTTGAGTGTTCGCGGACCAGCGCGGACTATTTTTGCGACGAATCAAGCAATCTACCTTGCGCCGCGCCACAACGCGGTTCGCGGTCAGCTATCCCCATGTTTATCCACAGAAACTGTGGATAAGTCGAGAGTAACTTCCATTCCGTTTAGTTTCTGATTCATAAACGAAACAAAGCGCGTCAAATCGGCGCGTTTCCGGCACAGAAACGGGCGCATCGTCGGAACGCGCGCTTTTACCAATATCGCAACAATTGCGGTGTGTAGTCAGTATTTACCTGCGATTGCGGGCCGGTATTCATCCATTCCCGACAACAATGTGTTGGTTCAATCGGTATTTTTGTCTAATAGGAACACTCCTAAACTGCCTCTCAAGCGTCGGCCTCGGCGCATCGGCATTCAGGAGGTTGCAAATGAAAAGCACTTTGATCGGCGGTCTCGTTTTGTCCGCGCTTCTCGCCAGCGCGCCGGCTTTCGCACAATCGGCGTCGGCGGCCAAGACTCGCGCCGAAGTGAAGGCGGAACTCGCGAGCGCGCGTCGCGCGGGCGATCTGGATGCCGTGAATTCACTGAGCTATCCGCAGTTGCGTCCCTATCAGGAGCGGCATGCGCAACTTCAAGTCGACGGGCGCGACGGCGCAAGTTCGCATTGAGCAGCGGCGTGTTCGAAGAATCAGAGAAAGCAGTCTGAACTGGTCCTCCTCCACCGTCGAACAGAAGGTGGTTACGCCCGGCGCGCCCGCGCCGGGCGTTTTTTTCGCGCTCAGAGCATCACAGTCAGACAAAGCGTGACCGTGATGAGCGAAACGATCGTCGAGAAGAGAATCGAACTCGACGTCACGCCGCCCTCGCGCCGATAAAACTCCGCGAGCATGAACGGGCCGGTGCCGGTCGGCAGCGCGCTCAGAATCACCGCGGTCTTCGCCCAAAGCGGCGGCAAAGCGAAAAGATGAAACGCGAGCCACCAGGTCAAAAGCGGCTGGGCGATCAGCTTGAGCGCGACGAGCGCGCTCGTCGTCCTGATGTCGCGCGCCTCGCCTTTCGCGCCGAGAAAGAGGCCCAGCGCGACGAGCGCACACGGGCTCGCCGCGCCGCCGAGGAGCTTGAGCAACGCCTCCGCGCCTTCGGGCACGCGCGCGCCCGAGCCGCTCAGCAACGCGCCCGCGAGCGGCGCGATCAGCAGCGGATTCTTCACGAGCGACTTCGCCACATGCCCGAGCGTTGCGCCGATGTGCTTCTCGGTTTGCAGTCCGAGTTCGATCAACACGATCGCCACCGCGAACAGCACGCACACGGTGATGATCGTCGCGATCACGGCGGGCGCGAGACTTTCCTTGCCGAACGCGAGCAGGCAAAGCGGCAAGCCGACGAAACCGGTGTTCGGATACGCGGCGTTCAAGCCGTCGATGCTCGCATCGGCGAGATGACGCGACTGCATTAGGCGCACGATGAGCGTCAGCAGGAAGATCGCCGCCGAGCCGATGCCGAACGCGGCGATGAACGCGGGCTGATCGAGCATGGACCACGGCGTCTTCGCCATGATGTCGAAGAGCAGCGCGGGCAGCGCGAGATAAACGACGAAACGATTGAGTTCGGATGCGGCGGTCGGCCCGAGCTTGTTCAGCTTGCGGCACGCGTAGCCCGCGAAGATGAGACCGAAGACCGGCAGGATGATCGTGAAGAGCGGCTTAAGAAGCGAAGGCAGCGAGGCGAATGCTTGAGGCAGGGAAACCGGCGAAGGCATGAGACAACTGCGCTGAGCGTGAGAGGAAGAGAGCGAAAGAATACTCCGAGTTTAAAAGGTGAGACGATTCGGGAGCCTCGCGACGGTGAGCCTGAGGTTGCGCGCGCGGCTCACTCATCGACAGATCATCGGGATTTCGAAACAATGCAGAATCTCACTCGCATTGTTAAATAGACGGCGCAAGCCATTGTTCCTTAACGCATTCGATGTTTCTCCTTCTCTTGCGACGCGTCATCCCCGCGAATCCGTTCGACCGGTGATTCGCAATCTCCCGCCGACGGTAAATCCACGCGCGTCGATTAAGGTGAGGTGATTCGGGAGACGGGAAAACGCGGTCTCGCCGAGCCGCGTGTGCGAAATAAAAGCCAATCAGGACAGCCACTTGCGCTTCGCGCGGTATTTGGCACGCGTCGCCGGACGCTGCTTGCGGTGAGGAAATTCGGGAGCCGCGCGCGGGCGGAATAAAGTTTGCTGCTCCGTCTGCCTTCGTACTTCTCACGCAACCAGGAAACATGACTATCAGAAGAGCTTGGACATACGGTGCCGCGGCGCTGGTTTTGATCGGCGGCGTCGCCACGCTGGCCGCATGCGCTTCGAACGGCGCGCGCAAAAGCGGCAATGACAATGTGCCCGAACCGTCGAAGGCGGTGGACCTCGATCGCTATCTCGGACAATGGCACGAGTTCGCGCGCTACGAAAATCGCTTCGAGCGCAATTGCGAAGTCGTCACCGCGAACTACGCGCGACGCGAGGACGGGCTCGTATCCGTCATCAACGCATGCAGGCAAGGCGGACCGACCGGTCCGTACCGGACAGCGGAAGGACGCGCGAAGATCGTCCCCGGTTCGAACGGGACGAAGCTGAAAGTGTCATTCTTCGGCCCGTTCTACGTTGGCGACTATTGGATTCTCGATCACGCCGACGATTACACGTGGTCCATCGTCGGCGAACCGAGCGGGCGCTATTTGTGGATATTGACGCGTGAAGCGAAGCCTTCAGCGGAGTTGCGCCGCACGCTGATCGAGCGCACGCGCGCGCTGGGCTACGACGTTACGATGCTGCGCGAGACGCAGCAGGGCTGACTTCTTAGCTTCCCTTGCAGGCGACGAGTAGCGAGTTCTGATTGTTCTCAGTCGATTGATCGAGGACGTCGTAGCCGGCCGGACAGAGCACCTTCGCGTTGTCCGCGCAATTCTTCCAGCCGCCGTAAGCGGGGCATTGAATCTGCTGCGTGGGACGTCCGTCGGCGGAAAAAAGCGGCGGCGCGCTGCTGCATCCGGCGAGCGCCCACGCGCCGCCCGCGAGCATGACCGAAAGGCCGATCGATCTGCCAAACCCGATCCCGTTTTTAATCCCGAATTTCATCGTTACCCCTTTGATTTTTGGTCGTTATTTTCGATTTCGGGAGTATGCCACGGGGAGCTTTCGGGCCGATTCGCCCGTGCGCGAAAGTCCGTCAGACGGCGATTCCGAGCGCCGCGATCTTCTTGTACAACGTAGCCCGCCCGATGCCGATTTGCTCCGCCGCGTCCGAGACGCGCCCGCCGCTCGCGCGCAATGCATCGGAGAGAAAGCGCCGCTCGAAATCGGCCATCGCGTCGGCATAGGACACGTTCGGCGGATCGCCGTCGTTCTGTGCAGCCGGTTCGGCCTGCGCCGCGATCGCGACGCGCCCGGCATCGATGAACGCGGAGAGCGCGCGGGCGTCGATATGCTCGGTCTCGGAAAGCATCAACGCGCGTTCGAGCGTGTTGCGCAGTTCGCGGACATTGCCGGGCCACGAATAGGCTTCGAGCATCTGCAAACCGTCTTTATGCAGCACGAAATGGCCAACGTGCCCCGGTCTCGTATCGGCCGACAGATCTTCGAGGATCGCGTAGGCGAGCGCTTCGATATCGCCGAGCCGGTCGCGCAACGGCGGCGCCTGAATCGTCAGTACGTTCAGCCGATAGAACAGGTCCGCGCGAAAACGTCCCGCCGCGACGAGCGCGGGCAGATCGGCGGACGTCGCCGCGATAATGCGCACGTCCGCGCGCACGATGCGATTCGAGCCGAGCGGCTCGAACTCCTTGTCCTGCAACACGCGCAGCAGCTTGCCCTGAAGCGGCAGCGGCATGTCGCCGATTTCGTCGAGAAAGAGCGTGCCGCCGTCGGCCAGTTCGAACTTGCCCACGCGCCCTTTCCGTTCCGCGCCCGTGTACGCGCCCGCCGCCGCGCCGAAGAACTCGACTTCGAGCAGCGTGTCCGGAATCGCGGCGACGTTGACGGTCACGAGCGGCTTGCCCGCGCGCGTCGATGCCCCGTGGATCGAATGCGCGAGCAGTTCCTTGCCGGTTCCGGTTTCGCCGAGCAGGAGCACCGGCGAATCGACGAGCGCGGCGCGCCGCGCCTGACGCTTCACTTCGAGACTGACCGGGCTCGTGCCGACGAAGCTCGAAAACGTGTACTTCGCGCGCCGCGCCTGCGCGAGCGACTGGCGCGTCGCGATCAGTTCCTGCTGCACGCGCGAGTAATGCGCGAAAAGCGGCGTGAGCGCTTTCATCTCGTCGAAGAGCGCGAAGCCGATTGCGCCGACGGTTGCGCCCGAGTCGTCCTTGAGCGGCAGACGCGTGACGACGAGTGGCTCGCGATCCGTTTCCAGCACGTCGAGCAGGATCGGCTTGCCGGTCGCGACGACCTCGCGCATCAGGCTGTTCGGAATCACCGCTTCGCAGTCGAGGCCGATCGCGTCGAGCGGATCGTCGAAGCCGAAGCGCGCCGCGTAGCGCTTGTTGATCCACACGACGCGCGCGTCCGCATCGACGATGAAGGTGCCTTCGCTCAGATTCTCGAAGGTCTTGAAAAGCGATTCCATCGCGCGGCGCATCACGTCGCTATAGTCTGCGGGCACGTTGATCCAGTCGTTGCGCATGATGCCCATATTCTCAATTTTCTCCATATCGAGACAAATATCTCAACTTCGAGACGTGTCGGCAATCGGCATCTGTACTAGTCTTTGACAGGAAGCGCCGCGATTTTGACACGCGCAGGCGTCTCGATTCGGAGACATTTGTCTGAAACTTTGCGGTGTCATCCTTGCCCGGTGCCCGTCGCGCCAGCGTCTCAGCGCATTGGCACGAAAACTGCATTCTGCCCGCGCGGTGCGTTATCGATGCGCTAGCAGCGCTTCCAGAAGAAGCGCGCGGACAGTTTCAAAAAACAGACCAATCCGGAGACTCAATGTCGTTCATCATCGTGCTCGCCGCCCTGGCGTTCCTGATGCTCGCCGCCTATCGCGGCTACAGCGTCATTCTTTTTGCGCCGATCGCCGCGCTCGCGGCCGTCCTTCTCACCGATCCCGCCGCCGTCGCGCCGGTTTTCTCCGGCATCTTCATGGAGAAGATGGTCGGCTTCGTCAAGCTCTACTTCCCGGTCTTCCTGCTCGGCGCGGTATTCGGCAAGGTCATCGAACTGTCGGGATTCTCGGAGTCGATCGTCGCCGCCGCCATTCGATACATCGGCAAGTCGCGCGTGAATGCGGTGATCGTCGCGGTCTGCGCGCTGCTCACCTATGGCGGCGTGTCGTTGTTCGTCGTCGTGTTCGCCGTGTATCCGTTCGCGGCGGAAATGTATCGGCAGAGCAATATTCCCAAGCGCCTGATGCCGGGCGCGATCGCGCTGGGCGCGTTCTCGTTCACGATGGATTCGCTGCCGGGCACGCCGCAGATTCAGAACATTATCCCGACGACGTTCTTCAAGACGACCGGCTGGGCCGCGCCGTGGCTCGGCGTGATCGGCTCGGTGTTCATCATCGTCGTGGGTCTGACGTTTCTAGAATGGCGCCGCCGTTCGGCGATGGCCAAGGGCGAAGGCTACGGCACGTCGCTCGTGAACGAGCCGGAGCGCGTGGAATCGACCTCGCTGCCGAATCCGCTGCTCGCGGTCGCGCCGCTGATCCTCGTCGGCGTCGCCAACTTCGCGCTGACGAAGTGGATTCCGACGTGGTACGGCGCGAGCTACACGGTGCCGCCGGAAGTGCTGCCGGGCGTGCATGCGCCGGTCACGACGGCCGTCAAGACCGTCGTCGCGATCTGGGCGGTCGAAGGCGCGTTGCTGCTCGGCATCGTGCTCGTGCTGCTGAGCGCGTTCTCGCGCGTGAAGGAACGCTTCGCGGTGGGCACGCGCGCGGCGGTCGCGGGCGCGCTGCTCGCGGCGATGAACACGGCTTCCGAATACGGTTTCGGCGGCGTGATCGCGGCTTTGCCGGGCTTTCTCGTGGTCAGCGATGCGTTGAAGAGCATCCCGAATCCGCTTGTCAACGCGGCCATTTCCGTGAGCTCGCTCGCGGGCATCACCGGCTCGGCGTCGGGCGGCATGAGCATCGCGCTCGCCGCGATGTCCGATACGTTCATCGCCGGCGCGCAGGCCGCGCACATTCCGCTCGAAGTGCTGCATCGCGTCGTGGCGATGGCGTCCGGCGGCATGGACACGCTGCCGCACAACGGCGCGGTCATCACGCTGCTCGCGGTGACGGGGCTCACGCACCGCGAGTCGTATCGCGATATTTTCGCGGTGACGGTCATCAAGACGCTGGCCGTGTTCTTCGTGATCGCGGTGTATTACATGACCGGCATCGTTTGATGTTTTTCTGGGCGCGTGACGAGCCGAAAACCCCGATTTACGCGCCCCGGCCCGACGCACCAAACTTCGCAAGAACCCAATCGAACCCGAAGGAACAGACCGCGTATGACACAAACCGCATCGAACAGATCGCTCGCCGGCAAGACCGCGCTCGTTACCGGCTCGACGAGCGGCATCGGCCTCGGCATCGCCACGGCGCTCGCGCAAGCCGGCGCGAATCTCGTGCTCAACGGTTTCGGCGACGTGCAAGGCGCGCTGAAGCAGATCGAAGCGACCGGCGTCAAAGCCGTGCATCATCCGGCCGACATGACGAAGCCGGAAGAAATCGAAGCGATGATCGCCTTCGCGAGCGAGCAATTCGGCGCCGTCGATGTGCTCGTGAACAACGCGGGCATTCAGCATGTCGCGACCATCGACGAATTTCCGGTCGATCGCTGGGACGCGATCATCGCGATCAATCTGAGCTCGGCGTTCCACACGATGCGCGTCGCGCTACCGCAGATGCGTGCGCGCAACTGGGGCCGCGTGATCAATATCGCGTCGGTGCACGGGCTCGTCGGCTCGGCGGGCAAGTCGGCTTATGTCGCCGCGAAGCACGGCATTCTCGGCCTGACGAAGGTCGCCGCGCTCGAAAACGCGCGCACCGGCGTGACCGTCAACGCGATCTGCCCGGGCTTCGTGCTCACGCCGCTCGTGCAGAAGCAGATCGACGACCTCGCCGCGCGCGACTCGCTCACGCCCGATGCCGCGCGCGCGAAGCTGCTCGGCGACAAGCAGCCGTCGGCGCAGTTCGTGACGGCGCAGCAGATCGGCGAGATGACGGTGTTTCTCTGCTCCGACGCGGCGAGCGAAATGCGCGGCTCGGCGCTGCAGATCGACGGCGGATGGAGCGCGCAGTAAGCGACGCGCGCGTTATCGGCGACATTCCGCCGCACGTGAGCGTTTTATTCGGAAACCCTTAAAGATCGTGGGGGTTTCGGCCGTTATGTCCTTGTAATCAGGCGCGCGCCGTCTTTCGAAAAAGGCGGCGCGTGAATTGGAAGAAGCAAGGACATCATGCGCAATAACCAGCCCGTCACCCAGCAAGAGTTCGAATTCCCCGCCTCGGAGATGCTCGTCTCCGCCACCGATCTTTCCGGCAACATTCAATACTGCAATCCGGCCTTCGTGTCGGTGTCGGGCTTCTCGCGCGACGAATTGATCGGCCAGCCGCACAACATCATCCGTCATCCGGACATGCCGCGCGAAGCGTTCGCCGATCTCTGGTCGACCGTGCGCGCCGGCCGCTCATGGACCGCGCTCGTGAAGAATCGCCGCAAAAACGGCGATCACTACTGGGTGCGCGCGAACGTCACGCCGGTGATGGAGCACGGCAAAGTCGTAGGCTTCCTCTCGGTGCGAGTGAAGCCGACGCGCGACGAAGTACGCGAGGCGACCACGCTCTATGCGCAGATCAAGGCGGGCAACGCGTCGCACCGGCTCGTGCGCGGCGCGCTCGTGAAGCACGGCATCGCGGGCAAGATCGCGTCGCTCGCGAACATGCCGGTAAGCGCGCGTCTCGCCGTGGCTTTCGCGGCCGTGCCCGCCAGCATGCTGATCGCGGCGCTGGCCGGCTGGCGCGGTGCGCCGCCGCTGCCTTTCTGGATCGCGTTCGGCGCGAGTTCGGCCGTGAGCTTCGCGGGCTGGCTCGCGCTTTCGCGTCAGGTCGATGCCCCGGTACGCACGATGTCCAGCTTCGCCGCGCGCATGGCGGCGGGCGACCTGACCGCGGACATGCCCGATGCGCGCCACGACGATCTCGGCGACGTGCAGCGCGCGCTCGGCCAGTTGAAGGCCAATCTCGCGGCGATCGTGTTCGACGTGCGCGGCCAGATCGGCGGCATGCTCGACGCCGCCAACGAGATTTCGAGCGGCAACACGGACCTGTCGCGCCGCACGGAGATGCAGGCGGCGTCGCTCGAACAGACGGCCGCGACGATGGATCAGCTCACCACGACCGTGCAAGGCAACGCCGACGCCACCGTGCGCGCGCTGGAACTCGTGAAGGAAGCGCAGGCGGCGGCGGACGACGGCGGGCGCATCGCGAGCCAGGTCGAGCAGACGATGGCGGGCATCACGGCGGCGTCGCGGCGCATCGCGGACATCACCGATGTCATCGACGGCATCGCGTTCCAGACCAACATCCTCGCGTTGAACGCGGCCGTCGAGGCGGCGCGGGCGGGCGAAGCGGGCCGCTCGTTCGCGGTCGTCGCGACCGAAGTGCGCAATCTCGCGCAGCGCTGCGCGGCATCGGCGAAGGAAATCGAAGGCGTCGTGGCGACGAGCGTCGCGCAGATCGCGGAAGGCACGAACCTCGTCACGCGCACGACGAGCCAGATGCGCGCCATCGACGAAGCGGTGAACCGCGTGTCGGCGATCATCATGGAAGTGGCGAAGGCGAGCGGCGAGCAGGCCGACGGCATCGCGCAGGTGAATCAGGCGGTCGCCCATCTCGACGATTCGACCCAGCAGAACGCCGCGCTCGTCGAGCAGGCCGCGGCCACGGCGCAGCGCCTCGCGCAACGCGCGGTCGTTCTCGACGAAGCCGTGCGCCTCTTCACGGTGGCCGAGGCTTGAGATCGGGCCGGGTCGAAACGCGCATCGCTTGGTACTATCGGAGCATTGCCAACGAGGAGTCTTTCCGATGACCGCTGAGAACAATCGCACGGAAGAAGCGCGAGCCATGGAACGGATCGTCAACGCGACGCGCCAGGTTCAGTCCGCCTTCCTGGCGCTGCAGAAACATTTCCCGCCCGAAGGCGACAGCCGGCCGTCGCAAATCGCGCTGCAGACCTTCGACGCCGCGCTTCAGGAACTCGAAGACGCGCAAGCCGCCTTCGACACCATGCTCAACGATCTGTTCGACGGCAACCGCTGAACCGCGTCGCGCCGTAGCTACGCATCACGCGTCGCGCAATTCGGGCGCGTCCTCGCGCGGACCGCTCAGCGCGGTTTCGCCGCCCGGATCGTCGAGGCCCGCCCACGGCACGCCGTCGGTGGACTGACGGCGCGCGGCGGCCACGCAGGCCTCGACCAGCTCTCCGAAGGACACCGCCGCCGAACTCGTGCGCACGAGCACTTCGCCTTGCAGCGAACTCTCGGGGAATATCAATCCGACGATCAGTTCGGCCGAAGGCGCCCGCTGATGCAGACGCCGCAGCAGATTGCGCAGATACGGCGGCGACTCGGCCGCATCGAACGACACGACGCAGATGATCGACACGCCGGCGAGATCGACCTCGCCGAAGCGTCCGCGCGAGAAGCGTTCGTAGCCCGCCAGGTCCGCGTACAGGCCGTGCTTGCGGAAAAGCTGCACGGCGATGGTCGCCGCGAGATCGTCGAGCTCGCTTCTCCCCGCGATGCACAGCACCGACGCCGTGTGGCCTTCCGTGTGCGGATCGAAACGCGCGGGCGGCGACTCGGGCGCGATCCGCGGCCCGTCGTCGGGCGATTCGAAGCTCGCGGGCAACTCCTCTCTCGGCGCGACGCTCACCGCCACGTCTTCCGCATCCTCCAGCCCTTCGATGATGTCTAGCGCCGATTCGTTGATGCGCCGCAACTGGTCCGCCGTGACGACGCCGCGCAGCACGTCGTTGTGGGCGTAACGCAGGCCTTCGAGCGCGACCTCGTCGTAATACGCGATCAACGAGCGTTCCTTGAGCAGCGACTCGGCCTGCACGAGCGCCTCGTCGGGATCGTTCGCGAGCAGGCGCTGATAGAAGTTCTCGGCGGGTGTGAGCGCGGGCCGGTCGCCGAACAGCACGTCGAGAAATTCGAGGCGATCGACATGGCGGCCGAGAATCACGAGGCAAAGCGTGAGCGGCGTCGAGAGCACGAGGCCGACCGGCCCCCAGATCCAGCTCCAGAAAATCGCCGCGACAATCACCGCGAACGGCGAAAGCCCCGTGCTGTGCCCGTACAGCAGCGGCTCGACGACGTGGCCCGCGAGAATGTCCGTCACGCCGAAGAGCACGATGGTCCACACGAGCATCGCCCAGCCGGGACCGACGGCCGCCGCGAACACGACCGCGACGAGCGCCGCGATCCACGTCCCGACGTAGGGCACGAAGCGCAGCAACGCGGCCATCACGCCGAAGAGCAGCGCGCCCGGCACGCCGATGATCGCGAGCCCGATCGAAATGACGATGCCCACGCTCACGTTGATGCCGAGCTGAGCGAGGAAGTAGCGCGACAGACGCCGCGCGGCTTCGTCCATCGCGGTGGTCGCGCGATGCAGGTCGCGCGAGCCGAAAAGCCGGATCAGCCGGTCGCGCAGATCTTCGCGCTGAAGCAGGATGAACACCGCGACCACGAGCACGATGCCGGTGGTTTCCAGCGGACTGATGACCGGCGACAGGAAGCGCTGCGCCAGTTCCAGCGGCGTCGGCGTGGGCTCGTGCACTTCAACGGGCATCGGCTGGTCGATCGGCGAGGCGGCCGGGTTGTCCTCGTTCTTCGGCTCCTGCTCGCGCGTGGGCGAAATCCGCTTCAACGCGCGCGACGCACGGCCGAGAAACGCATCGGCGCGGCCGACGGTCATTTTCTGCACGTTTTCGAGCTTGCGCTCGACGGCGACCTGATACTTCGGCAGATCGCCCGCGAGTTGCGCGACCTGAGCGCCGATCAGCGCGCCGACCGCCGTCAGCACCGAGAGCGCGATCACCACGGCGACAATCACGGAAGGCACTTGTCCGAAACGCAGCCGCCGCAAAAATTCGACGAACGGCGCAAGCAGAAAGCTCAACAGAATCGCGAGGATGATCGGGATCATCACCGCGCGGCCGAAGTACAGCGCGCAAATGACGACGACGCCCGTCACCAGCGACGCCAGCGCGCGCACGCCGGGCGCTTCGGGCGGCAGGATTTTCGCGGGTGGCCGGCGCGGCGCGGGTGCTTGAGGCATGGGAAACGATTCGCTTTTAGTGTGAAGTCGGCGGCGCGCGGGGCGTCGTGCGCCGTGGCGCGGCCAGCTCGTGTGCGGGTAGCAAGGGAGCCTAAGCAAGGCGCGTGCCGTCGACGCGGGGTCCGTCGTTCTTGAGGTGAGGTTGTTCGGGAGCCGAATTTTACTGGAATCGGCTTCACCGGTGAGGAAATACGGGAGCTAGCGCGGCGCGCTCAGGAACAAATGCTGGACTGGTCGGCAGAAGGGAGATGACCGGAGTCACCCCGCGCGCGGGACTACACTGAATCACGCCTTGCAAGGAGTCCCCCATGAACATGACACGCGTCGCATTGGTTCTCGCATCGGCCCTCGCCGCTACATCGGCTTTCGCGCAGCTTCATCCGAGCGTCGAAACCGACATGTACGCGCCGCAGAACAACACGAAGCTCATGCCGAACGCGCCGCTCGGCAGTCAATATCCGACGCATGGCAACGCGCAGGCCGGCGAGCTCAATCTCAATCCGAGCGATCCGCGCGCGCAACTCGTCAACGGCCTGCCGAACAACGCCAACAGCGGCGGCTATGGCTCGCCGCTCGCGGGCAACAAGGCAAACGTGCCTCGCGGCGAATAACAGCAGCGTGAGCCGGCCCGACCACTTCGCGCTCACCGTTCTCGATTCGAGCATGGTGATTTGAAAATCGACGCTATTCTCCTTCTCGCGGCAAGAACCGATACTCGATTCACAGGACGGGACATCGCCCGGCCATCGACCGAATCGGGGAACTTGCCGTGAAGATCTATCATCATCCGCTGTCCGGGCATGCACACCGCGCGCGTCTGTTTCTGAATCTGCTGGGCGTCGAACATGACGAAGCGTTCGTCGATCTCGCCGCCGCCGCGCACAAGACGCCCGAATATCTGAGGCTGAATCGCTTCGGCCAGATTCCGGTGCTCGTCGATGGCCATACGGTCATCGCCGATTCCAACGCGATCCTCGTTTATCTCGCGAAAAAAGCCGGCGACACGAAATGGCTGCCCGAAACGCCCGCCGAAGCCGCCGCCGTACAGCGCTGGCTCTCGGTCGCGGCCGGGCAGATCGCGTTCGGTCCCGCCGCCGCGCGTCTCGTCACCGTGTTCGGCGCGAAGTTCGACGCGAACGAAGTCATCGCGCGGGCGCACAACGTCCTCAAGGTGATCGACGCGGAACTGGCCAATCGCGACTGGATCGCCGCGACCGCCGCCGCGCATCCGACCATCGCGGATGTCGCGCTCTACAGCTACATTTCGAGCGCGCCCGAAGGCAACGTCGACCTTGCCGCCTACACGAACGTGAACGCGTGGCTCAGGCGCGTCGAGGCGCTGAAGGGCTTCGTTCCGTTTCAAAAGACAGCCGCGGGTCTCGCGGCGTAAAGTAAGCGGCGGCAGCGTTTCGCCGCCGCGCCCGTATCGAAGAGGCATACGATCATGTCCACTTCCGCGCTCGCCAATCTCAAACAAGTCGCCACGCCTTCCCCGTGGCATCGCGGCGAAATCGCTATTCAGAAAGCCTTCGGTGTCGATGAGCGCATGGACGGCGTCGGGCGGCGCGTCGTGCGCGACTACATGCCGGATCAACATCGCCAGTTCTTCGCGCAGTTGCCGTTCATCGTGGCGGGCGCGGTCGACGAGCACGGCGATCCGTGGGCGACGCTGCTCGCCGGGCATCCCGGCTTCATGCACACGCGCGATTCAAAAACCTTGTCGATGAGCCGCGCGCGCGATCCGCACGATCCCGCCGATGCCGGCATGAGCGATGGCGCATCGATCGGTCTGCTCGGCATCGAAATGCACACGCGCCGCCGCAATCGCTTGAACGGCGTGATTCACCGCGATGGCGCGAATCTCGGATTCGATGTGGCCGTCGAGCAGAGCTTCGGCAATTGCCCGCAGTACATCCAGTTGCGCGATTTCGAATTCGTGCGCGATCCGGCCGTGCCCTCGCCGGTCGAGCCGCTCGTGCTCGACGCCCTTTCGCCGCGTGCCCGGGCGATGATCGCAGGCGCGGACACGTTCTTCGTCGCGTCGTATTTCGATCGCGAGGACGGGCATCGGCTAGTGGACGTGTCGCATCGCGGCGGCAAGCCGGGCTTCGTGCGGCTGTCGGACGACGGCGCGCTCACGATTCCCGATTTCGCGGGCAATCTCTTCTTCAACACGCTCGGCAACATTCTCGTGAACGGGCGCGCGGGACTCGTGTTCGCGGACTTCGAAACGGGCGATCTGCTGCAACTCACGGGCGACGCCGAAGTGCTGCTCGATTCGCCCGAAGCCGCCGCGTTCCAGGGCGCGGAGCGGCTGTGGCGCTTCACGCCGCGGCGCGTGCTGTATCGCGCGCAGGCGTTGCCGTTGCGGTGGAAGGCGCGCGGCGACGGCGCATCGCCCAATTCGCTGATGACGGGCGACTGGACGCAAGTGGCCGAGCGCCTCAAGGCCGCCGCGCTCGCAAACGCGTGGCGCGCCTTCCGCGTGAGCAAGGTCGTCGACGAAAGCGATGCGATCCGCTCGTTTCATCTCGAACCCGCCGATGGCGCGGGCATCGTCGCGCACAAGGCCGGCCAGCATCTGCCGATCCGCGTGACGCTGCCGGGCGACGCGAAGCCGCGGATTCGCACGTACACGCTGTCGGTCGCGCCATCGGACGGCGTGTATCGCATCAGCGTGAAGCGCGACGGGCGGGTGTCGGCGTATCTGCACGACACGTTGAAAGCGGGCGGGATTATCGAGGCGCGCGCGCCCGCCGGAGACTTCCCCATCGATCCGTTCGAGCATCGTCCCGTCGTGCTGATGGCGGCGGGCGTCGGCATCACGCCGATGCTCGCGATGTTGCGGCACATCGTCTACGAAGGCTTGAGGAAGCGCCGCGTGCGGCCGGTGTGGATGATCGTGTCGGCGCATTCGCTCGCAAGCCGCGCGTTCGCGCAGGAAATCGACGCGCTCGCCCAAAGCGCGGGCGGCGCGGTGACGGTGATCCGCGTGCTGAGCGACACGAACGGCGCGCAACTGGAGCGCGATTACGACGTCTCGGGGCGCATCGACATCGACCTGTTGACGAGCCGTCTGCCCTTCAACGACTACGACTTTTATCTGTGCGGGCCGGGCGCGTTCATGCAGTCGATCTACGACGGCCTGCGCGCGCTCAATGTTTCCGATGCGCGCGTGCATGCGGAGGCGTTCGGTCCATCGGCGCTGAAACGCACGGCCGATCGCGGCGCGGACGTGAAGCCGATGCGTCCTGCAGCGACCGAACCGGTGCAGATCGAATTCCTGAAGTCGGGCGCGAGCGCGCAATGGAAGCCGGGCGGCGGCACGTTGCTGGAACTCGCGGAAGCAAGCGGTCTGTCGCCCGAGTTCAACTGTCGCGGCGGCACGTGCGGCACATGCCGGACGCGCGTCGTGCGGGGCGCGGTGTCGTATGAAAGCGAGCCGGCGTTCCATGTCGGCGACGATGAAGCGCTGATTTGCTGCGCGATGCCCGCCGCCGGCGAAGGAGACACGCTCGCGCTCGATCTCTGATTATTGTGCCTCGCGCCCATATCCCCGAGAATGCACGGCATCCTTCACGCTTGCATGCGTCGTGCTTCCTTATGGACCGAGTACAGGCAATGACGACCTTCGTCACGGTGGTCGAAACCGGTGGCTTCGCATCGGCGGCGCGCAAGCTCGACGTGTCGCCGTCGGTCGTGAGCCGCGTCGTGACAGAACTCGAAGAGCACCTCGGCGTGCGCCTTCTGACGCGCACGACGCGCGTCGTGCGTCTCACCGACGCCGGCAGCGGTTATTTCGAGGATTGCCGCCGCATTCTCGGTGAAATCGATAACGCCGAGCTTTCCGCGACCGGCACGCATTCGTCGCCGCGCGGCCTGCTCACGATCACTGCGCCCGTGATGTTCGGCCGCCTGCACGTCACGCCGATCGTCCTCGATTATCTTGGCCGTTACCCCGAAGCCGATGCGAGTTGCTGGTTCGTCGACCGCGTCGTGAATCTCGTCGATGAAGGCATCGACGTGGCGGTGCGCATTGCGCAACTGCCGGACTCATCGTTGCAGGCGATCAACGTCGGGCGCGTGCGGCGCGTGCTGTGCGCATCGCCCGCTTATCTCGCGAAGCACGGCACGCCGCGCCATCCGGACGATCTCGCGGAGCATGTCATCATTGCGTCGACGGGCGCATCGACGCCGCAGGAATGGCGTCTGCACGATGGCGAGCGGCAGTTTCTCGTGCGCTCGCATCCGCGCCTGACGACGACCACCAACGATTCGGCCATCGACGCCGCGCTTGCCGATTTCGGCATCGCGCGGCTCTTGTCGTATCAGGTCGCGCAGCATCTGAACGACGGGCGTCTCGCGGTCGTGCTGCCCGACTTCGAGCCGCCGCCCTTGCCTATCCATCTCGTGCATCGCGAAGGACGTCACGTCACGCAGAAGGTGCGCGCGTTCCTCGACCTCGCCGTGACGACACTGCGCGCAAATGAATCGTTGCGCGAGGCGCGCTAAACATACGCGCCTTCGGTGACTTTTCGTCCATCGCCGGTCGAATCGAACGGCCGTTAGCACGACTGCCGTGCAAAATGCCGGCAAAACATGCAACATAGCTGTCTCGAACGATCGCACCGATCGCCGCGCTTTCGGCTTTTCTGAACCTTTATCGGCTCAAGCACCATGACGAATCCAACTTCTCCCTTGAACGAACGCCCGCTCGACATGATCATTTTCGGCGGCGGCGGAGACCTGGCGGCGCGCAAGCTGCTGCCGGCGCTCTACATGGCGCACACGCACTGCAATCTGCCCGCCGACACGCGCATTCTCGCCATCGGCCGCAAGGACTGGACGCGCGAGGATTACCTCAGGAACTTCATGGAGGAGCAGGCGCGTCCGTTCATCGACTCGAAAGTGTTCGATGCCCAGTCGTGGGACAAATTTCTCGCGCTGTTCGACTACGTACGCGTCGATGTCGAGAATCCGGGCGATTTCCAGCGTCTCGCGCAAGCCGCGCGTCCGGGCTCGCAACGCGTGCTTTACCTGTCGACGTCGCCCGAGCTGTTCGTGACCATCTGCGAGAACCTGGACGGCGCGGGCATCCTCGACGAGCACGCGCGCGTCGTGCTGGAAAAGCCGCTCGGCCACGATCTCGCTTCCGCGCGCGCTATCAACGACGCGGTCGGCAAGCACTTCAAGGAAGAGCAGATCTACCGTATCGACCATTATCTCGGCAAGGAAACCGTGCAGAACCTGATGGTGCTGCGCTTCGGCAATGCGATCTTCGGCCCGCTGTGGCAGGCGCCGTATATCAAGAGCGTGCAGATCACAGTGTCGGAGACGGTGGGCGTCGGCAGCCGCGCGGGCTTCTACGATCACACCGGCGCGTTGCGCGACATGGTGCAGAACCACTTGCTGCAACTGCTGTGCATCGTCGCGATGGAACCGCCGGTATCGCTCGATCCGGACGCCGTGCGCGACGAAAAGCTGAAGGTGCTGAAGTCGCTGCGGCCCATGACCGTCGCGGATATCGCGCGCGACACCGTGCGCGGCCAGTACACGGCGGGCGCGGTGGGCGGCGAGGCGGTGAAGGGTTATCTGCAAGAGCAGAACGTGCCGGCGGACAGCCGCGCGGAAACGTTCGTGGCGTTGCGCGCGCATCTCAACAACTGGCGCTGGGCCAACGTGCCGTTTTTCCTGCGCACCGGCAAGCGCATGCAGAATCGCCGCTCGGAGATCGTCATCGACTTCGCGGACCTGCCGTTCTCGATCATTCCCGAGGGTCCGCGTCATTACGGCAACCGCCTGACGATCACGCTGCAGCCGGAAGAGTCCATCCAATTGCAGATGATGGCGAAGGAACCGGGCAGCGGCATGCACATGCAGCCGGTCACGCTCAATCTCGATCTGCAGCAGGCCATGACGCAGCGGCGCGCGGAAGCGTACGAGCGTCTGCTGATCGACGTGATTCGCGGCCGGCTCACGCACTTCATGCGTCGCGACGAGCTGGAAGCGGCATGGACATGGGTCGAGCCGATTCTCAACGGCTGGAAGGAACTGGGCGACCGTCCGCGCGGTTATACGGCGGGAACGTTCGGGCCGGCGGCTTCGAGTGCGTTGATGGCGCGTGAAAATCTGGCCTGGGCGGAAGAGGCCTGATCCTCTGAAGCGATCCGGCGCGATGCGGCTGACGTAACGTCACCGCATCGCGGCGCGCGGGGCCCGGCGCGCCGCCCACAGCGCGCCCACCGCCATCACCGCCGACAACACCACGATCCCGGCCAGAATCCCTTCGAGCCGCATCAGCGCGGGCATTGGGTCCGACGACCAATGGTGATCCTGCACGAAGACCATGATGAACGCGATGCCGAACTGTCGTCCGACATAGCTCGCGCCCTGCGTTCCGGTCTGCACGTGACAGCCGATCCACACGCCCGCGCACAGCGCGATCATGCAGGCGAACGGGTTGTCGCCCAATAACGGCAGCAGCGCGAGGCTCGCCGCGCCCGCCAGCAGACAGCCGATGAAACGCTGAATCATGCGCTCGGCGATCGGCTTCCGCGTCGGCTTGCCGAGCGCCGATGCAGGCAGGATCAGCACGGCGACCGCCGTCACCATCGCCTGCGCGAAGCCGGGCAAATTCCACGCATAGGCGAGCGCCGCCAGAATCATCACCGACCACGCGCCTTGCCACGCGAGACGCTTGCGCATCGCGAGCGCGGTTTGCTCGGCGCGCGCGACGTGCGTCGCATCGAGCGCCTGCACGGCCTGCGCGGCATCGGAAGGCAATACGGTGACGGTTTGCGCGTTGACGCCATCGACACGATCCACCGTGGATGCGGCCTGCGCGCGCGGTACCGGCCGCGCCCCGCGCGACTTGCGATAGTGCTGCACGCCCGCGTGAAAAAGCGCCGACACGGCCACGCACGCGACCGTTCCGACCGCCACTTCGACGACGCGCAAGAGCGCGAACGACGCCGTCGCCGCCGCGGACACGAGCCGATGCGCCTCGAAAGTCACCATCAGCGACGTCACGCCGCCCAGCACCCACGCGTAACCCGCATCGGAGACGAGCGCGCGATACACCGACATGCCGACGATCGCGCCGAGCAGCGGCACGAAGAGCCACGGCACGTCGCCGATCACGGGCCCGGCCACGGCGCCGATCAGCGCGCCCGCGATCGTGCCGACCACGCGATGCACGCCCCGTTGCGCGCACGCCGAGAATTTCGACTGCATCACCGCGAAGCCGCTGATCGCGGCCCACCAGATGTTGCTCAGGTGGAACGCATAGGCAAGCGCGACGGCGAGACCGACGGAAAGCATCGCCTGCGTGGCGAAGAGCGCGCGGGCCGGTGTCGGCCTGATCGCGATGAGTTCGCGCCCAAGCGCGGCGAAAGCGTCGCGGACGATGTGGACGAACGCGTCCACATCGTTCGGGATGGGGCGGGCGCTTCGGGGAGGATCGTCGGTCGGCATCGTTCTGGCATTGATCGGGCGTCTGGTTTGAGCGTAGCCGCCCATCGCCCGGATGCAAAGCCGAACCGCGAAAGATGCGGCAAATCCGCTACACGCGCGAGGTGAGCAAGCGCAGGCCCGCCGCGCCGAACGCGAGCGCGAGGCACGCATCGAGGCCGCGCTGAATGCGCTTGTAGATGCGTCGCGCGGACGCCATCGAGAAGAGCGCGGCATATCCGCCGAACACGCACGCGCCGATGCACAGGCAACCCGCGACGACCACGAGCATATGTCCCGGCCCTTCCCCTGCGGACGAACCGAGCGCCGCCACCGACATCCACACGAGAATCGCTTTCGGATTGGTGAGATGCAGGAGCGCGCCGCGCGCGTAGAGTCGGCGTCCACTTTGATCCTGCGCCTGCGCCGACGATGCCCGCACCGGCGGTTTCAACGCCGCGCGAGCCGACTTGAGCGCGAGCCACAGCAGATACAGCCCGCCGCAGATCTTCACGCCGACGAGAAAGCCCGAGTACGCCGTGAGCGCGGCGGAGAGGCCGAGCGCGGCGAGCATCGCCCAGAAAAACGAGCCGGACATCACGCCCGCCGCGAACGCGAAGGCCGCGCGCCGCCCCGACGTGCTCGCAATCGACATGATCGCGAGATTGCTCGGCCCGGGACTCGCCGTGCCGACGAAATAGGCCGAATAAGCGATCAGCAGATTCGCGCTGAGCCAGGCGTGGCCGTTCATGGCGGTCGGGTCTCCGGTTCGGTTTTCGAGAGTGTCGCCGAAGCAAGGCGCGCGCGTCCATGAACGCTTCGGATTTGCGCGGGCAGGCCAGTTCCTTGCGTAAGCGTTCGCCGATGCTATCTTTGAATGCGCGCAAGGAACCGCGCATCTCAATCGGATGCACCTCACACAAGGACACGTCATGGCGAAAGTTCTGGTTCTCTACTATTCGATGTACGGCCACGTAGAAACAATGGCGCAGGCGATTGCGGAAGGCGCGCGCGGCGTCGCGGGCGCGGAGGTCACGCTAAAACGCGTGCCCGAAACGATTCCCGCCGATCAGGCCGCGAAGATCGGCGTGAAGCTCGATCAACAGGCGCCGGTCGCCACCGTCGATGAACTCGCCGATTACGACGCGATCATTTTCGGCACGCCGACGCGCTTCGGCAACATGACAGGTCAGATGCGCACCTTCCTCGACCAGACGGGCGGGCTGTGGGTGAAAGGCGCGCTCGTCGGCAAGATCGGCAGCGTGTTTTCGTCGACCGCATCGCAACACGGCGGGCAGGAAACCACGATCACATCGTTCCATAACACGCTGCTGCATCATGGAATGGTGATCGTCGGCGTGCCGTATGCGTGCGCCGGACTCACGAACATGAGCGAAATTTCGGGCGGCACGCCCTACGGCGCGACCACGCTCGCCTCGCCCGACGGCAGCCGCCAGCCGTCGCAAAACGAGCTCGATATCGCGCGCTATCAGGGTAAGCACGTCGCCGAACTGGCGGCGAAGCTCGCCGGATAAGCGCTATCGCGCGTGAAGATCGAAGCGACGCTCAGGCTTCGCTGTCGAGCTTCACTTCGTAGAGCGGCTTGCCGTTCAGATCGTGCAGCGAGACCGTCAGCGCGCGGCTGGCGGGATCGATCTTCGCGCGGCCATAGAACTGCTGCAGCGCCGCGGGCGAACGGTTCTGCGGATTGTCCTTCGGCACGCTCACATAGCGCACTTCCGGACCGAACGTCATGTCGAGATCGTTCGGACCGAACGTGCCCGCGTTGATCGGACCGCCGACGAATTCCCAGAACGGCTTGAACTCCGTGAACTTCGCGCGCGACGGATCATAGTGCGTCGCCTGCGCGTAGTGCACGTCCGCCGTGATCCACACGACGTTTTTTATGTCCTCCTGCTTGATGAAGCGCAGGATGTCCGCCAGTTCCAGCTCGCGGCCGAGCGGCGCGCCATTCTCCGCATTGGCCCATGCCTCGAACGTGCCCTTCGGTACGTCGGGGTTCAGATCGGGCACGACGAGCGAGATCGGCATATCGCTCGCGATCACCTTCCACGTTGCGCGCGACGCCTTCAAGGAAGCCTTCAGCCACGCGCTTTGCTGCGAGCCGAGGAACGCCGAATCCGCATCGAGACGCGTTTGCCTGTTCGGAGAATTCGCGCCGCGATACGAACGCTCGTCGAGCATGAACACATCGAGCAGCGGACCGAACTGAAAGCCGCGATAGACCTGTTCCGGATCGAGCTGATCGATGCGATACGGGTTGTATTCGAACATCGCCTGCTTCGCGCGCGCTTCGAGCAGGTTGATCGCGCGCGTCTGATAGCGCTTCTCCGCTTCGCCGATAACTTGCCCCGGATACCAGTTGTTGCGCACTTCGTGATCGTCCCATTGCACGAGGAACGGCACTTCGGCCGCGAAACGGCGCTTGTTTTTGTCGAGCTGGTTGTAGGCGAAGGCCGCGCGATAATCGTCGAGGGTCTGCGCGACATGCGACTTGCCTTCGGTGACAATGTTCGTCCACATCGTGCCGTCGGGCAGTTTCACTTCCGCTTCGATCACGCTGTCCGCGTAGATCTGATCGCCCTGATGGACGAAAAAGTCCGGCGCTTCGCGGCGCATCGCTTCATAGATGCGATAACCGCCGAAGCGCTCGTTGATGCCCCAGCCCTGCCCCGCCTCGTCGCCGGAGAACACGAAACAGACCGGCTTGTTCGCATCGATCGATGCGGTGCGCAAGCGTCCCGTCACCGGCTCGCTGTATGCCTTGCCATCGACGAGATCGGCGAAACGCACGCGATAAAACACATCGGCGCCGGGCGGCAGACCGGTCAGATCGACGCGCGCCGTGAAGCCGCCGCCATCGAGCGCGGCCGGTCCGATGCGCCGCTGAAACGTCCTGAAGTTCTCGCTCGTCGAGTACTCGACGATCATGCGCGCCGGCCGGTCCGTGCGGCTCCAGACGATGCCGCTCGTCGCGGTGACGTCGCCGCTCATCACGCCGCCGGGTAGTTGCGGACGCAACTTGTCGGCGGTGACGACGGCGGGCGCGACGCCTTGCGCGAGCGCATCGGCGAGACCCGCGCCCGTGAGCGCGAGCCCCGTGCCGGAAACGAGACTCTTCAGCAAGGTGCGTCGGGACGGTTTGACGATGCGATCCGGCATGGCGAGCTTCCTCTCGAACTGTGCAATGGAGTAGTAGTGCGCTGCGTCGAATCGACGATGGTAAAACGTAACGGTGTCGCTTTTGTTTCAACGGGCGCTTCATGGCCCGCGCGGTTCGATGCGATGAGCACGCGGCGATTGCTGTAACGGCTCACCGCATCGGCAACGCGCTCTTCCCAGAAGCGCCAGTGCGTCGCCTTCGTGCGGCCCGTCAGGATGAGATCCGCATCGAACTCGCGCGCCGCCTGCGCGATCACGCGCGCGAGCGTCGTGCCGCCCGGCAGGTCGATCGTCACGCACGCGCCATTGATGCTCGACGCGCGTATCGCCTGTAGCGTGCGCTTTTCGACTTCGCGCGCGAGTTCGTCGACATGCGCGAGCGCCGCGCCGAAGTCGTACTGCGCGGACGATATCGCCCAGAACGGCGCGCGGTCCACCACGTGAAGCGCCGTGAGGCGCGCATTGAATTCGCGGGCCCGCGCGATGCCGAGCGCGAGCGCGGCATGGCTGCCATCCGGTCCCACTGCGACAAGAATGTGTTGTTGCATGATGTCGTCTCCGGTTGAGGTTCGCGCGATTCAATGCATGCGCCACGCGCGCTTCACCGCATCGATCACGGCGGCTTCGGTGCAGGTGATGACGCCATCCGCGACAACCGCCGATTCGCAGAGCGTGAGCACGTCGCGTCTCACGCGCTCGTCGCATATCTCTTCTGCGAGTTGCTGCACGACATGCGGATCGACGCGACACACGTCGTCCCACGTGAGATACGAACATCGCGTGAGATCCTCGCAGACCTCGCGCACGACTTCATGCAACTCGCCCGCATGAAGCCCGAGCCGCGCATAGAATCCGCGCCGTTCGAGCTCTTCCATTTCCGCACTGCCGATATGCCCGTCCGCGATCAGCGACATCACGACGATGCGCGCGGCGGCGCGGGGACTGTCCGATGGATAGTGGCGCATGACATTTCTCCTTGATGAAACGTCGTCAATGAAAGGCAGTGCGATGGTTTCGATCAGGAACGCGCCGCCCGGATGCCTTGCATCGTAGGCCCGGACAATTAGCTTCGAATGAGGGGCGTCGTGTCGGCTCGCATCGAACAGGCACGCCGAAAAAGCGTTGGCTTGCGCACGACAGTTCGCTTTTTCCGCGCTTGCCCCTTGCCCTTCGTGCGCCTTGCCACACAAGGCTTCCACGCATTCCATGCGCTGCCTGGCATAGCCGATGCATAAGGCTTGGCCGTCGCGTCATGACTGCCTGCCACTGTTTGACGCGACCGGGTCGGCGCCTCGTGCACCGGCCCGTTTCTTCCGGCGCCGCGACGATGGTTCCGGCGGCACGCGCAGGCGCCAAGGAGATCACCATGAACAACTTCGAAGACGCCTTTACCGCGCTGATCGGCAGCGAAGGCGGCTACTCATTCAACCCGGCGGACCCGGGCGGCGAAACGATGTGGGGCGTGACGGCGCGCGTCGCACGCGGCTACGGCTATGCGGGCGCGATGAAGGACCTGCCGCTCGATCTCGCCAGGCGCATCGCCAAGCAGAAGTACTGGGACCCGCTGCATCTCGACGAATTCGATCCGCGCGTCGCGTTCCAGATCTTCGATGCGAATTACAACGGCGGTCTCGTCGTGCTGTGGATGCAGAAGGCATCGGGCGCGAAGGAAGACGGCAAGTTCGGCCCCGATACCGTCGATGCCGTGAAGGCCGCCGATCCGATGCGTTTCGTTCTGCGCTTCATCGCGTATCGATTGCGTTATCTGAAGGGCTTGCATGCATGGCCGACGTTCAGCCGCGGCTGGACCGAGCGCATGGCGACGAATCTTCTCCTGGGAGCAGCATGATGGACTGGTCGAAAGTGGCGGCAACCATCGGCGCGAAGGCGCCTCTTCTCGCGGGTCTCATCGGCGGACCGGTCGGGCTCGGCGTGAGCACGGCAGCGGCGATCATCTCGCATGCACTCGGTACGCCGAGCGATCCGGATGTCGTCGAGACCGCGCTCAACGATCCCGCGGCGATCGACAAGATCGGTCAGGCCGAAAGCGCGAACTCGTTGCAGCTGCAACAACTCGTGGTGGCGGCGGCGCAGGCGCGCCTGTCGTTCGAAGCGGACATGGCGCGCATCGCGGCGGGCGACCGCGCCGATGCGCGCGCAATGGGCATCGCGAACAAGGACTGGGTGCCCAAGGTCCTCGCGATGTCGGTGACGGCCGGCTTCTTCGGCATTCTGCTGTTGATGGCGTTGCGCGCGCTGCCCGAGGCGAACCGCGATCTCGTGAACGTCGTGGTCGGCGCGCTCGGCACCGCTTGGATCAGCATCATCGGGTATTACTTCGGGACGTCGGCGGGCTCGATGCGCAAAACCGAACTGCTCGCGCAACCGAGCGTGCCGATCACGCCCGAGACCGCTGTCACGTTGCGCGATCCGGCGCCGGCGTCGTCGGCGCGCGTACCGTCCGGCGCGCACGACGACCATGCGCCTCGCGCGTTCGTGCCCGGCGGACAAGGGCCGATCTTCACGGGCGCGTCCTGAGCGTCATCGCGTCATCGCGTCATCGCGTCATCGCTTGATCGCGTCAGAGTCCGGTTCTCGGGTCGTACGGACGCACCGGATGATGCGCGATGTTCTCGAACTGCGGCCGCATCGCATCGCTGAAGGTCTTCTTCTGCTGATCGGTGAGGCCGCTATAGAGCCTGAGCCACGCCTTCGCCGATTGATCCGCCAGCGGCGCGTCCTGCTGCTCGGCCTGCTTGTGTATCGCGTGCAATGCGGAGAGATCGAGGACCGGTTGCTGGAGCATCGTCTGCATGCGCGCCTGCATCTGATCCGCGTCCATGCGTTCGCTGGCGTGACTCTGCTGCATCGCTTGCAGGGCGCTTTGCCATTGCACTTCCTGATCGGGCGTGAGATTGAGCTGGTCGTGCAAGACGCGCATGTTGACCGGCGGCACGTGGATGGCGATGTCCTCGTTCATCGGCGACGCTTGCGCATAGACCGGCGCGGAGCCGAGCCCGAGTGAAAGCGCGGTGACGACGGTCGCCGCCGAGAGCTTGAGCAACAGGCCGCTGCGTTGTGCCTTGCGTGCGGTGCGTGCGTTCGCCGATGCGTTGAGCTGGCTCATGTCGATTCCCCTTCCTTTTGTCGATGTCCGTATGCGGTTGTGTGCGTTTTGTCGCTGCAACCATTGAACGGAGTCTAAGGATGGGGAATTAGGGAAAAGTGAGGTGGATCGCCGGATGCGCAGCGCTCCCGAAAACCTTCACCTTTAAACCGTCGGCGATCGAGAAAATGCCTTAAAACAAGGGCTAAAAGTAGCGTTCGACACACGATCCCGGAAACCCTCACCTTTGCTGCGATTCCGGCCCGGCTAGATCACGTTCAACATCGACAACGCCGTCTCCTGCAACGGCTGCAGCACGCGGGCCAGCGCCGCCTCGGCCGTCTCCTTGCCGATCGGCATGTTCGCCGACAACGCCGCGACCACTTTGCCGTGCCGGTTCTTCATCGGCACGGCGATACCGCGCACGCCCATCTGCAATTGCTGCTCGATCGATACGTAGCCGTCCACGCGCGCCTGCCGGATCTTCTCGTAGAGCTTTTCCTTGTCGGTGATCGTGAGCGGCGTGAAGGGCTTGAACTCGGTCGCGTCGAGCCAGCCGCGCACCGATTCCTCGTCCATGTACGCAAGCATCGCGATGCCGCCCGACATGAGCGCGGCCGGCACGCGCGCGCCGAGCACGAAGCCCGTGGTCATCACGCGGGTCGAACCGTTGCGCGCGATGATCACGAGGTCCCAGTCGTCGAGCACGCTCACGTACACCGACTCGTGAATTAGCGCGCTCAACTGCTGCAAATAAGGCTGCACGATGCGCGGCAGCCGCGCCGATTCGAAATACGACCAGCCCATGCGCAGCACGCGCGGCGTGAGATTGAAGAGCTTGCCGTCGGTCTGCACGTAGCCGAGATGCGCGAGCGTCAGCAGATAACGCCGCGCGGCCGTGCGCGTGAGTCCCGTGCGCGCCGCGGCCTGCGTCGGCGTCATGCGCGCGTGCTGATCGTCGAAGGCTTCGAGGATCGCCAGCCCCTTTTCGAGTCCGGCAATCCAGTCGCGCTTGTCGAGTTCCGGTTTAGTCATGCTTGTATGTCTGTTTAGTTATAGATTGCAGGCTGTTTCGGCGATCCACAAAAGCCAATTGCTAGTGCTAACCCCCAAAGTGATCGATCAGCGAACACACGCGTGCGATAATCGCGCAAAATTTATCACAAGTCGTTGATCGAAAGGGGTTGCGCTTTTATTCTCCAATCACTTTCAGAGCGACGCCAATTCAGACGTTTCGAATGCTCCGCCGCTCGGCCAGTTTCACAGGCTCAACTTCATAAACCCATTGTTCGGAGACACCTCTATGGCTAGCCCTAAGGACGACGCGCACAGCGGCCGCCAGGCGAAGAAAGCGACCGCGAGCGGCTGGATCGGCTCGGCGCTGGAGTATTACGACTTCTTCATTTACGCCCAAGCCGCCGCACTCATTTTCCCGCAGTTGTTCTTCCCGTCGGGCAATCCGAAGGTGGCGATCATCGCGTCGCTCGCGACGTATGGCGTGGGTTACGTGGCGCGTCCGATCGGCGCGTTCGTGCTCGGCCATCTGGGCGACACGCACGGCCGCAAGAACGTGCTGCTCATCTGCATGTTCCTCATGGGTTTCTCGACGATGGCCGTCGGCCTGCTGCCGACGTATCACAGCGTCGGCATGCTCGCACCGGCATTGCTCGTCGTGCTGCGCCTGGTTCAGGGCTTCGCGGTGGCGGGTGAAATCTCGGGCGCCAGCTCGATGATTCTGGAGCACGCGCCGTTCGGACGTCGCGGTTACTACGCGAGCTTCACGCTGCAGGGCGTGCAGGCCGGCCAGATTCTCGCCGCCGCCGTGTTCCTGCCGCTCGCCACGTTCATGCCGGAAGACATGTTCAACTCGTGGGGCTGGCGTGTGCCGTTCCTGCTGTCGGCGTTCGTGCTGGTCGCGGGCTACATCATCCGTAAGGAAGTGCACGAAACGCCGGCGTTCACGTCCGAGGAATCGCACGGCGATCTGCCGAAGTCGCCGATCAAGGAAGCGTTCGCCAACAGCACGCCCGACATGATCCGCGTCGTCTGCATGGCGCTGATGAACGTGATCCCCGTCGTCGCGACGATCTTCGGTGCGGCATATGCGGTGCAGTCTTCGTATGGCATCGGCTTTCACAAGAGCGTGTATCTGTGGATTCCGGTGGTCGGCAACATCGTCGCGGTGCTGGTGATTCCGTTCGTCGGCAATCTGTCGGACAAGATCGGCCGTCGCCCGATGATGATCGGCGGCTCGCTGATCTCCGGCGTGCTGGCGTTCGCGTACCTCTATGCGATCAGCATCCACAGCGTGCCGCTCGCATTCCTGATGTCGCTCTTGATGTGGGGCGTCGTGTATCAGGGCTACAACGCGATCTTCCCGAGCTTCTATCCGGAACTGTTCCCGACCCGCTCGCGTGTTTCGGCGATGGCGATTGCGCAGAACATCGGCACCACGATCACCGCGCTGCTGCCCGCGCTCTTCGCAGCGGTCGCGCCTCCGGGATCGAACAACATTCCGCTGACGGTCGGCGCCATTGCCTTCGGCGTGACGGTCATCGCGGCGATCGCGGCCTACTCGGCGCGTGAGACGTATCGAATCCGCCTGAACGATCTGGGCAAGAAGGACGCCGTGCCGATGAGCGAGCAAGAGTACGAGCGCATGCGCGCCGACTCGATCTCCGTGGACAAGGTCGCCAAGGCGCACCACGCATAAGATGACCGTGTTGGAGTGATTCGCCGGGCCCTTCGGGGCCCGTTTTTTTTGCGCGCTGCATTCGCGCGTTATAAGCGCCGCGCCGCGATAACATGAATGCCTCTTGATCCATGACGCGGAGGCATGAATGGCCGGATTCAACGAACGTATCCTCAACGGCATCAGCGTGTTCGCGGCGATCGTCGATGCGGGCACGTTCGCCGCGGCGGGCGACCGGCTCGGCATGTCGCAGCCCGGCGTGAGCCGTGCGATCGCGCGTCTCGAAGCGCGCCTGAAAATCCGTCTCTTCGATCGCACGACGCGCAGCGTCTCGCTCACCGACGACGGCCGGCGTTTCTTCGAACATGTGATGCCGCATCTCGCGGGTCTGGAGGAAGCGGCTGCCACGGCATCCGAGGGCGCGACGGCGGTGCGCGGCCGTCTGCGCGTGAACCTCGATCCGATCTTCTCGCGGCTCCTGCTCGGCCCGAAGCTCGACGCGTTCCTGAAGGCGCATCCCGATCTGCAACTCGAACTCATCACGAGCGATCGTCTCGGCGACATGATCGCGGACGGCTTCGATCTCGCCGTGCGTTTCGGCAAGCCGCGCGATTCGAGCCTCGTCGCGCGCAAGCTGCTCGACACGCCGGTGCGAACCGTCGCCGCGCCGTCGTATATCAGGCGACGCGGCAAGCCCGCGACGCCGCAGGCGCTCGCGCAAGACGCGCACACGTGCATCGAGTTTCGCGATCCCGAAACGGGGCGGCCGTTCGTATGGGAATTTCATCGCAAGAAGAAGCGCATCACCGTGGAGACGCGCGGCCGTCTCACGCTCAACGATCCCGGCACGATGCTGGGCACGCTGCTCTCGGGCCATGGCATCGGGCAGATTCTTCTGCTCGGTCACGAACATCTTCTCGCCGATGGCAAGCTGATCGACCTCTTCCCCGACTGGCCCGACGAGCGCTTTCCTCTGTATGCGTTTTATCCGTCGCGGCATCATCCGCCGGCGAAGACACGCGCGTTCCTCGATTTCGTCATCGCGTTGACGGGAACGCACTGAAGTCACGCGTCAACGCAATGCTTTCTCGAACCAGTGATCCGCATAAGCCTCGTCACTGAACGCGGCGACTTCGACATATCCCGATCGCCGATACAGGCCGATCGCCTCCGCGAGCGCCTTGTTCGTCTCAAGACGCAGGACTTTCGCTCCGCTTTGCAATGCGTGCGCTTCGGCCTCTTCGAGCAGCCGACGTCCGACGCCCAGTCCGCGAGCGTCGGCGCTCACCCACATTCTTTTCAACTCGGCCGGCAATGCGCCGTGGAACTTGAGCGCGACGCAGCCTATCGCCGCGCCCCGCAGTCTCGCCACGATCAGCGCGCCGCGCGGCGCGGTCAGTTCGCGCGCATCGGCGGACAGGCTGACCGACGGATCGAAGCCCGCTTCGAAGCGCGCGTTCAGCTCCGCGAAGTATTGATCGATGCACCATTGCGCATCGGCGCTCGTCGGATCTTCGATCGCGAAGCGTATCAGCGAAGGTTGCAGCAAGCGCTCGACTTCGGCCATCGCCGCGATCAGCCTTTGGCGCTGCGCGTCGTTCAACGGTGCGAGCATGCCGCCCGCGACGGCGTCCGACAACCGTTCGAGTTCGGCGCGTTCGGCGCGGCCCGCTTCGGTCAGACTAGCGCGGCGCACACGGCGGTCGTCGGGATGGGCCTCGACCGCCACGAGGCCCTGCCGCTCCAGCGCCGCGAGCGTGCGGCTCAAGTAGCCCGAGTCGAGACCGAGGCGCTCGCGCAGCACGCGAAGATCGACGCCCTGCGCGCCGATCTCCCAGACGAGCCGCGATTCGCCCATTGGACGGCCGCGCCCGAGAAAACGATCGTTGAGCGCGCCGATGCCCTCGGCAACGGTGCGATTGAAGCTGCGAATCTGGTTGATGTCGGTCGGGTTCATTTCTCTGACTCTAGTCAGAGAATCGGCCGACGTCAATCCGAATTGACTTTCTGCGTGTGCGTCGCGGCTTCCACGCGGCTTTTCTCGCGACGCCACGTTGCGGGCGGCTTGCCGACGAGACGCTTGAATGCGCGAATGAACGCGGCTTCGGATGCGTAGCCGACGTCCTGCGCGACGCCTGCGATGGTCGAGTTCGTATTGCGTAGCAGTCCGGCCGCGACCTGCATGCGCCAGTTGACGAGATATTGCATCGGCGGCAAGCCGACGATCTCGACGAAACGCTCGTGCAGCGCCGAACGCGAGAGGCCCACGCGCTCGCCCAGTTCTTCGACGGTCCATTCGTGCGCGGGCGCATCGTGCATGACGGCGAGCGCGCGCCCGACGAAACGATCGCGCAGGCCCGCGAGCCAGCCGCGGCTTTCATCGGGCAGCACGTCGACGTAACGGCGCACGGCATCGACGAACATCATTTCGCTCATGCGTTCGAGCATGGCCTCGCCGCCCGGCCTCTTGTGACGCGATTCGACGACGGCCTGTTGCATGAAGTGATTAATCCAGCCCTGCGCGCCCGTCTCCTTGAGATGCAGCAGGCGCGGCAATGTCGCGATGAGCGGATTGAACGGACGCAGATCGCAGCCGAGAAAACCGCATACCAACATTGTTTCGTAGGCATCGTCCGGGCTTGGATTGTTGCGCGCCTCGACCGCGTCGTAGGTCAGCGTGAAGGGCAACTGATCGATCTTCGCCGACCAGGCAGCTACGTCGATTTCCGCGCGAATGCCGGGCGCGCTGGAGATCACATGCGCATCTCCGTGCGGAAACACGATGATGTCGCCGCTTGCGAGACGCACCGGCGCTTCGCCGACGATCGCGCCCCAGCAACTGCCGCGCGTCACGACGTGATACTCCATCACGTGTTCGCACTCCGGCATGACGATGCTCGCGATATCGCTCGCGGGCGGCGCTTCGGCCGCCCAGCTTCGATTGCCGCTCACGTGAAAGAAGAGCGCGCCGCGCAGACGCACGGTGCGCAGCACATCGGAAAGAATGTCGTGGCTCATGTGGCTCCCGCAAATCGCAAGCATCGCCGCGACGCAGCGCGACGACGAAGCGGACGAACGGACAATTCGCGGCGACTCGCGGGCAGGCGTCGAAGCGATGGTAACGGGATACTGCACCTGCCCGCTATCAGGGCGATGCTCGACACGTCATCCGAATCTGGAGAGGAAACCATGCATGCGTTGAATACATCCGCGGTCTGCGGCGAGCAGACCGAAGCGCAACCCGATTTCGCCGCGATCAAGGCCCGGCAGCAAGCCACCTGGGCGAGCGGCGACTTCGCGGTAATCGGCACGACGTTGCAGATCGTCGGCGAGATGCTTGCCGAAGCGATCGATGTGCGCGCCGGCGAGCGCGTGCTCGATGTCGCCGCCGGCAACGGCAATGCGACGCTCGCCGCCGCGCGCCGCTTCGCCCACGTGACATCGACCGATTACGTGCCCGCGCTGCTGGAAAAGGGCCGTGCGCGCGCGCAAGCCGAAGGGCTCGCGGTCGACTTCAAGGTCGCCGATGCGGAGAACCTGCCCTTCGACGACGGCAGCTTCGATGTCGTGCTGTCCACCTACGGCGCGATGTTCACGCCGGATCACACGCGTCCCGCGAGCGAGATGCTGCGCGTGGCGAAGCGCGGCGGACGCATCGGCATGGCGAACTGGACGCCCGAGGGTTTCATCGGCCAGTTGTTCAAGATCATCGGCGCTTACGTGCCGCCGCCCGCCGGGCTGCAATCGCCCGCATTGTGGGGCACCGAGCCGCATCTCGTCGCGCTCTTCGGCGCCGAAGCGGCCGACATTCGTTGCATACGCAAGTACTTCAACATGCGTTATGAATCGTCCGCCCACTGGCTACAGGTGTTCCGCGATTTTTACGGACCCGTGCATCGCGCGTTCGCGGCGCTCGATCCCGCGAAGCAGCCGGATCTCGAACGCGAGATCACCGGCCTGCTCGAACGCTGCAACGTAGCGGGAGCGTCTTCGCTCGTGGTGCCGAGCGAGTACATGGAAGTCGTGATCGTCAAGCGTTGATCGCGATTCACGCGAGCGCGGCGCGTGAATCGCGTTCGACGATCAGAGCGTGACGGGCTTCTCGCCGCGCGCGCTTTCGATGATCGCCGCGAGCGTCGCGGCATTGTCGAGACTCACTTGCGCGTAGTACTCGATGGCGGCGGCGTCGTGCGCGGCGACCATGCGCGCGAAGCTTTCCGCCGCGAAAAAGAAGCCGCTGCCCGCTTCGGACGCGATCGGCTCGAACGGCACCGAGTTCGGAATGCCGCGACGCACGCGCATCTGGCTCGGCAAATAGCCGAACTCGTCGCCCGCCGTCTGTGCGCTCGTGTGATTGAGATACTCGGTGTCGATGGTGCCCTGCGTGCCGATGATCGTCGCGTGCCGGTGATTCGCCGCATCCATCGAGCACGAGACTTGCGCGCGGCGGCCATCGGCGTAAATGAGCGTCGCCATGAGGCTGATGTCGACATTGCTGCCCGCCCACGTCGCGACCGCATCGACGCGTTGCGGCGCGCATCCCATCACGAGACGAATGAGACTCAGCGGATAGCTGCCCGCATCGAGCAGCGCGCCACCGCCCAGCTCGGGCTTCATGCGGATATTCGCGCCGGGATTGCCGACCGTGAAGCCAAAGTTCGCCTGGATCGCGCGCACCTCGCCGATCGCGCCTTCGCCGATCAACGCCATCATCGCGGCGGTCTGCGGCTGGAAGTAGTACGGAAACGCTTCGAGCAGCAGCACGCCGTTGCGATCGGCGGCCTCGAACATGCGCGCGGCTTCGTCGCGATCGAGCGCGAGCGGCTTCTCGCACAGGATGTGCTTGCCGTGGTCCGCGGCCTTGATCGCCCATTCGGCATGCAGGCTGTTCGGCAGCGGAATGTAGACCGCGTCGATGTCCGGGCTCGCGAGCAGCGCGTCATAGCTGCCGAACCACGTTTCGATGCCGTTCGCTTCTGCGAAGGTCTTTGCGTTCTCGTCGCTGCGGCTCGCGACCGCAACGACGCGCACGCGCTCGCTCGGCCTCACGTCACGCGTGAATTGTCTGGCGATGTTCGCGCCACCGAGAATGCCGAGGCGCAGGACGGACGAAACTTGAGTGGATGACAAGGCGGGCTCCTTGAATTTGTACCAAATGGTTCACTCGCTAAAAGGTACCACAATCGCGCACGCTTCAGGGCATGCACTTGTCGGGACGAACCTTCGCGCCACGCCGGTCCACCGGCACGTGGCAATTGTTCACGCGTTGATCGTCGCTCGCCTTGTCGCCGAGGCGTTCCTTCAAAGTCTTCGGCTCGGATGCGGCGGATGATGCCGCAGCGGGCGCTTCTGTCGCGAGCGCGGCGCAAGTCCACGCGAGACAAGCACATGCAAGAACGAGCGTCTTCATGATAGGCCCGCCATGAAAGGATGAATCAGCAAGCTTCGGCGCGCGGCAACCGCACGACGCCCCGCTTCTTGCGTTTTCATTCAGGCATGCATTCCGCTGACGATATCGTTCGCATGCGACGCCGATGCAACCGGGCGCAGGCCGCGCACCGACACGATCAGCCCGCTCGCGTCATCGCGATTCGCGACTTCGAGCGTCGCGTGATGCCTTTGCGCGACGCGCAGCGCAATCGCGAGCCCTAGCCCGCTGCCATGTCCCGTCGTGCCGACGCATCGATAGAAGCGGTCGCACACCCGCTCGATCTCGCTTTGCGCAATACCGGTGCCGGAGTCGAGCACGGTCAGCGCGATGCCTTCCGGTTCGCGGCGCAAGGTGACGTCGACGCGGCCGCCGTGCGGCGTGTGACGAATCGCGTTGTCGAGCAGGTTGTTCACGAGCACGGCGAGCGCGTGCGTGTCGCCCATGATCGTGAACGCATCGTGATCGTCCAGCGCGTGTTCGAGTTCGAGACCGAGGTCGATCGATCGTGCTTCGGCCAGCAGCGAGAAATCGCTCACGCGGATTTCGCAGAGCATGCGCAGGCTCATCGGCGCGATGGCCGCTTCACGCGCGGCGTCTTCGCGCGCCATGCTGAGCAGTTGCTGCGCGAGATGAATGAGGCGATTCAATCGGCCGTCGATTCTGGCGATCGTCGCGGCATCGACTTGCAGCGAGCCATCGCCGATCGCACCCTGGATTTGCAGCTTGAGCGCGGTGAGCGGCGTGCGCAACTCGTGCGCCGCATCCGCGACGAACGTGCGCTGCGCCTGCGATGCTTCGCCCAGACGCGCGAGCAGATCGTTCAACGCGTCGACGAGAGGACGTAGTTCGACGGGCATCGGCTTGTCGAAGGTAATGGATTCGAGCGATTCCGGCGAGCGCTCGACGAGCGATTTCGACAACCAGCGCACCGGCGAAAGCCCACGCGCGACGACCAGAAGCACGATCACGACGATCGCCGGAATCAGCAAGGCGAGCGGCCAGATCGTGCGCAGGGCGAGCGACATGGCGAGATCGTCGCGAATGAAATAAGGCTGCGCGACCTGCACGAAGCGGTCCGGCTGCGCGATGCCGAACGCGCGCCAACGAAAACCTTCCCGTTCCGCCGATTTGAAACCTTCGCCAAAGCGCGGCAACGCGGGCTCGTGCGGCGAGTGATAAATGAGACGTCCCGTCAAATCCCAGATGTCGATGACGAGCCTGTCGTCCGCGATGCCGTGCAGTTCGGGACTGCGGCCCTGCGCGACGTCGTCCGCCGTGATGTTATGCGGCAGCGAGAGCGCGACGGTGCGCAGCTCGTAATCGAACAGCTCGCCCGCTTCGATGCGCGCCGCGTTGAATATGCCGATGCCCGCGGCCAGGCACGCGATGCCGAGGCCGCAGATGAGCCATCCGAGCAGCCATCGGCGAATCGATGTCATCCGATCCTCTTCAATCGATAGCCGACGCCGCGCACGGTCACGATTTCTTCCGCGCCGATCTTGCGCCGCAAGCTGTGCACGTGGACTTCGATCGCGTTGCTGCCGACTTCCTCACCCCAGCCGTACAGTTTCTCTTCGAGTTCCGGGCGGCGAAACACGCGCGACGGCTCTTCGATCAGCGCCTGCAGCAGCGCGAATTCGCGCGGCACGAGATTGAGCGCGACACCGCCCTTGGTCGCCTCGTGCGCGGCGGGATCGAGCGACAGCTCGCCGTGCGAATAGACGGGATGCTTGTGCCCCGTGCGGCGTCTCAGCAATGCGCGTACACGGGCCGCGAGTTCGTCGAGATCGAAGGGCTTCATGAGGTAATCGTCCGCGCCGGCGTCGAGCCCGCGAATGCGGTCGTCGACGGCGTCGCGCGCGGTCAGGATCATCACGGGCGCGTTTCCGCCGTTCTTGCGATAGGTGGCGAGCACGTCGAAGCCGTCGCGTTTGGGCAGGTTCAGGTCCAGCAGCACGAGGTCGTACACGCCGTTGCCGAGCGAAAGCTCCGCGGCGCGTCCGTCCTGCGCCCAATCCACGGTGTAACCTGCGCGGCGCAACGCGGCGAGCACGGTCTCCGCGATCATCTCGTCGTCCTCCACCAATAACAGGCGCATGCACTTTCTCCAGGCTTGAAAACGTCGCCGCCGATTCTCCTGCCCGCATGCTTAAGCGTTACTTAAGCTTCGCGCGGCGCGCATTATGTCCCTGTTATCGGCTCGCGCGCGAGGGGCTTAAGCGTGGCATAAGCTTCGCCCACGCACTATACCGTCCAGCGCGCCGATTCGCGGCCGTGCGGCCCGGAGATGCCGATGCGAGCGTCCACTCTCGTTTCCCTGCGTGCGAACGCAGTGCTGATCGCATTGTGCGTCGCCGCGTCGGATGCGGCGGGGCTCGCCGTCTGCGCGTTCACGGGCCACGTGAACGCGTTCGAAAGCACCACGGCGCGTGTCGCGGCGCTCGCGAGCGCGGCGGGCATCGTGTTCGTCGTGCGGCGCGTCGCGAAGGCCGAATTCGATGCGGCCAGGGCGGCAAGGCGCATCGCCTGGGCCGCGGACAAGTTCGTGATCGACGGAACCTGTCCGGGCGACTGGCTCGTGCAACTTCATGTCGAGCTTCATCCCGCCGGGTCGCGGTCGAGCGCCGCGCATGCGTGTGTGCCCGCAACGGCGTCCTGCAGAGTGCCACGCGGTCGGGCGTGACCTCGGAATCGCGCCCGATCTCATTCGCCCGGCCTATCAGCCGGGTTTTTTTTGCCTTCAGCACGCGCTTAGCCTGGCAATACACATCCCTTTCATGCGCATTTCATTGTGCATTCGTTCGCTTACCTAAGCGTGTCTTAAGGCTTGTGAAGGCAGGCTTCGAATTCTCGACACGCATGCGGACGAAGCGCTCATGACCGAACACTCGGTGCCGTTGTTCATGTGGCTCGTCATTGCGCTGTGTTGCGCCGCGACCTGTCACGCGACGCTCGCGGCGCTGCTCTTTCCCGGCCTTCGCGGGACGGCGCATGCGCGGCGCGGCGGCAACGTGTCCGGACCTATTAGCGTGCTGAAGCCGCTTTGCGGCATCGAGCCGCGCCTTTACTCGAATCTCGAAACCTTCTGTAGGCAGACGCATCCGTCATATCAATTGTTGTTCGGCGTGGCGAGCGCGTCGGACCCCGCGGCGCGCGTCGTCGAGCGGCTCGCGCACGCGTATCCGAAGCGCGACATCGAACTCGTGATCGACGGCGCCGCGCACGGCAGCAATCGCAAGGTCGGCAACCTGATCAACCTCGCCGCGCGCGCGAAGCACGATCTCATCGTGATCGCGGACAGCGATATCGCCGTCGAGCCGGACTATCTCGTGCGCGTGACCGAGCCGCTCGCCGATGCGAACGTGGGCGTCGTCACGTGTCTGTATCGCGCGCGGCGCGTGGGCGGCTTCTGGTCGCGCATCGGCGCGCTGTTCATCGACGAATGGTTTGCGCCTTCGGTACACGTGAGCAATGCCATCGGCCAGCGGCGCTTCGGCTTCGGCGCGACGCTCGCGCTCAGGCGCGACACGCTCGTGAAGTCGGGCGGTTTCGAAGCGGTGCGCGATTGTCTCGCGGACGATTACTGGCTCGCGGAACACGTTCGCGCGCTCGGCCTGCGCACGGTGCTCTCCGACGTGGTCGTCGCCACCGATGTGATCGAGCACGATCTCGCGTCGCTCTGGAGCCGCGAAACGCGCTGGCTGCGCACGATCCGCTCGATCAACCCGCTCGGCTTCGCGTGGCTGTGCCTCACGTTCACCACGCCGTGGCTTCTGATGAGCGCGTTGCTCGGACTCGGCTTCGAGCACGGAACGGACGCCGCGCAAGGCGTCGCGGATATGATCGTCGATCTGAGCACGTCGCTCGGCCTCTCGGCGCGGCTCCTGCTGCATAAACGAAGCGCACGCTCGTGGCGCTCGTTCTGCCGCGACCTGCCGCTCATTCCGCTACGCGACGTGCTGATGTGCCTGCAATGGCTCGCCGCATCGTTCGGATCGAGCGTCGTGTGGCGCGGCGTGCGCATCCCGCTCGACGACGCGCGCGAGCACTACGACGCCAACGCCCGCGACAGTCAATGACGCATCCAGCCATGCTCTCGCATCGTGAAGCACGCCGGCTTGCGTCGGGACATGCTGAAACAACACTCGCACGAGACATAACGCCGTGCGCGGCCTGATCGTCACCGCCGATGACTTCGGCCTGCACGAGCGCGTGAACGAGGCGGTCGCGTGCGCGCATCGCGAAGGCGTGCTGACGTGCGCGAGCCTGATGGTCGGCGCAAACGCCGCTCACGACGCCGTTAAAATCGCGCGCAATCTGCCTGCGTTGCGCGTCGGCCTGCATCTCGTGCTGACCGATGGCGTCGCCTCGCTACCGCATTGGTCGATACCCGATCTCGTCGATGCGCGCGGCAACTTCGAAGGTTCGATGTTCGAGAACGGCGTGCGCTTCTACTTCCTGCCGAGCGTGCGGCGGCAACTCGCAATGGAGATCCGTGCGCAATTCGAGGCATTCGCGGCGACCGGCCTCGCGCTCGATCACGTCAACGTGCACAAGCATTTTCATCTGCATCCGACGGTGCTTGCGCTGATTCTCGAAATCGGCGCGCAATTCGACATGCGCGCGATGCGCCTGCCGCGCGAGGTGCGCGGCTCGCTCTTTCTCATGCCGTGGATCGCGCTGATGAAGCGGCGCCTCGACAACGCGGGCATCCTTCATAACGACCGGGTCGCGGGCATCGCGCAAACGGGTCACATGGATGAAGCCGCGTGGCTCGCGCTGCTTGCGGCGGCGCCCGACGGCGTGCTCGAAATCTACAGCCATCCCGCGACGGCCGGCCCGCCGCTGACGAACGCGATGCGCGACTATCGTCACGAAGACGAACTCGCTGCGTTGTGCTCGCCGCGCGTGGCGCGCGCCATCGAAGCGACCGGCGCGATGCACGGCGGCTTCGCGGATGTGTTCGGTTTCGACAGCGCGCCCGAAACGGCCGCGTGAGGCGCGCATCGGTGAGAACTTTCGGGAGCGCGATTTTTCTTGCGAAAGTTGCAGATCGCAACTAAATTGAACGAATCTGGTTGCGCACCGCAACCGATGGAGGCGACATGGACTTCATCGACACACCCGTTCAATCCCGCGACAAAACCATCCTCGAACTGCGCGACTTCTCGCGCAAGCTCGTGCGCGAGCTGGGCTTCATGCGCAACACGCTCGCGGACAGCGGGCTCGCGCCGTCGGCGGTGCATGCGATCATCGAGATCGGCGCGACGCCCGGCATTCAGGCTCGCGACATCGCGCAGATTCTGCGGCTCGACAAATCGAATGCGAGCCGGCAGATCGCGCGGCTCGAAGCGGCGGGGCTCGTCACGCGGCAGACATCGAGCGAAGATGCGCGCTCGTCCGAGTTGTTTCTCACAACGGCCGGGCAGAAGCTGCGTAGAAAGATCGACAAGTTCGCGACCGACCAGGTCTCGGACGCGCTGCGCCGCATGGTGCCCGAAGATCAGCAGACGCTCGTGCGCTCGCTCGCGCTCTATGCCGATGCGCTCGCGCACGCTCATGACCACAAGACGCCGCACGCCGCGCTCACGGAAAGCACGCGCATCGTCGAGGGATATCAGCCGGGCTGCATCGGCGATGTGGCGAGCCTGCACGCGCGTTTCTATGCGCATCATGCGAGCTTCGGCGTGTTCTTCGAGCGCAAGGTCGCGACCGAACTGGCCGCGTTCGCCGAAAGCCTGCCCGCGAAAGGCAAGGCGCTGTGGCTCGTGATGCAAGGCGAGCGCACGCTCGGCTCGCTCGCGATCGACGGCGATCTGGCCACGCGCGTCGCGCATCTGCGCTGGTTCATCATCGACGATGCATTGCGCGGCAGCGGCATCGGCAAGCAATTGATGGCGCGCGCGATGAGCTTCGCCGACGCGCACTACGACGAAACCTATCTCTGGACGTTCAAGAGCCTGGACGCCGCGCGCCACTTGTACGAATCGTTCGGCTTCACGTTGAGCGATGAAGCCGAAGGCACGCAATGGGGCGCATCCGTCACCGAGCAGCGTTTCACACGCCGCCCGGCTCGATGATTCATCGGCGCAAAACGCGCGATGTCGGTCCGAGACGTTGCGCGAAACGGCGCGCGCATTCGATACCGAACGGCGTGGGACGCGCGCCACGATCGTGCAACACGTCGAAGCCCATGCGCCACGCCGCGATGCGCTTGCCGTAACAGGTGAGCGTTTCCAGGGACTGCATCACGAAGACGATTTCCGGCAGCACTTCCGCATACAGCCGTTCGGCATCGTGTTCGCGACCTTCGGCGAAGGCGCCGTGAATGGCGACCTGACGATCGAACGCGTCGGGCGCGACGATCAGGCCGTCGCAGCCGGCGCGCAAGTTGTCCACGAGTTCCTGACCGCCGCGCCCGTTGAATACCGCGAGCGTCTGTTCGAGCGCGCGCAATCGCTCGATGGTCGCGCGTATCGTCACGGCCGGGCCTTCGCCCTTCAGCAAGCGGAAGTTCGGGCGCTCGGCGGCGAGCGCGGCGATCGATTCCGCCGACAAACCCACGCCGAGATATTCGGGCGCGTTCTGAATGCCCGCGTTCGCGCCGGTTCGTTCGAGCACCGACGCGAAGAAGTCGTAGTAGAACGCCTCGGGTTCGCCGCGTTTCGACGGCGGCTGAAGGATGAGCCACGCCGCGCCGCGTTCGAGCGCATGATCGGCGAGCGCGACTTGAGCATCGACGCTGTCGCCGGTGATCGTGACCGCGAGCGGCACGCGGCCGGCGATGTGCGCGGCGCAATCGTCGATCATCGTGCGCTTTTCCGCTTCCGACAGTCGATTCACTTCGGTCGCGAGACCGAGCGTGACGATCGCCGGCGCGCCCGCCGCGATGGTCGCGTCGATCTGCTTGCGCGTGGCGTCGCTGTCGAGGCGATTCAGTGCGTCGAAATAGGCGTACAGCACCGGCCACATGCCGGGCGGCGTTTTCAGGTTCGACATCGACGCCTCCTTAGTGCGAATCGCGCGGCACCGGCGCGCCGCTCGAACCGACGAGGAAGTCCAGGTCCGCGCCCTGATCCGCCTGCAACACGTGCTCGACGTACAAACGGTAGTAACCGCGCTTCGGCAACTCGGGCGCTTGCCACGCGGCTCGGCGCTTTTCGAGTTCTTCGTCCGATACTTCGAGATGCAGACGGCGCGCCTCTACATCCAGTTCGATCATGTCGCCGGTCTGCACGAGTGCGAGCGGACCGCCCGCCGCCGCTTCCGGCGACACATGCAGCACGACCGCGCCATAGGCCGTGCCGCTCATGCGGCCATCGGAGATGCGGACCATGTCGGTGATGCCTTTTTGCAGCACCTTTTTCGGCAGCGGCATGTTGCCGACTTCCGCGAAGCCGGGATAACCCTTCGGCCCCGCGCCCTTCAATACCATGACGCAATGTTCGTCGATATCGAGCGAATCGTCGTCGACCTTCGCGTGAAGCTCTTCGACGTTCTCGAACACGACCGCGCGCCCGCGATGCTTCAGCAACGATTGCGTCGCCGCCGACGGCTTGATGACCGCGCCGTTCGGCGCGAGATTGCCCTTCAGCACCGCGATGCCCGCGTGCGGTTTGAACGGCTGCTCGAATCGGGTGATGACTTTCTCGTCGTAGTTCGGCGCGGCGCTCACGTTGTCCCAGATCGTGCTGCCGTTCACCGTGAGCGCATCGCGATGCAAAAGGCCTTGCTCGCCGAGCTGACGCAGCACTGCGGGCAAGCCGCCCGCGTAGTAGAAGTCTTCCATCAGATATTCGCCCGATGGTTGCAGGTTCACGAGGCAAGGCACGTTGCTGCCGAGTTCCCAGTCTTCGAGCGTGAGTTCCACGCCGATACGCTTCGCCAGCGCGATCAGATGCACGACCGCATTCGTCGATCCGCCGATGGCCGCGTTCGTGCGGATCGCGTTCTCGAAGGCCTCGCGCGTGAGGATCTTGTCCATCGTGACATCCTCCTTGACCATCCCGACGATGCGTCGTCCGGCCATATGAGCGAGCACCTGACGGCGCGCATCGACGGCGGGAATCGCGGCGTTGTGCGGCAGGCCCATGCCGAGCGATTCGACCATCGAGGCCATCGTGGAGGCGGTGCCCATCGTCATGCAATGGCCGCGCGAACGGTTCATGCACGACTCGGCTTCGACGAATTCTTCCTGCGTCATCGTGCCCGCGCGCACTTCCTCGGACATCTGCCACACGCCCGTGCCCGAGCCGATGGTGCGGCCGCGAAAACGGCCGTTGAGCATCGGCCCGCCCGACACCGCGAGGGCGGGCAGATTGCACGACGCCGCGCCCATCAGCAAGGCGGGCGTCGTCTTGTCGCAACCGACGAGAAGAATGACGCCATCGATAGGATTGCCGCGTATGGACTCTTCGACATCCATCGATGCGAGATTGCGAAACAGCATCGCCGTGGGCCGCAGATTCGATTCGCCGAGCGACATCACGGGAAATTCCAGCGGCAAGCCGCCCGCCTCGCGCACGCCACGCTTCACGTATTCGGCAAGCTCGCGAAAATGCGCGTTGCACGGCGTGAGTTCCGACCACGTATTGCAGATGCCGATAACCGGCCGGCCATCGAACTGATCGTGAGGAATGCCTTGATTCTTCATCCACGAACGATGGATGAAGGCGTCTTTGTCTTTGCCGCCGAACCAGCTTTGCGAACGTAGCTTGCGCATGGAAGTCCCCTTTTATCGCGCTTTCTTCATAGTGTGGGATCCAGTAAAAAAGGCCGCGCGGGCGGCCTTTTCGAAACCCGGACACGTCGAGTTATACACCTCGATACGCATCCGGCGCGCGTGTCTCGCAGGATTTGGGATCAGTCGAGCGTTTCCTTTGATCTTTCGCGCATGCACGCCACCGCGACCACGGAGAACACGCCGCAGCCGATCACGTACCACGCGGGCGCCATGACGCTCTTCGTGATGACGATGAGCGACGTCACGAAGAACTGCGCGAAGCCGCCGAAGATCGCGACGCCGATGCTGTAGACGATCGCCGCGCCCGTTGCGCGCACCGAGCGCGGGAACAGTTCGCCGAGCATCGCGCCGGTCGGACCGACGTTGAGCGAATGCACGATCGAGAGCACCGTGACGACCGAGAGCAGCGTGCCCGCCGTCGGCGACTGGTTCAAGAGCGCGAACGCCGGCCAGATTGCGAGCATCAGAAGAATGCGCGTCGTCTGAGCGAGCTTGTTGCGGCCGATGCGGTCCGACAGATAACCGCCGATCGGCGCGACGACGAAGAGAATCGCGCCCGACACGCAGCCCGAGAGCATCGCCGTCCAGCTCGGCAGACCGAGCGTCTTCACGCCGTAGATCGACAGATAAAACACGATGATGAAGTGCGCCGACGTGCCGCCGATCGTCAGACCCAGTCCGTTGAGCACCGCGCGGCGATGTTCGCGCAGCACGGCGAAGAGCGGGATTTTCGGCGCTTTCGGTGCGGTGGCCACGTTTTGCGGCGGCGCTTCTTCCATCGTGTGACGCAGCCACCAGCCGACCGGCACGATCGCCGTGCCGATGAAGAACGGCACGCGCCAGCCCCAGCTTTCGAGTTGCGCCGTCGAAAGCGATGCCGTGAGCGCGACGCCCGTCAGCGCGCCCGCGAGCGCCGAAAGCCCCTGGCTTGAGAACTGCCACGATGCATAAAGGCCGCGACGGTTCGCGGGCGCCTGTTCGAGCAGCAGTGTCGTCGATGCGCCCACCTCGCCGCCCGCCGAGAAGCCCTGAATCAGCCGCGCGATCACGAGAATGATCGGCGCGGCGATGCCCGCCTGCGCGTAAGTCGGCGCGACCGCGATCATCGCCGTGCCGAGCGCCATCAGGCCGAGCGTGAGCAGCATCGCCTTCTTGCGGCCGACGCGATCCGCGTACATGCCGATCAGCAAACCGCCGACAGGCCGCGTGAAGAACCCGACGCCGAAGCTCGCCACCGCGAGCAGCAACTGGCCGACCGGATCGTGCACCGGAAAGAACAGCTTGCCGATGGTGAGCGCGAAGAACGCATAGACGATGAAGTCGTAGAACTCGAGCGCGTTGCCGACCGCCGCCGCCAGGACGAGGCGGGTGCGCGCCGCGCGGCTCGTGGTCGCCGGCGTCGCGGGCGATGCGCCGTCGCTGGCCATCGTGGGTGTAATCATCATGTGCTCCGGTGCGTCGGTCGAAGATCAGTCGGCGAGCCAGGCTTCGGCCAGGCGCACCCAGTAACTCGCGCCGATCGCGAGGATGTCGTCGTTGAAGTCGTAGCCGGGGTTGTGCACCATGCAGCCGCCCTTCGAGCCGATGCCGTTGCCGATCCACGCATACGTGCCCGGACACGCTTCGAGCATGAAGGCGAAGTCTTCGCTGCCCATCAGCGGCCGCGCGGCGGGATCGACGCGTTGCGCGCCGAGCATCTGGGTCGCGACATCGGTGGCGAAGGCGGTCGGTTCCGCGTGATTCACGAGCACCGGATAGCCGAGTTCATAGTCGATCTCGGCCGTGCAGCCGAACGCCAGAGCCTGCGCGTTCACGAGCGCGGTAATGCGCTCCTGAAGCTGCTTGCGAACGCCCGCGTCGAGCGAGCGCACCGAGAGTTTCATCAGCGCGGTCTCGGGAATCACGTTGCACGCCTCGCCCGCCTGCACGCTGCCGACCGTGACGACCGCGGGCTTTTGCGCATCGATTTCGCGCGCGACGATGCTGTTGAGACCGAGCATGATCGATGCGACCGCGGGCATCGGATCGCGTGCGACGTGCGGCATCGCGCCATGACCGCCGACGCCGCGCACGGTGATGTTCACGCGATCCGACGACGCCATGCCCGGACCGGGCGTGAAGAACATGTCGCCCGCGGGCAGACCGGGCATGTTGTGCAGGCCGAACACGGCGTCGCACGGAAATTTTTCGAAGAGACCGTCTTCGATCATCGCGCGCGCGCCCGCCTCGCCTTCCTCGGCGGGCTGGAAGATCACGATCAGCGTGCCCGAGAACTGGCGGCTTTCGGCAAGATAACGCGCGGCGCACAGGAGCATTGCGGTATGGCCGTCGTGACCGCATGCGTGCATCGTGCGCGCATGCTTGCTCGCGTAGGGCAGGCCGGTCGTTTCCTCGATCGGCAACGCGTCCATGTCGGCGCGCAGACCGATACGCTTGCCGCCCTCGCCTTCCTTCAACACGCCGACGACGCCCGTCTTGCCCAGCCCGCGATGCACTTCGTAGCCCCATTGCGCGAGCAATCCGGCGACGAGATCGCTCGTCAGTGTTTCTTCATATGCAAGTTCCGGATGCGCATGAATGCGCCGGCGCACATCGACAAATTCCGATGCGATGGCTGCAATTCCGGGGATAACGGGCTCGATTGACAACATGTGACACTCCTTGCTTGATGCGACTCGATGTGTGCCAAGCATATAAAGCCGTAAAGCAAACCAAAAGACGGTAAATTTATTGCGTGATTACTATTAGTTGTCGGCAATAACCCTAGGATGTCGCTCATGAGCATGAAGTACCACCAATTGCGCGCATTTCTCACGACCGCCGAGCAAGGCAGCATTCGCGCGGCCGCGCGCAGCCTTCATCTCTCGCAAGCGGCACTGACGAAAGCCATCAAGGAACTGGAGCAGGATCTTGGCGTGCCGCTCGTGTTGCGCACCGCGCGCGGCGTGCAGTTGACGGCGTTCGGGCAACAGTTGCGCGTGCGCGCGCATCTGATCGTGAGCGAAATGCGCCGCGCCGAAGACGACATCGCGCAGATGAAAGGCGCCGGCGCGGGCAGCGTGAGCGCGGCCGTCACGCCGACCGCGGCGTTATCGATACTGCCGCAGGCGTATCGCGCGTTTCGCAAGCAGATGCCGGAAGCGCGCGTGAGTTTCATCGAAGGCTTTCCGGGCGTCGCGATGCCGCGTTTGCGCGACGGTTCGCTGGACTTCGTCGTTGCCGTCGTCGTGCCCGAGCATCTCGCGCCGGAGTTCGATCACATCGAGTTGTACGAGAGCCACTCCGCGATCGTCGGGCGAGCGGATCATCCGTTGCGCAACTGCACGTCGCTCGCGGAATTATCGGATGCGGAATGGTTGCTGAATCCGTCGCCGGAAAGTTCGACGCAGGCGCTGCTCGCTTCTTACGCCGAGCGCGGTTTGATGGTGCCCAAACGCGTGATCGAATGTCCGAGCTTCATCATTGCGCATGGGTTGTTGCGTGGCTCGGATGCGCTGGCCGCGATGCCCGCCGCGTTGCTCGAACATCCGTGGGTCAGCGAGGGACTCGCGATCTTTCCTATCGCCGATGCGTTGCCCGCGGTGTCGGTCAGAATCGTGACGCGGCGGGACAGTCCGTTGACGCCCGCCGCTACGTTGTTGCTGGAATGTTTGCAGCACGCGGCGCGCTCGCAGTGAGGCGAGGGGTTTAGTAATAGTAAGGATTGCTCAGAACTTCACTTTGAGCATGAAACCAAGCGTGAAAGGAAGATCGCTCGAAGGTATCGGTGGAATAAGGATGATGTTCGCGCCGACGCGCTTGTATTCCAGCATGATGAGCGGCGCGGCAACCGGCCCCAATGTATGGTTATGGCCGATGCCATAGCTGCCGTAGTCATAGCCGGAGATGAGTCCGGCCATCACGGCGAGCCTGATGTAGTTCCAGTGAAGGAAGTCCGGCCCCCATACGCCGCCGCCATAGAACGACGGCTTGGATAACGAGTTGCGAAAGTAGCCGCCCGTAATCGCCCACTGCGGCGCAACCCAGCATTCGGCGCCGATGCCCGGATTGAATTGCTCGAAATCCTTGTCCGGGTGAACATGATGCGAGGCGACCATCGCGTCGACCCAGAGACCGTCGCCGCACCAACTCGCATGCGCGGCGGGCAACCAGGCCAACGGCGTGAGCGCGACAGCCACCGACAAGCGCGCGCGGAAGGTTCGAAGACGGGACAGCCATGTGCGCATGCGTTCTCCGCCAACGCGCGTACGCGAAGGCGCCTTTTTTTGAGATGGAAGTCGATGCGAACTCTACCTGATCGCACCATTTTCGTGTGCGTCGACGAAAAGACCGTGACGGCTCGCGCACGCTTTCACGATCTCGGCGAAACTTGCCGGAGTTTCTATTTCCGAATTCGAGGCAATGCGCGATGAAGATTTATGAGCGTCTCGTTCCTTTTCTGGCGGCAATCGCGTTGACGGCCTGCACGCCGCTGCAGGTCGTTACACATCATGTGTCATCGAGCGAATCGAGCGTGCCGCCGGGACGTTATCAGCTCGATCCGCATCACTGGAACGTGAGTTTCGATGTCGATCATTTTCATTACTCGCGCTTCGTCATCCGATTCGACAAAACAACGGCGCAACTCGACTGGAATGCGGACGGGATGTCCGGAAGCTCGGTGCGCGCGCGCATCGATGCGTCGAGCGTCAACACCAACGTGCCGCTGCTCGATCGCATGCTGAAAGGGGCGGACATGTTCGATGTCGAGCGTTATCCGGAAATCGTCTTCGTCAGCACGGCGTTTCAACGCACCGGCGACGACAAGGGCATATTGACGGGCGATTTGACGATACGCGGCACGACGAAGCCGGTCACGCTGAACGTGACGTTCAACGGTCACGCGGTCAATCCGCTCACGAAGCAGGAAACGCTCGGCTTTTCAGCCGATGGACATTTCAGCCGCGCGCAGTTCGGATTGACGACGTGGTATCCGGCCGTCGGCGACGATGTCCACGTCGCCATTCAAGCCGAATTTTCGAAGGCATCCGCGAACAACGCCCAGTGATGCGCGCGGCTCAGGCCTCGGTTGCGGTCCAGTCGAGCACGACCTTGCCGCTGTTGCCGGAGAGCATCGTGTCGAATGCGCGCTGATAGTCGTCGACGGGAAAGGTGTGCGTGAGAATCGGCGAAAGATCGAGGCCGCTTTGCAGCATCGCGACCATCTTGTACCAGGTCTCGAACATCTCGCGTCCATAGATGCCCTTAATTTCGAGCCCCTTGAAGATCACCTGATTCCAGTCGATCGCGGTCTGCGCCGGCGGAATGCCGAGCAACGCCACCTTGCCGCCGTGATTCATCGATTCGAGCATCGCCGTGAATGCGCTCGGCACGCCGGACATTTCCAGACCCACGTCGAAACCTTCGGTCATGCCGAGTTCGCCCATCACGTCGCGAAGGTTTTCGTTCGCCACGTTGACTGCGCGCGTCGCGCCCATTTTGCGGGCGAGTTCGAGGCGATAGTCGTTCACGTCGGTAATCACGACGTTGCGCGCGCCGACATGCCGCGCGATCGCCGCAGCCATCGCGCCGATCGGACCGGCGCCTGTGATCAGCACGTCCTCGCCAACGAGATTGAACGAGAGGGCAGTGTGCGTCGCGTTGCCGAACGGATCGAAGATCGCGGCGAGGTCGTCGGAAATATCGGGCGGAATCTTGAACGCGTTGAACGCCGGGATCACGAGAAATTCCGCAAAGGCGCCTTCACGGTTCACGCCGACGCCGACCGTGTTGCGGCACAAATGACGGCGGCCTGCCCGACAGTTGCGACAAAAGCCGCAAGTGATATGGCCTTCGCCCGACACGCGATCGCCGATGGCAAAGCCGCGCACCTCCTCTCCCATCTCCACGATCTCGCCGACGTACTCGTGACCGACATGCATCGGCACGGGAATCGTCTTCTGCGCCCATTCGTCCCATTTCCAGATGTGAATGTCGGTGCCGCAAATCGCTGTCTTGCGGATGCGGATGAGAACGTCGTTGTGGCCGACTTCAGGCCGCTTCACGCGTGTCAAGGTAAGGCCGGGTGCGCGTTCGAGTTTGGCGAGGGCTTTCATTGCGTTGATCCTGACGTTTGGTCTTGATGGTGTTGCTCCGAAGGTCGCGGGCTTGTGGCCCGACCCTCGTGGCTTTATGCGCATAAAGGTTTGCGGCTGGGCTCAGCGGATGACGCCGAGCGACCGGCCGACGCGCGCGAACGCATCGACTGCGCGATCGATCTGTTCCGGCGTGTGCGCCGCGCTCATCTGCGTTCGGATGCGTGCGCGTCCTTTGGGCACGACGGGGTATGAAAAGCCGATCACGTAGACGCCTTCGTCGAGCAAAGCATCGGCCATCTTCGACGCGAGCTGAGCATCGCCGAGCATGACCGGAACGATCGGATGTTCACCGGGGACGAGATCGAAGCCGAGCGCGGACATCGCGCGCCGAAAGTGCGTGCTGTTCTCGCGGACGCGCCGGCGCAATGCCGCGCCTTCATCGCTCGCGAGCAGTTCGAGTACCTTGAGCGACGCCGCGGCGATACTCGGCGCCAACGTGTTCGAGAACAGATACGGCCGGCTGCGTTGCCGCAACAGTTCGATCACTTCCTTGTGCGCGGCGACATAGCCGCCCGAAGCGCCGCCGAGGGCCTTGCCGAGCGTCCCGGTGATGATGTCCACGCGATCCAGCACGCCGCAGTGCTCCGGCGTTCCGCGTCCGTTCTCCCCGATGAAGCCGACGGCGTGGGAATCGTCAACCATGACGAGTGCGCCGTAACGGTCGGCTAGATCGCAGATGCCGGAGAGGTTGGCGATGATGCCGTCCATCGAAAATACGCCGTCGGTCGCGATCAGCTTGAAGCGTGCGCCGGCGGCGTCGGCTTCCTGAAGGCGCGCTTCGAGATCCGCCAGGTCGTTGTTCTTGTAGCGCAGACGCCGAGCCTTCGAGAGCCGGACGCCGTCGATGATGCTGGCGTGATTCAGCTCGTCGCTGATGATCGCGTCTTCTTCGGTTAGCAGCGTTTCGAACAGGCCGCCGTTCGCGTCGAAGCAACTCGAATAGAGGATCGCGTCATCGGTTTCGAGGAAACGCGCGATTGCCTGTTCGAGTTCCTTGTGCACGATCTGCGTGCCGCATATGAAGCGCACGGACGCCATGCCGAAGCCATCGGCATCCAGGCCATCCTTCGCTGCTTCGATGAGCCGGCGATCGTCCGCGAGACCGAGATAATTGTTCGCGCAGAAGTTCAGCACGCCCGTTCCGTTCGCGAGCCGAATGTCCGATGACTGCGGACTCGCAATGACGCGCTCCGTTTTGTAGAAACCCGCAGCGCGAATTTCGTCGATCGTCGAGCGCACGTGGGAGAGAAATCGGTCTTTCATCGCAATCCTTGTTGTTGGCGTGCCAACGCAACCCGCGCGCCTCGCCACGCGCGTGCGACCCATAGCCCTGTTATAGTGCATCCATCGCATCGGACATGTTCGATATTTCGAACCAGATTCCGATATACCGAACACTTTACGAGATTGATCGATTCATGGCAAGCACGGGTTCAGAAGGAAAGACGGGTGAGCTCGCGGGCGCTGGAGCAACGCCGCCACGCGTCGGCGAAATCATCCAACGCTTGCGCAATGAACGAAAGCTGACGCTCGACGATCTCTCGCGCGCGGCCGGCGTATCGAAATCGATGCTATCGGAAATCGAACGCGACAAGGCCAATCCGACGATCGCCGTCGCGTGGCGCTTGACCAACGCGCTCGGTATCAGCCTCGATCAATTGTTCGCGCAGCAGAGGCCCGCCGAAGCAATCCGGGTGTCCGGGCCGCATGAGATACCGACCTTGAGCGGCGACAACGGCGGCTATCAGCTACGCGTGTGGGGGCCGATCGAACTCGCCGGTAGGTTCGAGTGGTACGAACTTACGCTTCAATCCGGCGCCGCGCTTACGTCAAACGCGCACGAGCCGGGCACGCGCGAGCATCTCACGGTGTTGAACGGTTCGATCGAAGTGGATGCGTCGGGCGCGACGCGTCGTCTAAAGGCGGGAGAAACCGCGCGCTATGCAGCGGACGAAGCGCACGCGATCCGCAACGTGGGTCGGGCGGACGCCAGAGCGCTGCTCGTCGTCATTCACGGCTGAAGCGCGCACAGCCCGGAAACTTGATGCGCATAAAGTCCTGTGCCCCGAGACTTCACGCGCACATGAAAAAAGGGACGAGCATCGAGCACGTCCCGTTCAAAACAGCACCGGCATTGCGGCGCCGATCAGCCCGTTTTTACGGGTTCTTTTTCACGCTGTCCTTCAGATCTTCGCGTGCATCGCCCACGCCTTTCTGAACCTTGCCCGCCGCCTGCTGCAAATCGCCCTTGGCTTCCTGGGCCTTGTCCCCCGTCACTTTCCCGACGCCCTCGTTGATCTTGCCCTTGACCTGCTCGCCGACGCCTTCGACTTGATCCTTGTTCATGTCAGTTCTCCCGTGGTTTGCAGCGCTGTTGGCCGCGCCATGCCGTCGAACGAACGCAGAAAAGCGCCTGCGCGTTCCGCTCAGGAGAGTTCCCAAGCATGGTGAAACGATGCGCTTCGTTCGTCGGGACGCATAGCGGCGCATGTCTGAAACCCACGTAGGCGGAATCGCACATACACCCGGTTCGACTAGCGCGACGCTATTTTCATTGCAGCAAGTACTGTATATTTGTACAGTACAATAAGACCGCGTGGGAAGGGGTGAATCATGGAGTCGAACGGTGAAAATCTAAGCAGAAGGCAGTTCGCCCGCGCTGTGCGTGATCTCGAACGCATCACGCGTCAGGTTGCGGCGCGCTATATCGACAAAGGGGTGCCGCTGACCTGGCGGTTGTTACACGCCATCGAGGCGGAGGCCGTAGCGGATCTCGGATTTGCCGGGCGGCATGAAGCCGCATTGCGCGAGCTGTTCGCGCGTCCCGATAACTTTCATTTTCCCGAAACCGATGATGTCGTCGATGTTGCATCCTCCGATGCTTTATCCGCGGTTTTCGCCTTCGCCGTAGACGCCTACGAGCGCGCCGCACGACAAGGTCGACCGCAGGCAGTCATCGCTGCGCATTGACACGCATGCGCCCGGCACGCGGCATGACCCGCGTGCCCCGCATTATTCCGCCCCGCATCGAGTCGTTTCAAGGCGCGAAGTCTGCCGCCATCTCCGCATCGGAACGCGCTTCGAGCTTGCCATCGCGGCACGCAGCGCGAAATACCTCGTAGTCCTTTTCCACCTGATTCGCGTAGGCGCGCCCGTAGCGCATCAGAGCTTCCGCCATGCGGTCGCTGCGGCCCAGGTAGCCCGAAATCTCCGGCGCGCATCCGCCGGACTTCGCGTGCGCGCGGGCGAGTGCCCAGCCGCAGAGCGAGGCGTACTCGCGGAACACGTCGTCGCTGAAAGTGTCGAGTTCGGCGGAAATCTTCATGTCGCGTAACTGACGGATGTACAGCGTGCGTCCGAGCGGCCCCGTCGCCCAGCCGAGAAATGGGTCCGTGGCCGCCTGCATCAGACGTTGTCCGTGAACGACGCGCTGACCGTCGTGATCGAAATCGCCGGCGTGCTTCGCATGTTTCGCATGTGTCGTGTATCGCGCGACGACGGACATCGATGCCTCCTTCATCTGCAAGAAAAGCGGCTTGTCGTGATGATCCGTGAGCAGCAAAACGAGGCAGCGCGTGCCGACACTGCCCACACCGACCACCTTGAACGCGACATCCTGCAACGTGAATTGCGACAGCAGCCTCGCGCGCTCCGGCGTCAGCGTCGCCACATAATCGCGCACGAGCGCCGCGATAATTTCCTCGCGACGACCTTTGAGCGTCATCCAGCCGTCGTTCTCGTCGATCAGCGTGCTCTCGCCGTGGATGTGAAACACGGCCGGCGGCGCATCGCGGATACGCCACGTGTCGCCGGTCCGGTCCGCGAGCTTGGGCAGCATCGTCTCGTGCGTGCGGCGCGAAGCCCGTTCGACGCCGCGCTTGATACGCCGCCGCGCGTCTTCGTTCTGCACGGTCTCGTACATGCGATCGAAGGTGATGCGCTCGTACCAAAGATCGAGCACGCTCATTTCGGCGTATTCGCGCAGATGCGTCTGATAGCTGCGCGCCACGAGAAACGCGAATTCGTCGGCGGCAAGATCGCCGTGGCCGAGATGCCGGCCGGCAATCGTAAAGCTCGCGACGAGGCGTTTCAAATCCCATTCCCACGGCCCGAGCGCGGTTTCGTCGAAGTCGTTGAGATCGAAAATGAGCGTGCGCTCCGGCGTTGCAAAGCCGCCGAAATTGGATAAATGACAGTCGCCGCAAATCTGAATGGCGATGCCACTGTCCGGCGTGGCCGCCAGGTCGTGCGCCTGCACGATGGCGCTGCCGCGATAAAACGTGAACGGCGACACCAGCATGCGACCGTAACGCAAAGGAATCAGCGCATCGACACGACCTTTGCTGCTTATCCGCAATAGTTCGATGGGATCGCGATCGATATCGCCGATCGCCTCGTGCGCGGCCCGTGGCGTGCGTTCGCGCCCGGCGCGTCCGTTCGCTCGGCGTTCCTGCCAGGATTGCTGCGCCATCGCTCGCCCCTTTTTTTTGCTCTTGTGCTCGTGGATGGAAAGAAGCCGTATCAACGACAGTAGTCGACGAAACGCACGCGCGGCAAGACAGTTCTCGACACTCGGCAAACACCTGCGCTTGACGTCGCGCGCTCGAAGCCCGACCCTGTGCGCAGTGCAATACAGCGCGCAGCGCGCCTTCGAACAATATGCCGAACACTTCCGATCTCTTCGACCAACAGCGCGCCGACTGGCAGGCCGATCCGTACGCCGCGTTCGATGCATGGCTTGCCCAGCAGTCGTTCAGGGCATCATCGGCCGATGTGTATCGCGCGCAGTGGGGAAATTTTCTTGAGTGGCTGGCCGCGAAGCGCGCGACACTGCATACGGTGCAACGTCCCGTCATCGAGCAGTTCGTCGCGCAGCTGGACATCCGCCGCCAGCAGCGCATGCGCTACCTTCGGCTGATCGAGCGCGTGCTGGACCATGTGCGGGAAGTGGAGTCGGCGGCGACGAATCCGGCGCGGTTCATCGCTCAGGACGGTAACGCGGCATGGCGCAAGGCACGCGACAACGAGCCGACCGGTTTTCTCACTCACGACGAGCGCGCGCATCTGGTCGGGCATCTCTTTTCGCCGATCGGCGCGTTGCCGGCCGGACAGCGCTGGCGCGAGCGGCGCGATCGGGCGTTGGTCGCCGTATTTCTCGGCGCAGGCGTGAAAACGGGCGAAGCCGCACAGTTGACCGTGGATTGCTATGCGCCCGGCGCGCCCTACATCACCGTCGATGCGTCGAACCCGCTATTGATCCGGCAAGCGCGGCTCGCCCCCTTCGCCATCGAATTGCTCGACAACTGGATCAGCGAACGCAAGACGGCGGACCTTGCCGGTGAGTTGCTCTTCCCGGCGGCTCCAACCGGGCGCTCCATGCACAAGGCGACGATGCTGCGCGCGATCGACGCCGTCGTTGCTGCGTCGGGCATCGCTGCGTCGCGTGTCGCGCGGGCAAGTCCACAGACCTTGCGTAACACGTACGCCGCGGAAGTGTTCGAAGACGGAACGGACCCGGAACGCGTCGGCCAGTGGCTCGGATTCCAGCAGACGATCTCCGTGCATCGGCTGCATCGGGCGTGGCAAGAATGGATGGGTGAGCAAATACGGGAGCGGGACCTGGCCCACGCGCGCGTCGACGAAAGCGCTGGCGCGCATCCGCATATGTCCGTCGACGATCCCGAAAACCCTCACCTTTGACGATTGCGCTCGCTCGACGTCCGATCAGGACGTACTGACGCGCGCCGACCGGACGAATCCATCGACGGCCGCGAGCTTCGATGACGCCGCGCCCGAGGTTCGCTCGCAGTTCGGGCAGGAAAGTTCGTATTCGTCTTCATGACGCTGCAGTTCCGGGTCGCCCGCCTCGCACGCCGGACAGGCTGCAGGCGCCGCGACGTGCGCATCGACTTGCGTGCCCAGCTTTGCGATCTCGGCCGAGCTGAGGCGTCCCTGCATCGCCAGGGACGCGATCAACGCGCCGACTTCGGCGCTCGCGCCCGACTGAACGCGCTGTGCGTCGCGCTCGAGAACCAGCGCATCGATTTCGTCGGACTGCGCTCGCACCTGTGATTCGAGTCGATCAGCGCGGCTCCTGGCTGCGCTAAGTTGTTGAATGAAACCGAATTCTTTTTGGCTCGCCTCTCGCGCACCCGACTGATAGGTGGCGGCCATGCCGCGCAGGGAGTCGAGTTCGACGAGCATCGGGTGAACGCGCCGCTCGGCTTCCTTGACCGCGTCCTTGATCTGCTGGGCGTAATGCTCGGTGTTGTGACGCAACTCGTCCTGGAGTTCGTCGATGCGATCGCGAAGCCGCGCCGAGCAATCCTGTTCCTGATGCAGTCGCTCGGAGAGCGCCTCGTTCTCCTTTTCCCAACGGGCGATGACTTCGCGCAACCCTGCCTGAGCATCCGATCCCTGATTTCGAAGCGCCCTCAATTCGGCTTGCAGTGCGGCGATCTGGGCAGCGCCGGCTTCGGCGCGCGCTTCCGCACGCTGATGAGCTTGCTCGATCGCCTCGCGGCGAATATCAGCATCGCGAATCTGGGCTTGCGCGGATTGCATGGCGGTGTCGAGACGGGTTCTCTCCTCCGTCAAGGCGGAACGCGCGACCGTTTGAGCCTCGTCGTATAGCGCCGCCAGCAGCTCGCCTGCACGTTCCTGTAACGAGTCCGGCATCGCCCCCGCGTCGATACGCACGCGCAGCGTCGAGCGAAGACTGGTCCAGAAGGCTTCGATATCTTTGGGAATGTCGCTCGCGCTACCGGTTTGAGTCAATTCGCGGACGGTCGTCACGGAAGGTCGAATGCCAAGGTCGAAGAAAAGTCGCTTGCAGGCATGCTGCGAAAGATCTTGCCGCCGTGCGCCGGTGGCTCGCATCGCTTCGATTTCCTGGCGCAGAGTGTCGCGAATGTGTAGGTCCATGACTGGGATTGAGCGGTTCGACATTACGATCATAACGTTTTACGTATCAATCATTATGATTTTCGTTTGGTGATGGAAGAACGCATCGACTTGGAACAATGTGGATGTTTTCTAACAACGCGATCTCACGATCTTAGCGGCTTTCGTGAAACATCCTGAGGATGTATGTGCAAGCCTATGATTTAACGCGAATTTTAGTTCGATTTTCGTCGTGTGTCGTTGTTCCACGCATTTTTTTGTATTGTTGGTCCAGTGACTACTCGCGGCACCGCTTGAGAGTAATAGAAGTAAACACCCTTGAACCTTGTTAACAGCGTTAACGCCCAGCCAAAGCCTTATCCCAAAAGGGTTTGCGGGATGTCAGGTGAGATTGTACGGGAACTATGGTGAAGCTCTGCGGGAGGGATCGGTGACGGGCTTCGGGAACGTCGGTGAGTACTCCCGGGAAGTATCGTGAGGGGATTCGGGGAGCCTCGTTAACCGCTCGGTGAGCGAATCCGGGAGGACGTTGTCGTGAAAGCATTGGTGCATGGGAGTCGCCTGTCGCTTGCCCCGTCCCCAAAGGTGAGGATTTGCGGGGTCTCACAAACCACGTGATTTGAGGGCGCTCCGGAGTACCTTTTACCGATCAGTGAGGGTTTTCAGGGAAAATACGGAGGGAAAGGTGAGGGTTTTCGGGCGCGCATGCCCATTTAGGCCTCGGAATTCCACTCTTTGGTGTTAAGGGTGAGCTTTTTCGGGAATGAGGTGAGCGGTGCAAGTCCCTGCGTTGACCTCTCATCTCCTTTTCGGCTTCGATTTGCCCGTCAGAATGGCTTAAGGTGAGCTTTTTCGGGATAATTCGCGCCTTCTTTTTCGGCATTTCTGCTCAAGCCGGAGTCACCTCATGGTGAGAAAATTCGGGACAACCTGTACGGTAGCGGGATCCGATAACGGAGGTCGCGGTTTGGTATTTCGAAAAATCCGCTTTAAATCAAGTAGATAGATAGATATTGCGTCCGTCGAAGCCGAGTATGGTGAGGGAATTCGGGAGACGCGGACATAGGCTGCTCGATGTCGCGAAAAATCGAGCGGTGAGAGTTTGCGGGAGCTCGTTGCCTCGCATTTACATTAGGAAAGCGAGATAAGTGCCTGGAAGAGCGAATTTTCCATAGCCGCGATGCGTATAGGTGAGCATTTACAGGGGGCAAGGTGAGTGTCTTGTGAGCCTTTGAATCAGGCAAGGTGAGCGATTTCGGGAGGCAATCGACAGTGCGATGCCGTCTGCTCGGGCCTCAGAGTCGATGGATCGGGTTAGTACGATTCCTCAAAGGTGAGACTTTGCGGGACTCTAGTTCGGTTTGCCCTTGGAGTGAGTTCGCCCATCGACGGGTTTGCACCGCAACGATCCCTCAGCCGAGCAAAATATGGTCGATGTCGCACTGTCTCCGGCGCACCACACCGCGTTCACCCAGCCGAAAAATTTTTGCGGTGAGCCTTTTCGGGATGCTGTCCGAGCTTCGTGATCGCGCTGGAAAAGCGCCGCAATCCGTTTACCCGCATCGGCATTATGCTTATCGGATGAACTCGACGGGTGAGCGGTGAGCGTTTACGGGAACGCACCGCAGTGAGTCGCATCACCTGTCCTGGAATCACCCCATAACGGTGAAGACGTCCCTATAGACGGGGTTCACCCCTATCGGTATCCTTGCTCGCAATATCGATCTCGACCATTTCATGGCCACCAAGCGCGCAAAGAAAACCGATGTCGTCAGCCCCAGTTCGGCGGAATTGCGCAAGGCAGTCGAGGCCATTGCGATCCAGCCGAAAAGCGGCAAGATCACGCTGCTCACCAGGAAGCTGTTCAACGTGCTCCTCGCCGTCGCTCAGCAAGCCGATGAGTCCGGTGACACATATCGCGCACTGCTATCCGATATCGTCGCGAACTCCGCGTTCGACTCGAACGACACCGCACTCGTCAAAGAGCATTTGCGTCGCATGGTGTCGGTGCAGGTGGAGTGGAGTACCGGCACGTCGAGCCAGAAGCCCGGTCGCAAATGGGGCATCTCGACTTTGATCGCAGATGCCGAAATCCTCGAAGATCCGACGACACGCCGCGTATGGGTCGAATTCTCCTTCGCGCCCAAGATTAAGAAAAAGCTGCTGGACCCTGTCCAGTATGCGCGCCTGAGCCTGCAGTTCCAGAGCCAGTTGCGTAGTAGCGCTGGCCTTGCCCTCTATGAAATCTGCGTTCGTTACCTGACCAATCCCAGTCATTTGACGATGCGCGAGACGTGGGAGTGGTGGCGGCCCATTCTCTCGGGTACGCCCGATACCGAAGCCGGCGACGAAGCCAAGCGCGAATACAAATACTTCAAGCGCGATTACTTGCGGCCAGCGATTGCCGAGGTGAACGCGGTGACGAATATTTTCGTCGAACTGGTGGAGCATCGCGAAGGGCGCCGCGTCGCGGAGATCCAGTTTCGCGTGACCGAACGCAAGCAGCCGATGCTCGCGCTCGACGAACATCCGAACGTGTTCGACAGCACGCTGGTGGATCGGATGGTGAAGATTGGCATTCCGCTCAAGGACGCTCAGACGCTGTACGCCGACAGCGAGGAAAACCGCATCCGCGCCGCCTTGCAGATGACCGAGCAGCGCATGCGCAGCACGTCTTTGCCGCCGGTTCGTAGCGCCGCAGCCCTTTTCAAGGACGCGCTCAAGAAAGGCTATGCACCGCCGGTAGAAGTGCTGCCTCCCGCGACGAGCGGTGCGGCCTCGCGCACGTCGGCGGCCGCTTCCGGCGCTGACGATCTCAAAGCCCGCTTGCTGAGCGAATTCTCGGCCTACCGCCGCAAGGAAGCGCGCGTGCTGTACGAAGAGCAAGGTGAGGAAGAACGGGAGGTCGCGCGTCAGTCCTTCGAGGACGATGTGCTGCCGGGCCTTGGCACACACATGCGCGACGATTGGCGCAAGCGCGGACTGGATTCGAAGCTAGCCGAGACATCCTTTTTCGACTGGCTGGCGCGAAAGACGTGGGGTGAACCTACGGATGGCGACTTGCTGGCATTCACGCTGAGTCAATCGCGCTGATTGATGGCCCCGCGCGTAGCCGTTACGCTGCCGTTGCCGCGAAGTTTCTCTGACAAACAGCTGACTTAGCAGGGCCGCCGAAGCACGTTTCGGCGGCCCTTCCGAGCATTTACTTTTTGGTTTCGACAGGCTGAAGCATCAGTTCGATCTGATGCAGCAACTCATCACGCTTCTCGCGCGACAAACCGCGCAGACTCAATTCGAGACGGTCTTCCCCATATGACTTCAGATCGCCGACCGCGATGCCGTCGAGCTTGATTTCGAGTCGCTGTGCATAGCGTTGGCGGCTGGGAGTCTTCGGTGCTTCCTGAGCACTCGCACGACCCTTGACGATATCGGCGACCTGACGCGTGCTCAGGTCGTCCGACGTGATCTTGTTGATGAGCCGCAGTGTGGCGTCGCTGCCGCGAGCGGTGTGATAGCGCGCAATCTGATACGCCATGTTCGAGCCGAATCGGTCTGACCGAGCGACCATCTCGTGCATGACGTTCTCAGGAAGTTTCGCGATCGACAAGGCCACGGCGATCGTCGATTCGTCGAGGCCCAGATGATCCGCCAGTTCGCGCTGGCTCTGGAAATGCTGCTCATCGAGGAAACGTCGCCAGACCACGGCATTGTCGAACACAGTCTGCGAATCGCGCTGAACGTTCAGGTCGTAACCCAGCTTGTAGCTCTGAATGCCAATCGGCAGATCGACGACCACTGCCTTCACCGATTCCTTGTTCGCCTCTTTAAGCGCCCGCACGCGCCGGCCGCCGTCGCTGACATAGAACGTCCCGGGATTCTCGTAGTCGGGAATCACGTGGATTGCCTGTTGCTGGCCCTGTTTCGCCAGATTGACGGCCAACTCGGCAGTCGAGGTCTTTAGATAGAAATGCCGCGGGTTGAACGGGCTAGGTTTGATCGACTTGAGTGGCAGTTCGATCACTTGACCCGTCGTATAGCGATTTGCACGCCTCCACGCGCGATACTCGTCTGACTCGGGGCCGGCATTGACGTCGCCGGGTTCCTCGACGACGAAGGCGCTCGATCGGCCGTTCGCCGCAGCCTGCCCTACGTGTTGCATATCGACGATGCCATCGATCGCATTGAGACGATCGAGTGCTGTGCGCTTCTCGCTGCTCGTCGAATCGGGGCGAGCCTTGAAGCCCTTGGCAAATTGGGACGGTTTCATTCAGGGTCCTTTATGCGCATAAAGTCAGGAGAGCATGTCGAGGATCTCGTCCGCCACCGCGCGGACCTCCGCCGCTGCGAGGCGTGCGCCGCGATCGCTCATTTGAAGCACGGTCTGTCCAAGCGCCATCGCCTGCTTGTAACACTCGCGCGTGGGGATCTGCGTTTTCAACAGCGGGAAGCCGAGCTCTTCGAGCGCGACCTTCAATTCGCGCGTGAGCATCCGCTTCTCCTCCGTCTTGTTCAGGAGGAAGACGGCGCGCAGGTCTTCGTTCATCACTTGCGCTTGCTGAACGAGCTTGACGAGGCCGACGCTCGACCAATAGTCCGCGGGCGACGATGAAGTCGGAATCACCGCGACGCTCGCCGCAAGCAGCACGACGCCGGATACCTTCTCGGTGATGGACGGCGGGCAATCCACCACGATGATGTCGTAGTCGTTGACGAACTTCTTGATCTCGCGGTGGATCTGTCCGCCCGCCTCGGAGAGATTGACGACGGGAAACGGAATACCGCTCGCGCCATCCGACGCGGCGCTCGACCAATGGATCAGTGTGTTCTGACCATCGGCGTCTACAACGAGCACACGCTTCTTCTTTTCGTGAAAGGCTGCACCTAGATGCATCGCAATCGTGCTTTTGCCGACGCCGCCCTTCTGCTGCGTGATCGCTATGATTTCCGCCGCCACGTTTTGCTCCGAATTTTCAAGTCCGTTGAATTCTACATTGACGTAGTTATTTTTCCAGTGAAATTCAGTGATGAACACGGTCGTTAGCCGTTCGGCCGAGGTTTATGCGCATAAAGTCCGCCGCTGCGTCGAAGCGAACGCGGGCGGGCTGGAGCTTTATGCGCATAAAGTTGACGGGCTCCTCCCGCGCGGTGGGAGATCGATTCCGGCAAGAGACATGCGAAGCCGGTGCAGCGCAGGGACTTTATGCGCATAAAGTCACACCCCGCGCCTCAGTCCGCTCCTCGTCATCCTCTCCAAAACAAAATCGCCTATCCTAAGCGCTGACTCAACTGCCGTTAGTGCCGGAGCCCCCATGACTGTTCGTAACCTGGACACCCTGTTCGCGCCGAAATCGATTGCCGTCGTGGGCGCTTCATCGCGCGCAGGCAGTGTCGGCGAAATGGTATGGGCGCGTATGCAATGCGCGGGATTCACAGGCTCGCTTTGGCCCGTCAATCCGAAGCACGAGTCACTCGGCGGGGAACCCGTGTATCGGGACGTCGACGCGTTGCCCGAAGCGCCGAATGTTGCCGTGCTGTGCACGCGACCGCACACCTGGCCGGACCTCGTCGAGCGCTTAGGTCGACGCGGAACGAAAGCCGTAGTGATCGTTGGTGAAGCGACGCAGCGCGGTGGTTCATCGTCATCGCAGGACAAGCTGCATTCCTCCCCTGCAGACGCGGACGAATGGACCCTCCGCACGCTCGCCGCCGCGCGACCTTTTCTCGTGCGCATAATCGGACCCGGCAGTCTCGGCGTAGTAACGCCTGCAATCGGCGCATGTCTCGGCGCCCCCGCGTGCAGTGTCAAATCAGGCGGCGTCGCGTGGGTGTCGGGATCGAATGCATTGACGAACGGTGTACTGGGATGGGCGCGTGCCCGCGGACTCGGCTTCTCGCGCATCGTCGCGCTGGGCGATGAAGCCGATGTCGATTCCGGCGACATCCTTGACTTCCTCGCAAGCGATGCATCGACTCGTGCGATCCTGCTCGCCATCGAAACCGTCCGATCGGCGCGCAAATTCATGTCCGCCGCGCGCGCCGCCGCGCGTAACAAACCCGTGCTCGTGCTGCGCACCGGTCGTGACGATCCCTTCGATCGACTCTACGGCGCGGCCTTTCGTCGTGCCGGACTCGTCCGCGTCGATTCGCTCGACGATCTGCTCGACGAAATCGAAACGTTGGGCATCGGGCGCGTCGCGGCGAGCGATGTCGCCACCGTCATCACGAGCGACCGCGGCGTCGCTGCCCTCGCTCGGGACGCGTTCGGCGCAGCGGGCGATGACCTCGCGCAATGGCCGATCGCCGCGCGCGACGCCGTGGCCGCCGCGTTGCCTCGCGCCCACGCGGGGAATCCTCTCCTGCTCGGCGACGACGCCACGCCCGCGGATTTCGGCGCGGCGCTCGAAGCGCTCGCATCGCATCGCGAAACCGGCACCGTATTCGTCGTGCATGCACCGACGCACAGCGCGCCCGTCGCGGAAGTCGCGCGCACGCTGATCGCCGAGCGGCGTCACGCCTATCGCGGACTGCTCGCGTGCTTCTTCGGCTGCGTCGATTCCGCCACGCGCGACGAACTGCACGCGAACGGCATTCCGGTGCACACGACGCCGCATCGCCTGGCGCGTGGGTTCGCGCGCCTCGTCGATTTCCGGCAAGGCCGCGAGTTGTTGATGCAAACGCCCGACGGCCTTCCCGTCGATATTCCGGAAGACATCGATGCCGCGCAATGCGAGATCCGTGCTGCGCTCGGAAGCGGCATCGCCGAATTGAATGGCGAACGTGCCGCGCGCATATTCGCCCGTTTCGGCATTTCGGTGAAACCGGGACCGCCCGACTCGCTCACAAGCGATGCCGTCGAGATTCAGACGCGCCTGCTCAACCATCGCGTGTTCGGTCCGGTGTTCGAGTTCAAGGCCGAAGGCGCGCTGGGCCTTGCCGACGCACTTCACGAGTTCGCATTGCCGCCGCTCAATCCCGTGCTTTCGCGCGATCTCGTCATGCGCTCGCCGCGCTCGCGCGAACTGCCCACCGAGACGTTGCTCAACGCGCTGACTGCGTTATCGCAACTCGTTTGCTATATCGAAGAAATCGTTGCGCTGCGTCTCACACTGCGCGTGACGCGCGATTCAGTCGCCGTTCACGAACCGCAACTCACGCTGGGTGCGCATCGCAAGCCACTGGCGATCGTGCCGTATCCGCGCCGCCTCGAAGAGACGCTCGACTGGCGCGGAATGCGCGTCACCGTCCGGCCGATTCGCCCGGAGGACGAAGAAGCGCACGCGGCATTCGTCGCCGCGAATACAGCCGAGGATTTGCGTCTGCGTTTCTTCGGCGCTGTCCGCAGCTTCGATCATTCACAACTCGCGCGCATGACGCAGATCGACTATGACCGCGAAATGGCGCTCATCGTCACGCGGGCGAATGGCGAAGGCGCGGGCGAGACGCTCGGTGTTGCGCGCGCGATAGCCGATCCGGACAACGAAACCGCTGAATTCGCCGTTGCGGCGCGCTCGGATATGAAGGGCAGGGGATTGGGCTCGCTGCTGCTGTCGCGCATCATCGATTATGCGAAACAGCGCGGCACGCGCTGGATGGTCGGCGAAGCGTTGCGCGAGAACGCCGGCATGATCGCCCTTGCGCGCAACTCCGGCTTCGAATTGACGAAGACCGAAGACCCGGGCGTCGTCGGCTTCAGGATGCGGCTGTGCGATGCGCCGTCGCAGCCGCGCGGGACTTAGGCCGCGAGTTTGGCGAGCGCGTCGTCGATCTGGGCGCGCGACAGCGAAAGCTCGTCGAGCAATGTTTCGGCGTACGTACTTCCCGTTTCCTTTTCGAGCCGCGCGATCGTCAACGCGCAGCGCGACGTGTCCTTCAATGTCGCGATGAACGGCTTCACCGATTGCCCCGAAGTGAACGCATCGAAGAGCGGCACGCGGATGTCGTCGGGCAGCGCGCGCGACGTCCACTGATACGGCTTGCCGTTGTGCGTCAGTTGCGGCGGCAGCGTGCGTTCCTTCTTCGCGGCGGGAATCAGGCCGAAGGTGCGCGCCGCATCGCCGATCTGCTCGGCCGAAAAAAGCTCGTCGGGTGTGATGTCGAATTGCGCGATATACGTTTCCATCGCCTGCATCGCGGCGGCGCGATCGTCGCGTTTCTGCTGCGCGCGCGCGACGATCTCGCGCAGCTCGTCGGCTTCGTCGGATGTGATCGTGAAGTTCGCCTGCTTTTGCTGGAGTTCGGTGAAGCGGAGGAATTCGGAGTCGGAAAGGAGTTTTGCCATCGGGAATGCGTCGGGTTGAACACGGCGGCAGGTCATCCCGGCGCGCCGTCTTTTGAGAGGGCCGCCATTCTAACGCGCGAAGCGTGCGCGTTCAGTCGTGCATCATTGAAAGCGACGCGGCGGCGTCCTTCAACTGGAGTGTGACGTCTTCGACCGACGGCGCCACGTATTCATCGATGCGGCGCATATACGGACAGGTGAGGGCGGCGATCGCCTGGCCGGAGGGCCCGAGCAGCGGATACGTCACGTCCGTGACGCCGAACGTCTGCTGGCTGTCCTTCTTCGAATAGCCGAGTTCGCGAATCCGCTGGTAATCGGCTTCGAGTACCGCGCGATCGAGCGCGAGTTCGCCTTTGACCTTCGTATGTTCGGCGAGCATGTGCTCGCGCTGCTCTTCAGTCTGGAACGCGAGCATGACGCGGCCCGAGCCGGTATCGATCAAGCCGACCCGCGAGCCGAGCCGCACCGAAATGCCCCACGTGCCGGGACCATCCACCTGCGCGATGACGAGCAGATTGCCGCGATCGTAGACCGCGAGATGGACGGATTGCTCCGCGACATCGGCGAAACGTTGCATCACCGGAAGCGCTTCGGCGATAAGCCGGTTCATCGGCGGATGCCGATGCGCGAGCGCGTACAGCTTGAGGCTCAGCGAATATCGATCGCCTTCGGGCGAACGCACGACGTACTGCCGCGCGACGAGCCGCTCCAGCATCCGATACATCTCGCTCGCGTTGCGCCCGAGCAGTTTCGTGATTTCCGCGCGCGTGAGCCCCGACTTCTGCTCCGACAGCAATTCGAGAATATCGAGCCCTTTGTCGAGCGCGGGCGCGCGATAGCGGTCGGCGTCGTTGTCTTCCAGGTCCATGTGCAGTCTGGGTCGGTTCATGAATTCGCGCCGAGTTTAAGCCTTCCGTCAGCGAACGCCGATGCCATGCGCGAAAAACCGGCTAGGGAAACTACCGATCCGTCTGCGACGCGTCGTTCTTGACTTCGAATTGTGCGTATATGAATAATACGTTCACTGGTGAATTCATGCATCGACGATTTTCCCGCAACACCCACGTTGCAGCCACGAAGAACGCAGACATCAGGAGACAAATCGTATGACCTTCACCCGGAAATTCGCTGTCGTCGTCGCCGCCATCGGCGCGCTTGGCACCATCGGCGTCGCCCACGCCGCCGAAAGCGGCAAAGTCGGCCTCGGGCTACCGCTGCTCACTTCGCCGTTCTGGCAGTCGTACAACAATTACCTGCCGAAATACGCGAAGGAGATGAGCCTCGATATCCTCGCGCCCGTCAATTCGAACGGCGATCCCGCGCAGCAGATCACCGACATGAACAACCTGCTGAATCTCGGCGCGAAGGGCATCGTGGTCGGGCCGCTGGATTCCGCCGCGATCAGCCGCGCGCTCGATGCGTCGTCGGCGAAGAGCGTGCCGGTCGTCGCGGTGGACGTCGCGCCGACGCAGGGTAAGGTCGCGATGGTCGTGCGCGCCGACAACCGCGCGTACGGCACGAAGTCGTGCGAGTACATCGGCGAGCACGTGAAGTCGGGCAAGGTCGTGCAGATCATGGGCGATCTGGCGTCGGTGAACGGCCGCGACCGCTCCGAGGCGTTTCGCGAATGCCTGAAGAAATTCCCGTCGTTGAGTCTTCTGGAAATTCCGGCCGCGTGGAAAGGCGAAGCCGCCGCGACCGCGCTCGACAGCCTGCTGACCGCGAATCCGGATGTGAAGGCGATCTACATGCAGGCGGGCGGCGTCTATCTGTCGCCGACGCTGCAAACGCTGCGTCGCAAGCAACTGCTCGTCAAGGCGGGGGACCCGAAGCACATCGTCATCGTGAGCAATGACGGTATTCCGCAGGAATACGATGCGATCCGCCGCGGCGAAATCGACGCGACCATCTCCCAGCCCGCCGATCTGTACGCGAAATACGGCCTCTTCTATATCAAGGCGGCGCTCGCCGGACAGACGTTCAAGCCCGGCCCGACGGACCACGGCAGCACGATCGTCCAGCGCGCGCCCGGCATTCTCGAAGATCAGTTGCCCGCGCCGCTCGTGACGAAGGCCAACGTCGACGACAAGTCCCTCTGGGGCAACACGATCAAATGAGCGCGCCAGTGGTGGAAGCGCTTGGGCTGACCAAGCGCTACGGTTCGACGGCGGCGTTGTCGGACGTCACGATGCGCGTGCTGCCCGGCGAATCGCACGCGCTCGTCGGGCGCAACGGCGCGGGCAAGTCGACGCTCGTCTCGATGATCACGGGTCTGCGCCGCCCCGACGCGGGCGAGATCCGCTTCAACGGCGAAGTTGCGCCACCGCTCGCGGATCGCGACGCGTGGCGCGAACGCGTCGCGTGCGTCTATCAGCACTCGACGATCATCCGCGAGTTGTCGGTGGCGGAGAACCTGTTCATCAACCGGCAGCATCGGCGCGGCGGCGTGATCGACTGGCGCACGATGCGCCGCGACGCTCGCGCGCTGCTCGAACATTGGAAGATCGACGTGCGCGAGGACGCGCGCGCCGGCGACCTGACTGTCGAGGCGCGGCAGCTCGTCGAGATCGCGCGGGCGCTGTCGTACGGCGCGCGTTTCATCATCCTCGACGAGCCGACTGCACAGTTGGACGGCGAAGAGATCAAGCGTCTTTTCAGGCGTATCGAAGAGTTGCAAACAGAAGGTGTCACTTTCCTGTTCATTTCCCATCACTTGCAGGAAGTGTATGAAATCTGTCAGGCAGTGACCGTTCTGCGCGATGCACGGCATATCGTCAGCGCGCCGGTTTCGGCGTTGCCGCGCGACAAGCTGATCGAAGCGATGACGGGCGAGCAGGGCGGTCTCGCCGTCGCGGACGCGGCGACGCGCGCACCGTTGCCCGCCGACGCATCCGTCGCGCTGTCCGTGTCCGAGCTTTCCGGCGACGACTACGGCAATGTCACCTTCGACGTGCGGCGCGGCGAAGTCATCGGCATCACCGGGGCGACGACGAGCGGTCGCACGAGCGTCGCGGAAGCCATCGCCGGATTGAAGGCGCAACGCAGCGGCACGATCAGCGTCGATGGCCGCGCGCTTGCGCCCGGCGACGTGCCCGCCGCGCTGGCGAACGGCATCGGCTGCGTGCCGAAGGACCGGCATCGCGAGGGACTCGTGCTGTCGCAATCCGTCGCGGAAAACGCGTCGATGACGATCGCGCGCACGCTCGGACGCTTCGGATTCGCGTCGCCCGCGAAGAAAAACGCGTTCGGCCGCCGCATGATCGCGGCGCTTGGCATCAAAACACTTGGACCCGAGCACGAAGTGTCAGGTCTGTCCGGCGGCAATCAGCAAAAGGTCGTGATGGCGCGCGCGCTCGCGACCGATCCGGACGTGCTCGTGCTCATCGATCCGACCGCGGGCGTCGACGTGAAGTCGAAGGAAGCGCTGCTCGGCGTCGTCGAGCGCGTGCGCGAGGAAGGCAAGGCGGTGCTCGTCGTCTCCGGCGAGCTCGACGACCTGCGCACCTGCGACCGCGTCCTCGTGATGTTCCGTGGCGCGGTCACCGCCGAATTCCCTGCCGGATGGCAGGACCATGAACTCATCGCATCCGTCGAAGGAGTGAGCCTCCATGAAGCATGACGTTTCCAGCGCCGCCATGACCGGCGCGCCGATGCAACGCCAGCGCCCGCGCATCGAACTCGCGCGTTTTCGCGACCTCGCGCTGTTGCCCGCGCTCGTGCTGCTGCTCGCGATCGGCGCGTTCGTCAGTCCGAGCTTTCTGACGCAGGCGAATCTGATCAGCATCCTCGGCGCATCGGCGGCGCTCGCGCTCGTCGTACTCGCCGAATCGCTGATCGTGCTGACGGGCAAGTTCGATCTGTCGCTCGAATCGACGGTCGGCATCGCGCCCGCCGTCGGCGCGATGCTCGTGATGCCCGCGGCGTCGGCGGGTTTCGGGCTCGAATGGCCCGCGGCGGCGGGACTCGCCGCGATCGTCGTGGTGGGCGCGGCGATCGGGTTCGTCAACGGCTTTCTGGTCGTGCGGCTGCGGCTGAACGCGTTCATCGTCACGCTCGCGATGCTGATCGTGCTGCGCGGGATGCTCGTCGGCGCGACCAAAGGCGGCACGCTCTTCGACATGCCGCCGTCGTTCTTCACGCTCGCGACGACGCTCGTGCTCGGCCTGCCCATCTCCGTGTGGCTCGCGGCGGCGGCGTTCGCGTTCGCCGCGTTCATGCTGCGCTATCACCGTCTCGGCCGCGCGCTTTATGCAATCGGCGGCAATCCGGAAGCGGCGCGGGCGGCGGGCATTCGCGTCGAGCGCATCACGTGGGGCGTGTTCGTTCTGGGCAGCGTGCTCGCGTCGATCGGCGGCTTGATCGTGACGGGCTACGTCGGCGCGATCAACGCGAACCAGGGCAACGGCATGATCTTCACGGTGTTCGCCGCGGCGGTCATCGGCGGCATTTCGCTCGACGGCGGCAAGGGCACGATGCTCGGCGCACTGTCAGGCGTTTTGCTGTTGGGCGTCGTGCAAAACCTGCTGACACTTGCGCAAGTTCCCTCGTTCTGGATTCAGGCGATCTACGGCGCGATCATCCTCGGTTCGCTGATGGTGGCGCGGCTCGCGGGTGGCGAAGCACAAACCTGAGCACATTTGAGCTCACTTGAGATATTGACGATGCAAGAAACAACCGACCCGCGCCTCATTTTGCTGAGTCCGGAAGACAACTGCCTGATCGCCGCCGCGCGCCTGCCCGCCGGCGAAACGCTGATGATCGAAGGCGAGGCGGTCACGCTCGCGACCACCATCGAGCTTGCGCACAAGGTCGCGCGGCGCGCGTTGCCGAAGGACGAAAAGGTGCTGCGCTACGGCGCGATCATCGGCCACGTAAGCGCCGATGTCGCGCGCGGCGAGCATCTGCATACGCACAATCTGGAAAGCGACTACATCCCGACATTTACGCACGACGCCGGGCACGCCTACGTACAGCACTAAAGCACAGTCATGAACAGTCCCGCACTGCAAGGCTATCTTCGCGCCGATGGCAAGAAGGGCATCCGCAATATCGTCGCGGTGGCGTATCTCGTCGAATGCGCGCATCACGTCGCGCGCGAGATCGTCGCGCACTTCCGTCCATCGTTCGATGATTTCGATTCCTTCGATCCGCAAGCCGAAGCGCCCGTGCATCTGATCGGCTTTCCGGGCTGCTATCCGAACAGCTATGCCGAAAAGATGCTGGAGCGCATCTGCACGCACCCGAACGTCGGCGCGGTGCTGTTCGTGTCGCTCGGTTGCGAGAGCATGAACAAGCACTATCTCGCCGATGTCGTGCGCGCGAGCGGCCGCGCCGCCGCCGTGCTCACGATCCAGGAAAAAGGCGGCACGCGCAGCACGATCCAGAACGGTCTCGACTGGGTGCGCGAGGCGCGCACGACGCTCGCCGCGCAACCAAAAGTGCCGATGGCGCTGGACGAACTGATCGTCGGCACGATCTGCGGCGGCTCGGACGGCACGAGCGGCATCACGGCGAATCCGGCGGTGGGCCGCGCGTTCGATACGTTCATCGAGAAAGGCGCGTCGTGCATCTTCGAGGAAACGGGCGAGCTCGTCGGCTGCGAGTTTCATATGAAGCGGCGTGCGGCGCGGCCCGAACTGGGCGATGCAATCGTCGAATGCGTGCAAAAAGCCGCGCGCTATTACACGACGATGGGCCACGGCTCGTTCTCGGTCGGCAACGCGGACGGCGGGCTGACGACGCAGGAAGAAAAATCGCTCGGCGCGTACTCGAAGAGCGGCGCGTCGCCGATCGTCGGCATCATCAAACCGGGCGACGTGCCGCCGACGGGCGGTCTCTATCTGCTCGACGTCGTGCCCGACGGCGAACCGCGCTTCGGCTTCCCGAATATCAGCGATAACGCCGAGATCGGCGAGCTGATCGCGTGCGGCTGTCACGTGATTCTCTTCACGACGGGGCGCGGCTCGGTGGTCGGCTCGGCGATCTCGCCCGTGATCAAGGTCTGCGCGAATCCGTCGACGTTTCGCAATCTGTCCGGCGATATGGACGTCGATGCAGGCCGCATCCTCGAAGGCCGCGCGACGCTCGACGAAGTGGGCCGCGAGATTTTCGATGTGACCGTCGCGGTGGCGGCGGGCGCGGCGTCGAAGTCGGAAGCGCTCGGGCACCAGGAATTCATCCTGACTTACAAAACCTTCGAGCCGGTTGGCCCCGCGTGTTTGCCCCGCGGCGTGGGACGCGTTACTGTGGCGGCTTGAGCTCGCCATCTCAAAATCATTCGGGGTTTGCAGATGACCGCAGAAGCGCAAGAGGCAGTTTCACGTCGACGCAGAATTGGCCGGACGGCTCTGGAAGTGACCGCGCTGTCGCTCGGCACCGCGCCGCTCGGCGGCTTGTATCACGAGTTGACGGAAGACGAGGCGCGCGCGACCGTCGACGCCGCGTGGCAAGCCGGCATCCGCTTCTTCGATACCGCGCCGCACTACGGCCACACGAAAGCGGAGCATCGGCTCGGCGATGCATTGCGGCGCTATCCGCGCGGCGATTTCGCGCTATCGACGAAAGTCGGCCGCCGCTTCGTGCCGCGCACGACGCCCTACGACGGCAGCGAAGGCTGGGCGGCGCCGCTGCCGTTTCAGGCGATCTACGACTACACCTACGACGGCATTATTCGTTCGTTCGAGGACAGCCAGATGCGGCTCGGCATGACCGAAATCGACGTCGTGCTGATCCACGATATCGGCCACGTTACGCATGGCGAGAAAAACGCGCACTACTGGAAGCAACTGACCGATGAAGGCGGTTTCCGCGCGCTCGAAGAGTTGAAAGACGCGCGCGGCGTGAAAGCGGTCGGCCTCGGCGTGAACGAGGCGGCGGCTGTGATGCAAGCAATGGCCGAATTCGACATCGACTGCGCGTTGCTCGCCGGCCGCTACACGCTGCTCGAACAAGACACGCTCGACGAACTCTTGCCCGAATGCGAGAAACGCGGCGTGAGCATTCTGCTCGGCGGCGCGTTCAATTCGGGCATCCTCGCGCGCGGCCTCGACGCCAACGCGCACGGCGATCTCAAGTTCAATTACGGCGATGCGCCGAAGGACATCGTCGAGCGCGTCGGCAAGCTGGAGCGCGTATGCCGCGAGCATGGTGTCGCGCTGTCGACGGCCGCCATCCAGTTTCCTTATGCGCATAAAGTTTTGGCCACGGTGCTGATGGGCGCGCGCACGCCGGACGAAGTGCGCGAGAACGCCGCATCGTTCGCAACGCCGGTTCCTCCCGCGCTTTGGGACGCATTGCGCGCGGAAGGTTTGCTTCACGCAGATGCGCCGGTGCCGCAATGACCACGCCGATGAACATCGATGCGCATCAGCACTATTGGGACCCCGCGCGCGGCGATTATGGCTGGCTCAGGCCTGAGATGAAGCCGCTGTATCGCGTATTCGGACCCGACGATCTCGCCGCGCTGCGCGAGGCAGCCGGCGTTCAGAAAACGGTCGTCGTTCAGGCTGCGCCGACGGTCGAGGAAACGCGTTACCTGCTCGATCTCGCGCGCAATGACGATTCGATCGCGGGCGTCGTCGGATGGGTTCCACTCGATTCGCCCGATGCCACGACGATCATCGACGAACTTGCGCGCGAGCCGAAGTTCAAGGCCGTGCGTCCGATGCTGCAAGACTTGCCCGACGATAGCTGGATCGAGCACGCGCCGCGCAGCGAGGCGATCGAGCGGCTGATCGACCTCGATCTCGCATTCGACGCGTTGATCTTCGCGCGGCATGTGCCATCGTTGATCGCATTCGCCACGCGCTATCCGACGTTGCGCATCGTCGTCGATCATGGCGCGAAGCCGCCGATCCGCGATGGCATCGACGTGGGCTGGCAACCGTGGGCCGATGGCATCGCGCAACTCGCGCAACTGCCGCAGAAGCTGCATTGCAAACTTTCCGGCCTCGCGACCGAAGCGAATCCGAACTGGACCGACGAAACGCTGCGGCCCTACGTCACGCATCTGCTCGAACAATTCGGACCGGAACGGCTGATGTGGGGCAGCGACTGGCCCGTGCTCGACATGAACGGCAGCTACTCCGCGTGGCACGACACGGCCCGAAGCTTCACGTCGCATCTCGAAAAAGCAAAACAGGACGCGATTTTTGGCGCGAACGCCCGCGCGTTTTATCGCCTCTGAAACGGCTGATATACCGGGCATGTCTTAAAAACACTTCCGACTGGAGCAGTAGATGGTACAAAGACTGGCAGGCAAGACCGCGCTGATCACGGCGGCGGGACAAGGGATCGGGCTCGCGACGGCCGAACTGTTCGCGGCGCAGGGCGCGCGCGTGATCGCGACCGACATCCGCACGGAATCGCTCGAAGGCAAGTCCTTCGAGGTGCGCACGCTCGACGTGCGCGACGCGCAGGCAATCCGGGCGCTGGCCGACGAAATCGGCGCGATCGACGTGCTGTTCAACTGCGCGGGCTTCGTGCACGCCGGCTCGATTCTGGAGGCGAGCGAGGAAGACTGGGACTTCGCCTTCGATCTGAACGCCAAGGCGATGTATCGTACGATTCGCGCTTTCCTGCCGAAGATGCTGGAAAAAGGCGGCGGCTCGATCATCAACATGTCGTCGGCGGCGTCGAGCGTGAAGGGCGTGCCGAACCGCTTCGTGTATGGTGCGTCGAAGGCGGCCGTGATCGGCCTCACGAAGTCCGTCGCGGCCGATTTCGTCACGCGCGGCATCCGCTGCAACGCGATCTGTCCCGGCACGGTGGAGTCGCCGTCGCTTGCGAACCGCATCGCGGAGCAGGCGAAAACGCAGGGCGCGAGCGTGGATCAGGTGCAGGCCGCGTTCGTCGCGCGTCAGCCGATGGGACGCGTCGGCCGTGCCGACGAGATCGCGGCGCTCGCGCTTTACCTCGGCTCGGACGAATCGTCGTATACGACGGGCCAGATTCATATCATCGATGGCGGCTGGTCGAACTGACCGACCGCCATGTTTTTTCGGAACCAGGAGGATCACATCAGATGAAGCTGCTTCGTTACGGCCCCAAGGGTCAGGAAAAACCGGGTCTGCTGGACGCCGAGGGCCAGATTCGCGACCTGTCGAAGGTTGTCGACGACATCGCCGGCGCGACGCTCACCGAAGCGGGCCTGGCGAAACTGCGCGCGACCGATCCGGCGTCGCTGCCGGTCGTCGATGGCCGTCCGCGCATCGGACCGTGCGTGGGGCGCATCGGCAAGTTCGTTTGCATCGGCCTGAATTACGCGGATCACGCCGCCGAATCGAATCTGCCGGTGCCGACCGAACCGGTCATCTTCAACAAGTGGACGAGCGCGATCAACGGCCCGGACGACGACGTCGAAATCCCGCGCAACTCGGTGAAGACCGACTGGGAAGTCGAACTCGGCGTGGTGATCGGCAAGGAAGCGAAATACGTCGATGAAGCGAACGCGCTCGACTACGTCGCGGGCTATTGCGTGATTAACGACGTGTCCGAGCGCGAATGGCAGCTTGAGCACGGCACGCAATGGGACAAGGGCAAGGGCTTCGACACGTTCGGTCCGATCGGCCCGTGGCTCGTCACGAAGGACGAAGTCGCCGATCCGCAGAAGCTCGATCTGTGGCTCGAAGTCGACGGCAAGCGCTATCAGAACGGCAACACGAAGACGATGGTCTTCACGGTCGCGCAACTGGTCGCGTATCTCTCGAAGGTCATGAGCCTGCAGCCAGGCGACGTCATCTCGACGGGCACGCCGCCGGGCGTCGGCATGGGCGTGAAGCCGAACGCGGTGTTTCTGAAGGCCGGTCAGACGATGAAGCTCGGCATTCAAGGTCTCGGCGAGCAGACGCAAAAGACCGTCGCGGCGAAGTAATCCATCCGCGCCAAAAACAAAAAACCTCGCCGCGGCGAGGTTTTTTGCTTCAAGGACGGAGTTTAAAGATTTAAGCGTGGAAGACCGGCTCGGCGGTAATACCCTCGCCGATGCGCGTGATCGTGCCCTGCGCGACCGCGACGAGCCGCTCGGCGCCGCCATCGGTGACGAATACGTCGCACTGGCAGGTTGCCTGCGTCATGCCCGCGTGGACGACGCGCGCACGCGCCATCAGCGTTCCGGATACGGCCGGGCGCAGATAGTTGATCTTGTATTCGCCGGTCACGACCTTCGGCCCGAGCCGCAGCGCGCCCGCGAAGGTCAGGGCATTGTCGACGAGATAGCTCACCACCCCGCCGTGCACGTAGCCGTGTTGTTGCCTCAGCTCATCCCTGATCGTCAGACACAGCGTGAGACTCGCTGAATCGACCTGCATCAGTTTCGTTCCGAGCAAGGCGCTGAACGGTTGCGCATTCAGCGCACCGCGCGCGATATCGACTATTTCGGCCATTCGGACACTCCTTGGGTGGGTTCGGTGCCGTCCTGCAAAGACAATAGGAAGCGTTCGCGCGCACTGCAAGGAAGTCACGCAAAAATTGTGCAGTGGTGCGTTTCGGGCGGCACGCGCGCCCCTTCGATGACGATTCGCCGAAGCGGCGCGTTCCCTGCATTCGCGTAGACCAACCGTGGCGGCAAACGATTCAAGGTTTATCGTCCGACTGCCGTAAACCCGCAGTGTCCCCGCATGTGCGGGCCTAAATTCGGAAAGCGTGGGTGCAAGTGATGTTCGGAAAGATCAAGGTTTCATCGGGTTTGCTCGCAGTTCTCGTGCTGTTCTGTCTCTTTCAACTAGTGACCGAAGGACTTGGTTTCTGGTCCCTCTCGCGCACGCATGACGATGTCGGCAGCCTGTCCGACATCGCGCTGAAGCAGGTCAACGCGGTCAACAAGACCACGCAACATCTGATGGATGCGCGCATCAACCTCTCCCGTGCCGGTACGCGCATGGTGCGCGGCGGCACGGAGCCGACGGAGATCGTCCAGCACGCGCGCGAGCAGATCGCGGCGGCGGACAAGTCGTTCACGGCGTTTCTGAACGCGCCGAAGACCGGCGAGGAAAACGCCGCGCGCATGACCGCGCTGCAGTCGAAATACGCCGAGTATGCGAAGGCTTTGAGCGAGCTCGTGCAGTATCTCGACGCGGGCAATATCCAGGCGTTCCTCGACCAGCCGACGCAAGGCTTCCAGGACCGCTATCTCGCGGAGCAGCAGAACTTCGTCAATTTCGGCGATGAAGCCGGCCGCGGCTATCTCTCGTCGATCGACACGCGTTACGCGTGGTTCCGCGCGGTGGGCATCGCGATTCTGGCGGTCGTGGTCGCGGGCATCGCGCTCGCGCACGTTGCGCTGCGCCGTGGCGTGATCGAGCCGCTGGAAGAAGCCGGGCGCCATTTCGAGCGCATCGCGAACGGTCGTCTCGACGAGCGCATCGAAGATCGCGGCACGAACGAAATCGGCCGTCTGTTCGCGGGTCTCGCGACGATGCAGGCAAGCGTCGCGAACACGGTGAAAACGGTGCGCGAGACGTCGGATTCGATCAACTTCGGCGCCGATGAAATCGCGAGCGGCAACGCGGATCTCTCCGCGCGCACGGAAAATCAGGCGGCGTCGCTCGAAGAAACCGCATCGAGCATGGAAGAGCTGACCGCGACCGTGCGCCAGAACGCCGAGCACGCGCGCGAGGCGAACACGCTCGCGGGCGAAGCGCTCAGCGCGACCTCGCGCGGCGCAAGCGTGGTCGATGACGTCGTGGAAAAGATGCGCGGCATCGCGTCGAGTTCGGACAAGATCGCGGAGATCATTTCGGTCATCGACGGCATTGCGTTCCAGACCAACATCCTCGCGTTGAACGCGGCCGTCGAGGCGGCGCGCGCGGGCGAACAAGGGCGCGGGTTCGCGGTCGTCGCGGGCGAAGTGCGTGGCCTGGCGCAGCGCTCGGCGCAATCGGCGAAGGAAATCAAGGAACTGATCGGCGAGTCGGTCGCGCAGGTGAGCGACGGCTCCGTGCTGGTCGAGCGCGCGGGCGCGGCGATGCGCGAAGTATCGGCGTCGATTTCACGCGTCACGCAGATGATGGCGGAGATCAGCGCGTCGTCGCTGGAGCAGAGCGTGGGTATCGAGCAGGTCAATCAGGCCGTCACGCAAATGGACGAGATGACGCAGCAGAACGCGGCGCTCGTCGAGCAGGCCGCCGCCGCCGCGTCGTCCCTGCACGAGCAGACGCGGCAGTTGAAGGCGGCGGTTTCGGTGTTTCAGCTAACCTGAGCGCGAGCGCGCTCAGAGGGGCAAGGCCGCATAAGACGTCGCGAGGTGATACGGCGTCGTCGAAGGCATTTCGACGCGGGTGATCTCGCCCGCCGCCGAGCGGCATTCCACCCAGCCGGTTTCATGCAGGAAGCGCGCGCGAAAACGCTCGATTTGCCGGCCGACGGCATCGCCGCGCGTGGCCAGCGCGCGCAGATATTCCGTCTGCGCCCAGATGCGCTGCGTCCCGTCGATCACGCGCCCGGTTTCATCGATGGCGGCATGGACGCCGCCCGTTGCCTCGTCCACGCCGTGCTGCTGCGCGAAGTCGAAGGCGCGCGCGAGCCGCTCGTTCAGCCCCGCCGCTTCGAACGCGGCGTGAGCGCTGCCCAGCGCCAGAAAATACCACTCGAACTGATGGCCCGGCTCCAGCCGGTTGCCGGCCGTGCCCATCGGCAATTCGGCGATCGAGCCGCTCGGCTCGTGTACGAACGCATCGGCGACGGACTTCGCGAGTTGCGCGAGGCGCTTGTCGTAGGCGGCATCGCCGGTTGCGTCGCGCGCGGCGAGCCACGCTTCGGCGAGATGCATCAGCGGATTTTGCAGCGGCGTCTCGATGGTCGCGCCGAAATCCTCGGCGAGCGCCGCGTTCAGCAGATCGCCGCCGCTCGAAAAGCGCGCCTCGACGAGCCGCGAGGTTTCATCGAGCAGCGCCAGAGCGTCGGCCGAGCCGCTTTTCTTCGCGTAATGCGCGCACGCGAAAACGACGAAAGCGTGCGTGTAGAGATCCTTTTGACGCTCCAGCGGCGCGCCGTTTGCATCCACGCTGTAGAACCATCCGCCGTTGCGCTTGTCCAGAAAATAGTGCCGTAGCGATTCGAAGAGCGTCGCGGCGTGCGCGAGATCGCCGGCTTCCGAGAACAGGAATAGCTGGCGCGCGCAGGCCATCGCGCGATAGCGCTTCGGCGGCAACGGCGCGTGATCGCCCGGCGCGACGGCTTCATACGCGAGGCCGAGCGCCGCGTTGAACCCCGGCCCGCGCCATATGGGCAGCACGACGTTCGTGTAATGCGCGCGCAACGGCGCGGCGGATTCCGGGTTCGTCGATTGCATGCCCGACGATGCGTTTGATTGCTGATCCTGCATACGAAGACTCTTATTGGTCCGAGGGACGCGCGGCCGTGCGAGGCATACGCAACAGCAGAGAATAGCAAAACCGGCCCGGAACGCGGCGCGCGCGGGCGACTTATCGACAGGAGAGCGAGAACATGTTGGGAAATATCGAACTCGTGTCGCGGCTCGTGATGGCCGCGGCGCTCGGCAGCGTGATCGGCTTCGAGCGCGAGCGGCTCTCGTGGGCGGCGGGCCTGCGCACGCACATGCTCGTGTGCGTCGGCTCGGCGCTCATCATGATCGTGTCGGCCTACGGCTTCGCGGATGCGCTGAAAAACGATCACGTCGTGCTCGATCCGTCGCGGGTCGCGGCGCAGGTCGTGTCGGGCATCGGCTTTCTCGGCGCGGGCTCGATCCTGCTGCGCGGCGAGATCGTCCGCGGCCTGACCACCGCCGCGAGCCTCTGGTCCGTCGCGGCCATCGGGCTGGCGGTCGGCGGCGGGCTTTACACGGCGTCGATCGCGGCGACGGCGATCATCCTCGTGATTCTGGCGGGCATCAAGCCGCTCGAACGCCGCTTCATCAGCGTGAAGCAGCGCCGTCAACTGACAATGCTCGTCGATCGCGGCGCGCTCAGTTTTCATGCGCTGCACGAGGCGCTCGGGCCCGGCAGCGTGCGCGTGAAGCAGTTCGTCGTGCAGCAGAGCGACGATTCACCCGATCTCGACGAGGTGCGGGTGGAACTGTCGCGCGCGTCGGCGATGGAATATCGCGCGATTTGCGAACGTTTGCGCCAGCTCGACGCCGTGCGCGAGTTTCGCGAGGACGACGCCACCTGAAATCGCCCTGGGGATGCGGGTTTGCGCACGCGGCCATGCGACAATGCGGCCTCTCGAAAATAATCGCCGATGCGCCGGTGTGCCTTGCGCGCCGCGCCGTGGAGCAGCCGCCTTTCGGACCTATGCCAGATTCCGCAGTAAAGAGAGATTCCGACGCCTCGTCGCGACGCCGGCGGGCCACGCAAACGCATGACGTACAGTCGACGCCCGTCAGCGCCGACACGGAAAAGAAGCTCGCCCGCGCCGCACGCTCGGCGCAGCGTCTCGCGCAACTGAGCGAAGGCGCGCGCGCCGGTGAAACGCTCGACCTGTTCGCCGAAGACGCCGAACGCGCGCAGCTTCAGGCGATGAACACCGATATCCGCCAAGGCACTTTCGAAGGTTTCGAGTTGCCAGAGGTGTTTCTCGCGGCGGTGCAATCGAATGGCGGGACCGTGCCGCCGTGCGGCAATGGCAATGCGCCGGAATCCGCGGTTGCCAAACGCGCGATGCGTGACAGCGTGGCATCGGTCGCGCCGGCGCAGGGCTTGTTCGAGGACGATTTACAGTGCCTCGGTGTGCCGCAACCGGACGAGGGCACTTCCGCCGGAAAAACTGGCGCGATCGCCGCGGTGGCGACGCGCTCGGCGAACCTCAGCACGTCCGTCGCGCCGGAGAGCGCGGCGCAGTCGCCGGCCGCGCTCGCTTCCGCGCTGATCGCAGCCGATCGCAACGAAGCCGCGCCGCTCGCGAAGGCCAGCGTGCGCAATGCCGCCGCGCCCGAACTCGACCGCGCCCGCGCCACGGCGTTCGCGGATACCGTCGACGCGCTTTACGCGGTGCTAGCGGAGCAGCGCACATCGGCTGCCGCCCACGCGCGCCGCATGAAGACCATGCTGACGATCATCGTCTGCGTGATGCTCGTCACGGTGGCGACGGGCATCGCGCAAACGGCCGTGCTGCTGCGCATGAGCCACGACAGCAAACTGCAGCAGGACCGCACCGAGCAACTGATGCTCAACCAGCAAGCGACGCTCGCGTCACTCTTCGAAACCGATTCCGCGAACGTCAGCGTGCGCCGCGCATCCGACATGCCGGACGCATCCGTAGACACGCCGCCTGTTCAGCCCGTGAGCGCCGTCAGGCCCGATTCCGCGCCGAAAAAGCACGCGCGGCACACGCACCATCGCGCCACTTCCTCGGCGCACTGATCCCCGCTGTCACTTTCGCGCGACACCCACGTTCCGTGGCGCCGTGTCGCGCCTGCGCTCGTCCCGGCATCGGAACCCGCATCGGATGGGCTTTTCCGCCCCGTCCCCGTTTTTAGAAGATCTCGAATCGGTAAAAATGTAGAAAAACTACCAAATTTCTTCCCAAGAAATGTTGCATTGCACTAGAAATCGGTTAGGGACAACCCTATAATCTCTTCTAAGGGAAAACCCTCGCCACTAACCGGAGTCAGTCATGAGCTACCTCTTCGCAATGCTGCAAAAATTCGCATCGATGTTTGAATCGGCCCACCTGCCGATGGACAAAGACTACTCGTATCAAGCACGTTTCCGTGAATCCGAGCGTCAACGCAAGGCGCGCGGCACGGCTTTCGGCGTCCGTCTGTAATGCGTTGCTGACGGCGGCGCGGGAAACACAACACTAGCAATACACGACGGCACGAGCCGTACGACCCGCCCGCCAGTTTCTCAGTTTCATGTAGTTTTTCTAGCAGTTTCAAATCGCTTCGGCTTCTCGCCGGACGCATCTTTCCCGCGCACTTTATCCGCGCGACGCCAGTACCTCTTCCTTTCGTCTTGCTGACGCGCGCTTCGCAAGCCGCCTGCATCGCAAAATAGCTTCGCGACTTGTTCCTGCGCGACACGCTGAAAATCGCAAGATCGTTCACTCCGCTTCCCGCAAACCCTTATCCAGCAAGGCTCCGCTAGGGCGTCGGCACGTTCGCGCTTATTCCAGTGTCGTATTTCCTCATGTGGTTGTCGCAAATAGTCGGCTGACGCGACTTTTTTCTAGCAACTATGTATGCACAGCGCGGACGCACGTCCGCCCACCGCCAGGAGATATTCGATGAATTCCCCCAAGGTCGTAGTCGAGGGACTGTGCAAGGTTTTCGGCAACAGTCCCAAACAGGCGCTCGACATGTTGGCCGGCGGCGCGACGAAGGAAGAGGTCTTCAAGCGCACCGGACAGATTGTCGGCGTCCATAACGTCTCCTTCGACGTCAAGGAAGGTGAAATTTTCGTGCTCATGGGCTTGTCCGGTTCGGGCAAATCCACGCTGATCCGGCTCATCAACCGGCTGGTCGAGCCGACTGCGGGCAAGGTGCTGATCGATGGCCGCGACGTGGCCGCGGTGCCGCGCTCGGAACTCACGGCCCTGCGACGCAAGGACATGAGCATGGTGTTCCAGTCGTTCGCGCTGATGCCGCAGCGCACGGTTCTTTCCAACGCCGCATTCGGCCTAGAGGTCGCGGGCGTCGGCAAGAAGGAGCGTGAAGCGCGCGCCATGACCGTGCTTGAGCAGGTCGGCCTCGCCCCGTTCGCGCAAAAGTTGCCTGCGCAACTATCGGGCGGCATGCAGCAGCGCGTGGGACTGGCGCGCGCGCTCGCCGTGAACCCTTCGCTGATGATCATGGACGAGGCGTTTTCGGCGCTCGATCCGCTCAAGCGCAAGGAAATGCAGAACGTGCTGCTCGATCTGCAACGCGAGCAGCGCCGCACGATTCTGTTCGTGTCGCACGATCTCGAAGAGGCGATGCGGATCGGCACGCGCATCGCGATCATGGAAGGCGGCCGCGTGGTGCAGATCGGCACGCCGCAGGAAATCATCACGAATCCGGCCGACGACTACGTGGAGGCCTTTTTCGAAGGCATCGACACGAGCCGCTATCTGACGGCCGGCGACCTGATGCAGACGGACGACGTGCCGCTCATGAAGCATTCGCCGCAAATCGACGCATCGAGCGTCGCGGCGACGCTCAACGGCAGCGCCGACTACGCGTTCGTGCTCGACGGCGAGCGCCGCATCCGCGGTTTCGTCGGGCGCGACGCCAACGGCAACGCCGCGTCGCGCATCAATCCGATCGAGTGCATCGAGCGTCACATGGCGCTCGACGACGTCGTGAACCGTGTGGTCGCAAGCCCCGCCCCGCTGCCTGTCGTCGAAGCAGACGGCTCGTATTGCGGTTCGATCAACAAGACCAATGTCCTGAAGGTCCTTACGCACCATCGAGGTTCCCATGTCTGAAATCATTCCGCTTGGCAGTTGGGTGGACCACGGCGTCCACTATCTCCTCGATCACGACGCGAAAACCTTCGACTCCATCGGCAAGGTCATCGAAACGTTCGCGGCGGCCGTCGAGCACAGCCTGCAGGCCGTGCCGATGTGGGCGTTGATGGCGATCTTCGTCGGCATCGGCCTGTGGCGCGTCGGCTGGCGATTCGCCGTGTTCGTCCTCGCGTCGCTCTTGCTGATCTACGCGACGAACTTCTGGGATCAGATGGTCATCACGCTCGGCCTCACGTTGTCGTCGACGGTCATCAGCCTGCTGCTCGGCATTCCGCTCGGCATCTGGACCTCGAAGAGCAAGTACGTCGAAATGGCCGTGCGCCCGGTGCTCGATCTGATGCAGACGATGCCCGCCTTCGTCTACCTGATTCCCGCCGCGATGCTGTTCGGCCTCGGCCGCGTGCCGGGGATTCTGGCCACCGTCATCTTCGCGATGCCGCCGGCCGTGCGCCTCACCGCGCTCGGTATCAAGCAGGTGAATCGCGAGATCGTGGAAGCAGGCCAGGCATTCGGCTGCACGTCGTTCCAGCTGCTCTACAAGGTGCAGATTCCGAACGCGCTCCCGTCGATCATGACCGGCGTGAATCAGACGATCATGATGGCGCTGTCGATGGTGATCATCGCGTCGATGGTCGGCGCGGGCGGTCTCGGCAACGACGTGCTCGCATCGATTCAGCGTCTGGATATCGGTCTCGGCTTCGAGAGCGGCTTGTCGGTGGTGTTGCTCGCGATCATTCTGGACCGCATCACCGAGAGCTTCGGACGCATGCCCGGCATGGCGCGCGCGCCGCTGTTCGCCGGTCTGAAGAGCGTGATGAAAGTACGCCGCGAACCGGCGGCGCAACAGGGCTGACACAAAGGCACGGTTATGAAGCGCGAGGCGATCGTCCCGGCGGTTATCGAATCACCGTTGTCCAATCTCGCGCACTTCGGCTTCCTCACGCTGCCGAACTTCTCGATGATCGCGTTCACGAGCGCGGTCGAGGTGCTGCGCATGGCCAACTACGTCGGCCGCGCGCAGCACTACACGTGGTCGGTCATCACGCCCGACGGCGAGCCCGCGCGCGCGAGCAACGGCATCACTGTGAAGCCGACGACGACGCTCGACGAAGCGGGCATGCCCGACGTGTTGATCGTCTGCGCGGGCTGGCACGTCGCCGATTATGTCGACGACACGATCATCGGACTCTTGCAGCGTGCGCATGAAGCGGGCATTCCGCTCGGCGGCATCTGTACCGGGCCGTATGCGCTGCTCGCCGCGAAGCTGCTCGATGGTTATCGCTGCACGCTGCACTGGGAAGACATGTCGCCGGTCAACAAGCGCTTTCCGCACGTGCGCTTTGCCGACGAACTCTTCGTGATCGATCGCGACCGCATGACGTGCACGGGCGGCACCGCGCCGCTCGATCTGATGCTCAATCTCGTCGGCATGCGGCTCGGGCAGGCGCATGCGGCGCAAGTGTCGGAGCAGTTCATCGTCGAGCGCATACGCGGATCGACCGATTATCAGCACATTCCCGTCGATGCGCGCGTCGGCTTTTCGCGCGCCGAACTCGTCGAGGTCGTGCGGCTCATGGAGGCGAACATCGAAGAGCCGTTGTCGCTCGAAGAACTCGCGCGGCTCGTGCATCTGTCGCAACGGCATCTGCAGCGCATGTTCAAGATGTTCCTCAGCGTGTCGCCGACGCACTACTACCTGACGCTGCGATTGCGCCGCGCACGCGAACTTCTGCGCAACACCGATGCGTCGATCGCGCGCGTGACGAGCGTGTGCGGGTTTCATTCGCCTTGTCACTTCAGCAAGGCATATCGCGCGCAATTCGGGCATGCGCCGAGCGTCGAGCGGCGCTTATCGGCCTGACGGTTTTCCTGTTTGTTTTCTACGGTCCGCGCGGGCTTCGATGGCCTCGCGCGCGGGCCGCGCCATGCCTTCAAAAAACCTGGGAGAGAGATACATGAAACGATTGTGGATCGCGTCGATGGCGGCGGCGATGCTGTCGGGTGCCTACGTGGCGAACGCCGCCGAGCCCGCCGCGTGCAGGAACGTGCGCTTCGCGGATGTCGGCTGGACGGATATTGCCGCGACCACCGGACTTGCATCAACCGTTCTTCAGGGGCTGGGCTACAACCCGACGAAGACGATCGCATCGGTTCCCATTACGTTCGCCGGCGTGAAGAGCAAGCAGATCGACGTGTTCCTCGGCTACTGGTCGCCGACGATGGACCCGATGATCGATTCGTTCAGGAAAGCTAATCAGGTGAAGGTTTTGCCGACGCCGAACCTGACGGGCGGGAAGTACACGCTCGCGGTGCCGGATTATGCGTATCAGGCGGGCATCAGGAACTTCAGCGACATCGCGAAGAACTACGACAAGCTCGACGGCAAGATCTACGGCATCGAGCCGGGTAACGACGGCAACGCGCTCATCAAGAAGATGATCGACAACAACATGTACGGACTCGGCAAGTTCAAGCTGGTGGAGTCTAGCGAGGCGGGCATGCTCGTCGAAGTGAATCGCGCGACTCGCGAAAAGAAGCCGATCGTGTTTCTCGGCTGGGAGCCGCATCCGATGAACGTGCAGATGAAGATCGACTATCTCGCGGGCGGCGACGATGTATTCGGTCCGAACTATGGCGAGGCGAAAGTGCTGACCGTCACGCCGACCGACTACGACACGCGCTGCCCGAATGTCGCGAAGCTCGTGTCGAACCTGCAGTTCACCACAGATATCGAGAACCACGTGATGCTGCCGATCATGAACAAGACGGATGCGAACAAGGCGGCGCGCGAGTGGCTCAAGGCGAATCCGGCCGTGCTCGACAAATGGCTCGCGGGCGTGAAGACGTTCGACGGGAAGGAGGGGTTGCCGGCGGTGAAGGCATACGTCGCCGCCGGCAACTGAGCGCCGATAAGCGCGCTCGTCTGGATCAGGCGAATGCGCGCTTCATTGAGCGGCCGGCGGATCGAGCGGAAAGGCCGCCTTGTGCGTGCGGTTATATGTCACCGCGTAGGTCGCGGTGGTTGCGAGCACGACGACGAACGACCACAGCACCTGCTGCGGGTTAGACCCGACGATTGCCCACAGCGAGTACACAAACGCGACGAGCATGATGGCCGTGTAACGGCGCTTCAAGTCGCCCAGATGTCCCTGGCCGAGCACGAGCAGCGCCGCGCACGTGAAGATATACGGCACGAGCGTGAAAATGACGCTGACGCCCGACACCACGCCGAATTGCTTGCTCGCGTTCGGCGAGATGCTCGTGAGTTGTGTCGCGGTCATCAGCAGGCCGACGACGACCAGTCCGGCGACCGGCACGCCTTCTTTGTTCACCTTGCCGAAGATCGGCGCGAACAGCCGGTCGTCGGCGGCGGCTTTGGCCGTTTGCGCTGTGACCAGAATCCATCCGCCGAGCGAGCCCAGGCAGCCCAACGCGGCGCATAACGCGACGATCGCACCGCCTTTCTCGCCGAGCATGATCTTCACCGCGTCACCGAAGGGCGAAGCCGATATCTGAAGCGCGTGATTCGGGATGATGCCCATGATGGCCGTGGACGAAAGCACATACGACACGGCCGCGATGAGCACGCCGCCGACCGTTGCGATCGGCACGTTCTTCTTCGGATTCTCGACGATGCCCGCTGAAACGGCCGCGGTCTCGACGCCGATGAACGACCACAGCGTCACATTCAGCGTGCTTTGAACCGCGTCGAAGGAGTCATGTCCGCTGACGTTCCACGCGCTCATGTACAACTCGGGCTTGAACCAGAACCAGCCCGCGAATGCCACGCCGACGATCGGCACGAGCGCAAGCACGGTCGTGACCGATTGCACGCGAGTCATGACCGAGGGCCCGAGGATGTTGACGAACACGAACAGCCACATGACGGCGATGCAAGCGAACGTCAGCACGAGCGGATGCTTCAACGCCGGAATGAAATAGCTGAGATAGCCCACTCCCACCACGGCGATCGCGATATTCCCGATCCATGCCGAGAGCCAGTACAGCATGTTGACCTGATAACCCGCGAACGGCCCGAAGGCCTTGCGCGCGAACGCGTAAGAGCCGCCCGCCGAGGGATCGATGGACGACATCTTCGCGTACACGAGCGACAACGCGACCGCGCCGGTGATCGTCACGAGCCAGCCAAAGATCGCGATACCGCCCGTCGCGGCGAGGTTGGCAGGCAGCATGAACACGCCGGAACCCATGATGTTTCCCGCGACCATTAGCGTGGCGGGCACGACGCCGACTTTCCTTACGACATTGCTCATCGTTACGCCCTATTTTTTTTGACGCACCAAAAATGGTATTTGCCTTGCTGTAGCACGGCGCCTTCGACTTCCTTCTCGAAACCGGGAAACGCCGCGCTCCAGGCTTCGAGCGAACGCAAATACGCGAGCCACGGTCCGTCCAGCGGACCGGTGTCCTCGCCGGGCATGAGAATGGGAATCCCCGGCGGATAGGGAATCGCACCGACTGCGATCGTGCGCCCGGACATCTGTTCGAGCGAAAGCAGTTCGACGTCTCCCTTCATCAGCTTCGCGTTCGCCGCGCGGGGCGTGAGGACCGGCCGGGGCAAGGTGCCGAATGCGGCCGCCTGCGATTTATCCATCGCCGTGGCTTTCATCATGTCGAACATCGCGTTGGCGAGGTCGCGCAGGCCCATGCCGTCGTAGCGCTCGCGCGCATCCTTAACGAGATCGGGCAAGACTTCAGCGAGCGGACGGTTCTCGTCGTAGTCGCGCTTGAAGTGCAGCAAGGTGTTCGCGAGCGTGCCCCATTTGCCCTTCGTGATGCCGACCGAGAAGAGGCACAGCACCATGAAGTCGGTCGTGCGCGACGGGATGATTCCGTGCCGGTAGAGATACGCGCTCACGACGGCGGCGGGAATGCCCGACGCTTCGAGCTCGCCGTCCTCGCCCATGCCGGGGCAGACAATGCCCGCCTTGATCGGATCGAGCATGCACCAGCCGTCGGGAATGGCGTCGAAGCCGTGCCAGGTATCGCCGGGGTGAAGCACCCAGCAGTTCGGGTCGGTGGCGAGGATATCTCTTGGCGCATCGGCGAAAGCGATACGCGCGCCGGTTTGCGGATCGGTGACTTCGGGCGCATTCCACGGCGAGAAGAACCATTCGCCCTTGTTCGACAGTTCCCGATGCGCGCGGGCGAGCGCTTGCCGGAAGTCGACCGCTTCGTTGATGACCTCTTGCGTCAGCATGCGGCCTTGCGGGCCATCCATCATCGATGCGCCGATTTCGTTCGCGGCGATGATCGGATAGAACGGAGAGGTCGTGCCCTGAGCCATGTACGCTTCGTTGAAGCGGCTGTGGACCATTGGCCTTCGTCCGTTGCGGATATGCACGTAGGATGCCTGCGAAAACGCGGCGAGCAGTTTGTGCGTCGAATGCGTGACGAACACGGTGGCGTCGCTCTCACTGTGCTCGCGCCGGTCGCCGCGCATGCCGAAGCGGTTCTCATACAGCGGATTGAAGCGCGCATAGGCGTACCAAGCTTCGTCGAAGTGAATCACGTCCACGGATTCTTCGAGCAGTCGCTGCACCGCCGAAGCGTCGTAACACATGCCGTCGTAGGTGCAGTTCGTCACGACGGCATAGACCGGCTTACGCTTCTTCGCGCGCGAAACGAGCGGGTGATTGCCGATCTTGCCTTCGATCGACGCCGCGCTGAACTCGCCCGGCGCAATCGGCCCGATGATGCCGTAGCGGTTGCGCGTGGGGAGAAGGAAAACAGGAATGCCGCCCGTCATGACGAGCCCTTGCTCGATCGACTTGTGGCAGTTGCGGTCGCACACGGCAAACTCGTCGTCGGCCACGACCGCCGACATGATCGTCCGGTTCGAGCCCGACGTGCCATTCAGCACGGAATAGCTGACGTGCGCGCCGAATATGCGTGCAGCGTACCGTTCCGCTTCGCCGCACGGACCTTCGTGATCGAGCAGCGAACCGAGCGGGGTACGCTCGATACCGGTGTCGCTGCGGAAGATGTTTTCACCGAAGAAGTCGAAGAAGAGGCGGCCTTGCGGCGACTTGGTGAACGCGACGCCACCTTGATGACCGGGCGCGGCCCAGGAATATTCGCGGGTCGCCGCATAGTCGAGCAGCGCTTTGGTGAACGGCGGCAGCAGGCTCTCGGCATAGCGGCGCATGGCGACGAGCGCGCGTCCGGCGATGAACGGACCCGTGTCTTCGAGCGTCCAGACAAATTCGTTGGCGAGCGACATCGCTTCGAGATCGGGAGGCCGCTCGCCCGAGCGATCGCTCATCAGGAAAATCGGCACCTGCGCATTGCGCGCGCGAATCGTGCGCAGAAGGCTCAGCGCCGTGGCGTCGCTGCTGTGATCCGCGCGCCGCGTGTTCCAGTGAACGAATATGCAGTCGATGTCGGCATCCGCGGCGACGATGGACTCGCCGTCATCCAGCGTCGATGCGCGCATGACCTCAATGTCGCGCGCCTCGAACTCGCTCGTCAGATCGCGCACGACGTGGCCCCCGATGCTCGACGGACTGGCGAGCGTCTCGTCGACGATCAACACGCGATACCGCAGCCGCTTGCTGGTACGTTCAATCATTATTGTTTCCCCTCGATAGCCTTGATGCATGCAATGCGATACACCCCGTCTTCGACTTCCACGCCGTGCGTATCGTGGGCGAAGCCCGGGAAGCGCGTGTCGAAGGCCTCAAGCGCTTTCAGATAACCGAGGATGGGCCCGTTCGCCGCGCCGGCATTCTCGCCGGGCATCAGAAGCGGAATGCCCGGCGGATAAGGCACGACGCCCGTCGCCACGGTGCGTCCTTCGAGCTGATCGAGCGTCAGCCGTTCGATGTCGTTGCGCACGAGCTTTTCGTAGGCTTCGGTCGGACTGAGGTCGGGGCGCGGCAGCGTCGAATAGGCGCGCGACATCAGCTCCGTTGTTTCCAGTTCCCTCATCGCGCCGAACATGCGGCCGCACAGATCACGCAAGCCAAGGCCGCGATAGGGCTGCGGGTACCGCGTGATGAGATCCGGCAGGACATGATCGAGCAGCGCATTCGCGTCATAGTCGCGTTTGAAGTCGAGCAGCGTATTGACGAGCGTGCCCCATTTGCCTTTCGTGATGCCGAGAGAGAACAGTATGAGGATGGTGAAGTCGGCGGTCTTTTCCACCACGATGCCGTGCGCGTCCAGGTACGCGGTGACGACGCACGCGGGAATGCCTGTCGGGAGCAGTCCGCCTTCGCGCGCGACGCCCGGCGTTACGATGGACATCTTGATCGGGTCGAGCATGCAGTAGCCGCTTTCGATATCGCCGAAGCCGTGCCAGTCCTCATGAGGATGCAGCACCCAGCACGACGGATCGGTCGCGAGCAAGTCTTCGCTCGCCTCGTGAAAGGCGACGCGCTGGCCAGAGGCGCGATCCGTGATCGTATCGGGCTGCCAGCCGGTGAAGAACCAGTCGCCGTTTGCTTCGAACTCCGTGTGCAAGCGGCTCAGCATCTGGCGGAAGGCGATAGCTTCACGGATGGATTCGTCAGTGAGAGCGAGGCCGCCGTTGCCGTCCATCATCGCCGCGCTGACGTCGTTCGACGCGATGATCGCGTATTGCGGCGACGTCGACGCATGCATCATGAACGCTTCGTTGAAGCGCGCATGCTCGATCGGATTGCGGCCGTCGCGGACATGAATGAGCGAGGCCTGAGACAGCGCCGCAAGCAGCTTATGCGTGGATTGCGTGGCGAAGACCGTGGGTCGCGTTTCATCGTGCGCGCCGGGGTCGCCGTGCATCGCGTGGCGTTCGCGGTAGATCGGGTTGAAGCGCGCATAGCCGTACCACGCTTCGTCGAAATGCAACCGGTCCACGCTTTCGCCGAGCAACGACTCGACGCGCGCGACGTTGTAACACAGCCCGTCGTAAGTGGAATTCGTCACGAGCGCGTGCACGGGCGTGGGGCTGACGCCGTCGCGTTCCTTCACGAGCGGATTCTGCTCGATCGCGCGCCGCACTGCCGCGGCGGTGAGGCGCTCAGGCATGATCGGCCCGATGATGCCGTAGCGATTGCGCGAGGGCACGAGGTAAGTGGGAATCGCGCCCGACATGGTCATCGCGTGTTCGACCGACTTGTGGCAATTGCGGTCGCACAGGGCGATCTGATTGCGCGCGACGCTTGCCATCAGAATGACTCGATTCGACGTGGAGGAACCGTTCGTCACGTGATACGAGCGGTGCGCACCGAACACGCGCGCGGCGTACCGCTCGCTTTCGCCGATCGGGCCGCTGTGATCGAGCAGCGAACCCAGCTCTCCGACGGAGATCGACAGATCGGAGCGAAACAGCGACTCGCCGAAAAACTCGAAGAACGCGCGGCCCGGCGCGGATTTGAGAAACGCCGTGCCACCGGTGTGGCCCGGTGTGTGCCACGAATACTCGTGCACGCGCGAAAAACGCACCAGCTCGCGGAACATGGGCGGCAGCACGGTTTCACGGTATCGCTCGATAGCCGCGATGACGCGGCCGCTGATGAACGACTCCGTGTCTTCGAGCAGCCAGATGAAATCGTCGGCCATCTTCATTGCTTCGACCGGCACGGCCGAGGCGCGCGTGCGGCTGGCCATCAGGAAAACGGGCACGGTCTCGCTGCGTTTGCGCATGGCGTCGAGTACGGCCAGCGGCCCGCGATGCGCTGCGCTGTCTTGTGCGTCGGGCAGTTCCCAGTCGAGCAGCAGGCATTGAATGGCGGGATCGGCGCCGATGACGTCGATGGCATCCGTGGCGCTCGCCGCCATGACAACGTCTACATCTCGTTCGCGCAAGGCATCGACGAGTGCTTGCGCCGTGCGCGCGCGTGCTGCGCCTGCGCGGCAATCCTGATAGACCATTAGCGCCTTCATGCCGAGGCGCGCCGAAGCAGGGTGTCTGCGTTTAGTCATTGAACTTCCATTCTTTGTTGAAGCAGCGGTGTCACCCGAATAAAAGGATAGGAAGCCTTATTATTCAGCGCGACAAACTATTCGTACCAAGAAGAATATGACTATACCGTAGACGAATTGCGCAATTCAGCAGGCAAGGCATTGCGCATTGCAAAGTCGGAAAATTCCCACTCTTGCGCGGTTTCCGGCGGCGCGAAGCCATGCAGCCGGAAACCGCTTAGGAGCGTGCGTCAGCTTCGATAATCGGTCCGCGCGCCGCCTTCGATCATTCGCAACGCCGCTTCCCACTGCAGCGCCATGATCCCGTCGGCTTCATCGCGACGATATTGCTCTGCGGTCAATTCGCACACCTTCTGCGACGGCAGATTCAATTCCGCATTCCCCGCCAGCGCGCGAATCTGAATCTCGCAGGCGCGTTCGAGAAAATACATTTCCTGAAACGCCTCCGGGATCGATTTGCCGCAAGTCAGCAAACCGTGGTTCTTCAGAATCATTGCGTTATGCGAGCCGAGATCGTTGACGAGGCGGTCGCGTTCGGCGAGATCCAGCGCAATGCCTTCGTAGTTGTGATACGCGATATGCCCGTAATACTTCAACGCATGCTGACTGATCGGCAACAAGCCCTGCTTCTGCGCCGATACCGCCGCGCCCGCCGCCGTATGCGTATGCACGACGCACGCGACATCGTGCCGCGCCATATGAACGGCGGAGTGAATCGTGAAGCCCGCCGGATTCACGCGATACCGAGTGGGATCGTCGCGCGCGCCCGGATCGACCGGTCGTCCTTCATGATCGATCTTCACGAGATCGGATGCACGCATCTCGTCGAACAGCACACCATAGCGATTGATCAGAAAGTGATGTTCGCGGCCCGGCACGCGCGCGCTGATGTGCGTGAAGATCATGTCGGTCCAGCGGAAGTGCCCGATCACGCGATACAGCGCCGCCAGATCGCAGCGCACCTGCCATTCTTCCTGTGAGTAGCCGTGAGTCTCCATGCCGTTCCTCCTTGGTTTGATGAGCCGCGGAAAACGTATACAGATTGCGCTAGATCGCCTGAGCGCGGCCCGGGAAAGTTTCGTCGTAATCCATTGCCTGAATCGCGTCCGACGTATCCGGCGCGCCGCCTTGCTCGCGATACATCATCGGCGGCAGGCCGAATTGCTTGCGGAATTCGCGGCCGAGATGCGAGGCATCGGAGAAGCCGCAGCTCGACGCGATATCCGCGACTGTCTTGTCGGAACTGGTCAGAAGCCACGCCGCCGTGCGCAGCCGCACCTGCTTCGCATACGCTTGCGGCGCCTTGCCTGTCTCCGCCTTGAAGAGGCGCTCCAGTTGCCGCGTCGAGAGATCGAGTTTGTGCGCCAGCTCGTCGAGCGTGAGCGAGCGGCCGACGTGCTGCTCCATCAGCAGGATCGCACGTTTCACTTTGGGATGCGTCGCGGGCGCGAGGCCCGGCGGATGCGGCTGCGGCGCATTCCCCTTCTGCATGTCGTCCACGAGCAGAATGCGCAGCGCCTTCTGCACCGTCGCCGTTTCGAAGTGACGCAGAAGAATGGCGGCCGCGACATCGATCGATGCACGCCCGCCCGAGCACGTGATGCGCCTTCGGTCGATCACGAACAGGCGGTCCGCGATGAGCGATTGCTCGTCGGCGTGCGGGAATCGCTCCACGAAGTCCCAGTAGTGAAACCAGCTCACGCAGATGCGATGCCCGTCGAGCACGCCCGCGCGCATCAGCGAGAACACGCCCGTGCACATGCCGACGAGCGTCGCATTCGACGCGGCCGCGCGGCGGATGAACTGCAGCGTCGCTTCGCTCGTCGCGGGGCCGGAATGCAGCAGACCGCCCACGACGACGACGTAATCGAACGGCTCCGCCTGCTCGTAGGTTTCCCACGGCGTGATCTGGATGCCGCAACTCGCGCGCACCGGCGCGAGCGTCTCGCCGATCACGCTCCACGAGCAGCGCACGGGGCGGCTGAAATCGCCTTCGTCGGCGGACAGGCGCAACAGATCGACGAAGCCGGCAAACGCGGTCAGCGTGAAGTTCGGCAGCAGAATGATGCCGAAGCGGATGCGCGATTTCGATTGACCGTCGACGGAGGACGGCGGAAGAGATTCTGCGGCATTCATGCGGGAGACATGCGGCTGGACGTTATCCGCCGAGCATAACACTCGGCCGCGAGCCTCGGGCGTGCGTCAGAAATGGAACGCGGCCGGCCTCGCGGGAGGCCGGCCGCGTGAACGGCGACGAAGCGAACAGGGGCGCTTCAGCCGCCGAGCACGGCGAAGCCCCACGCGAAAGCGCCGCCGACGAGCGCGCCCGTCGCGCGGCCGAGCACGCTCGCGATCGTGTAGTCGCCCCAGCGCTGCTCAATTTCGGCCTTCAACACGCCGAAGTAGCGCAACACGGGACCGATCGAGCAGAGCAGCGCCAGCGTGGCCCAGACGGGCGCCTGACGCGTGAGCACGCGATCGACTGCAAGTAGATCGACTGCCTGAAGCGCGGCGACGACAGCCGCGCCGACGAGGAAGGCGAAGATCCAGGATTTGAGGAACTGGTCGGGTAGGGCGTGAGATTCCATCGATGCACACCAGAAACGAATGAAAAGGCGGAAGGAGGAGCGATCCGAAGCGTGTCGGGGTGGCTCGCCTGATGACCTAGGGAATATACCGATACGCGCCCGCGTGACGCATCGGACGAGTCTCAAACATCCTGAAAGTGCAACGAAGATGCGCAAAAACGCCCTGGATGCGAAATGCTCTGTTACGCGGGTTCTTGGCGAAAACCGCGCGCCGGGCTTGCGTCCCCGCGCCGCAAATTCCACGGAAAACGACGCCGCCGTCGCGCCAAATGTGGCGCTGACGTCGCGGTCCCATTTCGATGGCGTTTTTGTTCTATCGGGTCTTTTCTGGGTTTGGTGCAATGAGCGCCATACCGGAACTCCTCGCCAACCCAAGGGACACGCCAATGAACGTAAGCGTCTTCGATCTGTTCAAGATCGGCATCGGACCGTCGAGTTCGCATACCGTCGGCCCGATGATCGCGGCGTGCCGTTTCGCGTCGCATATCGAAGACGCCAATCTGCTCGCTTTCGTCACCCGCGTGCGCGCCGAACTGTTCGGATCGCTCGGCGCGACCGGCAAGGGTCACGGCACCGACAAGGCCGTGCTGCTCGGCCTCGAAGGCAACCTGCCCGATCTCATCGATCCGGACACGATCGCGCCGCGTCTCGCGGAAATTCGCGCGACGAAGCGTCTGAAGTTGCTCGGCAAGCACGATGTGGTGTTCGAGGAGCGCGAACATATCGGCTTCTATCGCAAGCTGATGCCGGGCGCGCCGGGTTCGAGCATCGTGCATCCGAACGGCATGCGCTTTCAGGCGTTCGACGAGAGCGGCCAGTTGCTCGTCGAGAAGGAGTATTACTCGGTCGGCGGCGGCTTCGTGGTGAATCGCGAAGGCGATCGCGTGAACGGTCTGCGTGCGGGCAACACCGTGCCGCATCCGTTTCGCACCGGCGACGATCTCATGCGCGTCTGCCAGGAGACAGGTCTGTCTATCGCCGACGTGACGATGCGCAACGAATGCGCGAATCGCAGCGAAGCCGACGTGCGCGAATGCCTGCTCGCTGTATGGCGCGTGATGGCCGCGTGTGTCGAGCGCGGCTGCAAGGAGCGCGGCGAGTTGCCCGGTCCGATGCATGTGAAGCGCCGCGCGGCGGATTTATCCGCGTCGCTGCGTTCGCATTCGGAAGAGTCGCTGCGCGATCCGCTGTCGATGCTCGACTGGGTCAATCTCTACGCGATGGCCGTCAACGAAGAGAACGCGGCGGGCGGCCGTGTCGTCACCGCACCGACCAATGGCGCCGCCGGCGTGATTCCCGCCGTGCTGCTTTACTACGTGAAGTTCATGCACGGCTCGAACGACGAAGGCATCGTGCGCTTCCTTCTGACGGCCGCGGCTATCGGCATCATCTACAAGGAAACGGCTTCGATCTCCGGCGCGGAAGTGGGTTGCCAGGGCGAAGTCGGCGTCGCGTGTTCGATGGCCGCCGCCGCGCTCGCAGCGGTGATGGGCGGCACGCCCGCACAAGTGGAAAACGCCGCCGAAATCGGCATGGAACACAACCTCGGCATGACGTGCGACCCCGTCGGCGGCCTCGTGCAGATTCCGTGCATCGAGCGCAACGCGATGGGCGCGATCAAGGCGATCAACGCCGCGCGCATGGCGATGAAGGGCGACGGCACGCACTACGTGTCGCTTGACTCGGTCATCAAGACGATGCGCGAAACCGGCGCGGACATGAAGACGAAATACAAGGAGACGTCGCGCGGTGGCCTCGCCGTGAACGTCATCGAATGCTGATTAGCCCAAACGCTTAAACCTCGCATTGAAGGAAACACCCATGAGCCGCTACTCGATATTCAGCCTGCTGCGCAACGGCATGTCGTATCACGAGAACTGGGAGCGCCAGTGGCGCAGCCCCGAGCCCAAGCGCGAGTACGACGTGGTGATCGTCGGCGGCGGCGGCCATGGTCTCGCGACCGCGTATTACCTCGCGAAGGAACACGGCATCACGAACGTCGCGATTCTGGAGAAGGGCTGGATCGGCGGCGGCAATACCGCGCGCAACACGACCATCGTGCGTTCGAATTATCTGTGGGATGAATCGGCCGCGTTGTACGAGAAGGCGATGAAGCTGTGGGAAGGCCTCTCGCAAGACCTCAACTACAACGTGATGTTCTCGCAACGCGGCGTGATGAATCTCGCGCACACGCTGCAGGACGTGCGCGATACCGAGCGTCGCGTGAACGCGAACCGTCTCAATGGCGTCGATGCCGAGTTCCTCACGCCGCAGCAGATCAAGGAAATCGAGCCGACGATCAATCTCAACAGCCGCTATCCGGTGCTGGGCGCGTCGATTCAGCGTCGCGGCGGCGTCGCGCGTCACGATGCGGTCGCGTGGGGCTTCGCGCGCGGCGCGGACCGTGCGGGCGTGGACATCATCCAGAACTGTCAGGTCGTGGGCATTCGGCGCGACGGCAACCAGGTGACGGGCGTCGATACGACCAAGGGTTTCATCAAGGCGAAGAAGGTCGCGATCGTTGCCGCGGGCAACACGACGACGCTCGCGGACATGGCCGGCGTGCGTCTGCCGCTCGAAAGCCATCCGTTGCAGGCGCTCGTGTCGGAGCCGATCAAGCCGGTCGTGAATACGGTCGTGATGTCGAACGCGGTGCACGCGTACATCAGCCAGTCGGACAAGGGCGATCTCGTGATCGGCGCGGGCGTGGATCAGTACGCGGGCTTCGGTCAGCGCGGCAGTTTTCACATCATCGAAGGCACGCTGGAGGCGATCGTCGAAATGTTCCCGGTGTTCTCGCGCGTGCGCATGAATCGTCAGTGGGGCGGCATTGTCGATGTGTCGCCGGATGCGTGCCCGATCATCTCCAAGACGGACGTGAAGGGTCTCTACTTCAACTGCGGCTGGGGCACGGGCGGCTTCAAGGCGACGCCGGGCTCGGGCTGGGCGTATGCGCACACGATCGCGAAGGACGAGCCGCATGCGCTGAACGCGGCGTTCTCGCTGGAGCGCTTCTATACCGGACATCTCATCGACGAACACGGCGCGGCTGCCGTGGCTCACTAAACCGCATCGAGGAAAAAGACATGTTGCTGATCGAATGCCCCTGGTGCGGGCCGCGCGCCGAAACCGAATTCTCCTGCGGCGGCGAAGCGGACATCGCGCGTCCGCTCGACACCGAAAAGCTCACCGACCGCGAATGGGGCGATTACCTTTTCATGCGCAAGAATCCGCGCGGCGTGCATCGCGAGCAGTGGATGCACGCGCAAGGCTGCCGCCGCTGGTTCAAGGTGCAGCGCGATACGGTTTCATATGAAATCCAGGGCTACGAGACGTTCGACCGTCCGCTGGCTGTGATGGAAGCTGATGGTGCAAACAAGGGAGGCACGTCGAAATGAGCCAGAAAGACCGACTCGGAATGGGCGGGCGCATCAATCGTGCGATTCCCGTCACCTTCACGTTCAACGGCAAGACGTATCAGGGATTCGAAGGCGATACGCTCGCGTCCGCGCTGCTCGCGAATGGCGAGCGCTTCGTGGCGCGTAGCTGGAAATATCACCGTCCGCGCGGGATCGTCACGGCGGGTGTCGAAGAGCCGAACGCCATCGTGCAACTCGAAACCGGCGCGTACACGGTGCCGAATGCGCGCGCTACCGAAGTCGAGCTTTATCAAGGACTCGTCGCGCAAAGCGTGAACGCGAAGCCGAACATCGAGAAAGATCGCATGGCGGTCAATCAGAAGATCGCGCGCTTCATTCCCGCGGGCTTCTACTACAAGACCTTCATGTGGCCACGCAAGTTGTGGCCGAAGTACGAAGAAGTGATTCGCGATGCGGCCGGTCTCGGCGAAGCGCCCAAGCAACTGGATGCCGATCGCTACGACAAGTGCTTCGCGCATTGCGACGTGCTCGTGGTCGGCGGCGGACCTTCGGGTCTCGCGGCGGCGCATGCGGCGGGTTTGTCGGGTGCGCGCGTGATTCTCGTCGACGATCAGCGCGAACTCGGCGGTTCGCTGCTGTCGTGCCGCGCGGAAATCGACGGCAAGCCCGCGCTGCAATGGGTGCAAAAAATCGAAGCCGAACTGCGCAAGATGCCCGACGTGAAGGTTCTGTCGCGCAGCACCGCGTTCGGTTATCAGGATCACAACCTCGTCACGATCACGCAGCGTCTGACGGAACATCTGCCGATCTCCCGGCGCAGCGGCACGCGCGAACTGATGTGGAAAGTGCGTGCGAAGCGCGTCGTGCTCGCGACCGGCGCGCACGAGCGTCCGATCGTATTCGGCAACAACGATCTGCCGGGCGTCATGCTGGCGTCGGCGGTGTCGACGTACTTGCATCGCTATGCGGTGCTGCCGGGCCGCAGCGCAGTCGTGTTCACGAACAACGACGACGCGTATCAATGCGCGCTCGATCTCAAGGCGGCGGGCGCGGACGTGACCGTCGTCGATCCGCGTCCGGCCGAATCGAAGGGCACGTTGCCCGCCGCCGCGCGTCGCTATGGCGTGCGCGTGCTGAACAACGCGGTCGTCACCGCCGCGCGCGGCAAGTTGCGCGTCGCATCGGTGGAAGTGGCTTCGTTCGCGAAGGGTCAGGTCGGCCAGAAGCAGACGGACCTGCAATGCGATCTCGTCGCGATGTCGGGCGGCTGGAGCCCGGTGCTGCACCTCTTCGCGCAATCGGGCGGCAAGGCGCACTGGCACGAAGAAAAAGCGTGCTTCGTGCCGGGCAAGGCGATGCAACCGGAAAGCAGCGTCGGCGCATGCGCGGGCGAGTTCTCGCTCTCGCGCGGCATCCGCATCGGCGCCGAAGGCGGCGTGGAAGCGGCGCGCGCGGCGGGTCATATCGTCGTGAAGCCGAATCCCGTGCAAGTTGCCGAGATCGTCGAAGCGCCGATGCTGCCGCTGTGGATCGTCGGCGACAAGGAAATGTCGACGCGCGGCCCGAAGCAGTTCGTCGATTTCCAGAACGACGTGTCGGCGGCGGACATCTATCTGGCGGCGCGCGAAGGCTTCGAATCGGTCGAGCACGTGAAGCGTTATACGGCGATGGGCTTCGGCACCGATCAGGGCAAGCTCGGCAACATCAACGGCATGGCGATCCTCGCGCAAGCGCTGGGCAAGACGATTCCCGAGACCGGCACGACGACCTTCCGCCCGAATTACACGCCTGTCACTTTCGGCACGTTCGCGGGCCGCGAGCTGGGCGAGTTTCTCGATCCGGTGCGCAAGACCGCGATCCACGAATGGCACGTCGAGAACGGCGCGATGTTCGAGGATGTCGGCAACTGGAAGCGTCCGTGGTACTACCCGAAGGCGGGCGAGGACATGCACGCGGCGGTCGCGCGTGAATCGCTCGCGGTGCGTCAGAGCGTCGGCATGCTCGACGCATCGACGCTCGGCAAGATCGACATTCAAGGTCCGGATTCGGCGAAGCTGCTGAACTGGATGTACACGAATCCGTGGAGCAAGCTCGAAGTCGGCAAGTGCCGCTATGGTCTGATGCTCGACGAGAACGGCATGATCTTCGACGACGGCGTGACCGTGCGTCTCGGCGAACAGCACTACATGATGACGACGACGACCGGCGGCGCGGCGCGCGTGCTCACGTGGCTCGAACGCTGGCTGCAAACCGAATGGCCCGACATGCGCGTGCGTCTCGCATCCGTGACGGATCACTGGGCGACGTTCGCGGTCGTCGGCCCGAACAGCCGCAAGGTGCTGCAGAAGGTGTGTCACGACATCGACTTCGCGAACGCGGCGTTCCCCTTCATGAGCTATCGCGATGGCACGGTGGCGGGCGCGGCGGCGCGCGTGATGCGCATCAGCTTCTCGGGCGAACTCGCGTATGAAGTCAACGTGCCCGCGAACGTCGGACGCGCGGTCTGGGAAGCGCTCATGGTCGCGGGCGCGGAATTCGACATCACGCCGTACGGCACGGAAACCATGCACGTGCTGCGCGCGGAGAAGGGCTACATCATCGTCGGTCAGGATACGGACGGCTCGATGACGCCTTACGACCTCGGCATGGGCGGCCTGGTCGCGAAGTCGAAGGACTTCATCGGCAAGCGGTCGCTCACGCGTTCGGATACGGCCAAGCAGGGGCGCAAGCAGTTCGTCGGCCTGCTCACCGACGATCCCTCGTTCGTGCTGCCCGAAGGCGCGCAGATCGTCGCGGGTCCGTTCCAGGGCGAGACCGCGCCGATGCTCGGACACGTCACGTCGAGCTATTACAGCCCTGTTTTGAAGCGCTCGATTGCGCTGGCCGTCGTGAAGGGCGGTCTCGACAAGATCGGCGAATCGGTCATGATTCCGCTCGCGAACGGCAAGCGGGTCAACGCGAAAATCACCAGTTCGGTGTTCTACGACAGCGAAGGAGCACGTCAACATGTTGAATGAGATCAAAGGTTCTTCGACGGTCGTCGATCGCGCAATCAGCGGACAGGGTGTGTGGCAGGAGTCTCCGCTCGTCGGCGCCGATGCGTTGATGAAGGCGCATCAGAGCGGTTCGCCGAAGGCGTTTCGTCTGACGGAGCGGCCGTTCCTCGCACTCGTGAACGTGCGTGGCGATACGCGCGATCCGGCCTTCGTGAACGCGGTGCAGAACGTGATCGGCTGCACGCCGCCCGAGAAGGCGAACACCATCGCGCGCGGCAACGGTTACGCGATGCTGTGGCTCGGTCCCGATGAATGGCTCGTCCGTTCGGATACGGCGCACGACGCATCGCGTGCCGCGCCGCTCGAAGCGAAGCTGCGCGAGGCGTTCGTCGGGCAGTTCTCGGCGGCGGTGGATATCGGCAGCGGTTATACGGTGCTCGAAATCGATGGTCCGAAGACGCGCGAAGTGCTCTCGCGCGGCTGTCCGCTCGATCTGCATCCGAAGCTTTTCAGCGAAGGACAGTGCGCGCAGAGCCATTATTTCAAGGCTTCCCTGACGCTCGTGCCGCTGGGCGGCGATCGCTTCGAGATGATCGTGCGCCGCAGTTTCGCCGATTACTTCGTGAAGATGATGCTCGACGCCGCCGCGCCGTTGCTCTCATGAAGCCGTTCGAACCGCTCGAAGCTGGCGGACAAGGCTGGCGCGTGATCGTCGACGAGTTGATCGTGAAGACGCGCGTCGGCTTGTACGAGCATGAGCATGAAGCACCGCAGCCCGTGTGCATCGACGCCAGCCTGCGTTATCGCGGCATGCCGCATGAATCGAACGATGGTCTGATCGATTACGAAGCGTGGTGCAATCGTGTGAGTGCGTTTCTCGAAGCGAAGTCGCATACGCGTTTGCTTGAGACGCTCGCGGTGGAGATTGCCGCGCTCTCGTTCGAGGAGTGGCCCGCGCTCGATGCGCTCACGCTGACGCTGCACAAGCCGAAGATTCGCGAGGGCACGAAACGTCTCGGGCTCGAACTCGACTGGCGTCGCGCGGATTTCGATGCGTGGCGCCTGCGGGCTGACGCGCGGCACGCGATCGTGCGATGAATGCTTCGCGCGATGCGGCGGCGCAGTTGTCCGAGCGTGTGTGCAAGGAGCATGACGCGGGCGCGGCGCTCGCGCTGCTGGATCGGAGCATCGCGTTGAAGCATCGGCGTATTGCGTTGATTCGCTATCTGCATGCGCAGTATCTCGATGCGCCGCTTGAGGCGCGGCATCATGAGTATGTGAGGGCGATCGCGGCGCGGTTGAGTGCGGAGGCGGTGGTGGGGGTTGTTAAGGCGGCGCGGGGGAGGTTTGAGGGGTGAGGTTTGGCCGGAGCGGTGGGCTCCGCGTAGGCGGAGGAGCCGGGCCGTCACCCGATTACTGGACAGAGGATCAGGGTCTATCTCCGCGCACGCGGAGGAACCTTGCGAGCAGGTCGACGTATCCCGACAATCTCGGGTCTATCTCCGCGCACGCGGAGGAACCCTCGCTCGAAAGGGATGGAATGGACGCGGCATGGGTCTATCTCCGCGCACGCGGAGGAACCGCGTGGACTGCTCGCTGCTCGTCTCGGGCCAGCGGTCTATCTCCGCGCACGCGGAGGAACCGGAAGTTCAACCTCGACGCATTGACCGCGAAAAGGTCTATCTCCGCGCACGCGGAGGAACCGCGAAGCGGCGAGTTCATGCTGCGTTCTCCTTGGGTCTATCTCCGCGCACGCGGAGGAACCCGCGATTCGTGCGCGACATGCTACGGCAAGGGGGGGCTATCTCCGCGCACCGGAGGAACCTCAAGCTGGCGGTCCGCGATAACCCCGCATCGGGGTCTATCTCCGCGCACGCGGAGGAACCATGACGCCGCCTGCGGCGGGCGGAATTCCGCCGGGTCTATCTCCGCGCACGCGGAGGAACCAATTCTGTGAACATTTCACCAAACGCAGCCTGCGGTCTAACTCCGCGCACGCGGAGGAACCGAAATATTCAACAATGCGCACACATTCAGCAGAGGTCTATCTCCGCGCACGCGGAGGAACCGCGCGGTTCCACGCAGGAATGATCGCGAGAAACGGTCTATCTCCGCGCACGCGGAGGAACCCATCAAAAGAAAGCGGCAGCGAGGCCGAATAAGGGTCTATCTCCGCGCACGCGGAGGAACCGACGCCAAATTCGGCATTGATCGCGGCTCGCAGGGTCCATCTCCGCGCACGCGGAGGAACCTCGCGCTCTTGTCGGGCCGCAGCGAGGCTATTGGGTCTATGTCCGCGCACGCGGAGGAACCAGGCTGCGCAGTTCGCTTCTTACTACCGATGGCGGTCTATCTCCGCGCACGCGGAGGAACCCGTGCGATTTGCTCCAGCACTTCGACCGTTGGAGGTCTATCTCCGCGCACGCGGAGGAACCCGTAATGACTGCCGCCGGGTCGAATCGGGCGCGGGTCTATCTCCGCGCACGCGGAGGAACCGCGTACGAGCTCGAGGAAATCAGATGAGCAAGGGGTCTATCTCCGCGCACGCGGAGGAACCAAATTCAAACTCCACGGGTGTTCGTCCCGCTACGGTCTATCTCCGCGCACGCGGAGGAACCTACCAGCGGCTTGGCTATGCGCGCGATCGGGTGGGTCTATCTCCGCGCACGCGGAGGAACCGCCACCTTCAAAAGTTGCTACGCGGGCGAGTGGGGTCTATCTCCGCGCACGCGGAGGAACCTAAGGCTTTAAGCGTTTTTGCGCGGTCTACTGGGGTCTATCTCCGCGCACGCGGAGGAACCGCAATGCGTGATGCTTTTCGGCAATAGCCAGAAGGTCTGTCTCCGCGCACGCGGAGGAACCAATACGAACAGCAGTTCGTACTTGTCAGCGTACGGTCTATCTCCGCGCACGCGGAGGAACCCGCGCGATGGCGTCCAAAAGCATCGCGGGCGCGGGTCTATCTCCGCGCACGCGGAGGAACCGGCCGAGCAGCGTGCTGTAGTCGATCGTCATACGGTCTATCTCCGCGCACGCGGAGGAACCCGACGGCGGGGATTTGTTCATGGAGATTTTCGAGGTATATCTCCGCGCACGCGGAGGAACCACGAATAGCGAGCGCGCATCGAGTTCGTCCTCGGGTCTATCTCCGCGCACGCGGAGGAACCTGACACACTGAACATTTTTTCTCCTCTGGTCACGGTCTATCTCCGCGCACGCGGAGGAACCTGCGTTTTGACCGCTTGATCGTCGTCGCACACGGGTCTATCTCCGCGCACGCGGAGGAACCGATGCGTGGATCGAGAGCCATCTAGAACCCTCCGGTCTATCTCCGCGCACGCGGAGGAACCGAGAACGCGAACATGCCGCCGCCGCTCACGCCGGGTCTATCTCCGCGCACGCGGAGGAACCCGAGACTCGAAACTCGGCGGACTCTCGTCCGAGGGTCTATCTCCGCGCACGCGGAGGAACCGTGCGCCAGTGCGCCTCTAAGACGGGCAGCTGGGGTCTATCTCCGCGCACGCGGAGGAACCCGTCCGATTGTTGATATAGAGCGACTCAGTGCGGGGTCTATCTCCGCGCACGCGGAGGAACCCCGAAAAGGTTGTTGATGCCGTTTGACGCGCGCGGGTCTATCTCCGCGCACGCGGAGGAACCATGGATTTGATCGCATCGATGCGCGCCTCGTCGGGTCTATCTCCGCGCACGCGGAGGAACCCCCCAAAGAGTTTCGAGATCATTTCGCCACCGAGGTCTATCTCCGCGCACGCGGAGGAACCTCGCCGCCTACCAATATCGAGAGCACGTTCACGGGTCTATCTCCGCGCACGCGGAGGAACCTACCCCATGCCGCCTTTTACACAGCCGATGCAGGGTCTATCTCCGCGCACGCGGAGGAACCTCTACCAACTATCTTCGTGATTTAAAAGAACAAACGACCAAATCGATGTTCTGAATTTGGCACGCGGCCAAGAGTATGTCTAGCCTTCGGACCGCTGTCAAACATCGCAACTCCGAACTGACGCTGCACAAACAATCAGACATTCCTCCACGAAAATTCAGCAAATTCGTATGGAGGCCGACCTGTTCTTATCGTAAAAAAATAGGTATCCAAACTAAATGACGGCAGTGTGACATCTCTGCCAAGAGGCAATTACACACGACTCGACGGCGCATGGATACAAAAGCAGAAGCAAACCAAACCGACACCTTCATCGCGTGGGGCAAGCGCCCGCGCGACGGAGACGAGCACTCGCCCTTTCATCCGCTTTGCGATCATATGCTGGATGTCGCGGCGTGCTTCCTGGCGATTGCAGAGTGCGGGCGCATTCGCGATGCCCTGATCCACACCGCCGGCCGCGCATTGACCGGACAAGATATCGAGCGGCTCGCAGCGCTCGTCTATCTGCACGACTTCGGTAAAGCCAACAGCGGCTTTCAGGCGAAACGATGGAAAGCTTCCGCGCCGCGCGAGTGGCCGCAAAAAGCGGGGCACGGTGTCGAGGCAGTCTTTGCGTTCGGCCTGGAAGAAGAGTTGCTAGCAGGGCTGCCTATCGAAGCAATGTTGAAATGGGACGGCGGGGTCGATGACCTTTTGCGTGCGAGCTTGGGCCACCACGGTCGTCCCGTCCAGGATCGACGTGGAGTTGATCCGCTGATATGGCGGCCCGTGCGGGATGCGTCGGGTCGCGAACTCTACAGTCCTGCCAACACGCTGAAACAAATCGGCGACGCCTTGCGCCAGCACTTTCCGCTCGCGTTCGAACCCGGCGGCGAACCGCTGCCGTCCACGCCGGCTTTCGTCCACTTGTTCGCGGGCCTCGTGCAACTCGCGGACTGGCTTGGCTCCGACGTGCGCTTCTTCGAGTTCAGCGAACCGGGTTCCGCGCGCACGCTGAAAGACGCGCGCGACCGGGCATCGAAGGCTGTCGGAGCCATTGGGCTCGATACTTCGGCGCTTCGCGCACAGTTGATTCGCGACGGATTCTCTTTTCAATCCACATTTGGAGTGAAGGCGCCACACCCGGCTCAAAGCGCGCTGGGAGAGGAAGGACTCGGCCCGCTGCTCATACTCGAATCGGAAACCGGCAGTGGCAAAACGGAAGCCGCGCTATGGCGGTTCGCGAAGCTCTTCGAGGCAGGCAAGGTCGACTCGCTGTATTTCGCGCTGCCTACGCGCGTGGCCGCCGCTCAAGTCTATGAGCGCGTCCGCAAATTCGTCGGGCGTCTCTGGCCCGCGAATGCGCCGGTCGTCGTGCGCGCCTTGCCGGGCTATGAAAGCGCGGATGGCAACGAAAAGTCCGCATTGCCGGATTTCCAGGTCTTGTGGTCCGATCTTCCCGGCGATGAGAAGGCGCACCAGCGCTGGGCCGCCGAGTCGCCGAAGCGGTTTCTCGCGGCGACGATCGCCGTGGGCACCATCGATCAGGCATTGCTCGCGGCGCTCAAAGTGCGACATGCGCATCTGCGTCATGCAACGCTTTGCCGGTCCTTGCTGGTCGTCGATGAAGTTCATGCATCCGACGCCTATATGTCGCAAGTGCTGGAGCAACTCCTGAAGGCGCATTGCGCAACGGGCGGCCATGCACTGCTTTTGTCGGCGACGCTTGGGTCGAGTCAGCGCGTGCGGTTTCAGCGCATCGCAAGCGCGGGCGAGCAAGTCGCGGCGTCGGACATCGAAGAGGCCTTGGAATGGCCGTACCCTGCGCTCACCAGCGGTCGTACCGTTCGAGCACTGCCCGCCTCGGGCGCGTCGAAGATAGTCCACTGGCAAACCCTCAACGCAATCGACGACCACGAGCGCGTCGCCCGCCTTGCATTCGACGCGGCGCAAGAAGGCGCGCGCGTGCTGATCGTTCGCAATACGGTGCCGGCCGCAATCGCCACGCAAAAGGCGGTGGAAGCGTTGGTCGATGCATCCGGCGATCGCGCATGGCTGTTCGATCTCGATGGCGTGCCAACCTTGCATCACAGCCGCTTCAGCCGACAGGACCGGCCGCGTCTCGATGCGAAAGTAGAAGAACGCGTCGGCAAAGTGCGCAATGGAATGCGGGCGTGCATCGTCGTCGGCACGCAGACGCTCGAACAAAGTCTCGATATCGACGCGGACCTGCTCATCACGGACATCTGCCCGATGGACGTGCTCTTGCAGCGAATCGGCCGTTTGCACCGTCATGAGCGCAACGCGGACGAACGGCCGAAGGGCTTTCATGAAGCGCGCGCGTGGGTGCTGATACCCGCGAACGGCTCGTTCGACGATTGCCTCAAAGCGCCGCGCAACGGGCTTGGGCGGCTAAAAGGCGGCGGCGGCGTTTATCCCGACCTGCGCATGATCGAAGCGACGCGCCGCCTGATCCGCGAACAATCCAGCCGCGTGATTCCGCTCGAAAACCGCGCGCTGGTGGAACGCGCGACCCATCCCGATTGCCTGCATTCCATACAACGGGAACTCGGCGCGTCGTGGGAGCAACTGGCGCAACAACTTGAAGGTGGCACGAGCGCCAAGCGATCCATCGCGCAACTCCAGACGCTTCTGTATGACGAGGGATTCGAAGGACTGGCATTCCCGGACGGCGACGAGCGCATCGCCACGCGTCTCGGCGCGGCGGATCGTCTCGTCGAATTCGATCCGCCCGAACGTGGGCCATTCGGCTCGGACGTCCGTCAGATCGCTATCCGTTTTCACATGCTGCCGAGCGGGCTCGATCCGGACGCGACGCCGACTTCCATCGTCCGTCATGACGGCGGTTTCGAGTTTGCGTTGGGCGCGGCTCGCTATTCGTATAGCCGTTTCGGGATCGAGAAGATCCGCTTAAACAATAGCTAGAGCCCTTCATGGACATTCAATTCAGCTTGCTCGATCAAGCGCTGATTCGCTACCGAAACAGCAATCGACAGGAACGGCACGCGACGTTGCCGGAACTGTTTGTTGCCTTCAACGCTGATGAAGTGTGCGACTTTCCCGCGCTGCGTCCGCACCAACGGCATCCGTGGCACGCGTTTCTCGTGCAACTGGCGGCAATCGCGCTTCATGCGGCCGAGCGCGAGACGCCCTACGAAACTGCTAACGAATGGCGCGCCGCTCTGCTTGCGCTGACACCCGGCGATAGCGACGGCGCGGCGTTCTCGCTCATCGCGCCGGACGATCGTCCCGCTTTCATGCAGCCGCCGTGCGAACGCGGGGCAACGCGTGCGTGGAAGAAGCGGATCAAGACGCCCGATGCGCTGGACATGCTGGTGACATCGAGGAATCACGATCTCAAGGCGCAGCGCATGGTTCATGCAACGGCCGAGGACTGGATCTTCGCGCTCGTCAGCTTGCAGACGCAAGAGGGTTTTCTTGGCGCGGGCAACTATGGCATTTCGCGGATGAACGGTGGTTTCGCCAGTCGTCCGGCGTTCGGCGTAGTGCCAGTCGGACGGTGGGGCAAGCGTTGGGCGCGTGATGTACAGCTTCTGCTTGGCGCCCGCGAGCGGATTGTGGAGAAGGTCGAGCTGAAGGAAAAAGGCGGCGTCGCACTCGTGTGGCTTCAGCCTTGGGACGGCGCCGCCAGCCTTTCCTTCTCCGAACTCGATCCCTTCTATATCGAAGTGTGCCGGCGCGTGCGCATAGAGGCGCAAGGCGAAACGCTCGGCGCGATCGGTACGGGCAGCAAGGTTACGCGCATCGCCGCGAAGGAGCGCTGCGGCATGACGGGCGACGCCTGGACGCCGGTCAACGTCGCGGAAGGCAAGGCGCTCTCGATCACGGCGAAAGGCTTCGACTACAAGCTCGCGAGCACGCTCGCGTTCTCGGGTGAATGCGCAACAAACATCGCCCGCACAGTGCTGGATGACGACGGCACGGAAGGCGTGTTCATTCTCGCTCAAGGTATCACGCGCGGTCAGGGAAAGACCGAGGGGTATCACGAACGACGCATTCCCATAACCAAAACCATGCGCCGCCTGATGTCGCGGCAAAAAAGCGACGAGATCGCCAAAGCAGCGGAAGAGCGCATCAAAGTAATCGGCGAAGTCCGCAAGACGCTCTGGGGCGCGTTGTGCGCGCTGTTGGGCAACGGCGATCAGAACGTGAGCGACGACACCAAGAGCCGGGCCGGCAACTTTGCGAGAGCGTTCGAGCAAGGAGAAGACCGGCGCTTCTTCGACGATCTGGGCAACGAGATCGAAGCCGACGACCGCGTCAGCGAGCACGATCGATGGCTTCTCGCACTCGCTGATCGGGCCGCCGAGGTGTTGCAGCAAGCGTTCGTCGCGGGACCCCGCAGTGCGGAGCGTGTTTATCGCGCTCGCGGTGCGGCGCTTGCGCGTTTCCGCGGTGGCTTGCGCTACGAGAAAGCGCACCCTCAACTCGCTCGCGTATTGAAGCAGCGCGATGAAGCGCGTAAAGACACGCAATCCGACGCGCACCCCGACGCGCAATCCGAATCGTTCGAAGAGGTTTCAAATGACTCAAATTGAAGGCGTCGCGTTGAGCACGTGGCGCGTCTTTGCTTTTCAGGCGCAAGCGCTCGCCCGTTTCATTGATGCGGGCCGATTAGGCGAAGGCTCGATGAAGGCCGATTATGTCGCGCTCAAACGTCTCGATCCGGACGCCGAAGCGCTGACAGTGCAGCAGATTGCGGCCCTCACGCGCGCATTGCACCGTGCGAAGGTGGACTGCGACCAGTTGAGCGTCGAACGCTGGAAACGATGGGCCGTGATCGTCAACGGCATCGCGCTGACGGGCCACCACATTCCCGAGGAAGGCGCGGACAAGGCGAGCTCGCAATTCGGAAACCAGCTAAGGCGGGCGGGCGTGTCGGACGCGCGCGTCACGCGGCTTTTCAACGCGCGTGGCGACGCGTTCTTCCCGCTCCTGCAACGTGTTCTTCGCTTGATGGAAAGCAGGAAGGTCAAGCCGAACTGGGCAGATCTGGGCACATTCGTTCTCAACGAAAGTGCGGAACATCCCAAGGGCAAGCGCTGGGCGGAGGCGTTGCGCATCAGGTTCGTTCATGACCATGCGAGCGCCAAGCCTGAAAGCGCAAAGAAGCCTTGACCGTCGCCATTCATCAACACGCGTACTCAAACAGAAACAGAAACAGAAGGAATCGAACATGGCCCTCCCGCGCTTCGTCCAGATCCACACGCTGCAAAGCTACTCCGCCGCGCTCCTCAATCGCGACGATTCAGGCCTCGCCAAACGCCTCCCGATGGGCGATGCCATCCGCACACGCATTTCGTCGCAATGTCTCAAACGCCACTGGCGCACGGCGGACGATCACCATTCGCTTGCGCGGCTCGGCGTGCCGATGGCGATTCGCTCGCGCAGCACGCTCACGATGATCCGCGACGAAATGATCAAACACGACGTGCCCGAGAATCTCGCTCAGGCCGCGGCCGAAGCCTTGCGCGACGCAGGCCTGCTCGACAAGGGCGGGAAAAGCCTCAAGGGAAAGGATGCGCTGGAAACCGGACAGGCCGTTCTGCTCGGCAAGGCGGAAGTCGACTATCTCGTGCAGCGTTGTGCAACGCTCGCGCGCGAATGCCCGGAAGAGAAGGCTTTGGCATCCGCTGTCGCCAAGTTTCTCAAGGACGAGAAGTCGAACATCGAAGCGCTCAGGCACGGCAGCGGTCTCGAAGCGGCGCTGTTCGGTCGCATGGTGACTTCGGATGTACTCGCATCGCGCGATGCCGCCGTGTACGTCGCGCACGCGTTCACCGTCCATGAAGCGCAGGTGGAGAACGACTATTTCACGGTCGTCGACGATCTCTTGCGCGAGACCGGCGAGCGCGGCTCCGCAGGCATTTTCGACACGGAACTCGCGTCGGGCCTCTATTACGGCTATGTCGTCGTGGACGTGCCGCAACTCGTGGCGAATCTCGAAGGCATCGGCATGGCCGAGTGTTTCGACGCGCATCCCGAGCGGCGCGAACTGACGGGACAGGTCGTCAACAGCTTGTTGCATCTCATCGCGACCGTCAGTCCGGGCGCGAAGCGCGGATCGACCGCGCCGTTCGCTCACGCGAGCCTGATGCTCGTCGAAACGGGCGACTGGCAGCCGCGCAGTCTCGCGGGCGCGTTCGAAACGGCGCTGAAGCTGAAGGGCGCGAATATTCGCGGTCAAGCAATTGGGCAACTCGCGCGGGAAATCGAAAAACACGACGCCGCGTATGGCGCGCCGCTCGACCGGCGCTATCTCGCGCTCGACGACGAGACGCCGATACCGAAGGCCGAGCGCCTCTCGCTCGATCAACTCGGCAAATGGGTTCGGAATCGCATCGTCGAAGGAGCGTGAGATGCCCCGACATCTGCTGATGCGCTTGCGCGCACCGCTCGTTGCGTTCGGCGGCGAAACGATCGACAGCTATGGCGTAATCCGCGACTTCCCGGCCTTGTCGATGGTGACGGGTCTGATCGCCAATGCGCTCGGCTACGATCGCGCCGATTTCGCCTTGCACGACCGCTTGCAGGCGCGCCTCGTGATGGGCACGCGGCTCGATGCCAGCGGCGCGCGGCTCGTCGATTTTCAGACGGCGCAACTCGGCAAGCGCGACGAGGCATGGACGACGCGTGGCGAGCCCGAGACGCGTCAGGGCGGCGAGGACTCGTACAAGAGCCCGCACTTGCGCCATCGCGAATATCACGCGGGACTCGATGCGCTCGTCGCCATCCGGCTCGAACCGGCCCACGAGCAACCGACGCTCGATGACATCGCGGTCGCGCTCGATCGGCCGAAGCGTCCGCTTTTCATCGGCCGCAAGCCTTGCCTGCCGACGACGCGCGTGTTCGTCGACATGATCGATGCCGATGACGTGCTCGACGCGCTGCAACGCGCGCCCGCGCCCGCACAGAGCGAATTCCATTTTCAGTTGCCCGAGGGCGAAGGCGCGCTGCGTCACGCACAATCGCGTGACGTATGCGACGAACGCAACTGGAAGACCGGCGTGCATGGCGGATGGCGGCGGGTGCTCGAAGGCAGCGACCCGCGCGCGACGGCCTCACCGAAACAATCGAACTCGCTGGAAAGATCCGCATGACCACGTTCAATCTGATGCACTGCCAGCCCGACCCGCGCAAGTTCGTGCTGTGGGCTTCACGGCAAGGCGGGCTGCCGGCGGGCGGCGATCTCGGCTACGCATTGCATGCGGCGCTCCATCGCGTGTTCGGCGCGTGTGCGCCCAAGCCGTTTTACTATCGCGATGAGCGCGCCGGCCTTCTCGCCTATACGCGCAACTCGGCCGAAGAACTGCGCGAGGCGGCTGCGCTGTGCGCGGCTCCCGATCTGGCCGAAGCGCTGGGTCTCGATGCAGGGCCGCGAAGTCCCGGACTCGGTGTGCGCGCGTTTCCGCTGCAATGGGACGCTGGCCGCGTGCTGGGTTTCGAAGTGCGGGTGCGGCCCATGCGTCGCGTCAAAGTGAACGATCGCAAGCACGGAAGCGAGCGGGATGCGTATCGCGAGCCCGAAGCGCGCCGGGAAGACGAGAAGGACCTCGCGCGCGAGGGCGTCTACACACGTTGGCTCGCCGAGCAGTTCGAGACCACCGGCGCCGCGAAACTCGTGGAAGCGCGCATGACGCGCTTCCAGCTCACGGCCGTGATGCGGCGGACACAGGCGGCCACGCAAGGCGACGGACTGCGCCAGTCACGCACGATTACCGGTCCGGATGCCACTTTCAGCGGTCATCTTCGCGTCGAGAATACGGAGGCGTTCGCGCGATTGCTCATGCGCGGCGTGGGGCGTCATCGCGCGTTCGGGTTCGGGATGTTGCTGCTCAGCCCGGCGTCGATATCGGCGTGAGTCAGGTGAGAAGCCCGTGCTGAAGGGCCGGCTCGGACTCGATACATCGCGCGTTCCGCATGCGGATCGTCATGGCCTTTTGTGGCTCGAACGCGGTGAGCTGAACGTGATCGACGGATGTCTGCATTTCACGAGCGGACAACACGTCGATCAGATTCCGCATCAATCGGTGTCGATGATTTTGCTCGGCCCGGGCAGCAGTGTGACTCACGACGCATTGCGTCTGCTCGCGCGTCACGGGACCTTGCTCGCGGCGGTAGGCGTCGACGGCGTGCGCACCTACACTGCGCCGCCGCTGATGCCGGACCGTTCGAGCGTCGCGCGCCGGCAGGCCGAATTGTGGGGCAGTCCGCGCAGGCGCCTGAGCGTCGCGCGGCACATGTATGCGTTGCGTCTGGGCGAGGTGCTGCCGCACCGCGATCTCGACACGCTGCGCGGCATCGAAGGCGCGCGCGTGAAGACGATCTATCGGCTGCGGGCGCAGCAGTTCGGCATCGACTGGGATGGGCGTCGTTATGACCGTGCGAATCCCGGGGCCGCCGATCTGCCCAATCAGGCGATCAATCATGCGGCGACGGCGGTGCAGGCAGCGGCGGCCATCGCCGTGCAGTTGCTCGCGGCGATACCGCAACTCGGGTTCATTCACGAGGATTCGGGACAGGCGTTCGTTCTCGATATCGCCGATCTCTTTCGCGATGACATCACGCTTTCGATCGCTTTCGCCGCTGCGAAGGAGGCCGAGCGGAGCGATCAGACCATCGACCGGATCGTGCGGCGCGAGGCGTCGCGCGTGTTTCGCAAGAAGGCCGTCATTCCCGCGATGATCGATCGCGTGAAGCAAGTGCTGCGTCTGGATGAGAAGCTGGAGGACAACGATGGCGCTGGTCGTGGTGGTGACGTCTGATGTCGCGGACCGGTTTCGCGGCTTTCTGGCGTCGGTGATGCTGGAGGTGTCGGCGGGTGTTTATGTGGCGCCGCGCATGAACAAGGGAGTGCGTGAGAGAACGTGGTCGATGCTTGCCGATTGGCATGGGCATGAGCCGCGGGGTAGCGTCGTGATGGTGTGGCGCGAATTGGACGCGGTGGGTGGCATCGGCATCGCGCATCTTGGTGTGCCGCCGCGAGAGCTTGTCGATGTCGATGGGATGTATGTCGTGCGGCGGATGTTATCGGGTTAGGTGTATTTCGTTCTTTGAAAATACGGTTTTGAGATTGGGTCGGTTTGGCGGTTTTTGCTTTGCGATCAGGATGTTATGAGGTAGAGGTTCCTCCGCGTGCGCGGAGATAGACCCCGGTGCGCTTCGCGAGCCATTCGTCGGAGTCCGGTTCCTCCGCGTGCGCGGAGATAGACCCATGTTTCCGTACTGCTTCCGCGTCTTCGCGAAGGTTCCTCCGCGTGCGCGGAGATAGACCCGTCTGGCAGGCGATCGAATGGGCGAAGACCTCGGTTCCTCCGCGTGCGCGGAGATAGACCCTACATCGGAAAACACATCGGCGGAAGGAAAATGGTTCCTCCGCGTGCGCGGAGATAGACCCGGGACGCCGTAACCCTCAGTCTCAAGATAGGGGGTTCCTCCGCGTGCGCGGAGATAGACCCTGGCGGGGCGTTATCTCGCCGCTCACCATCTGGGTTCCTCCGCGTGCGCGGAGATAGACCCGCGAACGAATCAATGTCTTCGGCGGCGGCTTCGGTTCCTCCGCGTGCGCGGAGATAGACCCAGCCTTGCGCGATTGTTCTGGCGGGACATTGAGGTTCCTCCGCGTGCGCGGAGATAGACCTTTTCGGTGGATGCCCTTCTACGTGCCGACAGCGGTTCCTCCGCGTGCGCGGAGATAGACCCGCGATCACGTCGAGATTGACGAGGTCGGTCAAGGTTCCTCCGCGTGCGCGGAGATAGACCCTTGTCGAGGGGCGGCATCAGCAGGTCGATGACGGTTCCTCCGCGTGCGCGGAGATAGACCGCCGGCGATGGCCACGCTCGCGAATGACGTCGAGGTTCCTCCGCGTGCGCGGAGATAGGCCCGCGAGCATCACGGCGCGGCACGCCTCATTGATGGTTCCTCCACCTACGCGGAACCCCGCGCCCTTCTCCCCCCCGCCACAAAATAATCCGTATCAACCCGCGCCAAACCCTCCCTTCCCCTAATCCGATCCGCGATCTTCTCCGCGAGCATGATCGTCGGCGCATTGAGATTGCCGGTCGTGATCTGCGGCATGATCGACGCATCGACGACGCGCAATCCTTCCATCCCGTGCACGCGTCCTTCCCCATCGACGACCGCCATATCGTCATATCCCATCTTGCAGGAACACGAAGGATGAAAGGCCGTCTCCGCCTTCGCCTTCACGAACGCGTCGAGATCGGCATCGCTTTGCAGATCGTCGGAAGGATGAAGCTCGCGCCCGCGATACCGCTCCAAAGCAGGCTGCCGCATGATCTCCCGCGTGATGCGAATCGCATCGCGGAACTCGCGCCAGTCGAGCGGATCGGCCATGTAGTTGAAGAGAATGCCCGGATGCGCATTCGGATCGCGCGACTTGAGCTTCACGCGTCCGCGACTCGGTGAGCGCATCGATCCGACGTGCGCCTGAAACCCATGCATCTCGATCGGATTCGAACCGTTGTAATTGATCGCGACCGGCAGAAAGTGATACTGAATGTTCGGCCAAAGATCATCGTCGCGCGTGCGGATAAAACCGCCCGCTTCGAACTGATTGCTCGCGCCGACGCCCGTCCCGTTCAGCATCCACTCCAGTCCGATAGCCGGCTGATTCCACCACCGCAACGCCGGATATAAGGACACCGGCTCCTTGCATTCGTACTGCATGTACATTTCGAGGTGATCCTGCAAGTTCTCACCGACGCCCGGCAGATCGTGCACCACGGCAATCTCCAGCTCCTTGAGCCAACTGGATCTTCCCACGCCCGAGCGCTGCAGCACCTGAGGCGATGCAATCGCGCCGCCGCACACGAGCACCTCGCGCCGCACGTGCGCGCTCACGCGCTCCGAGCCATGCAGATAAGCGACACCGATCGCGCGCTTTCCCGAGAACAACACGCGGTCGGTAGTTGCATGCGTAACTATCGTGAGATTGCCGCGCTGCTTCGCGCGATCGAGATACCCGCGCGCCGTGCTCGCACGTCGTCCTTTCGCGGTCACGGTGCGATCCATCGGACCGAAGCCTTCCTGCTGATAGCCGTTCAGATCTTCGGTGCGCGGATAGCCCGCCTGCACGCCGGCCTCGACCATCGCGGCGAAGAGCGGATTGTTGCCGGGCTTGCTCGTCGTCACGTGCACGGGACCATCGCCGCCGTGATACGCATTCGGTCCGATATCGCGCGTCTCGGCCTTGCGGAAATACGGCAGACAGTCGAGATAACTCCAGTTTTCAAGGCCGGGCATCGACGCCCAGTTATCGTAATCGAGCGCATTGCCGCGGATATAACACATGCCGTTGATGAGCGACGATCCGCCCAGCCCCTTACCGCGCCCGCATTCCATGCGACGGTTGTTCATATGCGGCTCGGGCTCGGTTTCATACGCCCAGTTATAGCGTCGCCCCTGCAACGGATACGCCAGCGCCGCGGGCATCTGCGTGCGAAAGTCGAAGCGATAATCCGGGCCGCCCGCTTCGAGCAGCAGCACGGTCACGTCTTCGTCTTCCGTGAGACGCGACGCGAGCACGTTGCCCGCCGATCCCGCGCCGACGATGATGTAATCGTATTCGTTCGCGCTCATCGCCATGCTCCTCAAAACACGGGCTGATAGGGGCCGAGCTCGACCTGCACGGACTTGATGCGCGTGTAGGCATTCAGCGTGACGATGCCGTTCTCGCGTCCGACGCCCGATTGCTTGTAGCCGCCCACCGGCATCTCGGCCGGCGACTCGCCCCACGTATTGATCCAGCAGATGCCCGCTTCGAGCCGATGAATCACGCGATGCGCGCGCGACAAGTTCTCCGTCACGACGCCCGCCGCGAGGCCATAGTCCGTATCGCTGGCGCGCGCGATGACTTCGTCTTCGTCATCGAACGCGAGCAGGCTCATCACCGGGCCGAAGATTTCCTCGCGCACGATGCGCATGCCGTCGCGGCAATCGGCGAATACGGTCGGCTCGACATACTGGCCGCGCGCGAACGCGCCCTCGGTCATGCGCGCGCCGCCCGCGGCGAGCCGCGCGCCTTCGCGCTTGCCGCTCTCGATATAACCGAGCACTTTCTGCAACTGCGCCGCGCTCGCGAGCGGACCGAAGTTGGTGCGCGGATCGTCGGGCGCGCCGATGCGAACGCGCTTCACGCGTTCCAGCACGAGCGCTTCGAACGCGCCGATCACTCCGCGTTGCACGAACACGCGCGTGCCGTTCGTGCATACCTGGCCCGAGCTGAAGAAGTTGGCGCTCATCGCGATATCGGCGGCGCGTTCGAGATTCGCATCGTCGAACACGATGAGCGGCGACTTGCCGCCGAGTTCCATCGTCACTTCCTTGAGCGTCGAGCCGCCGGCGCGCGCCATCACTTTCTTGCCGGTTTCGACGCCGCCCGTGAACGAAATCTTTTCGATTCCCGCATGTTCCGCGAGCATCGCGCCGACGCGTCCGTCGCCTTGCACGACGTTGAAGACGCCCGCGGGCATGCCCGCTTCGGTATAGATCTCCGCGAGCTTCGACGCGGTGAGCGGCGTGACTTCGCTCGGCTTGAAGATCATCGCGTTGCCGGCTGCGAGCGCGGGCGCCGACTTCCAGCACGCGATCTGAATCGGGTAATTCCACGCGCCGATGCCCGCGCATACGCCGAGCGGTTCGCGCCGCGTATAGACGAACGACGATTCGCGCAGCGGAATCTGCTCGCCTTCGATGGCCGTCGCGAGCCCCGCGTAATACTCGATGACATCCGCGCCCGTGACGATATCGACGGCGCGCGTCTCCGCAATCGGCTTGCCGGTATCGCGCGTTTCCAGCGCGGCGAGTTCGTCGTTGCGCGCGCGCAGCAGATCGACCGCGCGGCGCAGGATGCGCGAGCGTTGCATCGCGGTCATCGCGGCCCATTCGCGCTGGCCTTCGCGCGCGGATCGCACCGCGCGATCGATGTCCGCCTGCGATGCCTGCTGCACGCGCGCGAGCGTTTCGCCCGTGGCGGGATCGAGCGTGTCGAAGCTTTCGCCGCTCGTCGCATCGACGTATTCGCCGCCGATGTAAAGCCGTTGCTCTCCGAATGCGGTCATGTCGCGCTCCTTTAACTTTAAGTTTGTGCGGTCAACCGCGCGCTTCCAGCACGAGGTCGATGTATTCGTAAGCGAGCCGCAGCGCGCCCTTCGTGTCGAACGGCTCGCCGGCTAGCGCGCCGCGCAGCCACAGCCCGTCGATCAGTGCGGCGAGGCCGCTCGCGGCGCGGCGGGCGGCGGGTTTCGCCAATGCCCGCGCGAAATCCGCGCACAGGTTCGAATGCAGACGCCGCGTGTTCACGCGCTGCAACCGGCGCAACTCCGGCTTGTGCATGCTTTCCGACCAGAACGCGAGCCACGTTTTCATGACCGGTCCGTTCACTTGTTCGACGTCGAAGTTCGCCGCGACCACCGCGCGCAATTTCGAGCGCGGATCGGTCTTCGCGGCTTTGCGGCGGCGCGACGTGCCTTGCCACAGCGAGCGCAGCACATGGCGCATCGTGGCTTCGAGCAGGCCGTCCTTGTCGCCGAAATAGTGGCTGACGATGCCCGTCGACGTACTTGCGCGCTGTGCGACCGAGGCGAGCGTCGCGCCCGCGAGTCCCGACTGGTCGATGGTATGCAGCGTGGCGTCGATGAGTTGCGCGCGGCGGATATCGCGCATTCCGAGCTTGGGCATGGCGGTTCTGTGACTGACGATTTGCGCCGATACTAGTTTTTTTATTTTGAACGGTCAATCAATAAAAACCGGGTCGAAAGGTTTGCTGCGTGCGATGTCGGTTTCAGTCAAACGTGCGTCGCATTGAGTGACGGTCGCGGCTTCACGAGAGCGCTACCCTCGTTGCACGGGCGCGGTCATCGCTCAGATGTATCGCGCGTGCCGTCCACGAAACAAGGAGACGATCAATGAGCAGCAATCGCGGCGTCGTTTATCTGGGGCAGGGCAAGGTCGAAGTGCAATCCATCGACTATCCGAGGATGGTCGATCCACGCGGCCGCGACATCGGCCACGGCGTCATTCTGAGAGTGGTCAGCACGAACATCTGCGGCTCGGACCAGCACATGGTGCGCGGCCGCACGACCGCCGAGGTCGGCCTCGTGCTCGGCCATGAAATCACCGGCGAAGTGATCGAAGTGGGGCGCGATGTCGAGACGCTCGCCATCGGCGATCTGGTGTCGGTGCCGTTCAACGTCGCATGCGGCCGCTGCCCGACGTGCAAGGCGCAACACACGGGCGTGTGCCTCAACGTGAATCCGTCGCGCGCGGGCGGCGCGTATGGCTATGTCGATATGGGCGGCTGGATCGGCGGCCAGGCGGAATATGTGATGGTCCCTTACGCGGACTTCAATCTGCTGAAGTTTCCCGACAAGGCGCAGGCGATGTCGAAGATCCGCGATCTGACCTGTCTCTCCGACATTCTTCCGACGGGTTATCACGGCGCGGTCATGGCGGGCGTCGGCCCGGGCTCGACGGTTTATATCGCGGGCGCGGGACCGGTCGGGATGGCGGCGGCTGCGTCGGCGCGCTTGCTGGGCGCGGCCTGCACGATCGTCGGCGACATGAACGAGGAACGGCTCGCGCATGCGCGCGCGATGGGTTTCGAGACTATCGACTTGTCGAAGGACGCTACGCTCGGCGAGCAGATCGAGCAGATTCTCGGCAAGCCGGAAGTGGATTGCGCGGTCGATTGCGTGGGTTTCGAAGCGCACGGACACGGCAGCGACGCCGGCCACGAAGCGCCCGCGACGGTGCTCAACTCGCTAATGGAAATCACCCGCGCGGCGGGCGCGATCGGCATTCCGGGCCTCTATGTGACCGACGATCCGGGCGCGGCCGATGCCGCCGCGAGAAAGGGCAGCCTGAGCATCCGCTTCGGTCTCGGCTGGGCGAAGTCGCATTCGTTCCACACGGGCCAGACGCCGGTCATGAAGTACAACCGCAATCTGATGCAGGCGATTCTGTGGGACCGTTTGCCGATCGCGGATATCGTGAATGTGACGGTCGTACCGCTCGATGAAGCGCCGGAAGGGTATCGCAAGTTCGATGGTGGTGCGCCGCGCAAATTCGTCCTCGACCCGCATGGGCTGTTGAAGGCGGCTTGAAGTTGGTGGCCCCCGCGGTTGTTTTTTGCTGCGGGGGCGATAAACCAAAGCTAAGCGAAACCAATCCCGCGAACGAAAATCGGCGTCATACTTCACGCATGAAGGCCGATTACCTCCGCACCGCGTTGTCCGTCCGCCTCGCGCATCCCACCGATGCCGCGGAGATCGCGCGCATCCACGTCAAGGCCTGGCAGGCCGCGTATCGCTCGATCTTTCCCGCCGAATACCTCGATTCGCTTTCCATTCCGAAACGCCGGGCGTTATGGTCCGAGCTGATCGCGCGCGGCATGCCACGCGTGATGCTCGCGGAGCGCGACGACGTTACGCTGGGCTGGATCGCATGGGGCGCCTCGCGCGATCACGACAAAGGCAGCACCGACGCCGAAATCGAAGCCATCTATATCGACCCGGCGCACTGGCGCAAGGGCGCGGGCAGGATGCTGATCGACGAAGCCATCAACGCGGCGGCAAGCGAAGGTTATCGGGAAATGACGCTCTGGGCGCTCGAAGAAAACGCGCGTGGCCTGCGCTTTTACAAGGCGCTCGGCTTTGCGCTGGACGGCGTATTCCGCACGGAAAGAGTCGGCAGATGCGAAGTCTGCGAAACGCGGCTTCACATGTCGATCTGAGCGCTCAGGCCACCATCGCGGGAACGGCTGACAACGGCGGCACCTGCTTGCGCCGTTCGCGCGTCGGCGCGGTGCCGAACGCGTCGCGATAACTCTTCGAGAAATGACACGCCGACTGAAAGCCGCACGCCATCGTGATGTGCATGATGGACATGTCGGTCTGCAGCAGCAACTCGCGCGCGCGCCGCAAGCGCAAGGTCAGGTAGTAATGCGTCGGCGTCATGCCCAGATGCTCGCGGAATAGCCGCTGCAATTGCCGCTGCGACATGCCCGCCAGCCGCGCCAGTTCTTCGCGTGACAAAGGCTCTTCGATGTTGTTCTCCATCAGCGAGATAACTTCGAAGAGCGATTTGTTAGCCGACCCGAGACGCGCGACGAGCGGCATGCGTTGCTGCGCGTTCGTATCGCGCACATGTTCGACGATGAACTGCTCCGCGATCTGCGTGACCCGCGCCGTGCCGACGCGCGCCGCGATCAGGTTCAGCATCATGTCGAGCGGCGCGACGCCGCCCGTGCACGTCACGCGATCGCGATCGATCACGAATAACTCTTTGAGAAAGCGCGTGTCGGGAAACTCTTCCTTGAGCGCCGACATGTTCTCCCAGTGGATCGCGCACGCATAGCCGGCGAGCAAGCCCGCGCGCGCCAGTGCATAAGTGCCGGTACAAAGCGAGCCGAGCACGCTGCCCGTGCGCGCGAAACGGCGCAAGGCGGACAGATGCGCGGGCGTGGTCGAACGCTGCACGTCGATTCCGCCGACCACGAACACGATGTCGGGTTGCCCCACGCATTCCACCGGACCGGTATCGACAGCAAGCCCGTTGCTCGCCGTCACCGGTCCGCCTTCCGGACTCACGATCGACCAGCGATACAACGGCTGCCCCGTCAGGTAGTTCGCCATGCGCAGGACTTCGATCGCATTGGTGAACGCAATCATCGTGAAGTTGGGGAGCGGCATGAACGCGAAGTGCGACAGCGACGCCGTGCGATCGGAGGACATGTGAGAACTGATTCCTTGGAATCTATTGATTGGCGCCGTTATGCGCAGCGCGCGCCACTTTTCTAATTTTGATTTCGATTGCAACTACCATGCCATCAGGCTAAACCCTGAGCAATGCAAGGCATCGCGCATGCTCCGCTGCGCTCCGCACTGGCACGGGGCCATGCGCGGCAAGGCGTGCACCGTGCAAGCGCACGATCGTTCCGGCGCAGTGCAACAGACCAAACAAAAAAAGCGCTACACCGAAACGGAATTCGCCACTTGTCGAAAACAGACGCGCATGTCGGAAAAGGTAAAGAACACGTCTAAATTCATAAATTGACCGGCGAGGCGAAAGTCAAGAATAGACGCAACGGCGAACGCACCACGACATCGCTGAAAAGTCTGCCGGCGCTACGTCGAACACCCCACCTTTCAGGCGACACGGAGCACATGAAGATGAGCACCCTCCACAACGACAGCATCATCATCGACGGATTGAACATCTCGAAGTTCGAGCGCTCCGTGTTCGAAGATATGCGCAAGGGCGGCGTCACCGCCGTGAACTGCACCGTCTCGGTATGGGAAGACTTCCAGAAGACCATCGACAACATCGCGGAAATGAAGCAGCAGATCCGCGAATACAGCGAAATTCTCACGCTCGTGCGCACGACCGACGACATCCTGCGCGCGAAGAAAGAGAACAAGACCGGCATCATCTTCGGCTTCCAGAACTCGTATGCGTTCGAGGATAACCTCGGCTATATCGAAGTATTCAAAGAGCTGGGCGTGAACGTGGTTCAGCTTTGCTATAACACCCAGAACCTCGTGGGCACGGGTTGTTATGAACCGGACGGCGGGCTTTCGGGTTATGGCAAGGAAGTGATTCACGAGATGAATCGCGTCGGCATCATGGTCGATCTCTCGCATGTCGGCGCGAAGACTTCCTCCGATGCGATCGCCTGCTCGAAGAAGCCGGTGACGTACTCGCACTGCTGCCCCTCGGGCCTCAAGGATCATCCGCGCAACAAGACGGACGATCAACTGCGCGAGATCGTCGATGCGGGCGGCTTCGTCGGCGTGACGATGTTCTCGCCGTTCCTCAAGAAAGGTCCGGACGCGACCGTCGACGATTATCTCGAAGCTATCGAATACACGATTAATGTTATCGGCGAAGACAACGTCGGCATCGGCACGGATTTCACGCAAGGCTATAGCACCGAATTCTTCGACTGGATCACGCACGACAAGGGCCGCTATCGCCGTCTGACGAACTTCGGCAAGGTCGTGAATCCGGAAGGCATTCGCACGATCGGCGAATTCCCGAACCTCACCGCCGCGATGGAAAAGGCCGGCTGGAGCGAGTCGCGCATCAAGAAGGTGATGGGCGATAACTGGATGCGCTTCTTCGGTGAAGTCTGGAACGTCTGACCATCAACGATAAATACACAGGAATCCCGCGATGCAACCGCAACTGCCTATCGACGTCGATCCGCAAACCGGCGTCTGGACCACCGACGCGCTGCCGATGCTCTACGTGCCGCGTCACTTCTTCACGAACAATCACGTCGCGGTGGAAGACGCGCTCGGCCGCGAGACCTATGCCGAAATTCTTTACAAGGCGGGCTATAAGTCCGCTTATCACTGGTGCGACAAGGAAGCCGAGAAGCACGGCATCAGCGGGATGGCGTGCTTCGAGCATTACCTGAAGCGTTTGTCGCAGCGCGGCTGGGGCCTCTTCACTATCGTCGAAGCCGATCCGACCACATCGCATGCGCGCATTCATCTGCATAACTCGTCGTTTGTGCTCGCGCAGCCGGGCAAACAGGGCAAGCTCTGCTACATGTTCTCGGGCTGGTTCGCGGGCGCGATGGACTGGGTGAACGACACCGCGCCCGACAGCGCGAAGAAAGGCCCGCGCTCGAAATCGATCGAGACGCAATGCGCGGCCGAGGGACACGATCACTGCGTGTTCGAAGTGTCGCCGATTGCAGCGTAAGCGCTGAAAAAGTACGAGAGCCCATTCATCCCGAGGTCGATCGCAATGCGTTACCCGAACCTTTTCAAACCTCTCCAGCTTAACAAGATCACGTTGCGCAACCGCATCGTGAGCACTGCGCACGCGGAGGTCTATGCCGAACCGGGCGGTTTGCCTGGCGACCGCTATATCCGCTATTACGAGGAGAAGGCGAAGGGCGGCGTCGGCCTCGCCGTGTGCGGCGGTTCGAGTCCGGTTTCGATCGACAGTCCGCAAGGCTGGTGGAAGTCGGTGAATCTCGCGACCGACAAGGTTATCGACCCGCTCTCGCGTCTCGCCGAAGCCATGCATCGTCATGGCGCGTTCATCATGATCCAGGCGACGCACATGGGCCGCCGTTCCGCATGGCACGGCGAGCACTGGCCGCATCTGATGTCGCCTTCGGGCGTGCGCGAGCCGGTGCATCGCGGCAATGCGAAGATCATCGAAGTGGAAGAGATCAAGCGCATCATCCAGGACTTCGCCGCGGCCGCGAAGCGCGTGAAGGATGCGGGTATGGACGGCATCGAGATCTCGGCGGCGCACCAGCATCTGATCGATCAGTTCTGGAGCCCGCGCACCAACTTTCGCACGGACGAGTGGGGCGGTTCGCTCGAAAATCGCCTGCGCTTCGGCGTGGAAGTGCTGCAGGCCGTGCGTGAAGAAGTGGGCGCGGATTTCTGCGTCGGCCTGCGCATGTGCGGCGACGAGTTTCACGAAGACGGCCTCTCGCACGAGAACCTGAAGGAGATCGCGCAGGCGATGTCCGAAAGCGGCCTTATCGATTATGTCGGCGTGATCGGTTCCGGCGCGGATACGCACAACACGCTCGCCAACTGCATGCCGCCGATGGCGCTGCCGCCCGAGCCGTTCGTGCATCTCGCAGCGGGCATCAAGTCGGTGGTCAAGCTGCCGATCATGCATGCGCAAAGCATTCGCGATGCGGGTCAGGCCGAGCGTCTGCTCGCGAACGGCATGGTCGATCTCGTCGGCATGACGCGCGCGCAGATCGCCGATCCGCACATGGTCATCAAGATTCGCGATGGCCGTGAAGATGAAATCAAGCAGTGCGTCGGCGCGAACTATTGCATCGACCGCCAATACAACGGGCTCGACGTGCTGTGCGTGCAGAACGCGGCGACCTCGCGCGAAGAGACGATGCCGCATGTCATCGAGAAGACGCGCGGGCCGAAGCGCAAGGTCGTCGTGGTCGGCGCGGGGCCGGCGGGACTCGAAGCGGCGCGTGTCGCGCGTTCGCGCGGTCATGACGTCGTGCTGTTCGAGAAGAACGATTATGTCGGCGGCCAGATCATGCTCGCCGCGAAAGCGCCGCAGCGCGAGCAGATGGCGGGCATCGTGCGCTGGTTCGACATGGAGACGAAGCGCCTCGGCGTCGATCGCCGTCTCGGTGTCGCCGCCGACGACAAGATGATCATGGCGGAGAAGCCGGACATCGTCGTGCTCGCGACGGGCGGCTCGTCGTTCACGAATCAGGTGAGCGCGTGGGGCGTCGAGCAAGGTCTCGCGGTGAGTTCGTGGGACATTCTTTCGGGCAAGGTCGAGCCGGGCAAGAACGTGCTCGTCTACGACGGCGTGAGTACGCATGCGGGTGCGGGCGTCGCGGACTTCATCGCGTCGCGTGGCAATAACGTCGAGATCGTCACGCCGGATGTGAAGGTCGCCGACGACACCGGCGGCACCACGTTCCCGATCTTCTATCGCCGGCTCTATGCGCAAGGCGTGATCCATACGCCGAACTACTGGCTCGACAAAGTGTACGAGGAAGACGGCAAGAAGATCGCCGTGATTCGCAACGAGTACACGGAAGAACAGGAAGAGCGCGCGGTGGATCAGGTGATCATCGAAAACGGCATCACGCCGAACGATGCGCTCTACTGGAAGCTGAAGCCCGAGGCGCTCAATCGCGGACAAGTCGACGTGCACAAGCTGTTCGCATCGGAGCCGCAGCCTTCATTGAGCGAAGAACTCGGCAACGGACGCTTCCTGTTGTTTCGCGTCGGCGACTGCATCTCGATGCACAACATCCATAGCGCGATCTACGATTCGCTGCGCCTCTGCAAAGACTTCTGACAAGGTAATCGACGATGAACCCCGTGTTTGTCATCACCGCGTTGCTGTGGCTTTCGATGGCGGGCCTAGCGTTCGCCCTGCTGAAGCGCGCAGCCTACTGGCGCGAAGGCCGCGCGACGGCGGCCGGCCTGTACGGATGGGCCAATCTGCTGACCATTCCGAAGCGCTATTTCGTCGATCTGCATCATGTCGTGGCGCGCGATCCGTATATCGCGAAGACGCACGTCGCGACGGCGGGCGGCGCGATCCTCGCGATGGCGCTCGTCTTCCTCAACTACGGGCTCGCGATCTACTCGGTGTGGCTCGACCGCGCGATCTTCCTCGCGGCGATCGTCATGCTCGTCGGCGCGGTGTTCGTGTACAAGCGCCGTCGCGCGAAGGACGTGCCCGCGCGTCTGTCGCATGGACCGTGGGACAGCCTGCCTCTTTTGCTCGGCTCGTTCGCGCTCGGCCTCGCGTTGTTCATGCTGCTGCCCGCATCGTGGATGTCCGGCGCGCTCGCGATCATCGTCGCGTTGCTGATCGCGGCCGGCGCGTACACGATGACCTTCGGCGCGGCGCAAGGCGGCCCGATGAAGCACGCGATGGCGGGCCTTCTGCATCTCGCGTTTCATCCGCGTCAGGAACGCTTTCACGCAAAGAGCCGCAATGAGCAGGAAGTCGTGCCGCCCACGGCCCTGAAAAAGCCCGTGCTCGACGCGAAGGAATACGGCGTCGGCAAGCCGGTCGAGTTTCGCTGGAATCAACTGCTGAGCTTCGATGCCTGCGTGCAATGCGGCAAGTGCGAAGCCGCGTGCCCCGCGTTCGCATCGGGTCAGCCGCTCAATCCGAAGAAGCTCATTCAAGATCTCGTCGTCGGCATGGTCGGCGGATCGGACTCGCAATACGCGGGCAGCCCGACGCCCGGCATTCCGGTCGGCAAGCACACGGGCGGTCCGGCCAAACCGCTCATCTCGCAGATGATCGAAGCGGACACGATCTGGTCCTGCACCACATGCCGCGCCTGCGTGCAGGAGTGCCCGATGCTGATCGAGCACGTCGATGCGATCGTCGACATGCGCCGCAATCAGACGCTCGTGGAGGGCGATGTCCCCGGCAAAGGCCCGATCACGCTCGCGAACTTGCGCGAGACCGGCAGCCAGAACGGTTACGACATCGGCGCGCGCTACGACTGGTCGGTGGATCTGCAAGTGCAGGTCGCGCAGCCCGGACGTCCCGTCGATGTCCTGCTGATCGCCGGCGAAGGCGCGTTCGACATGCGCTATCAGCGCACGCTGCGCGCATTGGCGAAGGTGCTGAACAAGGCCGGCGTCGATTACGCGGTGCTCGGCGGCGTCGAAACGGATACGGGCGACACGGCGCGGCGTCTCGGCGATGAAGCCACGTTCCAGCAATGCGCATCGAAGCTGATGAACACGTTGTCGCAATACCAGTTCCGTCGCATCGTCACCGCCGATCCGCACGTGCTGCATAGCCTGCGCAACGAATATCGCGCGCTCGGCGGCTATTACGAAGTGCAGCATCACAGCGCGTTCATGGCGGAACTCGTCGCGAGCGGCAAGCTCACGCCCAAAGCCGCCGCCGTGCTCGCGGACAAGAAGATCACGTATCACGATCCGTGCTATCTCGGCCGCTACAACGGCGAAACGGAAGCGCCGCGCAAGCTGTTGAAGACCATCGGCATCAAGGTCGTCGAGATGGAGCGTCACGGCATGCGCGCGCGTTGCTGCGGCGGTGGCGGCGGCGCGCCGCTGACGGATATCCCCGGCAAACAGCGCATTCCGGATATCCGTATCGCGGATGCGAAGTCGATCGGCGCGGAGATCGTCGCGGTCGGTTGCCCGCAATGCACCGCGATGCTCGAAGGCGTGGTCGGTCCTCGTCCCGAAGTGCTCGACGTGGCGGAGCTGGTTGCCGCCGCGCTGGAGTGAAGACATGAACGACATCAAACGAATCGATCCGCGCCGGCCGTTCATCGTCACGGCGGCGGGGCTCAAGCGCATCACGCTCGGCGAAGTGGGCAATGGCGTCGTGCTGAACTTCACGAACGGCGGCCACAAGGAAGCGACGAAGCCGCGCCGCACGACGAAGCCCGCGACGCGCGCGCTGCTCGTCGCGGCGCACACGGATCGCGGCGCGCTCGACGATCACGCGCGCCAGGCGCTCGCCGCCGCCGCATTGCTCGCGGACGATCGCACGGAAGTCGTGCTGATCGCGTTCGGCGAGTTCAAGGACGATGCCGCGGCTTTGGGCGCGGATCGCTACGTCGAGCTGCCCGCCTTCGATCGCCGCAATTACGCGCCCGATGAAGAAGTGCGCGCGCTGACGGCCTGCGTCGCGGCGTTCGCGCCCGCGCATATCTTCATGCCCGACAACGCGACGGGCGACGGCGATCTCGGCCGCCGTTACGCCGCGCGCGCCGATGCGTCCATCGCCACGCAGGTCGTCGAAATCGATGCGGCGCATGTTGCGTCGTATGCGCATGCGGGCCGCGCGCTGGCTTCGCGCGCATTGCCCGACATCGTGCTGCTCGCCATCAATGCCGTCGATGCGAAGCTGCCCTTCGTCGGCGCGGGCGAGGCGGTGAATCCACAAGGGATCGCGCCGGCATCGAAAGCGAGCGCTTACGTCGATCTCGGCATCGAAGAGATGGACGCGGCGCAGGTCGCGCTGGAGGAAGCCGACTTCATCGTGTCGGCGGGCAACGGCGTGTCGGACATCGCCGCGTTCGAAGCGCTCGCGGTCACGCTGGGCGCGGCGATCGGCGCGAGCCGCGTGGCCGTCGACGACGGCAAGTTCACGCGCGACAAGCAGATCGGCGCGACGGGCAAGACCGTCGAGGCGAGCGTGTATATCGCGTTCGGCATTTCGGGCGCGGTGCAGCACTTGCAGGGCATCAAGGATTGCCGTCACGTGATCGCCGTGAATCTCGACGCCAGCGCGCCGATCGCGAAGCGCGCGAATCTCACGGTCGTCGCGGATACGCAGGAAACGATCAAAGCGCTGACCGATGCCGCCGCCGCCGCGCGCGCCGCGCGTGCCAGCGGAGCTTCGATCGCGCAGACCGCGCAGCTTGTCGAAGGAGTCGCCGCATGAAGATCGCCGTATTGGTTTCCACCGGACGTCATCCCGTCAGCGGCGTCGCGCGCTACAGCCGCAACGATGCCGCCGCGCTGACCATCGCCATCGGCATCGCCAGGACGCACGGCGCGCAACTCGACGTGCTTCATGCGGGCGATCCGGCGAATCCCGCGCTCACCGAATATCTCGCGCTCGGCGCGCCGAAAGTCGAAGTGCTCAACACACAGGGCGATGCGTGCGCGGCGCTCGCAGCACGACTCGCGGGCTACGACCTCGTGTTCACCGGCACGCGCGCCGAAGGCGCTTACGACAGCGGCACGCTGCCTTACAAGCTCGCGGATGCGTTGAACGTTCCGCTCGTCGGCGCGGCCGTCGATGTCGATGTCACGACCGAAGGCATCGAAGTGCGCCAGTTCATGCCGAAGGGTTTGCGACGCCGCGTGCGCGCGCCAATGCCCGCGCTCGTCGCCGTGCATCCGCTCGCCAACGCCGCGCCGCGCTATGCGTATGCGCGCATGCGCGAAGGCCACGTCGCGCCGGTCGCGGCGAGTGCGCCCGTCGACAAGGAAAGCGCGGCGTGGAGCATCGGCCCGGTCGCAGCGAAACCAAAGAAGCTGGCCGCGCCCGAAAAGCGCTCGGGCCATGCGCGCATGCTCGGCGCGACGACGACGGAAAGTCGCGGCGGCAGCGTCGTAATTGAAGGGAGTCCCGTCGAAAAAGCACAAGTGATTCTGGCGTATTTGCGCGAACATCAACTCGTCGATTACTAGCTTTTCTGACTCACATACGCTTGCAGCAGCCCGCGTTCAAAGGTGTTTGGCGGGGCACCAGACGTGACGCAAAACGGAGCACACGATGAGAGTTTCGGCAGACGTTCGCGCAATGATCGAACGCCGCAAAAAGGGCCACACGCTCGAAGCGCCGTTCTACACGAGCGCGGAAATTCACGCGCTCGATCTCGACGCTATTTTCCGCAAGACCTGGATTCAGGTCGCCATCGAACCGGATATTCCCGAGCCGGGTGATTACACGACGGTCGAGATCGGCAACGACTCGATCCTGATTGTGCGCGACGACGACATGGAAATCCGCGCCTTCTACAACGTGTGCCGGCATCGCGGCGCGCGCCTGTGCAATCAGGAGAAGGGCTCGCTCGGCAACATCGTGTGCCCGTATCACAGCTGGACCTACAACCTCTCCGGCGACTTGATGTTCGCCGAGCATATGGGCGACCAGTTCGACCGCTGCAAGCACAGCCTGAAGAAGGTGCATGTGCAGAATCTCGCGGGCCTCATCTTCATCTGTCTCGCCGACGAACCGCCCGCCGATTTCGCCGTGATGCGCGAAGCGATGGAGCCGTATCTCGCGCCGCACGGGCTGAGGGAATGCAAGATCGCGGCGAGCATCGATATCGTCGAGAAAGGCAACTGGAAGCTCACGATGGAGAACAATCGCGAGTGCTATCACTGCGTCGCGAACCATCCCGAACTGACCATTTCGCTCTATGAATACGGCTTCGGCTATCAGCGCTCGCCCGCGAACGAAGAAGGCATGGCGGCGTTCGAGAAGACCGTGGAAGAGCGCGCGAAGCAATGGGAGGCGATGTGCTTGCCGTCCGCGGAAATCGAGCGTCTCGCCGATCTCGTCACGGGCTTTCGCACGCAACGCCTGCCGCTCGATCGCGACGGCGAATCGCAGACGCTCGACGCGAAGGTCGCATCGAAGAAACTGCTCGGCGGCTTCGAGCGCGCGGACTTGGGCGGCTTGTCGTTCTGGACGCAGCCGAACTCGTGGCATCACTTCATGAGCGATCACATCGTGACGTTCTGCGTGATTCCGCTCGCGTCGGGCGAAACGCTCGTGCGCACGAAATGGCTCGTGCACAAAGATGCGCGCGAGGGCATCGATTACGACGTCGACAATCTCACCGCCGTGTGGCGCGCGACGAACGATCAGGACCGCACGCTCGTCGAGTACTCGCAGCTCGGCGTCGCGAGCAACGCCTACGAACCGGGCCCGTACTCGCCGTTCACGGAAGGTCTCGTCGAGAAGTTTTGCGAGTGGTATATCGGACGTCTTGCCGATTACGCCGACACGCCCGAGCACGGCGTCGATGCGTCGCACGGTGAGAAAGTCGTTTCCTTCATGCGCTGAAGCAGTCGTAGCAGGAGTAGAACATGATGCGCGATCAGGCTACGTTCGAGCCGACCGACAGCCGTGTCACCCAGGCGAAGTTCTGGGGGACGCTGCCCGTGCGCTGGGATTGCGACACGGACGAAACGCTCGTCTGCTGTCACGTCCGGCAGGAAACGCACGACGTCAAAAGCTTTTTCTTCAAGGCGCCCGGCGAGCGCACGTTCACATTCGAGCCGGGACAGTTCATCACGCTGGAACTCGATATCGACGGCGAGCGGATCAACCGCTGCTACACGATCTCGTCCGCGCCGACGCGTCCGCACACGATCTCCATCACGGTGAAGCGCGTGCCGGGCGGCCCGGTGTCGAACTGGCTGCACGACAACCTCGTGGCGGGCGCGACGGTGCGCGTGCTCGGACCGTCGGGCGAGTTCACGTGCGCGCGTCATCCGGCGCGCAAGTATCTGTTTCTATCGGCGGGTTCGGGCATTACGCCGCTGATGTCGATGAGCCGCGCGCATCACGAACTCGGCGACGATGCCGACATCGTGTTCGTGCATAGCGCGCGCACGCCCGACGACATCATCTTCCCGCGCGAACTCGATCTGATCGCGTCGAATCACAAGAACTTTCGCACGGCGTTCGTCTGCGAGCGCGTCGGCGCGCGCACGAACTGGCCCGGCGTGACGGGCTTTTTGAGCCTGCCGTTGCTCAAGCTGATCGCGCCGGACTTTCTAGAACGCGAGGTTTTCACGTGCGGCCCCGCGCCGTATATGAAGGCGGTGCGCGATCTACTCGACGCGGGTGGTTTCGATCGCAAGCATTATCACGAGGAGAGCTTCTCGTTCGGCGTTATCGAGGAAGTCGCGGCTGAACTGACGACGGCGCACGTCGGCGAGGCGCTCGCGACGCAGACTGATTTCGTCGCGGCGCATGAAGAGGCGCTCGGCTTCGCGCCCGCGCCGGCGGAGCAGATCGAAACGGTTGAAAAGATCGAAACGATCGAAACGATCGAAGCCGCGCCCGTCGATACGAAGTTCAAGGTGAACTTCGCGAAGAGCCGGCGCGACATCGAATGCGGCAGCAGCGAACACGTGCTCGATGCGGCGAAGAAAGCGGGCGTGCGTCTGCCTTCGTCGTGTACGCAGGGCATGTGCGGAACGTGCAAGGTGAAGCTCGTGTCCGGCGAAGTGAGCATGAAGCATGCGGGTGGCATTCGTCAGCGCGAGATCGATCAGGGCATGGTGCTGCTGTGCTGCAGCAAGCCTTTGAGCGACCTCGTCGTCGATAAGTAAAACCCTGAAGGGACGCGTCGTTTCTTGACAACTGAGTGTCGGAAAAGTGCGCTACGGGCCAATTCTGGCTGGTGATTCTGTTCGCTACACGGCGTGGGCCGCTAAGGGGAAACCAAATGAAACCGATGAGAAGAATGCTCGTTCTGGGGGCGATGAGCGCCGCCCTCGCTTCGAGCCTGATGGCGAACGCCGCGGATAAGCCGACGATCAAAATCGGTTACGTCGAGGGCTGGGACGATAGCGTCGCGACGTCGAACGTGGCAGCGCGCATCATCGAGAAGAAGCTGGGTTATCCGGTGCAGCTCGTGCCGGTGGCGGCGGGCGTGATGTGGCAAGGCGTGGCGCGCGGCGATCTGGACGCGACGCTTTCGGCGTGGCTGCCGGTCACGCACGGCGCGTACTGGAACAACTTCAAGTCGAAGGTCGTGAATCTCGGCCCGAACTTTCAGGACGCGAAGATTGGCCTGATCGTGCCGGAGAATGTCGACGTCAACAGCCTGGCCGATCTCGAAGCGAAGAAGGCGGAATTCGATTCGCGCATCGTCGGTATCGATGCGGGCGCGGGCGTGATGCAGAAGACGAGCGAAGCGATCAAGGCCTATAGCCTCGACTACAAGCTGCTGCCGAGTTCGGGCTCGGCTATGACGGCGGAACTGGCGCGTTCGGAGGCGGCGAAGAAGCCGATCATCGTGACGGGCTGGAAGCCGCACTGGATGTTCGCGAAGTACAAGCTGAAGTTCCTCGAAGACCCGAAGAAGGTGTTCGGCGAGTCGGAACACGTGGATAACGTGATCAACCCGGAGCTGGAGAAGAAGGCGCCGCAGGTGGTGGCGTTCCTGAAGAAGTTTCAGTGGAAGCCGGGTGAGATCGATAGCGTGATGCTCGCCACGCAGAATGGCGAGAAGCCTCAGGCTGCCGCCGACGCGTGGATCAGCGCGCATGGGGATCGGGTGGATTCCTGGACCAAGTAAAGGGCTTTGAGCGTTGGGCAACGCTGGGCGTCGCGGGTGGAGTTTTGCCTGCGGCGCTTTTTTTTGCTTTCTTGTTTTGTTACTTTAGTTACTTTAGCCGGCTCCCGGTTTCGCGTCGGTCTACTAGCACTGCCCCGTGTGCGCCACGCGACCGTGCAATGAACGCCGCCCTCGGAATACGAAGTAACGATCCGGGATCGCACGCATTCACCGAATCTGTAGATGCCATCAGGCAATCACATTGGCACAATCTTGCGCTCTAGTCGAGCATCTCTGCCGTGCACCGCTTGCTCATAATTTGCGTGGCTTTTTGCATGGTTTCATCGACACAAAATGACGCGTGTCTGTTCCGTTCGGCGTTCAAATCCGATAACTTTGTTATCCATAACAAAATTGCGGAAGACGTCATGCAAGAACGAGACGAACTCATGTGTTGGCTCGCGACCGTTGGGGCAACAAGCGGACGTGGTCGAAGAATTCTGCAAGTATCAAGTGGCGCGGAATTCGATGGCTTCGAAGCTGCCCTTGTTGGCTCACGTCTGAGCAGCGGCGACAAGATCGCGACGGCACCGCAATTGGTGTGTGACGCCTCGAAAAAAGAAGGCATGACCATTCCAGGACTGTTCGAACCGGGATATGTGCCGCCCAGCCTTTGCGGCGCGGGATCGGCTCATGCGTAAGGCAGCAATACGCGAAGGCGACCCAACGACTACAGGCGGCATCGTCATCGCTGGTTCATCGACAATTCGCGACGATAGAAGAAGAGTTGCTCTCAGCGACGACGAAGCAACATGCGGGAACTGCAAAGGCAAGTACAAGATACATGGGACCGGACGGGGCATAAAGGAAAAGGGCCGCTGTGCCGTCGTTGATAACGATGTTGTGCTTTGTCCGTGTAAACAGAATCGAGTCCTGATCGGGAAGAATCCAGGCATTTTTCTAAAAAGCGGAGTTGATAGCGGCAATGCGCGCGGCACGAGCGCGTTGCCGCTCGCGAGTGCGCTGCCAGCCGCTTCCGTTTTCGACGAAGAGTACGTGCTTCGCGACAGAACGAGCGGTAGACCCCTTGCTAGCGTGCCCTATCGCTTGGTTAGCAGTAACGGCGTAATCGTGGAAGGTGTGACTGACCAAGCAGGACGGACACAACGCATCAAGACCAGCGCGGCCGAAAAAATCACGGTCGAGGTTGAGGAAGCAGAGTAATGGCAAAGGAATTCTTTGAAATTCATTCGTCGATGACCAACACAATCGAGGGTTCGTCGGTGGTCATAGATGTGAACACCGAACGCATATGTCCGAACATGACTAATGCGGAATTTAGAAAGGTCTTTGCCGATGCACAGGCGGAAGCCGTCGCGAAAATAGGAGTACGGCTGAAAGCTTTAAACGCGTGGCACACAAGCGAGAAAGATCGAGTGTTCCAATGGTTCGGGCGCAATGACGAAAGTATGCGCGAGCATCTTCTCAATGGTCTAGGAAGGGTGCTTGAGGTCGTGCGCGAATTCGGCCCTGAGAATGTTGTCCGTTCCGATAGCGAAGGGGACAAGGCGACTGGATGTTTGCCCAATCCGCGTGGCCGAGATGCGGAGGCCGCGCACGTGTGCGCCCCTGATACAGCAACACACACAATCGCCATCAGTCTCGGCTTTTGCACAATGAGACCAAGGAGCGGCGGAGGCGATTCTCGTGTCTCGACGATAATCCACGAAGCTACCCATTTCCTCGATACCATGGCGACAGAAGATCCTAAGTATGGAATTGTTCCAATGCTCAAAACATGGGGTCGAGCGGACCCAGAACTTGCGATTAAGAATGCCGACAGCGTTGCGGGTTACTGTGTCTATTCCGATTAAGAAAGCGTTAGCGGTAGCGGCTTTGGCGTGGTGTACGCAATCAAATGCGTGCGACGGATCTCAGAATCAACCGGGAAGGCAGATCGATGTGCAGTTCCAGAAGAATTCGGCCGATGTCATGGTAAGTGAGCTTTCGCGACTGTCTAAGTGGGCGGCCGATATGCGTCAGTTCGAAGTCACAGACGGCATCCTTGTGAGAGGGTTGGCAGAACCGTCAGAAACGAACCCGAGCAAGCTTTCGGAAGAGCGCGCCACAAGAGTGTGGAACGCTATGCAGCAATTTGGGCTACATAGCACAAGCTTATCGGTGTACGGGCGAGTCTATGTAGAGAGTGAGCCTAGAAGCTTCTCTGAGCCGGGGGGGCAGCGCGTAGAAGTGACATATGTGCCCGGATGCCCTAATAACTGTTGTACGGACGCTCGTTAGGTCGCTGTCGATCAAGCAAACGGAAAGGAAGCGAACGGCCGAAAGGTAGCGTCCTCGCGAAAGCGCATCGGCCGCGCCGAAAGGTTCGACCTCTTTTGCTCGTATCGCCTTCCCGACACCGCGCGCACCAATGTTGAGCTTGGTAAAGCGGTCGTGCGAAAAATCTCTCGTAGGGCCGCTGCCTTCGGATGGTTTCAAATACCGCCCGGCGCGAGCGAGCGGTTCTCAGCCGTCGCACGGAAGGCTTTTCGCGCCGTCGTCACCCCTAGCAGGCTGTTGAAATATCCCTTCTTGAACGCGCGCCCGCTCACTCGGAAGAGGCAACGCGACGCGGAGTCCCAACTAA